>JBGCGF010000056.1:0-207181 GCA_045110575.1 Saprospiraceae bacterium
CCTGCCCGTGGTCACTACCATAGACACCGATCGAACTCGTGAAGACGATCCGTCCACTTGGCTGGTTGCGACGATAGGTCAACATCGCACTGAGCACAGCCGCAGGGTAATTCTTAGCGGAATTCGGATCCTTGCGGTTGGGTGGAATATTGATCACAAGTTGATCTGCTGACCAGAGCGGATTCGAAATCTGAGATGTGGGATCTGGAACAAGCTCCGTATCTAGGGTTTTGGCGGAAGCTTGAAAATCAACCATGGGCAACTTGAGCACGGAAGCCTTGATTCCTGCCGCTTCAAGCTCAGCCACTTTCTCTGCACGGGTGGTCGTCCCATAGACGGAATACCCCTCCGAAAGGAGTTTTAGCGAAAGCGGAAGACCTAACCAGCCACAACCAATGATGGCTACACTACCCTTTTGCATCTCGCCGGTACTCTTACTCATAAATGCAATATCGGGCTTGAGAATTACCCAATGTTAGATTGGGCTGTTCGTAATTCGTCGATTTACGAACAGTCCCTACTCTTGAGGACCACCAGTTCGTAGGAATAAGCCTGATCAGCTCCTTAAACTAGCGAGGGGCCTAGCCTGAAACCTATTTCTAAGGCCTGAGCAGAGCTCAGATGCCGCCTTAGAAAGGAACAACCGATAACCTACTCATACTGATACTCAAACGCCCCAATATCAGGGGTAACCGCATCGCGATCATTATCGATGAGGTCCTTGTCAATTCCGAAAATCGGGAACGCCCGACCCTCAGCAACACTCAACGTATCAAGCTGAAACGAATCAACAACTGAATTCACAAACAGCGCAGAATCACGAGGAGGGAAGTAACACGTCGTGCAGCGATCAGTAAACTCAGAACGATCTACAGGTACATCCGTACTCTTCAAAACACAGTTCGTAATCTGGTAATTAAGGAGGCTAGGCTCACCAAAATCACTAAGAGCAAACTCATCGTTGAGACTGCCATACACGATTGAATTCCTAAACGTCGCATCCATCGGGTTGACGTAAAATACTTGATTGTTAACCTGAAAGCCATTGGTAACAATGACTGCAGGGTTGCGCGAACCGTAATTCACAAACGTCGAATAATCAAAACGATAGCGACCACCTAATATGGCTTGCAACGCTCCCCCACCATTCGAGTGGACGAGGACATTACTACCACTCACATTGGCCGCATAGCCTACGATACCAGCACTCGACGTGTTAGAGATGATTGTATTGTTGATGCTCAGACGAGCCAAGGAATCAAGGAAAACGCCCACGATTCCGTTGCGGATATGCGCATGCGAAATCGAGTGAGGACCAGTACCAGCGCCCAAACGAATGCCTGAATACTGGCCACCAACATCTTGGAATTCCTCCTCCAAACGATCGGTTGCTATCACTACAGGCTCTTCGGCAGTACCCTGGATGAGAAGTCGGCCGGTGCCTTGAACAATGATGAGACCGTCGTTGAAAACACCAAAATCAGTGCTGTTCACTAGTCCACCGTGTACGTAAAGTTTACACCCAGCCGGCAAGATGAGCGTGCAGGAGTCTATGACCAACGAACCATACAGCACGTAAGGCTTGGGGTCATCGAAGGTGACTTGCCCCAAATCACAGGTCAGAAAACCGAAATTGGCTCGATCACGATTCTGAGGAATGTAGTTGGCATTTTGACCGAAAGCCTCGAGCACAACGACTTGGCGCTGCTCAGTCGCCTCGACCACTACCCTGCCTTCGAAGATGAACGGACTCACCGTAATATCATCATCTGGGTCAACGGTCACCTCTACAAAAATGTAAATACTGTCGTTGGGCGGAATAAATACTTCCGTGATCTCGTCGCCCGAGCGACCGTCCACGTTGATGCGAAAGCGGCCACCGGCATTGTTCTCAACGCTCACCTTCTTGAGGTTAAGCGATTGACTGTAAGGGTTGTAAACCTTAAACGACTGCGTCGCCGACCCCACCTCGGTGAAGACGGTATCAAACCGAAGCGTGTCTATACCAAGGCGAACCTCAGCGTTGGGATCAGTGAAAAAATCCTCCTCCAATGTGCAAGAAGGAAGCGAGGCAACCAAAACCCCTATGGCAAGTAGTACTGTTAGTATTCGAATCATAAAGCTGTTGCAAAGGAACGAACCTTATAGCTTCTTCGATACATGCAGGTTGAGACTTCTTTCAATCTGTTTGCGCTGTTACATTCTTCTGTCCGAATCTTCTTCGTACTCTAATAACTTTGCCTCCCCAGGCTGACCCACTCCACGTGATTGTAGACATCATCATCCCAGCCTTCAACGAAGAAGGATCCATCGGTAAAGTGGTCGACGAAATCCCCAAAGGATTAGTGCGAGACATACTCGTGTGCGACAACAACTCAACCGACACAACTGCCGCCGTTGCTAAGGCTGCAGGGGCGATCATCGTCCCCGCACCCCAGAAAGGCTACGGTTCTGCCTGCCTTGCGGGGCATGCATACATCGCAGCTCGACCTGCAGGTGAACTACCAGACATCGTCGTTTATATCGATGGTGATTTGAGTGATTACCCCGGCCAACTCGGCCAAGTCATCGCTCCAATAATCAACGGAGAAGCTGAGCTTGTCATCGGTAGTAGAGCACTCGGAAAGCGTCAAGACGGAGCCATGTTACCGCACCAAATGTTCGGAAACTGGCTCGCAACAACGCTCATGCGGCTCATCTGGGGCGTCAAATTCACGGACTTAGGCCCGTTTAGAGCTGTTGCTTACCCCACCTTGATGAAAATCAACATGGAAGATCCCGACTTCGGTTGGACGGTCGAAATGCAGGTGAAAGCCGCAAAACTCAAAATCCGCAGTGTGGAAGTCCCTGTCGACTATCGCAATCGCGCGCACGGAAAATCTAAAGTTTCAGGAAGCTTGAAAAACAGCTACCTCGCCGGACAGAAAATCCTCTGGACCATATTCTCCAACATCTAATGGGAACACTTGATATTCTTCTAGGAACGGCGCTCGTCGCCTATGTGTTGGCGTTGGTCTATGTCACCATCTACTGCCTCATGCAGGTGCATTTGCTGCGCGCCTACCTGAACAGAAAAAAAGCTCCGACACCAAAAGCGGTGAAAGACTGGCCGATGGTGACCGTACAACTTCCGTTTTACAACGAGCTATACGTCGCCGAGCGAATCATCGATACCGTCTGCGCCTTCGACTATCCAAGAGACCGCTTGCAGATTCAAGTCATCGACGACTCTAACGACGAGACTGTACAGATTGCCGGTGATCGAATCGAGGCATGGAAAGCAAAGGGATTTGACATCCAACACGTGCGTCGTAAAAAGCGTCATGGTTTTAAAGCTGGAGCGCTCGCCGATGCGATGCCTCAAGTGAAAGGTGAATTCATCGCGATTTTCGATGCGGACTTCGTCCCGAGTCCGGATTTCATCAAGACGAGTATTCCTTTTTTCGCTGACGCTAAAACAGGCGTCGTGCAAAGCCGCTGGGCACACCTCAACGAGGACTATTCGCTCATCACACGATTGCAAGCGTTGCAACTCAACGTCCACTTTACGGTTGAGCAAGCTGGTCGACGCGCCGCAAACCTGTTCGCACAATTCAATGGAACGGCAGGCATCTGGCGTAAAGCATGTATTGCCGATGCTGGTGGATGGAAAGCAGACACTCTTACCGAGGATCTTGACCTTAGCATTCGCGCTCAACTCAAAGGTTGGACGATCCGATACTTAGAAGAGAACCTCGCACCTGCAGAGCTTCCTGTCGAGATGAACGCCTTCAAATCACAGCAACACCGTTGGATGAAAGGTGGCGCCGAGAATGCACGCAAACTTCTTCCAAGCCTCTGGCGCAACGAGGAGCTTTCGCTCAACAAGAAGGTGCACATGACGACGCACTTGCTCGCGAGTTCGATCTTCCTGTTCGTGTTTTTGATTGGCGTCTTGAGTATTCCAACAGCCTTTGCTGTGGCTCACTTCGCACTACCGAGTTGGATCTTCACGGGCTTCTTGGTAGCTTCTCTTGCGGTTGGCTCAGTGTATTACATCGCCAATGTCAAATCGAGTTGGGCCTCACTTTCTCAGTGGGCAGCTTTTTGTCGTTTTGTTTTCCTGTTTCCACTTTTTCTCTGCCTCAGCATGGGCTTGAGTCTGCACAATACCATTGCAGTCTTACAAGGATTCAGGGGTAAGAAATCACCTTTTGTGCGCACTCCAAAATTTGCGATTGGCGATGGCAACAAGGTAACAACCAACAACTACCGCAGCAAGAAAATCAAGTGGACCACCTTCGCGGAAGGCCTGCTGGGACTCACCTTTTCAATAGCTGTCATCTGGGGCATTTACACGGACAATACCTTTTTCGCGCTCTTCCATGGCATGTTGGCGATCGGATACACGAGCATTTTCATCATCACGTTGCAACACACGTTTGCAGGTCCAGAGGCTTTTGCCAAGGGCGACGATGAAGACGGAAGTAACATGCTGATGATGCCTCGTAAGGAGTTAGTTAAAGCAGAAGCTGCGTGAGTATAGGAGACGAAATTGAAGATGCTGTAGAAATTAGCAACAAGAAGCATTGGACTACTGAAGCAATCTGGTTGTTGCTTGGAGCATTAATGTTTGCATCGTTTGCCTTCGAACGAGACAATCAAGGAGCCGTCATAATTTTACCTATAGTCATGGCCCTTGGCTACTGGGGTGCACTTAAAGGTCAACATAGCATAGCAATCGTTATCGTCGTCGCTGTTGGTGCGAGGCTGCTTAATCTAGTAGCCATTCCTCTTTTGAGCGACGACTTCTATCGTTTCCTCTGGGACGGAGAGCTCTGGCTAGCTGGCTACCACCCTTTGGATTTCATTCCCGTCGAAGCTCCACAATCGTTCTATGCAGACGGAATCCTTAGACACGGAAACCCAAACAAAGAGCTCTTAGAAAACATGAATAGCGCAGGGTACTATACTGTGTATCCTCCCTTATCACAGCTAGTCTTTGCATTTGCTGCTTGGATGGGCAACACTATCCAAGAAGGTGTGACTTGGATGAAAGCAGTGATCATACTAGGAGAGCTTGCTGTCCTCTCCCTCTTGTATGACCTAGACAAGCGAGAAAACAAAGCAGGTTTCATCGCCTATGCCCTACTTCCACTTGCGATTATAGAGCTCTCAGGAAATTTGCACTTTGAAGGCCTAGCCGTGCTAGGAATCTTGCTTGCGATTCACGGCTTCCGCCAAAACAAGCCTTGGTTATCTGGCTTTGGGCTTGCCTTTGGAATTGGAGTAAAACTTGTGCCTGCGCTTATCGGCCCAGCCTTGCTCATCGCTTGGTTAAAAAAAGCTAACCCTGCTTCTAATCGACTCGACAGCGAACTGAATTATAAATCCTCCATCATATTCTTGCTATCTGCACTGTTCTTTTCTGCGGTGTTCTTCGTGCCGTTTTTTGCCTCCGCCGACCTATCTGGTTTTGGCGAAAGCTTGGACCTCTACTTTCGGAGTTTTGAATTTAACGGAAGCCTCTATGTACTCGCCAGTGCACTTGGGCAATGGTACAAAGGTTGGAACTGGATTAGCGTGATCGGACCGTCGCTCAGCATCCTCTCGATGCTTTCCATCATCACACTTGCAGTAGTGCGTGGATGGAAAAAGCTAGATTTGGCCACAACCCTACTCTTCTCTTTCGGCATCTACATTTTGTGCGCAACGACCGTGCATCCGTGGTATGCGATCTACTTAGTTGCGCTCGCCCCGCTAACAAAATACAAATGGCCGTATGTGTTAGGCTTCACCGTTTTCCTCAGCTACTTGGCCTACGGTACTGAAGACGTCGTAGTACCCATTTGGGCGACGGTAATTGAATACAGCAGCGTGCTAGCAATCCTCATTTACGAGCTAAATCAGCAATCTTCTGAGCAAGTAGCCACAACGTCTGGCTCACGTCTCTAAGGCTCAATATCAATTGACAATTACCAACTAACAATTGGATTTAAAACACCGAATCCTCTGCGTACGTCGTCCACGATTCGAGGAAGCGCATCCCTGCATAACTATTAAACTTCTTACCCAAGCGCGGACTCCAAACGGCAATACTATACTCTCCTGGATGAACGGCTGCAATGCCACCTCCGACGCCACTTTTGCCTGGCAAGCCGACGCGAAAGGCAAACTCACCAGCCTCATCGTAGAAGCCGCACGTTTGCATAATCGCATTGATACGTCGCGTGGTGCGCGCTCTAACTTCAGACTCACCAGTCAAGATGTTGACACCTCGATTGGCCAAAAAACTAAAGCTCTGAGATAGCTCGGCTGTCGTCATTTCAATCGCACAGAGGTTGCAGTAGAAGTCCATCAACTCCTCTAAATCACTGTTGATGTTACCGCAGCTGCGCATGAATTGAACCAGTGCTTCGTTTCGAAAACCCGTCTTGAGTTCACTCTTAGCTACGCGATCGTTGAACTCTACATTAGGTGAACCAGAGATGCGACGAACGAATGCGAGCAGGTCCTCCTTCGGAGAAGTGAGCTGCTCCAAGAGTACATCACACACCACGAGCGCCCCTGCATTGAGCATCGGGTTTCGCGGAATTCCGTTGTGTAATTCTAGCTGCGTAAGCGAGTTAAAGGCCGCTCCGGATGGTTCTACACCAACACGCTTCCGCAGTTTTTCACCTACGAACGCCTCAGCCAATGCGAGTGCAAACACCTTCGAGACGGACTGCAGCGAAAACCGTTGTTCATGATCTCCAAAATGATAGCTCTCTCCCGTGATCATCGTCAAGCTTACGCCAAAACGGTCAGGCTCCACATTACCCAACTCCGGAATGTAGCTGGCTACTTTTCCGCCAAAACGTGCTTTGCCGAGTCCCATATAGAGCTTCTCGAAAATTTCACTGTTGACCATTTATGGGATTTGGGAAATGAGATATGGGATCTGGGATCTGGGATCTGGGATCTGGGAAAGAGCCGTGAAGCTATGCCTTTGTAGTTGACCTTTCCAGCGGTTCGCCGATATAAAATGGAAGTAAAGCCAGCCCGTCCCGCAGTACTGTGGGACATATGCCGCTGGCTTTCCATCCCGAACGAGCGTCACGCACATTCAAAATTCAAAATTATCGGAGCGAAGCTTCGTAAACCAATTCAAAATTCAATTGGCCTCAAGCCAATTACCTTCCCGCGGTGAATCCAATTTGGCAATCCCTCATCACAGGCGAACATGGCGCCCTCGAGCTCTTGTACCGACAACACGGTGGGGCACTGCTGCGCTATGGAAAGCAGTTCGCCGAAATGGAGGTCGTCAAGGACGCTGTACACGACCTGTTTGTGCGGCTTTGGGACAAACACGAGACGTTAAACCCTGCCGCCAATCCACGTCCTTACCTGTTAATTGCACTGCGCAACGACTTGCTGCGCGCCAACAAGAAGGCTTCTAAAACAGGCGAACTCTCAGAAGCGCCAGAAGACGAAACGCCTTCTATCGAAAGTGAATTGGTAGACGCAGAAAAGACGGTTGCTAAGAATGCAACGCTCGCCTCTGCAGTCGGTCAACTTTCTGAGCGTGAACGCGAACTGATCGAACTACGTTTTACCCAAAACCTCGACTATGAAGACATCGTCGAAGTGACCGGCATCAGCTATCAAAGTGCTAGAAATACGCTTGCGCGAGCGATCGGAAAACTGAGAAAATCGCTCGGCATGACATTTTTATTGTCCTGCTTGGGTACAAAGCTACTTTTCGATCCTTATCTACTTGAAACCCTCTTGCACGCCGCATCATGAACAACGAGTACACACAGCTTTCTGTAGACGAACTGGCAGCCGATCCTGCCGTGCAGTCTTTCGTGCTCAAGGGTACTGATGCAGCAACTTGGGACGATTGGCTGGAGAAAAACCCAGCGCAAGCCGTTAAGATGATGAAGGTGCAACGCATCCTTCACCAGCTAGACGAAGGCATGGCCAGCGTTGATCCAATACCCAACGCAGAAGTGAATGCCCTATGGGATCGCATCGCAGAAAGCACAACGGCTTCTGCAACGGTAGCGCCCATCGTTGAGACGAAAGAACCTGCGAAAGTCGTCGGTATGCGCGGCTGGGTGCAGCGCAAACAATGGGGACGTGTCGTCGCCATGGCCGCTGCGGCGGTTGGTGCGCTCTATTTCTTGTTTACCCTCGAACTCGGTGGAGATCTCTACCGCACCGAAGCGGGTGAAGAACGCATCGTCGAACTGCCCGATGGCAGTAAGGTGTACATGGCTCCTGCATCGACCTTGAGGGTCAAGTATTCAGATGACAGCCGTGAGCTCAACCTCCTAGGCGATGCCTTTTTCGAGGTTGAGAAAGGATCCCCCTTTACGGTTCACACGGCCGTGGGTGATGTCGCGGTGTTGGGCACTTCATTCTCTGTTGAAGCACGTGAAGCGCTCACCGTGGCCTGCGCAACGGGCAAGGTGAAAGTGACCCGTAAAGCCGATGAAGTGCTACTCACTCGTGGACTTGCCGTGGCAGGAACTCCTGCCGGGCTTGCCGATTTGACTCCGACCACAATAGAAGCAATTGCTCCTTGGCGTGAAGGGCGATTGGTTGTTAAAGCACAGTCGGTATCATCGATGATGAAGACCTTCGAGCGTTACTACCCACGAGGCTTTGATGTGGAGCGTAACTTGCTCAAGAAGCAAGTCAACCTTGAGGTTCCAACCAACGATTTCCCGCTGGCAATCGAACGGATCAATTTCGTGTTACAGACCCAAGTCGACACGAGTCAGACGATGATTAAGCGCAACTAGTTTATGCCAAGAGGCTCAATTGCCATCTCTATCTTTTTGAGCCTTTGCTGCACAATGTTCGCGCAAGGGGTTTTGGCGCAAGCTGTCAAGTCCTCGAATAACGGTGCTGAAAACACCTTACCGCTCGTCCAGCTTTTCGAGTACATCGAAGCCCAAGAAGGGATCAGCTTTTCGTTCGTGCTTGAAGACCTCAAAGGCATTCAAGTGGATACGACTTTCGTCAAAACCTGGGACGCGTTACAAGCCGAACTGCCGAGCCTTGGATTTCGATTTCGCTCAGAAAACGAAGCCTTGTTTTTGATCGCGCCGGCCGCAGCAACAGTCCCCGCGAAAGATGCTTCGTTGACCTTACAAATCACAGATGGCCAGGAGCCTCTTGTTGGTGCGAGCGTACAAAGTTCAGACGGTAGATTTTGGGTAACGGATGTAAACGGTCGGCTGGTTTTGGAGCGAACTGAATTGCCTGAAGAACTGACCGTTCGCTATGTGGGATACGTCACTGAAAACTTCCGAGATTTCAAAAACGGGACACGTTCAATATCCTTGCGGCGAGACACCATGGTAACGGCCCTAGCGGAAATTGTGGCGACGTTACCGGCGAGGTTGCTCAAGCCTGTGCTATCTGTGCAGCAGGCCGAGAACGCTGAAGCATTTAACACCTTACGACTTCCACCAATCGCGCTAAGTAGCTTCGGTTTCATGGGCGTAGCTGGCGTCAGCACCCTCGACGGAGATCGAGCATTACCGGCGATTAGGGGAAGTCAAGGGTCGGAAACACTTGTCGAATTGGATGGTCTACCACTCTATCACATTGACCATTTATTCGGACTCTTTTCGGCCATCAATCCGCAAGCTGTGGACCAAATAGATCTCTATCGGTCGCACTACCCTGCCGACCGTGGAGGCTTTAGGGGAGGCCTGATGGATATCCATACGATTCCCAATAATTTGAACAGCATTCAGCTCGATCTGGACCAGCTTTCAGCGGCAGCAACCGTGACAGGAACGGCCGGACCGATTCGGGTTTTGGCGAGCGCGAGAAGCAGTCTGGGCAATGTCGCAGGAACCTCTACGTTTCAAAATACGGGGTCGGAAAACGATGCTAGAAATGGAATTACCGCGGTAACGACGCCTGACTTTTCGTACTACGATTTGTATACGCGAATCGATATTCAACCCAGTGGATCGAAATGGTCAGGCACGGTGAATGGCTACACTTCCATGGACGCCTATTCGTTTAATTCAGATTCCGAACGCATCATCGATGAGCGCCGTCGGCCACTTACACTTGACGGCAATTACTTGGAGGAGAGCGCTTGGCGTAACCTCGGTTTTGGCGGAAGCTTACACTACCGCACTAAAAAGTTGATTTACACGCTTGATGTCCATCGCACAGAATACGAACAGTCGCTGAATGCCAGCTCTGACTTTTCGGTCAGAAATTTGATCGGTTCGCGTGACCTGGTTTCGTTTGAAAATGAACTTCAGAATAACGTCACCGATCAGCAGGCTGAATTTTCAGTTCGTGGAGGGAAGAAGGGTGACAGCTGGTCGGCGGGCATACAGGCCCAACAGTTACAAACGGAGGCGCTCTTCCGGTTCAATGAGATCGCGCTGCTAGACCTCGACCAGTCGGGGAATCGACTTCACGCCTTTGCGACACGCATCCAGCCGTTGGGCAAGCATTTTTCGGCGAATCTTGGGCTGCGCGCCACTAAAGCCTACGACTTGAAGAAGTCTTGGCTGAGTCCGAGATTGATTTTAAGCTATGCGCTTCCTTCCGACATGGCACACACAAGTTCAAAACTGCACGCGGGCTATTCGTTTATACGCCAGGCGACAAGAGCCTTACAGCATGAGAATCAATTTGGGCAGAGTTACACCGTGCTGGTGCTCGATGTCCCGAACAGAATGGAGCAGCCAAGGGCCAATAATTTCACCCTTGGATTTTCGCATTCGACGGCCACTTTTAAACTTGGGATAGAAGGATATTACCGAACGCTTCCGGGTATCGTTGCTGCGCTAAGTAGTTCGATTGGTGTGAATAACGATGTCTTGATCAGTGCCCCTGTTCCCACCTTCACTACGGTTGTTGGCAAAGGAGAAGTGCTCGGTATTGACACGGATCTACGGTATGAAAAGGGGCCTTTTTCAGGTCAAGCGGCGTATACGCTTTCGAGAAGTATTCAATCGTTTAAGCGGATCTCGCTAGGCGCTTGGCAACGTGCGCCGGATGATCGAAGGCATCGGTTTGCGACGTCTCATAGCTATACAAAAGGTCGATGGTCGGGCGGGTTCAACTATGAAGCTGCGAGTGGGTTGGTGTACAATGACTTGAATGCGGTGACGGAAGCTTCTTCGCGTGAGGCGCTTGATCCGGACACGTTTCAGGAGCGACTCCCGGCGTACCATCGGGTTGATTTGTTTGGGAAGTTTGAGCAGCCTTTTGGCAAAACCCCAGATGTAAACTTGAGTGGTCTACGCACCCAAAAGTCCTTTTCGTTGGGCTTGCGCCTGTACAATGCGTTTGATCGCGCCAACCTAACACAGCGCCAGTACATCTTGAATTTAGAGACGGATGTGCAGCGCCCGACGCTTACGGCATTGGGAACGGATGTGGCATTGTTGGGGCGGGTGCTGTTGGTTGAGGGGGCGGTGCAGTTTTAGCGGCCGGGGGCCGGTAGAAAGACCGCTGCGCTGCTGGACCACTTTGTTGCCTTAAGGACGCTATTGGTATTTAAATTAAATTAAATGTCGGATGTCGGATGTCGGAAAAAACAAAAATCCGAAAATCCACACGGGTAAACCCTGTGCTCCAATTTAGACGCCGCTATGCGGCTGTGTGAACACGATGGCCTTCATTATGCGAGTACGTAGTGCAGGTGAGCCGCGTTAGCGTGCGATTGCATGCCTAGAGCCTGCCCTGAGCGAAGTCGCGAAGCTGATGGAGTCGAATGGGTAGAATGCGATTTATCGCGGCGGTGACATGCACAATGCGTTAAAAATCCACACGGGTAAACCCTGTGCTCCAATTTAGACGCCGCTATGCGGCTGTATGAACACGGTGGCCTACATATCGCAAGCGCGGAATTCAAGTAACCTGCGTTAGCATGCGATGCTCCCGCGACAAGGCATAACCTCCTCACAATCCCTGTCTCCCTCTTTGCCACTACTTTTGCAGTACAACTCTGTATATGCTATTCCGACTCACCCTATTACTTATTAGCTTCCTGCAGCTCATCTCAAGTAATATAAACGCCCAGATACACCCTGACTTTGTAGCAGAGGTACCATACCTACCCAAGGTGATTCAATCGGGTGTTTTGATTCCTGACTCGGTGGCCTATTTCAACATGGCTTCAAACCTAGTGGACACCAACGTTCGCGTTATTAAAGTCCTTGACTATACGCCAGGCAGCACCGCGCTTCTTACGGTGACGAACTTTGTCAACTCATATGCGAACGACATCTACTACGCGGGCCAAAGAGACGAATACCAACTCGTTGGCAATACACTCGGCAACGTAAAGCGTTTCCTGTACAGGCGCCCAACTCAAGATTACGTGCTCGAAGCGGACACAACGTACGCCCTCATCAATGGCCAACTCCACACCACGTATGAAACCTTCGATGTGGCTATTAACCCAGCATCAAGCGGCTACCTCGTTGACACCTTCGACATTAGCCCCACCTTTTACTCGAAATACCAGTTCAACTTCGACGAGGCCACACAGCAGCTAATTTTCCCTGGAAAATCTCGACAGACGTTCAGCTACGACCAACAAGGCGAACTACGTTTTTCGAGTGGCGCCAAAAACATAGGTGGCTCTAATTGGGAAGACACCACAAGCACCACCATCAATTATGATACGCTTGCAGATGGACGTTTCTTCTATCATGACATCGAACGTCAAATTGGATCACCTATCTCACCGCTAATAACGATAGAGAGCTACATCACTTATGGGACATCAAGCGACACCCTACGAACGGTAGAATGGACTAGAGCTGGAATCGGACTAGATAGCTTTCGATTCGTCAATGAATATGACCAACTGGGACGAAGAGTCCGCACAACACGCTCTCATAATAAGTACTCAACCACCGATCGGATTTCCGTTCAAGACTTCGTCTACTTTCCGGGTCGATTAGATTCCTCCTTTTTATCACAAACGATTACGTTTTTCAATAACGATGTACCCGTTTATAAAGAAGGAATTCACTGGCACTATCCTAAGATCCCTATTCAGTATCTCGTCGGACCTACAGGAGATTTTACCACTCCGAGAGCACTTTCAGACGCAAACGTGCTAGAACCTGGCGATACGGTAACTTTTCAATCTGCAACCTACCGTGCAGAAGATGCCCTTGCCAAGTGGGAAGCTGACGACCTCGTACTCCAGGCAGAAGATGCTTCCATCAATCTCTTTGCAGATAACACAGCTTTAGAAGGTAAAGCGATATGGGTCATCACTGGAGACAATGTATCCGTCGATGGCATCATCTTTCATGACGCAACAGTGCCCGATCAAAACGGAGCAGGTATCCGACTAGAAGGTAATGGACTAAAGGTTCGAAACTGTGGATTCTACAACAATGAGAATGGCATCCTAACCAACAATACAAACGCTGGTCACATCGATATCTCGAGCAGCATTTTTGGCCAAAATGGAGAAGGTGATGGGCAGTCTCACAACCTCTACATTGGCTACAACGACTCACTGACCTTTGTCGGTAATTACTCCTTCGGGGCCAACGTTGGGCATCAATTGAAATCGCGCGCCCAGGTCAACTTCATCGCTGCCAATCGCTTTTCAGATGAGCAAACCGGCAATGCTAGCAGGTTGATTGACTTACCTAATGGAGGACAGTCGACAATCATCGGTAACGTCTTTCACCAAGGGCCAAATGCACCGAACGGCAATTTTGTGGGATACGGCCTCGAAGGTCTTTCAAACGATGGTCCACATGAGTTCGTGAGCATTCACAACACCATGGTCAATGAACGATCTCCAGGCGGCACGTTTTATCACCTAGCCACAGGAACGACCTCTGCAGTAGCGATCAATAACCTACTCGTCGGTGGCAGCTCGCTCGTCAACGGAAGCTTCACGGAAGAGACTGGCAACGTGCTTATCCCATCCATTTCTGCAGCGGGTTTTGAAAATGCGCAGCAGTACAATTTCAAACTAACATCTGCTTCGCCAGCGATTAACGCAGGTGCCAATGCTTCGGAGACCAACTGGATATGGGAATACCCTGCCCTTTCGTACGAGCACCCTGCGATGTCCGTTAATCGCCTGATTGATGTTCGACCAGATGCTGGAGCACACGAAGTTGGCGGCATTTCTTCGACGGTTACAGCTTTCGCCAAAACCTCCTTCTTGGTTTCTAATCTCGTCACCGATAATCTTCAATTGAACGATCAGTCTTCTGGAGACTACCGCATAGAATCGATTACGGGTCAAACCTTAGCACGTGGACAGGTGCACTCTTCGAGCATTGATGTGTCGAACCTAAGCACTGGAATGTATGTGCTAATGCTCTCTGGCAAAGGGAGCGAGGTCTTTCTGAAACGATAAGCTATCGAGGCTGTTAACTTTAGCTGAGGGTTCTTCAGGCGTAAAACAGGGATGTTAGGTGCCGAAAAATAACAACCAATAGTTTACATACAGAATTTAGTTAGGCAGTACTTTACAAAAACAGGCAAGAGAAAAAAGACATCAGTTTCATTATCCAAATTTAGAAATTCCGCGCGTATGACTTATTAAGCATAAGGCTAAGATAGTTCATCCACAAAACCTAGCATTTCGGATACTATTAGGTCCAATTATTTTCATAGTTTGCGCGCTGATCGGATCTCTATTTTGGTAGTCTAAGCTCCAATATTACCTCAAACAGTACTTACATTTTGAAAAACCTCTCAGCTCGAATTCTATATTTAGAGGACGAAGGGATTGTTGCACGTAACACGATCGAATCCTTGAAGAATAAAGGCTTCACTCAAATCCAGCGATTCAAGAGCTGGGAAGAGGCCGAAGTAAGCCTAAAGGTGACCACTTACGACGCTGCGATTTTAGACGTCAAATTAGTAGGAAGTGCTCTTGATGGAATTGACATTGGAAATATTTTAACGGCTCAGTTTAATCTACCAATAGTAATTACAACTAGCTTTTCAGATGACGTGACACTAACTAGACTTGCAGCATTACCAAATGCTCAATACCTTTTAAAGCCATTCACCGCAGAGCAATTGGACGCCTGCCTCAGAAGACTATTAAACACTGTATTTGGTGCTAAGCAAGTATCCCTTCCAGAAGAAAGCTACCTCCAAACTAGAATAAGAGAGACCAAATTCGTCCAAACAGATGGTCGGAAACTATCTAGAATAGACTTCGACAATATTCTCTATCTCGCAGCTGATCGATCCTATACTGATATTCACCTTATCAACGGTCGACAGAAATCCATTGAATTGGGGATTAAAGCTATGATTGCATTTTTCGATCGAGATGACCTTCTTCAAATCCACAAAAGCCATGCAGTTCCGCATCACGCGATTTTGAACATAACCAGAGAGCAAGTGGAGTTACTAAACCATAAAAAACTCCCAGTAGGCCGGGTATACCGAGAAGAACTAAAACTACGACTGATGAAGCGCTAATTTCATTTTCAAAACATAACTACTACAAACCTTACAACTTGAATCCAAGCATGAAATCCGTCACGAAAACATCAAGATTTAACACTAACGCTGGGCTAATTCTGACTTCTATCTGCCTGCTGTCTACACTACTAATATCATGCGAAGGAAATCAGAGCACAACAACTAAATATATTGTTCAACACGAGACTTCATTAACAACATGTGATTCACTTTTAATGAAAATCACAGGAAATTCCTTCAATGAGTACCGACAGAAAAACTCGAGCAGTGCAAATCGACGTAAAAAATCAAATGTTGCATCGAAAACTCGACGACCAGGCACAAATACGCGAACGAGAGTCGTTCAAAAAAGTGCTTCTGAACTCATGGAAGAATTACGTCTAACATGCACTGAAGCATATGAAAAATATGCGACAAACCTCATGGCATCAATTGCAATAGAAGCAAATTCTCCAGACGGAGGCTATAGTAGTTCACTTTCTGCTATAAACACATTACTTGAAAGTGATTTCCTACAAGACTCCGCCAATCATCCAGAACATAAATTATCGGTTTTAGATAGAAAAAAAAATTACTTGAGTAATCTAGGCCGAGTAGAGGAAGCTATTCAGCTTAGCCATAAAATACTAGACGTTAGTAAGACTACAAATGATCTCAAAATAGTTAATAACCAACTATACTTCCTAGCGAATTCACATGTAAAACTGAGAAATATAGATAGTGCAACTTTCTATTCTTCGATCGTGGACTCTATGTTTACAGCTGCTGGCACTCCAGGCCAATCCTCGCGCATTTACACAACAATCTGCTACGGAGCCAACATGGGACGCTCCACCACAGGGCATCTAGATTTGTGTTATAAGGCGCTTCAATTAGCTAAATTAGGAAATGAAAGGGAAATTGCTGGAGCATTACAAGCTTTGGCAACTGTTCATTCTTCTGGCAATCGGATCGACTCGGCCTCATATTACTTCGATAAAACGCTTGCCTATATGTCTAGACTAAACAATCCGCCCATTAGAGAAGCTCGAATTCGCAATAGCTTTGCTACCGTTCTGGCCTTAGATGGCAATTCTGATGCAGCGTTGAGACAAATCGACACGATTTCAACTATAAAAGTTAATAATCCAGGCTGGCCTGTACCTGCGTCCAACTACGCTAAAGCAATCGCATTTGATAAAAAAGGAAATACAAAAACTGCGTACGATCTCATCTCCATTTTACTTTTGGAGCATGAATCAAATCCGCGAATAGCTTCACCAAAAGCAATCTCAGGAGCCCAAGAACTCATGCTTCGCCTCTCGGCAAAACTTGGCAAAGCAGCACCGTTGCCGCTCATCGACACCATCTTCCAACAAGTTGAAAATCGTCTTGCCGAGGAACAAAAATCATTTTCAACATCACTAGATGCTCGATTTAAAAAAGGAAAACGAACAGCAGAAATCGCAAGTCTTAAACAAATTCAAGATTCTCAGGCGAATGCTCTAACTAACCGCAATTATGCCTTGACAGGTGGCGCATTAGCCTTGTTTCTACTCGGTAGTGGAGGCCTGGCACTGTTTCGTCAGCGTAATAATCTTTCAAAAGCAAATGCAAAAGTCAATATACTAAACCAAGAGCTCAATCACCGAAGTGCAAGCCAAATCAATCTAGCTTACCAACTGATTCGCAATCAACAGCTCACCCTAAAAGATGAGCAAGCCCGCGGAGCACTTGCAGCTACAGAAGCACAACTCCTAGCTCTTAAGGAAGTAAATAAACGCCTTTCCACTTCAGGAACAGATCGCGTCTCAGTAAAGGAGGTCTTAATGAAAGTCGCCTACAACTTACAACAGGCGAGTCCGAATTCTTTTGACCTTAAAATAGATATAGCGCCAATCGAATTGCCCGCTGACCAAGTAACAAAGGTCGCTCTGGTCGTTAATGAACTGATTATAAATTCGATGAAATATGCCTTTTCAGACATTTCGAATCCAAATGAAGTCGAAGGAAGTGTGCAGCTTTCGCTAAAAAGTCAAGGCTCAACAATTTCTCTCCGTTACAAAGACAATGGACCTGGAAAAGACGGTAAACAGCGAGGCACAGGGTTAGGTACAAATTTGATCGCAGTCCTTCTAGAGGACCTCGACGCTGTCATTCGTGAGCCTAGTGAAGCTGACGGTTATGCGTTTGAGGCAAATTGGGATTAAAGCTGAACTTAAGCTTATTGAAAGCTGCAAGAAGTTTGAATCCCCATCACTTCAGAGAGCACCTTGAGACAAGGTGAATAAGGCTAATACTTCACATCTTGGCGAAATTGAGAGAGAGTTGAGCTGGTTCGCGCAAGAATGGAGTGATGGGGCCCTGTGCTTGAGCTAAAACGCAACGAAAACGGTGAGGGAACCGCCTAAAGAGTTATTGTGAAATTTGACACGAAACTATTCCTTCGACTATCCAGCTCCTCCTCGTTACCTTCCTCCCATGTCTCATTTCCCCCAAGTGATGCTACTCGCAGCAGTTCTACTGTTTTGCGGAAGCACAGTCCAAGCACAAGATCCACTTAGCTATCAGGTGCCACCCGATGATATCCTCAAGCTGGCAGACGCCAAACTGGCGCCGAGTGTATTGATCGACAACGCCAATGAATGGATGATTCTGCGCGAACGAAGCGCCTACGTCTCCATCGCAGATCTCGCCCGAAAGGAATTGAGACTCGCGGGCTTGCGCATCGATCCGAAGACTGACATCGGTTCTCGTACGCGCTACTACTCTGGACTTACCATCAAGTCCCTTGAAAATCCTACGGGTGAACCTCGTATAGTTTCTGGGCTTCCGCCAAAACCCAAATTGGCCAACTTCAGCTGGTCTCCTGATGATACGCATGTGGCGATGACGCACACCACAACTGATGGCGTAGAGCTTTGGATATTGAATGTAGCCGCTGCAAAAGCGACACGCATTCATGCCGGTCCGCTCAATGCAAACCTACGCGACGTCCATAACTGGATCGATAACGAGACCCTATTGGTCAAAGCCGTTTCAAGCATACGCGAACCGCTCATCGTTCGTGCAGATGCCGTTCCTGCAGGTCCAACCATCTCTTCTAACGATGGCGCAAAGGCTCAAAACAGAACCTACCAAGACCTTCTTCAAAACCCGTACGACGAACACGACTTCTCACAGCTTGCGCGCGCAGAGCTGGTAACGGTTTCGCTTTCAGGTATAACCAAACCTTGGCGTGCAGACGGTATGTACCGTAACGTCGATGTTTCACCGAATGGCGACTACATCATGGTGAGCGAGATCAGCAAGCCGTTTTCGTACATCGTTCCATACTACCGTTTCCCGACGAGCTACACGATCTACGACAAGGCAGGTAAGCTCGTTTCTACCATTGCCGAAATCGGCTTGATCGAAGAATTACCGAAAGGCTTCATGTCCGAACGAACCGGTCGCCGTGATTTTGAATGGCGTGCCGATCGACCACACACCCTCGTCTACGCGGAAGTGCTCGATGGTGGAGATCCTGCGAATAAGGTTGAATTCAGAGACGAGGTCTTTCAACTCGACGCGCCTTTCACAGGGGCTGGAAAATCAATGCTCAAAACACAGCAACGTTTTCGAGGAATTGAATGGGGCAATGACGGTATAGCGGTGGCCTACGACCTTTGGTGGCCAACTCGAAACATGAAGGTCTACTCTTTTAACCCGAGTGATGCATCTGCTAAGCCGATCGTACTCTTCGACCGCAACTACCAAGACAGGTATTCTGATCCTGGAGATCCTGTCACAACCGTCGGCAAGTATGGTCGTGATGTGCTTGCCCTAGAAAGCGAGAGTGCGTTCATGCTTGGCGATGGATACACCCCTTCCGGGCAATTCCCTTTTTTAACGACCATCAATCTGAAGACTGGTTCAACCGACACTATCTATAAGTCGGCTTACACAGACAAAGTAGAGTCATTGTATCGCTACAATCCGGAGACGCAGCAAATGCTAATGCGCTTGGAGTCGCCGTCGGTATACCCGAACTTCTACTTCCGTAGTACCGCGGGCATGGCTTCGGGCGATGCAGCGCTTACACAGCTTACGACGTTCGTCAATCCGTTCGAATCTATTGCAAACGCACACAAGGAGGTCATCACGTACAAGCGCGACGACGGTCTAGAATTAACGGGTACACTCTACTTGCCACCGAACTATGACAAGGCCTCTGGTGAGAAGCTGCCGATGATCATGTGGGCATACCCAAGAGAGTACAAAGACAAAGCAAGTGCGAGTCAGAATACCAGCAACCCGAACGAGTTCACGTACCCGTACTGGGGATCAGCGTTGTATTGGATTACACGCGGCTATGCAGTGCTCGATGATGCAGCATTCCCGATTGTTGGTGAAGGTGATGATCAGCCGAACGATTCGTTTCGCGAGCAGCTCGTTGCCAATGGCAAAGCAGGTATCGACGCCGTAGATGCATTGGGATATATCGACCGTGATCGCGTTGCAGTAGGTGGACACAGTTATGGCGCCTTCATGGTGGCCAACCTCTTGGCTCACTCCGATCTCTTCGCCGCAGGCATTGCACGCTCTGGTGCATACAACCGGACGCTGACACCTTTCGGGTTCCAAAGTGAGGAGCGCAACTACTGGGAAGCTCCAGAAGTCTACTACAACATGAGTCCGTTTATGCACGCCGACAAAGTCAATGAGCCACTGCTCATGATCCACGGTGCGGCTGACAATAACTCTGGTACGTATCCAATGCAGTCTGAGCGCTATTTCAATGCACTCAAAGGTTTGGGAGCGACAGTTCGCCTTGTGATGTTCCCGCACGAAAGCCATGGCTACCGCAGTCGCGAGACCATCATGCACCTCTTGTGGGAGCAAGACCAGTGGCTAGAAAAGTGGGTAAAGAACAAGCCCAAAAAGGATGAGAAGAAGCCGTAAGTAGCTTGAAGCATGTCCTAGCAGCGAACCGTCAAGTCGAAAAAAAAAAGCCTTGCGAACCGTCTTCCCTTGATCTAAAAAAGCACGGCGAACCGTCAGATCATATGAATCCATCAATGTGATGGAGAGACTTAAGGAATACTAACTAAGTCCTATGTCGTACAGATCTGACGGTTCAGGCGCTGGGGCTGCTACAACTCAACTTTGCGTGCGCCACTTACCGGCTCACTGAACGCTGCGGATACTATCGCTGGTCCGCTGCCACTATTGAGCAGGTAGATCACCTCGTATGGACGAATGTAAACGGTCTCGCCTCCATTTCCGAGTCCGAATCCTTGGGTTTGCTCCTTGGTATCACGATTGCGAATGCTGACCTTGATCGAACCACCCATTGTTTTTAAGTCTACCGAATACTTCGCGCTCGTTCCTTCTCCCAAGATAAAGGCTTCTCCTTTACCGATGGTCGCTGTCGCTCGGTTCTGTGCAGGTGTTGCGTTTGCATCGACGGTGTACTCAGAAGGTGCAGACTTGGCATTCGTTGGTTTGGTCTCGGTTGGCGCAGCAGCGGTTTCCTCCTCTAAGCCTCCACCTTCGTAGCTCATACCCTTAACGGTCTTACTCATTTTAACATTGACTTGCGCTTCGGTAGAGCTTGCGTTCTCCATTGCAACCAGCTGATCAGCAGCTACGGAAAGGGACTCTTTTTGTTTTGGCGAAAGCTGAATGGTCGTGATGACGGAAGCATCTTCCTTGCTTCGTAGTTGTACGGTGACGACTTGGTCGCCCTTGTTTTCGAGTTTCGCCTTGTACCCATAGTCTGAAAACTCTCCAAGAATGAACGTCTGCTTTGATGGGATGCTAACGCCGGCTGAAGACTGGCAGCTTACAGAGAGTGCGGTAAAAAGGAAGATGAAGATGAAAAACTGAATACGCATGATGCTTGGTTTTGGACCTGATCCAGTAGCGAAGTGTTCGCTAGCCGTATCGGGTATTGGTGAGGTGCAAATGTGTAGTCTCATTTCACCTCACCCGCGCCACATCAGGGTTTGGGACGTGCCAGATCATCATTTGAAGCTAGTTCTTTCACCGCTTGCCCTGGTGAATAGCCGTATTGCTTGCGGAAAGCCCGGTTGAACGTTGACTTTGAGTTAAAGCCACTATCAAGCGCCAAACTGAGCAGCGTATGCTGTTGGTGTTCGCCGTTTTGGAGCCGAGCCATAAATGCATCGCAGCGACGGGCGTTGATCAGGTCGTTAAAATTCATCTCGTAGTGCGCATTGATCACTTTGCTCATCACGGATGTATTCACTCCGATGCGGTCGGCGAGATCGGCAAGCTTCAAATCCGGCTCCAAGTAGTCTTGGTGTGTAGCGAGCTGCTTTTCCAATTTCGAGACCCAGCGATCAAGGTCAGCCGGAGGCTCCTCTCTTTCTGAAGATTCGGGTTTTGGCTCAAAGCGCAGTTGCCTCGTCTGTCTTGCATCGAGACGATAAAACTGAATCGCGGCGGCATACATCAGAATAGAGATAGCGAAATAGCGTGGCCAAACATCACTGTAAGAATTTATCCCACTCAACACCGCAAACAGCTCACTGAAAAAGGCTAAGCCGATGCCGATGAGAAAAATGTAGAGCAAAATTCGCAAGCCTTGCAAGAAGTACTCGGTTCCATTTGCGAACTGGTTGGCTACATACGTTCGATACTTGCGATACTCTTTGAGTGTAAACACCAAGTAGACGGGTAATTGGATTCTCGCGAATACATCTTCAAAGGAATCGAGTATATCCATTACTGAATTGGTGTGCTTAAATTCCATTGCAGGCCCTCTGCTTCCGCCAAAACCTTCAAAGACATTCCCACCCAATAGGGCGTGAATGATGAAATCATAGAGGGTAAAAGCGATGGGTAAGATCGTAAAGGCGACCGCTGGCAGCAAGTGGAGCCAATACTTTCGTTCCCATCGAAAATCTGTGTTGGTGAGTGCTCTAAAGTAGAGCCAGATGAGCGGGCCTAATGCCGCGAGATGATCCCACTCGATATAAAACATGATCGTTGAACGCCAATCTTGGTCATCGTACCAGCCGGCAAAACCGAGCATCCACTGCGCGGCATACAGTCCGCCTACGAGTAAGATTAGTGAGGCAAATAGGTCGTGCAATCGTTCCTCTCTGCGCCGACGAACCCCGAGGATGATCGAGAAAACCAGTGCCTGCATGCAACCAATCAGCAAGAGGCTAGAGTATGAATTGAAATTGAACATGCGGAGACGAAGTAACTAGAGCGTGTCTAAGAAATCCTAATTCGACTAAAAATTGGATAATTCCGAGCATTTTTTCGTTAAAAATGCTCGAATTAGCCAGCTTTTACTCCAGAGCGGGGGCCCTTCACCCCATTCTGTCGTGGCGCTTTTCGCCTAACTACACTCAAATCTCTCTCAATTTCGCCAGAATCTGAATTCTTAGACACGCTCTTTGTTTTATCTTCCTCGCGTGTCACATTCAATCAAGCTAACTACAGACCCGCGCGTTACTGCCAAATTCGAGAGCTACCCTCCTAACGTGAGGAAGCGGATGAATCATCTTCGGGACCTCATTTTAGCTTCCGCCAAAACCGCCGGCATCGAAGATTTGGAAGAAACCTTAAAGTGGGGCGAACCCAGCTATCTCGCTAAAAAGGGAAGTACGCTTCGCATGGATTGGAAACCTAAGAAGCCCGATCAGTATGCGATGTACTTCAAGTGTACGAGCAAGTTGGTATTGACTTTTCGAGAAGTGTTCGGAGACTTTTTCACCTACGAGAAAAACCGTGCGATACTGGTCTCCTTTGAAGAGGAAGTGCCTGAGAAAGAACTTAGCGCTTGCATTACTGCTGCGTTGACGTATCATAACGTGAAGCAATTGCCAAGGTTGGGGATTGAAATTGACTGACACCTCCAGACTTTTACAACACTCTACTTCTACTGAGTCGGAACAACCTATTTCACCGCTTAAGCGAGGAAATGAAAGCTGTACCCAAGCGTTACATTTGAAGTATGACGTTGAAATCTATGGTAGCCTACTCGCTTTTCTTTTTACTGCTTTCAGCCTTTTCTTGCAGCATCGACGACCAGGTTGACACGCCTGTACCCAATGCCGAGGGCCAGCTATATACCAACGCACGCATCTACACCGTAAATGATGCAATGCCCTGGGCAGAAGCCATGTATGTGGTTCAAGGAGAGATCGTGGCTATTGGAACGGAGACGGAGGTTTTGGCGGAAGCTGAAGAAACCACACCTCGAACAGACCTCGGCGGGCGGATGGTAATGCCAGGCATCCATGACGTACACCTGCATCCACTAGAAGCGGCTTCCGATAACTTTCAATTCATCCTTAATACGGCGGAACAAGACCCAGAAGGCTACTCCACAGACATTGCAAAAGCGATCGTGGACAACCCAAGTGCACCTTGGATTTTGGGTTGGGGATCAGACATCTACACCTTACTAGACGCCCAACGCGAACCGATCGAAATTTTGAATGAGCTATCCGCCGATCGACCGATCGCCGTGATGGAGCAAACGTCTCATTCTGTTTGGGTCAATTCTAAAGCACTAGAGCTCGCTAACATTAACGCAACAACGCCTAACCCACCAGGAGGCGTGATCATGAAGGATCAAAATGGAAATCCGAACGGCCTTTTGATTGACAATGCAGGTAATCTCATTATTGATCTCGCTATCGCCTCCATTCCAAACGGGAAGCAGAATGACTACGAAGGACTCATCAATTTCGCTTTACCTGAATTAGCGAAGAACGGGATCACCTCCATCTGTGACGCACGTACGTACTGGAAGCGAAACCACCACCTCACGTGGCAGCGCGCGGCTAGCGAAGACAAGCTTACCGTTCGGGCAAACCTTGGTCTGTGGCTCTACCCTACTGAAGATGATGCTACTCAAATTCAGAAGATCAAAGACCTCTATGCGCTTGATCGAACCAGTCTTTTAAAAATTAACCAGGTCAAACTCTATGCTGATGGCATCGTAGTGAATACAACGTCTGCGATGGATCGAGACTTTCTGGTCGACCTGTTCGATTTGCCCACGAACGATGGGCTCAATTATGTGACGGAATCTCGACTAGGTCAGTACATCGCCGCCTTAGATCCTCTGGGTGTTGACTTTCACATACATGCGATTGGAAACCGAGGTGTCCATGAAGCACTCAATGCCATCGAACAAAATGCGGCACCAAGTGCGCGTCATCGAATAACGCACGTAGAGTATGTCAATCCGAGCGATTATGCACGCTTCGCTAACCTTAACGTGGTTGCGGATGCGCAAGTGGCTGGTGACTTTACCCAGCCTGATCAGTGGCATGAGAACGACGAATTGGTGGATCCTGAGCTGAATGAAAACTTGGTTCCGATCAAAAGCTTGAAAGCTGCCGGCGCGCGAATAACATTGAGTAGTGATTGGGACGTTAGTGCGCTCAATCCCTTTGTTGGTCTCCAACATGCGGTAACTCGGACCCCGCAAAACCTATCACTTGAGCAAGCGATACAAGCATACACGATTGATCCGGCCTATGTGATGCGACAAGAGAGCATTGTTGGTTCACTTGAGAAAGGGAAGGAAGCAGATTTCATTGTGCTTTCGCAAAACCTGTTTGAGGTAGACGCGAGTCGCATCAACGCAACCGAAGTCCTCGAGACGTATTTAGCCGGAGAACGGGTGTTTAAGAAGTAGCGCTATGAAAACTGGGGAAGTTCTACTTCGTTAGCGGTTGAGACGATCTCCGTAAACGCTACTTAATGCATAGGATAGAGAGCTAACTGGCTACAATTTTACAGCATAATACGTAGGTCTTTTAGAAATATACGGGCAGCTCCAAAGGTCATTACCTTCGTAACACGAATTTGATCGACTAATGCACAGACAGAAAAGTTGGTCAGATCAACGATTTATCGATGCGCTCTCTTTGGGAGGGCAACCGAAGGAAGACGCTGTAGCACAAGCTATTAAGCAGTTCATCCACTATCTACCGACGGTAGCCAAGAAGACAGGGCTCACGAAAGAAGAAGCCCTTGATCCGTATACAGACGCGATCGTTAAGCTCTCAGACCAAGTAACAGAAGGCCAATATCGAGGAGAGAGCAGCCTAGGTACCTATTTCTATCGAATTTTCTATTTTAAGAGCGTCGACCTTTTTAGAAAAAAAACGACTAACCGAGTAGACTACAACGAGAGTTTGCCTGCGGCAGCTGATACCGGACCTCTCGCAAATGAACGTATTGAACAGTCAGAGGAGATGGCACAG
Source organism: Saprospiraceae bacterium (assembly GCA_045110575.1). GTDB lineage: Bacteria > Bacteroidota > Bacteroidia > Chitinophagales > Saprospiraceae > CALDTK01. Next base: position 25,659 of record JBGCGF010000056.1, read on the forward strand.
CTCAATAAAAAGATGGATAAACTAGGGAACCCTTGCAAAAAAATACTCCTTGACTGGGGCTTCTGGGGCTATAGTATGACAGAAATAGCCGAGAGAAATGGGCTCCAAAGCAGTTCTCAGGCAAAGGATAAAAAGTACAAATGTCTTAAGGCGCTTAGAGTATTGCTGGCTTAAAAGCCTACTTAAGAGCGATAACAATCGAATCTTAATAGTATGAAATCAGATTTAGATAGGCAACAATTTATAGACGAATACCGAGCTGGAGAAGTATCGCTTTCGGATTTTGAGAAGGAGCTTTCTTCAAATATGGAATTGAAGAATGAACTTGACCTCTACCAAAGGGATCTCACGGCCATTCGTTCTGCCGTGAGCAGTCAACTAAAAACGAGTACGACAGAAGCGCTTGCTGCATATGATAAGCGGCCAACGAGACTTACTGTTTTTAGAAGGGCCATGTCAATAGCGGCCGTATTCATGCTGGTTGTGGGATCTTTGTATGTCTTCAACAGTGCTCCGTCAGAAACAGGTAGTGAGCTTTTCGCTGCAAATTTCGACCTGCCTGCACCAGCAGCCGAACGAACCGTTACTGAACAATCCACGAGTTGGAATGAGGCAATGACTGCATATGCCAATCAAGACTTCGAGACAACGATTGAAATCCTATCTCCGTTAGTAAGCCACGATACGTTTCAGTTTGCCGATAGAGGAAACCTCTATCTGGGACTCTGCTTGCTAATGACCGATCAAGATGCAAAGGCTATTGATGCCCTAGGTGCCATTGATCCTGAGAGCTCCTATCAAAAGGATGCTGAATGGTATCAGGCTTTAGCCCATTTAAAATCAGAAGATTTTGAAAAAGCAACCGCTGCTCTCCAAAGCATCGCTGCTCAGCCAAGACATTTCAAGCACGAGGATGCGATTAAGCTGCTGGAGCGCATTGAGTAGCCACACGGATTCGACCAACCAATAAAATTAAATGACAAAACTCTACGCGACAGTTCTTCTTATTTTTCTTGTTGGATTCTCAGCAACAGCACAAACGGACAGGCTTGACTCCCTCGGACTTGCACTGAGTGCGGAAGCGCGAGTACATAAACAAAAAGCGGAGTACTCACTTGCTTTAGAAAAGTATATCAAGGCTTGCGAAAGGTTTAAGGCGGAAGAACAATGGGAAGCTTTCTACAACTTCCAAATCGGAGTGATTGATGCCCATTTCAAACTCGGTCACTCGGAGAAGGTACTCGACATGGTGGTCGTCGAGCGAGAAAAAATAGCTGAACGATTTGGACCTGATCATTTTTTGGTCGCCGACTATTACTACCTCGAAATAAAAGCAAATAATCGTTTTGAGGATGGCAACCGAATTCCAGAACTCTCTCAAAAAGCGTTGGAAATTCTTATTCCAACCGATGGGAATAAGATTGGATCGATTTACAATGCACTCGGGGTGTATTGGATCCTGAAAAAGGACTACGACAAGTCATTGGCGAATCACCAGGCAGCACTCGATTTTAAGCTTAGGAAGTTTGGCCCGACGGCGGGCACAGTTGGCGTATCGTACAACAATATCGGCAACGTCTATGACAACCTAGGAGAGTACGAAAAAGCGATCTCCTATTACGATAAGTCACTGGATGTCAAGCTCAAACGCTATGGCGACCAACACCCCAGGGTCTCGAATACCTACTTCAACATCGGCACGACCTATGTTGATGCAGGAGACATCAAAAAAGCCATCACTTTTTTCGAAAAGGCAATTGCAATCGATCGAAAAAGTGAGGATGATCCGAACCGCAAACTAGCTGCTAGATATACCTCTCTCAGTGAAGCGCTTCTACTCAATAACGAAGTAGAACTAGCGATGGAGTATGGAATATTAGGCATTGAATATTACTCAAAAACCTCCCTAAATCCAATCTTCCCAGCGGTTGCGTATCAAAACATGGGCAACATATTGGTAGCAAAACAAGACTACGATAATGCCTTTGTGTATTACCAAAAGGCATTAGCCCTACTCTCTTCTGAATCCATAAATGAGAAGAGCTTGGTTAACCCAAAAATTGAGGAGCGATTTGCGACAGAAAGGCTGTTCGATGTTTTGAGCGACAAATTATCGACCATAGACAAATGGAATAAGGAAGAACCTGAGCAGTTTAAACTTGAGGCGTCGCTGCAGACTTCAGAAGCATTGATACGGACCCTCAACCTGATCCAACAGGACATAGAAACTGAGAACTCCAAATACTTGTTCTTGAGTGAATCCAGGTGGGTTTTCGAAAAGGCACTAGGTTATTGCTACGATCTCTTTGAGCAAACGGGAGACCCAAAGCACAAGATCAAGGCGCTAGAGTTATACGAGCAGAGCAAAGCATTTCTGTTGCGTAACATATTACAAGACGAGCAAGCAAAAAGCATAGCAAACATCCCTGATAGCATTCGAAAGGAGGTTATCACGCGTAAGGAGGAACTCAATGAATTGGCGCAGGAACTAAGTCGTACGCTTGACGACACCCAAAAGAAAGAGCTCCAAAGCACACTCTTCGAGCGAGACCGAGACTATCAAACCTTGGTGGCTGGATTAGAAGAGAACTTCCCAGCATATAAGGACCTTAAGAACGAGCAAACGGCCTTTGATGCTTCGAGCGTTCAACGGTCTATTCGCACCGATGAAGCTGTTTTTGCGTGGTTTACAGGTAAAGAACACCTCTTTTTCTTTGAGATTTCAACTCAACATCTTGAATTCCATAAGTTGCCAATGAGCCCGAGTTTTGAAGATGACCTATTGGCCTTTACTGCGCTTGTTAACGATAACCAACTCGCTGGCAGTAAGGGAAATTCAAAAGCTGTGTACCAGCAATTCTGTACCAAAGCCGCGGCCCTCTACAGTCAATTAATTCCTGCGGGGACCCAACTGCCTTCTTCGCTCATCTTGATGCCTGACGGTGTTTTGAACCTGATTCCCTTTGAAATTTTATTGACGAATGAGCTAGTCGCGGGAAGTGATGTCGACTATGGCCTCTTACCGTACCTCTTAAAGGAATCGGCTATTCGCTATGCCTACTCTCCTTCCCTACTGGTAAATCAGCAGGATTCTCCAACAGGAGGAAAAGATGAAGTATTGGCGTTTGCACCAGCCTATTATGGAGCAACTACTGCAGCGGTTGCATCGAGGTCGGGCATGGCAGCTTTACAGTTTGCCCAAAAGGAGATCGAAGAAATCAGTTCGATTTTCACTACGGAAAACAGGGTCGGTGCTTTGGCAACCAAAGAATCCTTCACCTCGCTGGCCAGTAGTTATCGTGTACTTCACTTGGCGATGCACGCCTTTACCAACGATGATAAACCTTCTTTCTCAGGATTGGCGTTTTCTCAAGCGTCAGAAGATGAAAGAGAATCTACGCTATACGCGTATGAAATTGCGAACCTGTCCTTGAGTGCTGATCTCGTTGTGCTGAGTGCCTGTAATACAGGAGGCGGAAAAATGGTGGAGGGAGAAGGTCAGATAAGTCTCGCTCGTTCTTTCCGCCAGGCGGGCTGCCCGAACATTGTCCAGAGTTTATGGCAAGCAGATGATGAGACGACTTCAATACTCATGGAGAATTTCTATACCAACTTGAAGGCAGGAGTAGGAAAAGCTGAAGCGTTGCGACAGGCCAAATTGTCTTTTCTCAAGCAAGGCCGAAAGAACTTCCCTCATTATTGGGCGGCCTTTGTGTTGACTGGAGACAACGAAGAACTTGAATTGAACAATAACAGCGGTTTCTGGTGGATGTCAGGTCTTGCCCTATTAGGGCTCTTCGCCTTTGTAGTGTTCAAGATTAAGTCTTAAAACCTGGCCACAAACCAATCCCTCAACCACTTCATTAACAGCACCATACGAACAAGAGAAATACATATTCAACTTTAGTCTAAATATATCCTCAGAAGAAGGCGACTTATCCATTCCCATACCGACTAACTCAAGTGTGTCGGTGTAGGCTTAAAAAAGTCTTTACCTGAAACTCGATAAAAGACTAAAGCATGAAAGCGTTGACCTACTTCTTAAATTCCACACAGAAACAGAACGATTTTTACGCTAGAGGTCTCCTCGTCTTGATCTTCCTACTTTGTTTGATCGGATCAGGATTGGCTCAATTGACGAGCTGGAATGGTAATTTAGATACAGACTGGAACAATTCTGGAAACTGGACTGCAGGAGTACCTACAGCAACATCGAATGTGATTATTGAAGTTGGCACATTTAACCCATCGATTAATGCTACAGGGGCTGTCGCACTATCAATGAGAGTAGAGGCGAGTACTATACTTACCGTCGCTGCCAATGTAACGTTAAACGTATTTGGCGATGTTTTCATTGCCCTTGTGAATGTAGGCACTATTAACAATAACGGAATTATTTCAGTAGGAGATATTTCTAATACTGTTAATTTTGGTATGGATAATCAAGGAACATTCAACAATTCCCCAGGAGCAACTATTAAATTTTTCAATCAAAGTTTTTTAACACTCCATAATATAAGTACAGGAACCTTCAATAATTCCGGTACACTTTCCATTGGCGCAACAGGCGGCTTAGTCACTACGGCGTTACGTAATGACGGAACACTAAATAACAATGTTGGCGGCATCATTACAATTGATAATGCCTCAAATTCCGCAGTAACAAGTTCAGGAGGCACCTTCAACAACGACGCTGTTTTACTTATCGGTAGCACATCGACTTCAGTAGCAGTCGGAATGAACATTGAAGCGGGTGCAATAGTTACAAATAGCGCTTGTGCTATTATTCACTTGGTTTCTGATTGCTCCGTGAGAAACAGTATGGGAACAATTACAAATGCCGGTATATTCATCTACAACGGTGACACCCCATTTGCAATCAATAGCAACACTGGTTTGGTGTACAGCTTAGGCGTTTCTAGCGCAATTGTTCAAGTGGGCAATCCATCCATAAGCACATTCACCATTCAATGGACGGGATGCACAAATACCGATTGGCATAATGAAAGTAATTGGAATACAGGAATGGTACCCGCCTCGGCAGCAGACTTCACAATCCCAAATGTCACCAACGCCCCTTCAAACTCAGGATCTATTACGATAGGCGGCACCTTAACACTCCTTTCTGGCAGCACGTTGACCAATACGGGGACGCTAGTTAACTCATCGACCCTAACGAACAACGGGACACTGAATAACGACAACGGAGGTAGCCTAACCAATACAGGCACGCTAACAAACGTAGGGACACTGAATAACGACAACGGAAGTAGCTTAACCAATACAGGAACAGTGACCAACAACGGTACCCTTTCCTTCACCCCAAGTTGTACGCTCTCCAATTCAGGTACTGTGTTGCTCAATACCGGTGGTACCTTAAACGTAAATACTAGTTCTGAAAACCTTCTCGCAGGCACCTTCACTTGGAATGGAGGAATCTTTGAAATCGGGTCAAGTGCCTCAATGACGACTTCTACGAGTATTACGATACCAACAGCTGGAACCCTATCCTTAAAAGGTAAACTTAATATCCTCGATGCGGCTACGCTTACAAACAATGGTAGCCTAATAGGTGCGGCTACGGCTGTAGCATTCCTTAGCATACGCAACGGTGGATCTCTAATCAATAATTCAACCTTCACGACACCTGGAGGTTTTAGCCTTATAGGAACACTTACCAATAGTGCTGCCGGCGTCATCACTAACCTAGCCAACCTAACGATATCACCTCCAAACCTTGCCTTCTCAGCACCTGGAGGCGTTCTAATCAATCATGGTACATTCAATAACAATAACGGCATCACGAATGAGAATATCCTATCCAATAGAACTGGAGCAACACTTAATAACAACAATATAATATTAAACTTATCCAATACAGGTGTCTTCACAAACACGGGCACCTTTAATAATAATTCAGGCTTCGATAACTTAAATGAATTCCACAACAATGCTGGTGGTCTAACTACGAATACCGGAGATTTTGACAATTTTCTCGGCTCAATTATCCAAAACAATGGTGTGTTTGAAAACACAAACACCCTTTTGAACATTGGTATCTTAAACCTCAATACAGGCGGAAACCTCATCTTGAATACCAGCTCGGCAAGTTGGCCTTCAGGAACGTTCAACTGGACAGGCGGAACACTTACCGTTGGTGCAAACGGTTCACTGACACTAGCGACCAATAGGGATATAGCTACTGGGCAACTTTTGGCAATCGAAGGAAATTTAATTGTTCCTTCCGGTAAAACCTTAACCACCAGTGTTGGCGGAGACGTCTACATAAAACCTGGCGGAGTATTAACCAACCAATTGGGAGGTACCCTTAGCAACAATGGGGTGCTTACAAACAATGGCACCTTAACGAATACAACTGGAGCTACGCTAGACTTAAACAGTGGCAGCAATTTCATTCTTGCAAATTCACTTGCAGCACTTCCAGGTGGCACGTTCAATTGGAATGCTGGGAGTACAGTTTCTATTGCAGCAGGAGCCGACCTGACTGCACCCACAGCGATGACTATTCCTACAGATGCAACACTTCAAGTGATAGGTAGCCTGAATATTAACGGAGCGCTAACCAATAACGGCAACTTGATTGACAGAGGAACCATCAACAACAACGGAACCTTAGACCTAAACACTGGATCCAACCTCCTTTTGACCAAGGTCCCATCTGTTTTGCCGACAGGTGCATTCAACTGGAAACCAGGTAGTACAGTGACCATTACAGACACTGCAGAAATCGTAGTTGCATCTTCCTTTAGCATCCCTACAGGGGCAATTCTCAACATTAAAGGTGACTTGATCAACAACGGGACACTAACCAATAACGGAACGTTTGACCTAGCGTCTGGAGGGCTTCTCGAGCTAAATAGCACTCCGACTACATTCCCCGGAGGGACATTCAATTGGAATGCAGGAGGCAATGTGACCATCGGCGCTGCTGCGGACGTGACTGTTGCTACTCCATTGACGATTCCGTCTGGAGCCCTTTTCACCGTCAAAGGATCACTGACAAATAATGACAAGATAACCATCAACGGTATTTTCCTGAACACTGGAACAACCATCAATACGGATAGCCTGATTAATAATAACACCCTAAGTAGCACAGGGAACATATCACTCGAATCAGGAAGTTATTACCGGATTAGCAATGGTTTCGATGTATGGAGTCCAACTCTATTTGACTGGAAACTTGGCGCGAGTGTAGAGGTGGCCCAAGGCACCACACTCGAAGCTTTTGGCAATGTAACCACCGAGCAAGGAAGGACTTTCATCGTGAATGGAGGCGTTGAGACGTTCGGTTTAGACTATACCAATAATGGAATGCTCAAAGGTAACGGCTTCGTTGAAGCTACTTCATCTTTTGGGGCAGCTGCCAAAATCGAACCCGGCAACAGTATCGGAACCTTAAGCATCTATGCCAGTGCAGACCTAGGCAGTGCAACGTACACCGCCGAAATTGATCCTGTGGCAAGCACATCAGACCTATTGAATGTATCTGGTGTGGCGACACTAAGCAATGCAACGTTAGAGGTTGATTGGTTAACAACACCAATTTCGGGCGCGACGTATACCGTAATGAACTTCAACAGCCGCGTAGGCGAATTTGCGACCGTTACCATTCCAGCAGTTGCTGGTTGGACATTCACTACGAATTACACAGCAACTACTGTTACCATAACGACAACGGCTGCGCCTTTACCCGTGGAACTACTTTCCTTTTCAGGCAAAACTCAAGGAACGACAAACACCCTAGCATGGGCTACCGCTAGTGAATTGAACAACGACGGCTTCCATATCGAGAGAAGTTCAGCAAACCAAGATTGGGAGGCGATCGGTTTCGTAAAAGGAGAAGGAACAAGTAGTCTAACCAATCACTATACCTTCTTGGATGACCGCCCAACAGCCGGAGTGAATTATTACCGATTACGTCAAGTTGATTTTGATGGTATGGATGACTTCTCAGAGGTTATTGCCATAGAACAAGCACAGTCGGATTTTGAGAACCTGACGGCATATCCGGTTCCGACGGAAAGTGAAGTGTTTGTCGACTTCGAACTGAATACACCAGGTCAAGTGCAGCTCAGCCTAACTGATCTATCGGGTAGAATCCTAAGCCTAGATACCTATAAGGCTATTCCTGGGACAAATCAGGTCAAATTAGACCTTTCCAGCTTCGCACCGGGGATCTACTTCGTGCAATTGGAAAGTAAAAATGTGAAGTTGTACCAACGGATAGTAAAGCAATAGTTCCCTTCAACAAGTTCTTTCCTTAGTGCTTTCGCCAAAACCAGATCCGAGACGAATCGACGCTTCTTCATAGCAAGAGCACAGTCTACCCAGCAGGTTCTGTTGAAGAGCTTAAACCTGAAGTGAAATCAGGTAGCATTTCAAAGTTCTGACGCTCACATATAGCCGAAGAAATTAATGCTTGTCATGATAGTATGCAATCGCGACGCTAAAAATGTCGCCCTTGAGACACTTCTTGAAATTGTGCATTAGTGGAACTTTAACGAGATGCGAAGAGGACTAAAACATCCTCTAAAGCACTGTTTTTCAACATATTGAATAACAATCAACTCGAAATTTAGAAGAAATTTAGTGTACGCAATTTCGCGTACACACCTATCGCTAACGCTTCCTGTAACCGTTCCTCCGATGGAACCTGCCGTTGCTCCAGCTACCCTATCCAATACGATATCCGCGCCCCATATTGTGGGTACAATAGAAAGACTTACTTCTTCGGACGTTGATCCATTTGCAAGCAATTTCCCGTTACAAGGTTCCTAAACAAGTGTATACTTAGACAAGGATACTATGATAGAGGTTGCAACTAGCGCGGAATCAGCAACTTGGCGACCTAAAACGTGTGATCTTAATATTTAGTAATTGCCAATTGCCCTAAAATGACATGCTCTTATATTTGCTTATGATATCAGTCGACTTGCCACGTAGGCAAGTCGGCTTGTTTTTGCCCTAACGTAAGACGAGAGGAAAAGAATTAGAATCGAGCTAACATACCTATGTCGTCCAAGGGAAAATGGTAAAAAAGCACAACGCCCCACCTAAATAACTGTAAAACAGACGACTAAGCATATACATAACTATGAATCCATATACATCCAAGGCAACAACATCAACGTAAAAACTGCCTAACAGTCCAATTTCGACCGTTGCTCCGATGAAACCTGCCGATGCTCCAGAAGCCCTATGATCTTCGACTTTCTAGCCTCATATTGAGATAGTAGGAAGAAAAGATAGCCGTCCGGAGCTTTTAACTGAGTAAAACCAGGTCCTACTGAAAAAGTAGGTTCATCAAATCCTGCACCGGACATAACAACATAGACTTGCGTTTCATATTCATTTGGCACCACATATCACTCCCTATTTCAATTCAGTAGATCGCCAACACTTTATATAGCCTATGCTCTTACATTTGCTTATTATACTAGCCGGCTTGTCATTTAGACGAGCCGGCTATTTTTTTTGCGCAAACCTATCCGAACATTAAGCCACTTTCCTAGCATGCCTGTTTCGATTACTATCTTCTCAATTCACTGAGTACCACAACAGCTAGCATAGACCGTAATTGCTATAGTTCGGTCATCCCTAGAGTATAGCTCCAATCAAATTAAAAGAGCTCTGTTGAAAGAAGTATAAAGTGCCACTCTGGCTATGATCCTAAGACTTCTTGAATGAACTTATCCCGTCTACGCCGAGCAACCGGCACTTCACTTTTATCGTTCAAAATAACTAGTCCTTCACGTTTGTATTGAATCACCTTTCGCTTATTGATCAAATGAGATTTATGGGTAGAGTAAAACCCGTAAGGGGTGAGTAACTCTCGAAAATGACCGATGTTTAAACTTGCGATCAAGACTTCTCCTGTTTCAAGGTGAATACGCGTGTATTTCTCCCAGCCTTCACATCGAATGATGTTATCGACGGAGATGAAGTCATAGGCCGTCTGGCTAGGGATGGCAATACGCGTTGACTGCTGACCGATGTGATCGATGTTATGACGAAGAACTTCGTAACGCTTTATCGTATCACGTTCTTGAATCCTCTGCACGGCCTTATTCACCGCAGCAATCAGTTCTTCATCACCTACAGGTTTAAGCACATAATCAATAGCACTCACTCTTAGTGCATCGATCGCAAAGTCGTTAAAGCCCGTGATAAAGATTATTTCGAACTCAATACTTTCAAAACGCTCTAGCAAGTCAAAAGCATTTTCACCTGGCATTGCAATGTCAAGGAATACAAGGTCGGGCGTGGTAGACTTGATCAAACTGTATGCATCTGGGACATTGGCGGCTTCGCCAACAACCTCAATATTAGGACATAGCCTTGCAAGCTTATCCATCGTCACCTTTCTTAATTTCGACTCATCGTCTACAATTAAAGCTCTAATTTTCATCTGGGTGAAAGTTTATATGAAGGGTAGCCTTCGTTCCTGGACAGGCTAAGTTCAAAGGATGTAATACTTCGTAGGTTAAGTCAATCTCTGCATTTCCTGAATTACGTAACGCTACGATTCGATCATTCGTAATTTCTGTTGCTCGGCTGCGGTGACCACGACGCTTCAACTTCTTGGAATTTTCTATTCCAATTCCATTATCGGCTATTTCAACAACGGTTGAATTGATGCCATCATAGATAGAAATAATGATTTCACCTCCCGGCTCTACGCGATTAGCCAGCCCGTGTATAATAGCATTTTCAACAAATGGCTGAAGAATCATAGAAGGCAGAGGACCAGAGGAGTCAATCTCTTCATCTACAATAATCTTAAAGGTAAAGGCGTGATCAAACCTCATTTTCTCCAACTCGATATACTGAGTAAGTAAGGCAACCTCCTCGCCTACGGTCACCAAGTTGCGCTTAGAACTGTCCAAATATTTGCGCATTAATTGAGCAAACTTTGTAAGGTAGCTATCTGCAAGATCCTTTTCCTCTGACTGTATGTAGTACTGAATACTACCTAAAGCATTGAAAACGAAATGCGGATTCATTTGCGATCGAAGTGCTTCTAATTGAAGTTCACTCATTCGACGCGTATTATCACTGCGCTCGGAAGCGACTCTGTGTTTTTCCTTTTCTCGGAGGTAAAAAAACAACCCGGCGAATCCTAAAACGAAGAAGATACAAAGCAACTGAAACCACCATTGCGTATAGAGATGAGCACGCACGTGAATGCTTAAAGGCTGTTCAAGCGTATAAATTGAACCATCAATGGCGGTAGCAGTCACGGTAAAAGTGTAATTCCCCGCAGCCAAGTGCGAGTATCGAATAGATCGACTCGTTTGACGTATGGGTTCACGATCGTATGGAATCAATTGAACTTTGTACGCTATTTCTCCTCCGCTACAAGGGTGCAGAAGAGTAAAGTCAATTTCTAGGTCGTCCTGTCCCGGATCTAGCTCAATGCTTCCTCCACTATACGTCACCTTAGTCCCTCTTACCGTTGCATTTTGAACTTGGACATATCGTCCTGGAATCTGGACATTTTGCTTCATTTTGAAATCTTGACAAAACACAGCCAGTCCGCTAGCTGTACCTAATGCGACAGAATCAGCAAAAAAATCAAGATCATACGTCTCAGAGGAAGGCAATCCGTTTGACTGGGTAAGATGCAAATTCACCTCACCAGTTTCGGCAAAGCGATAAACACCAGAATATGTTGCAGCCCAAAAATTCCCGGAAGGATCTTGCGAAATCGCACGAACTTGCCTAGAGGAAAATAGGTTTTCGAGCTTGGCTTCCTCTTTAAAAGTTAGCCGAAAAATACCTTTGGATCGAGTCCCTAACAATATGGTACTATCATTAATAGTAAAAAGCGCCGTAATTGAAATAGAATCAGATTGCCATACCGTATCCAAATTTGAAGAAGAAACTTGAATGACAGCAGTATTACCACCTATATAAACTTCAGATTCATCTACCAACAAGCGCTTATCATAAGAATATCGTGCAGTACTTGGCATTAATTCACAGAGACCGCTATCATTTAGCCTTACTAACTGACGAGAATCTTCGACCAGCATGAAACCACTACACAACACTACTCCTCGACGATAGAAAAAGGGCAGCTCTTTAAGTATATCTTCACTTTTATATCCGTGTTGTGAAAAATCGCATCCATATGTATCTCCATAGGTTTTACCCTGAAATACATCGACAACCTTCACGTTTTCACCAATTACTGAAAGGAAACTCCCCCCTCGCTTCATAATAAGCTCACCAGCTCTTACTTCCCTTAGCGATTGAAATCTAGAATCCTTTTTAATGTATTTGTCAAATCTCAATGAGTGCAGCTCCCCACCTTTAAGAATACACAGATTACTCTTGTCATTGGCTGCATAAACCTTGCCTCCAATTGAATACACTGCTTCAATAGCACTACTAGCTGAACCTTCTTCTAGAATCGTTTTTATTTTTTGAAACCTTAACGGAACATGAATCACACCACTGGTCCTCGTAGCAATCCAAACATCCCCATTTCCCGCTCGAAACGCTCTGTTTACATCAAAGAAACCGTACCAAGAGGAAATATCAATAGACGCCACCACATTCATAAAAGTGCTGTCATACTGAAACAACATGCTATCTGAATAAGCCTGAAAAGTATGACCTTGAAATAATCCCCTAAAAGATGTAACCTGTTCTCCATGGGGCTCACCTATCACTCTTCCGTTCAGGAAATACTGATATGGAGAACCCCAAAACGTAAACGTATCCCTCCCTCGCTCTCCTAAAAAGGTTGAATATGGATTTGACAGTAAACTCTTCTTGCCAATCTGGTTTTCAAGTTCATTTTTCTCTTCTTCCGTCTCAAACATTCCAGTTTGCATTCCTCTGAAAGTTACTCCGTCATCAACACTATAAAAACGAGTAGAATCTGCAGTATAGACATATAAACTACCAGTATACTTAGGATTATCGTCAACGAAACTTAACTTCGGAGGAAGTCCTTCGCCAAGAAGTGATGCTGAAAATCTAAGCTTAGAAGTGATTTTAGGCAATGGCATTTTGAAAATGCTATCACCGTCTACTATCGATGGCCATCCATTTCCACCAACCAAAAATGTTCCATCCAACAGCGGGCACATCGAATAACAATCTAACGTTGCTAACCCATCTGTTAGGCCAAATGCTTTCCATTCGTAGCCATCAAATCGAGCAATTCCTTGCTCTGTATACGTCCAAATGTAGCCTCGGTCGTCCTCTACGAACCCATAAACGTAGTTCGTAGGTAATCCATCCTCTATGGTATACTGGGTGTAATTATGCTCTTGGGCGTGAAATACCAGTGCCTGCGTAAGCAAGATCAAAAAGCACAACCATTTTAAAGCTGAAAAATTCAAAGCACTAGAGTTCTTTGCTATCGACGAGGAGAACCACTCGACTACGTGGATCTACAAAATCAATATCGACATTTGCTCGCACACATATAGTCGGAATGGAGCAACGGTTGAAATTAAGAAGGAACGGTGCAATATCAGTACTTGACTAGAGCGGTACAGGGCCTAATCGGACATCTTAATGTTGACTAAAAACGATCTCTCAATGCACCAAGACAGTGTACCTCTTGATCGAATCCGTTGAAAAACCGAAGCAAGCCCCAATCTCCGAGTAAAGTGCAAGGAAAACGCACTAATTATTCAAATGAGCACTTACTAGCCATTGTAAACCTAATGGCGACTAGGACTATATCGCCTCTAGATCCCAGTACTCATATGCAAAACCCTCAGACTCCTAATTCAGACGTAAGAAATTCTCCCATTGTCATGCTTTTACTACCAGTCATGCTTCTTGTTCCCATCTGAATGAAAATCTATCCGAAGAGTTGCTGAGGTACCAGGACAATCAATGTCAGTAGGATCAAGGACATCGTACGTTAAATCAATCTCGGCATATCCTGAATTACGTAATACACTAATTCGCTCATTTGTAATCTCTGTAGCTCTACTTCGATGACCTCGGCGCTTTAATTTCTTAGAATTCTCAAGCCCGATACCATTGTCAGATATCACTACGACCGTTGCATTGTTGTCGTCAACAATTGAAATTGTAATTTTCCCGCCAACTGTTGGTCGATTAGCTAACCCATGAATTATTGCATTTTCAACGAAAGGCTGAAGAATCATAGAAGGCAGAGGATCTGAGTCATCCACCTCATCGCCAATGTTGATTTCATAGGTAAACCCGTGATCGAATCTCAATTTCTCTAAGTCCATATATTGAGTGAGAAGAGCTACCTCCTCCCCTACTGTTACTAGGTTACGTTTAGAGCTATCCAGATACTTCCGCATCAGCTGAGCGAACTTCGTGAGGTAATTATCTGCAAGATCTTTCTCTTCAGATTGGATATAGTACTGAATACTACCTAAAGCATTAAAAACAAAATGTGGGTTCATTTGAGAACGCAGCGCTTCTAACTGTAGCTCACTGTTACGTCGACTGTTGTTTAACCGCTCTGAAGCGACCCTGAACCTTTCTTGCTCACGAAAACGCATGAAGAGCCAGATCCCGCTTGCACCTAAAAACAGGCAAAGCAATTGAAACCACGATTGATTGTATATGTGAGCGCGCAGGTGGATATGCAGCGGCTGTTCAAGTGAGTATTGCGAACCATCTTTGGCAGTTGCTGTAACTGTAAAGCTATAGTCTCCTGCATCTAGTTGAGTATATCGTACTGAACGATTTGTTTGTCGAATCGGTTTACGATCGTACTCCTCAAGCTGTATTTCGTATGAAATATTCCCGTTACTCCCCGGATGTACAAGGCTGAACCCTATTTCTAAATCATTTTCCTCAGGACCTAATTCTATATGCAGTCCATTATATTGAAAAGACTCTCCATTCACTCTAACATTAGTAAGCTCTACATATCTACCCGATATTTTCGGCTCCAAATCGAATTCAATATCTTGTGCAAAGAGTGCTACTCCTTTTGCTGTTCCTAGAGCAACAGAGTCAGAGAAAAAATCTATATCATATGTCTCAGAAGATGGTAATCCGTTCAACTGAGAAAGATGTAAATCTACTTCACCAGTTTCAGTAAATCGAAAGGCACCAGAAAAGGTAGCAGCCCAAAACCTGCCAGAAGCATCTCTCGTGATTGCCTTTACCCTTTTTGACGAAAATAGATTTACGAGTTTGGTTTCTTTTCCAAGAGCTAACCGAAAGACCCCATTGGATTGAGTTCCTAATAGAAAAGTGCTCTCATCTAATGAGTACAATGCCGTAAGTAAGAGAGTATCTGCAGACCAAATTGTATCAAACCTAGTAGATGAAACTTTAAATAATTCTGACTTATTTGTTATGAAAATTTCTTTTTCATTTATCAGACTTCTCTTCTCATACGCAAAGGCCATCGAGCTCCTTACGCCATGACAGGAATCACCGTTAATACGAATTAAAGTGATATCGTCTTCCACCAAGGTGAAATCTTTGCAAACTACAACTGCCTGTGATGTTAGGCTAGAAACAGCTTTTCGATACTCTAGCTCATCCCAACCAAATTGATCTGAGAAACACTGCCCTATCTGTTCATACGTACGCCCCCCAAAAACTTCAGCAAGCATTACATCGCGACCCGAAATAGAAAGCACTTTCCTTCCTCTCTTGAATAGAATTTCACCGTCCTTCGACTGTCGCAAAAATTTGAATCTAGAATCATTTTTTACTTTATTTTCTAAATTCAAAGAGACTAATTTACCGCCCTCTATTTTATACAATCTACTCTTATCATCGGCAACAAATACGCCTTCACGCGTCGAGGTTACACCCTCGATAGAGTTAATCCTCCCAACGTTTTCAGACAATATTTTTACCTTCTGAAACTTAGACGATATATGAATCAAGCCACTCGACCTAGTAGCAAGCCACAAATCGCCATTTCTTGCTCTAAAGACTCTGTTTATGTCGTAGAAACTATACCATAGAGATAAATCCACCGTCTCTGCAAGCTTTCTGAACGTGCTATCAAACTGAAAAAATGTACTATCAACATGCGCTTGAAGTTTTTGATCACTGACCAGCCCTCTGAAACTTCCATAGCGATTTCTGTCTAAACTCCCTTCAATCTCACCGTTCAAAAAATAATGAGATGGAGACTTCCAAAATGCAAATTTATGTTTGTCTACACTTCCAACAAAAATTGAATTTGCCGTGAGGAATTCTACTTTTTCGTGTATTTGGCTTTCAACATGACTCCGTTGCTCATCTGAATCAAATACTCGCGCATCGGATCCTTGAAAAAAAACATTTGGCTTAAGTGAATAGAGTAAAGAAGAATCTGCTGAGGAGACTAGAAGTGTTCTGCTAAATGGATTGCTTAAACCTTCTTCAAAACCGATCCAAGGAGGATACCCTTCACGTATATATGAATTCTTAATATTTGTCTCGCTGATATTGCTTGGAAGTGGCAATTTAAAAATACTATCGCCATCAACTATTGATGGCCAACCCTTCCCTCCAACCAAAAAACTGCCATCTAGCAAAGGACACATTGAATAGCAATCTAACGTTCCTAGCCCATCATTCAAGCCAAATGCCTTCCACTCGTATCCATCAAAACGTGCTATACCTTGCTCCGTGTATGCCCAGATGTAGCCTCTATTGTCTTCGACTAATCCATAAACGTAGTTCGTAGGTAATCCGTCCTCGATGGTATACTGGGTGTAATTATGCTCTTGGGCATACCCTACCCCTGGCAACTGGAACAGGATTACCAGCAGTAAAAATAGCGTATGTGGTACAACGTTCACAGGTAATCAGCTCTTTGCACTTTGAGATCAAGTTTTCACCCTACTTAAATGGACAAGCTCAATATCGGCATTCAACCACAATAATCGCCTTAGAATGGACAATCGGTTGAAATGCGGAAGGAACGGTAAAAAGTCATCTATAGCTATAAAGACCAGTGCGCAATTGAGCTTAAATAGTTGATGCTCTAAGCTGAGTACTGGAGCCCCAAACGGTCAAAATGGAAGGGGTCACTGCATATGCACGTAATTCAACGAGTTCCCGCAGAACGTCGGACACGGTTCACCGCTAACCATTGCTCTGCTATTTGCGCTTGGAACGAAGCTACCTCCCATTACACTCCCCGATTGAGCTTCAAAGATCGTTAAGGATTCGGTTTTCTTCTGCTGAACGATAACACCACCTAAAGGCGCAGTACTTAACATGGATTCAATATCCTCTTTAGAGAAAGATGCAGAGAAAACTGCCTCTCCATTTGCCTTGACCTTCTCGCAGGCCAATGCTGCTTTCCGTTGACTCAACTTACTGTATTCAATCCCCCCTTCGATACTTTTTTTAAATACATAATATCTGTTCGAAAAATTAAATATCTCAGACTCATCGACTCGAACACCTATTGCCATGGTCGATGACTTACCCGTAGTTGGCTCTATTACATTGTAAAACCGAACGCCAGCGCATTCCCTATGCTCAATAATTTTAGCCAAGGTGCTTCCTTCAAAATAGGAAGAAGTAGCATTTTGTGCGTAGGGAACAGCACCAAATGAGAGTAATGTGCAAAGTAAAATAAAGGCTTTCGCCGAGATGAGCTGTTTCATGATCAAGACTGTTGGTTACCTGCCAAGTTAAGGCAATCCTCCAGAAAAACTAGTTCCTGTAGGTTATGAGTTCCTGTGTTACATTTATATACCTCAATCAGTCTCACTTGAAAGCTACCAACAATAGAATGGCTTATCCTTTCGGAAACCCCACACTTGTACTTTGTTGGTCAAGGCCAGTAATACCCTTACTCTTATTCCTCATCGTTTTACTACGCAGTTTAGATGGTATTGCGCAGCCTCCTAAAGTAGATATTGAGCAGTATTTCAGCAGATGTGAAACCTTACTGAGAACAGGGGCCTTGGATTCAGCCATGCAGGTCCTCTCTCTGGCAGAATTAGAGCTGGCAAGTACACTTCCCTTAGCACAACGTGCTCGATTGAAATCCAAGATGGGAATCATACACCACATGAGGGGTGATTACAACAATGCGCTTAACGATCAGCTCAAAGCCCTTGAACTATCCGAACAAGCAGACTCCCCCACCCTTACCTCAGAAGTGCTCAACAACATCGGTGCAATTCATCATATTCAAGACAACTACGCAGATGCGCTCACGTACTACACTGCTTGCCTTGGCTTGAGAGAGGAGCTTGGAAACAAAAAAGACCTTGCCCTCAGCTACAACAACTTTGGATCACTCTATGAAGATATGGGCCGGTTTGATGATGCACGAGCAAACCTATCCAAGAGTATTGCTTACTGGGAAGAATTGGGAGACTCCAGTTGGATAGCAGTCACCTACACCAACTTAGGATCTACGTTGGAAAGTGAAGGAGATTTCGACGCTGCACTAAAGCTATATCAGCAGTCACTTTCTATGTTTGAAAGCATTGGTAATGGTTCTCAAAATGGTAAGGTCATGGCTTATATCGGTCGAGTCCTAATAAAGAAAAATGACCCAATCTCCGCACGGAAATGGTGCAACAAATCTTTAAAAATCGCAAATCAATGGTCTTCATCGTCACTGAATATGCAAAGTTGTCAATGTCTGCAGCAAGCCGCCGATTTGCTTGGCAAACCCATAGAAGCCTATGACTATTTCCAACGGTATGTAGCGTACCGAGATTCCCTTTCTAGCCAAGACCTTACCCGCGAACTGACCAAACTGGAGATGGACTACTCCTTTAAAAAACAACTTTTAGCCGATAGCCTCGAAGTGGCCAAGACGAAGATAAAAACGGAATTTGAATTCAATGAACGGATCGCTGAGCAACGCAATCAGCGCAATATTTTCCTTCTTATTGGAGTCGGTATTCTCCTACTCGCCGCAGGCTTAGCTCACCGCTTACGATTCATTAGGAAATCAAGAAAAAAAATACAAACGGAACGTGATCGTTCGGACCGGCTTCTACTCAACATCCTTCCCGCATCTGTTGCAGAGGAACTTAAATCCAACGGCCAGGCGGCAGCGAAGGACTACGAAGAAGTCTCTGTACTCTTTACTGACTTCGTAAACTTCACAAAGCACTCGGAACGTCTGACTGCCCATGAATTACTGGAAGAACTGAACATTTACTTTCGTGAGTTCGATCAGATCACGCTGAGGCATGGGTTAGAGAAAATAAAAACGATTGGGGATGCCTATATGGTAGCTGGAGGTCTTCCAATACCTGATCAGCAAGCTGTAAAAAACACCATTCTAGCGGGCTTGGAAATGCAAGAATTCATCACGAAAGTTGCACTTAACCGAACCAGAGAAAACAAGCAATGCTTCGAGATGAGGCTCGGCATTCACACCGGTCCGATCGTGGCAGGAATTGTAGGTGACGTTAAGTTCCAGTACGACATTTGGGGAGATACCGTCAACACTGCAAGTCGTCTAGAATCGCACGCTGAAGCAGGATTGGTTAACATTTCTGCTCAGACCTTCCTTCTCGTTAAGGATGAAATAGACTTGCGGTTTGAGCCACGCGGAAAGATTGCAGTAAAGGGCAAAGGAGAACTGGAGATGTACTACGTGAAGCGGGTTTAAGCTCGTGCACATATGAATGACCATCTATTTAGTTGCTCCTTGGCTCATGTTTCAGCTTTCGCCAAAACATGTTTCCGACGCGCAAAACAATGCATGCGACAACCTTCAACTGGTTTTAGCGAAAGCTTTATATGCTCTACAACTCCGTCTCCAATAACTTCGAAAGCTCATTCCCATAGTCAATGAATGCAAGGGTTTCATCCGTTCGAGCCAATTTGACCTTGTCGAAAATCAGCAACGCATCCCCACTACTTTCTAGGTGATAAATCTGATGATCGTCGAAGAACCTGATCATATCAGCGGTAAAGAAGGACCGTATTTCTGCTTCGTTGTTACCCATTACGAGAAACCGATTGGAAAAGTCGGAATACATCTCAAAGTCAATATCCTTGTAGCCAGAGAAGGCCATAACACGGTCAAAAATCTTGTCGATCACTCCTTCCTTCTCCATGGTGAAAATTGGGACGGGCTTGTTTAGCTTAAGCATCATTACCGTCGCCGTAAAAACTTCCGCATTAAAACCAGCTCCCTCACTGAAAGTCACGTCTGCAATCTCCCAGGAGATCCCCAAGTCCTGATAAGTGCTCTTTATCGAATTGGACTTTCGCTCGAGTGGTCGAATTTCGAAGAAGTGGAAATTTCGAAGGGCTGACGTATTCCAATCTACTCGATTCGTAAATTGATAATCCTTCTCGTTGGCCAAATTTTGAAGCCTCGCCTGCCGTGGGGACAACTTCGTCGAAAACGTATTGAGGGAAATCTTCAATGCCCTATTGTGCGTCGACGAGGACACATGCCGATCCAGTCCAGTAATCACTACTCTACCTCCTGCATCTTGGGCTGATTTCAAATAATCTACGAGGTATTCCATGAAGGTCGTACCCACCAAGCGTGTCTTTGACAGATCGATGTCGACATCAGAACCTACCGGAATATTACTGGTCAGCTTCGCTATACTTGGGATCGTCAAAAAGCTAGCGACGCCCTCGATTCTCAAGTTGTACTTCCCTTCTTTGGTGATGAAGACATTTGTATTCCTGGAGAATATCTCCGTAAAGAAGTCTTCAATCGGCATCCTTGACAACAGCACGTGCACCAAGAGCGTGAACAAACTTCCGCCAAGTATACCCCAGAGTAAATCTGAATACAAAGTGATCCCAATAGTCACCACCATGAAGATGAGCTGCTCGAGCCCCATCTCGTAGATCTTTTTAAAGACAGCCGGAGAAGCCAGTCTAAACCCGATGTACACCAGAATCGCAGCCAATGCAGCAAGCGGAATTTTCTGAATGACCGGAGCAAGAACGAAGAGGAAAATGATAATCAATAAACCGTGGTAAAGATTCGACCACTTCGTCTTCGCATTGTTGTTCACGTTAACCGTACTCCGCACGATGACCGTAATGATCGGTAATCCTCCAATCGCACCTGAGATCGCTGTCGCCAAACCGATACCAATCAAGTCCTTATTGAGATTGGACTTGCGCTTGTATGGATCCAGCTTGTCTACGGCCTTGGCCATCGCTAGCGTCTGTATCGAAGCAATCAACGTGATAGACAAGACAGCCAACCAAAAGCGGTAATCCCCTACCCGACTGAAGTCCGGAAACATGATCGCATCTCGCAAATCATCTGGAATCGTAATCAACTGCTGTGGCCCGATGTCATAGCTCCTACCAAACAGTTCGATCGCATGAGGCTCAAAGAAATTGAAGAGGTAGGCAGCTATCACCGCCATAACTAAGACCCACAACGACGCGGGGAAATAGTGCAACAGCCTGGACTGCATCTTCGGAATCACTACCAAGAAAATAATGCCGACTAGGGATATCCCAAAGATGACCGGATGGATATTCGGAATCTGAGTAAAGATCTCCTGTAGTAGTTCGATGGTGGTTTTGCCGGAAGGCTGAGTGCCCATCACAACATGTATCTGCGTAGAGAAGATAATGATCCCAATGGCCACCATGACACCTTGAATCACAGAAGAAGGAATAATCTCCGCTATCCGACCAAGTTTGAATAATCCTAAGACGACCTGGAGCACGCCAGAAATACAGATGGCAGCCAACACATAGTTGAGCGTCTGACCAGATCCGTCGTTGAGCGAGTAGGTAGCAGAAAGGATAACGGCAATAAGGCCCGCCGCCGGACCATTGATCGCCAAGTGACTTCCTCGAAAGGGAGTAGCTACGATACCGCCAATAATCGCCGAGATCAAACCTGCGATAGGAGGCGCACCAGAAGCTGCAGCCACACCTAAACCCAAAGGCAATGCAACCAATGAAACACTAATCGCCGCTAAAAAATCTGACCTCCAATGTTTGACAAGGCCTTTCAGGCCCTTTTCCGGAACTTCGTGTACACTCATCTTAGTTCCAAAGGGTTAGGCGAACTGGTAAAGTAGACATTATTTTGAGTCACGCAAGAGTTGACAACCCTAACAAGGTATTGGCATACTCGATGAGAAAAGCCCTTCATTCGAAGCTAAATTGTGAAGCAGGGCCCCTATCGAATCCAATAGTGTATTTTGGACAAACTATGCTAGCGATACCGATGAACCTCAATCTCCATTACAGAACCCAATTACTGGTTGGTTTGGGATTGGCGTTATGGCTGTACGTATTCTTAGTCTTGATTGGACCGTTCGACGCGGCCGATCTGACCATTAGCATTCGCACCATCATCATGCTGGGGTATGGCGTCGTCTTCTTTTTGAGCTATGCTGCTCTTATCCCTATCCAAAATAGACTGCACCAAGCCTACGGAAGATGGCAATTGGGTCACGAGATTGCGGTGATCGCCCTGTTTTGCATTTGCTCCCTTCCTGTCAGCTTTGCCTATTACAAGACAGGAATCGTCAATGGGACTTATAGCTTCTCTGAGTTTGCCTTAACCGTATACCTGCCTACGATTACCGTCATCATGCCTGTACTCTTTGCAGGAAGGTTCTTAGTGGCTAGAAAATCAAGAGAAGAACTGGTTACCGAGACTCCCGAAGAGATCGTGACACTCTTAGGAAGTAACAAACTAGACATCTTAAGGCTCCCTTTGATAGACCTCATCGCCATGGAAGCGGCCAATAACTATGTCACCGTTTACTATCTACTCAACGGCCAGCTACAGAAAAAACTCCTACGCAGCAGCTTACGCAAGATGCACGATTCCGTTCCTGACCTGCTGCAAGCGCACCGTTCATATTTGGTAAATCCAACGCATTTCGTAGAATGGAAAGACGGTCAAACCTTGGGGCTTACCCAGTTTTCGATCCCCGTGTCTCAAAAATATAAACCAGCGCTACTAGCCCTACCTGCATTCGTCCCTAAGTAGGCCTGTTTCGCCACTAAGGCCATCAAACACTCGCTTTCAGACCGAAGGTGTAGTCTTCTTTGTCCTGTTGTCAGAGCAACAAAAAGACGCAACATGAAACCACTCCTCCTATTTCTACTTGTATTCCTAAGCCCACTTAGCCTCCTTCAGGCGCAGGAAAGCAGTTCCGTTGATCGACTTCAGCAAAGCCTCAAGAAAGATGTGGCTGACGGACAATTCGCCGGAGTTGTAGTTGGTGTATCTGTCGGAGAAGAGGTAGTAACATTTGCTGCTGGTTATCGAGACGTCGAATCGAAAACTCCTTTTGAAAGATTGACCCTTAATAGGACGGCTTCGATTGCAAAGTCAATGACGGCGGTGGCTGCCTTGCAATTATTCGAGCAAGGGGCACTGGACCTTGACGAACCCATCGCCACATACCTACCGAACTACCCCAAACGACATGCGAGTCGCATCACTACGCGCATGCTACTACTCCACTCCTCAGGTATCGGGGCGTATGAATCAGGCAAAGAAGCTCAAAACGAGCAAGAATATGCGAGCCTTACCGAAGCCGCTACTGTATTTCAAGATCGAGACTTGGTCGATAAACCTGGAAATGCAGAGCATTACACCACCTATGGTTACGTCGTGCTTGGCATGGTGATCGAAGCAGTTTCTGGCCAGACCTACGAAGCCTATATGGAGGAGCATGTCTGGGCAGCTGCAGGCATGGAGCATACGGGTGTAGAGCACTTACGTGAAAACTATCTCAATAAGTCTAGCCTTTACCGCAGGACTAAAAAGGGAAAAGGAAAGGTCAAACTATCCAAGACCAACAACCTAAGTAACCGCGTCCCAGGCGGTGGCCTCTATTCTACCGTCGATGACTTATTGAAATTCGGTAGAGCAGTAATCGATCATCGCCTCATCAACGAAAAGACGTTTGCGATGATGATGGATAAGCCAGGCTTAGCTTATGATAGCAATCCGTATGGAATGGGCTGGTTTCTCTATGGAAAGAACCCTCAATTGGGCGAGGTATATGGTCATGGCGGAGAGCAGACGGGGTGTGCCGCGGTATTGCTTATCGCACCCGAATCAGATGCAGTCATGGTCGTCATGAGTAACACGGCGCACGCTCTATCTCACGTTTTTGGGATTGCGATCAAGGAGTTATTTCCGATGGTCAAAGAAATGGCACAGCCGAAATAAACAGAGGTTGAGTAAGCTCCTAGAAAGGTTGAAAGCAGCATGTTAGATTTCAGAAGGATTCGTATTGTTTTTTTAGCTAGTTCTTTTCTTTTTGAGGCCTTTCGGCAAAACAGATTCTACGTTCCACGCGTTAGCGATTAGGATTATGCCGCGGGAAAGCTTTGTTTTTCCTTGCGTTCCTTTCTAACGAGAACCCTGCAAACCTTTAGACTCTTGAAAAAAGTAGCAACCCTTACCCTGCTCGCGCTGACCTTTGTTTTGGCGACAGCTTTCACTACAGACCTGACCTCCCTAATTGGCAATGAAGCCGGCGATATCATCGGCGTTTGGAAACCTAGCGAAGGAACTTCTTACATCCGGATTTTCAAGGAGAAAGGCAAAGAAAAATACCACGGCAAGGTGGTCTGGTTAGAGACGCCGAACGATGCTGAAGGCAATCCACGTAAGGACGAGAACGGCAAAGAGATCATGGGGATGATCAACCTGCGTGATTTCGTTTTTGAGGACGACACCTGGACCGACGGTTCCATCTATGATCCAAAGTCAGGAAGCACCTACTACTGCACGATCGAAATGAAGAACAAAAACAAACTCGAAGTACGTGGTTCTCTTGATCCGTTTGGCCTTGTAGGTCGCACGGATACTTGGGTACGTATGAAAAACTAGTAGAATCTACCATCATGGCAAAATCTACCTGGCTTCTCGTACTGACCTGCTTCCTTTTACCGCTTAGCGCGTTTGCGCAAGACGATCCTCCGATGGAAGAGGAAGGAGAGGAAGAATTCGTTGACTATTCCAGCTTTGAGCAAACCGCTGAGAACAAAGCGTATTGCTCCTCACGCATAATCGGACAAGCGCCGATCAAGCTTTTCTCACTCGGCTACGATGTGCAGGGAGCGCATTCGCTCGATGTGCCGTATCCAAATAACCCCGATGAAGGTAGTACGTACGATATCAACAGTGCACACGGCGAGCGTTTTGCGCTCAACTATCCGGTGTTCTCGAAGAACAACCTATTGGTCAATTTGGGATTGAACTACGCGGCGACGAGATATACTTTTGATGAGCCAGCAACGAGCACTACAAATCCACTAGTGCAATCTCTAGACAACAATGGCTTGCGTACGATGGGCTTTACGGCTACCGTATTCAAGCCTCTTAACAGCAAGTTTTTCATTCTGGGTCAGCTCGGCGCCAACCTCAACGGCGACTACAACATCTCTAGTGTACAATCGCTTGAGTACACCCGCTACACAGGAGCGGCCATCTTCGGTATCAAGAAAAACGAGCGCAAGATGTGGGGCTTCGGCCTCAGCCGCACCTACCTCGGCGGTGCACTCAACTATGTGCCTGTTTACTACATGCTGTATACAGCAGAGAACAAAAAGTGGGGCGTTGAAATGCTCTTACCGGCACGTTTCGATTACCGCAGGAATATCAACGCTAAGAACATCCTTAAACTTGGCTGGGAGATCGAAGGAAATACCTATCGAATTAGCAACGATGAAGACATTTACAGACTTCCGCACAACGACATAGAGTTAAGAAGATCAGAGCTTCGCTTTCGCGCGTCGTGGGACTATGCGATTACGCCCCAGATTGCACTTTCTGCACAGGTCGGCTACCGCTACAATTACTCGTTTGACGTTGACCGAGGCGACTTCGTGCGCCTTTTTGGCGATGACACACCATATCTGATTGAGACGACCTTGTCGAACCCGCCGTACGTGGGGATTAGTTTGAATTGGGTTAGTCCTTAGGGCAAGATGGTGTCCGATCATTGTACGCTAGCCCATGTGGTCCAACCGTATTACGGTCGAAACACATGGGCAACGAGAGTTGGAGCACCACAGAAGTTACTCTTTTAGTACTTTCACAACCTCAACGGTGCCACCTACTTCCGTGTGCACAACGTATACGCCTGCTGGGTAAAACGATAAATCAAGTGTAGTCTCTGGACTACTGATCCCCATTTCAAAAAGTATCTCCCCTAAGAGGTTATAGAGACTCAACTTATCCCCTTTTGAGAAAGAATTAGCACTAGTTGCAACGGTCAATGTTGAGGCTACAGGATTCGGATAAACCAAGACCGTATGGTTCGTAGTAGAAACCTCGGCAGCTGAAGATGCGAAGCCACTAAAACACGCATTCGTGTAGGCGGTACTTCCTTCTGTACTCACAGTTAGCACCGCTGTAGAATCCTTACAAATGCACCTTCCGTCGTTGTAGTTGTAAGTCATGTAAGGAGCATCTGTTTCAAAGGCCTTGAACGTACACTGCTCAAATGTCAGTGAGTCGCTTGTCAACATTTGCGTACTGTGGCTCCAATTTGTAAACAAGGTGTTCCCTCCATTCCAGTGCATTAAACCGCTTTCTTCGGCGAAATCACACGGCTTAAAAAACAGTAGATACAAGGTTCCTGTTCCAGCAGGACCAACACCACCACCTACATTAACTGCAAAAGAACCGTCTCCGCGCAAATCGCCAATAAAGGAGAGAGACCTCGAAAAGCGTTCTTCTGATCCTTCATCAAATTCAAGGTTGAAGCCCCCTTCGAGCTCATCAATCTTTGTGTAGGTCTTTACCGTTTTGTCTTCGTTGAGATATAGAATGTAGGCATCTCCCAACCCTTGTTGATTTGCCCCAGTGATCAAATCGATGTTCCCATCACCATTCAAATCTCCTGCGGCACACATGGCGTGACCAAATTGAGCGCCAGCTGTACCGTTCGGGTTAGGATCGACTACCAAGGCGTCATTGAAGCCATTTAGTCCTTCGGTAATCTTCAATTTCGACACCACATTGAAGCTTGTAGCGTCAAGTGATAGGATCCAGACAGCTCCCTTTCCACCATCAGACATAAAGGCTCCGACCGCCATTTCTTGCGTACCGTCATTATCGATATCGCCAAGCATAGCCACTTCACGTCCACCAAATCGATCATTGTCTTCGAGACCTGTTCCAAACCCTCCAAGGCCTGATCCGATCGTGACGATATCGTTTGAAATCACCTGTGAGGCGTTGTCAAAAAACAGGATACTAAATGCGCCACGGTTCGTTCCACCCGCATCCGAATTTGGATCACAAGCGACCAAGTCAATTCGGCCATCTCCGTTCAAATCGCCGATAGCTGAAAGGCCCTGGGCCATGATACCGGAGGTCTTGACGTAGTCCTTTACAGCCCCTTCGCGGTTAAGGTGAATGATGTAAAGTGCTGTGTTGGTCGTAGAAGGTGCTGAGACCGCAATGTCTGGAATGCCGTCATTGTCGTAGTCTCCAATACCTGCTACACCGTAGCCAAAGAAGTTCCGCTCCAATAAGCTTTCGCCAAAACCTCCCTCAAGTGCCGAGATTTTCTGATTGCCTTGTACCGTTCCGTCAGCATTCATGAAAACCACGTACACTGCACCCGCATCCGTGGCCCCGTCATCATCAGAACGTGCACCAATTACGATATCGATCACACCATCGCCGTTCACGTCGCCTGCTTGGTCGTGGTCTCGACTAAATCGATCTCCTGCATCAAGGTCTGCGATAAACCCACCTGACCCTTCTTCGATTCGAATGTAGCCGTCTGGCCCAAATTGAGTGACTGTCTGCGATTGCACGGAAAAACCTAAGAGGAGCAGGAATGTCGAAAATGCGAGTGTAAAAGTGCGAGAGCCCATGTGCGTGTGTTTACTGTTGAGGTAGGACGTCGCGATGGGGCTGGGGTTTAATGAGCTGCTGTTTTTTGTCGAAGTACTTTATCTCATCCCCCTATTCAATGGCAACATGGCCTGACCGTTTCAAACACACTATAGTGGTCCGACCTTTTCGGGATGGCCTTGTGGTTCAACTGTTTCAAGGTCGCGCGAAAAGCATAGTATTAAACTATTCGGGCCACCACGCAAAATACAATTACGAATCCATTGAGGGACGAAATACCACACCCTACTCAATCGTCAACAGGCGAATTCCATAGTCGATTCCTTGCCTATCAACAAGTCGTACGCCATAAACGCCCTTGGCCAATTGCATCAAATCCAACGAATTGCGGTGTTTAGCCAAAGTTGTCCTTCTCACAAGTTGCCCTGCAAGTGTATAGACCTCTACATGAAGATCGGGATGCTTGTTGTCAAGCTCTAATTGTATGATACCAGTAGAAGGATTTGGATACATTTTCCATGTGGAAGCAAGTACGTTTGTGCTTGAACTGACAAATTCAATGTCAAAGTCAGTTACAGAGCTACAGCCAAAGTTATCCGTCACGGTTACCGAGTATGAACCAGCAGCAAGGCCAGAGACTTGAGCCCCTGTCTCTCCAGTAGACCATAAAATAGAAGCTATTGATCCTACCCCATTGGCAGAAACATCAGCACTTCCAAGCATGGAGTTATCAGCTGCTGTTGTTGACACAGTGATAACCAAAGGCTGCCTGTTTGAAAGCACATACCTGAGCAACGTATCACATTGTCCAATGGTACCAGGTACAGTGTAAGTGCCGGGCACTGAAAGAACAGTATCAATTGCCTGATAGGATGTTACACCACTACAAAGTGTATCACGAATGCGCCGTGTATAGTTTTGAGACTGGCCAACGATCGTAAAGTCAGAATTAGCACATTCCGAAACAGTATTACTTATGGTAACCTTATAGGTCCCTGCTGAACCGACAAGCACGCGAGATGAATCTGCATAATTTCGGATAAGGCCATCATTAGTTGTCCATTCATATTGAATAGCTGGCCCTTCTGCCAACGTAGAAGTAGGAATGTAAAATGAATCTCTTCCACAGCTCAAGTCAAAATCTGTCCCCGAATCAACTTTAGGTGCTGGCGAGCTTGGTATGCTTTCACTATATGGTGTTCTGCAACCATCCGTGTAGTAAAAAAAACCATTTACTTCTGCAGGGCCAAAAACATTAGTCTCTAGACCTTGAAATCTAAAAAGATCGTTGTCGTCTTGAAAATATCTTGAATATTGAACGTCTGTAGGATTGCCTGTAACAGATATCGTAGGAAAACCTGTACTCGCATCACAATCATACGTCAGTGAAGTCACTGCGGTCGTTGGTCCGCCACCGGAGACAGGCAGAACAAACTCGCATTCCTGCTGGCCTACGGAAACTTGATATACGTTCTCGTCATACCTGAGAAGAGAACTACTGGTCGATTGAGTATACCAGGTGCCTGATTCATATTCACGCACAGTAACACCAGCTCCGACAATGATATCGATTGAACCTGCTTGTAAGGATGTACAATCGTAAGGAAGGTAATTATTTACATTAGTTCCATTGGGAGCATCTATGATTGAGAGTGTTCGCGTTACAACACTTCCGCAGGTATCAAAATCGGTATACTCCAGTTGAAAAACACCAGGCCTAGTTGGACTGAACACGAAGTCCTTTCCATCATAACTCACCTCAGGATTAAGAAACCGCCCGGTATAGTTTTCTGATGGATTCACATAAACGACGCTAGCCCCAGTAGCAAGATAGCATCCTTGCCTATATCGATTTTTTAAAACGTCAGTCGTATCGCATTGTGCGTAAAGTGATACAGTATTAATGACAGTCGCAGTAAAAATACCAAGTAGTAAAAGTAGACGCATTGTGAGGTGTTTTAGTAAATAAATGGTGTAGACTTAGTAGGTAATTGCACCCATTACCTAGGAGCACCCATTCACCTAAAGTACCGCAAACATGACAAAGGCCAGTCATTAGTTTCAATAGTTTTCAACACCGCCAAATAAAATAAACTCCATTACAGCCTCTAGACTGCAGATTAAAATAAGACACGACGCTTAAATGATAACCCATCACAACGGGTTACAGAGGAAAAACACACCGTAAAGCGGATGATACACGGAGAACTGAACAACAAGAAAAGGTTTTGAAATCCTCACTAAAGCTTGTTCTATTTACTGCTCAAAGATCATGAATGCGAGTTAATAGTAACACCTCAATCCTAATGCACCATACTCCCACCAGCGACCGGGCCCTCACCTCTAATAATTTACGCTTCCCATGTTTCAATCTTGCCACGATCATGCGCCAACCTTTTGCAGTCGTTGAAGTACGTTAAGACGGGTTCTGATTCCTCCGCAAATAAGTTATCTGTAGAGACAAACTTCAAGGCGGACTTAGCTCGTCACCGCTTATCCCGATTCTTAGTCAACCGCAGCCTGTAAATATCCGCCTAGCAAATCTTCCAAATTTTCATGATCCTGTAGCTGGTCGTATCGTACATCCTGCGCATGTAGTTCTACTTTTTGCTCTTCAGAGAGCTGGAAGCTGAATACAGACTCCTTATACATCTCGTCCAACAGTCCCTTAGGATTTACAATGGACAACGTACTAGCTACAATATCAGCAGATTGAACAGCCTTGATTTCACTGAGGACGTGAATAATCTCGGGAGAAAAGATGCCAAACGAACTTTCATAGAATTCCGCAAAACCACCGTTGGTTACCCCCTTGTTCAGGTTTACGATCACGTAGACCATCTTCTCCGGACCGGTTAGTCCTTGAACAACCTGGTACCATTGCGACCAACTCTCCGTGTCAAAGCTCGTCTCCTCCAAGTGGTGATTAGCCGAAGCATATAGCCGACTGATGAGGGCTCTGTTTGATATTTTTTCCATTTTTGATTGTTTTCTAGTCACAATAACCTTACGCTTTAGCTAATCGTCAATCCTGTCGCTATCTGCGGATTTGCGATAGATTTTGAAGATTTTGAGAGACCTATGCTATGTAAGGGTTAATTGAATTGGGTTAGTCCTTTCGAGAAGCCATTTAGAGCCTGTTTTAGAAATACGTACGTACGGAAAACTCGAATTGGTCAATAAAGACCTCTTTAAACGCTTGCATGTTATTTTGCTCGTAGAATACGAGCATTGCTTTTTTATAATCAAGAGGGCTTATCGTTCGAAACGAGATTGGACAATATCCATTATTGATTAGGATAGCGTTGCTAATTATCCTACCCGTACGCTTGTTGCCATCCACAAACGCTCGCAGATAGGAGATTACAACAAGAAGCAATAATGCTTTTTCGAATATATTTTCACGATCATTAACGAGATCGCACATTTTTCGCAACTCCTCTCTAATTTGATACTCATTGTCTAACGGTCTATAATTCGTTCCTGTAATACCTACTCGCCGCTGTCGAATGTTCCTTTCAATTCCCAACTCCTTCATCAATATGGTATGAATATCTTCGATTCGAGATATTGACAAGGGATCGATATAACTAGGATCCTCTATAATAAAATCCAGCGCCTCCTTATGGTTGAGAAGCATAATTGCTTCTTCCTTCTTTTTACCAAGTGCAGTTTCTTTGTCCTTGAGCAATCGCTCCGTTTCCAAAAGCGAATAGGTGTTCCCTTCTATTTGAGCTGATTTCCAACTCAAGTCTATCGCAAGTCGTTCCAGCTCTTTGTCGTATTCGAGCGGGCTGAGAACTGAAATGTTCTCTCTAAAAGTAGCCTGAAGTGCATTCAACTTAGCCAACTCACCCTCCGTAAACAACGCTATCCCAGGCAAGACAGAGGATAGTAAGTCTAGATTATACGCTTCGCTTACTTCTCTTTCGTCAATCTCCTTTTCGAAATACGTCGAAAGGTCAATAGGATAAAAAAGGCTGTAAGAATGGCTGATTTGGTATTTTGTACCCCTTCCGGCGCCCTCTGGAGTAATCAAGCGTTCATCTATCAATTGCTGCAGCATACGCTTTACCGTAGCGTAGCTGGCATCTACTAAAGCTCCCTCATGGATTTCCTTAGAGGATTTCTCAGGGTTATTTTTGATGTAATCGAGTAGTGCCCTACGGTTCAGAGTTAGCATCTTTTTGTTTTGTAGCTCAAGCCAAGCCTATTTGTAGCTCAAAAATAGCGCAATTTGAGCTACAAATGAATGTTTCGTGAGCTACAAATGCGATTTCAGCTCATTATCGACTCGATTTGAGAAATTCAGCAGCTCGTTGAATTTAGGGATTAGTCTGAGTTGGGCATAGTCCGTAAGGGAATCAATACATCATATTCCCACCAAAGTCCGGCCGCTGCCCCTTGTTAATTTGCGCTTCCCAGTCATCCATTCTGTCGCTTCCGTAAGACCAAAACAGCTTACAAGCGTCGAAGTAGGCAAACACCGCCTGTGTTTCACCTTTCGCGAGCAGGTCATTGGCGAGCGACATGTTTGGGCCGAAAGCGGAATACGAAGAGCTCCTATTGATCTTGGCCGATTTTTCTAAGTACGTCTTCGCCTGCGCTAAATCACCATCCACAAGTGCTAACCGTCCTCTTATGGTATTGGACTTATTGGTGTAGCTATAACAATCTCCGTGATCGAGCGAGATTCTTCGCCAAACCTTTGAGCTGAAGTAGAGTGCGTCCCCTTCGTCGAGTAACGCCTCTGCCTTTGCCATCTCCCCTCTGTTGTAAGATTTGAGAGCATCTCTCCCGATGTTTCCTAGGGGGTACTCGTCTACCGTCGTTTTGATCCCCACGATGAAGTGCAGGTTGATCAATACGATGAGCGTGATTGAGATTTTGCGAAGAAGGGGATGAGGGATCACGTAGGTATAAATTCGATTAGGTCTAACTGGTTATCAAGAAGGCTAGTTGCGCTTCTTATCGATATGCATTAGCAATATACGGGTCTTCGCAAAACCTCGCGGCCTAAAGCGTCTGGACCATGTGGTCCGACCGTTTCACGATCGACCGAAAAAGCTTCACGTAGCCTCCGCCTCAAATAGCTCAGCGAAGAACTTCTTGGATTTTTGACTTTCAGCGTTGAATGCCCCGATCACAATCGTTGCCAAAAAGAGGAACATCCCAAATGGCCCTAGCATTACCCACTCAAAGGGTTTACTATCCAAAGACACTAGAACCACCAAACACATAAGAAACAAAACACCAAATATTAACAACACAAAAATTAGAATTGCAGGGTGCAGACTAATCTTCAAAAACACCTTTGTCCCCCCCGAGTACTTTTGGATAGTTCCGTTTATCTGTGGTAGAAACGAATTCCTATACGTAATGAGGCGGCTAACTTCAAATGAATCCTCGGAAAGCCACCCTTGGTATGCTTTCAAGTTTTTATTGCTAAGACCGTCCTTTTTTCTAAAATACTTCAAGGGCTCAATGACCTCAGCTAGTCTCGCTTGGATTTCAGCAGGTGCTAGTTGTGTCTCGTAGATGATGTTTTCGAGGGGGAGGAGGTTCATTATATTTCAGATTCGACCTATGAAGGAACGGGACTGCATCCAAGTAACGTTACTCAGCGCTCAAGAACAACGTTACTGGGGGCCACAGCTCGCTGCTCAGCAGGCTTCCGTTTATAGTGGCAAAAGGACAGATGTACAACATAGTTCGCAGCCTTCCAGTCTTCCTATTGAACTACGAAACCGGCTCCTCCTTTCCTGTTGCCATTCTCAATTTGTAGAAGATAACTTCCAGGACGTAGAGAGCTAATATCAATTAAAATCTCCTGTTGTCCAATTACAGTATGCTCGTCTTGCTTGATAAGAAGACGCCCATTTAAGTCGTTTACTTTTAGAACTGTAAAATCGTTTACTGTTGAATTAAAACAGACATTTAGAATACTAGTCCTTACAGGATTCGGATAGAGGGTAAAAGCAAGGTTAAGCCCAATGGCAAAATCTTCTGTTGAAATCGCCCCCCCGTCATTGGTGTAAAGTTTCGCTGTGCCTCCACCAGAACTGCCCGTAATCAGGACATCGTCGTTGCCGTCACCATTAACATCTGAGAAGGCAATGGAACTAGCGAAAACTCCAATAAAGGGAGTGCCTATCGTTTCTGTAAAATTGCCTGCTCCGTCGTTGGTGTAAAGTTTCGCTATTCTTGGTTCAAAGTTACTAGGAGAACCTGTAATAAGAACATCGTTATCGCCATCACCGTTGACATCCGAGAAAGCAACTGAACCAAACCGAACACCGTCAAAAGGAACATTCATCATTTCAGTAAAATCTCCTGTCCCGTCATTGATGTACAGTTTTGCAATGCGTTCGTCCACATCATTCTCTCCTGTAAGCAGGACATCTTCATTCCCATCGCCATTTATATCTGAAAAAGCAATAGAACTAGTACGCACGCCATCGAAAGGTGTATCTATCATTTCAGTAAAAATTCCTGTCCCGTCATTGATGTACAGTTTTGCGATGTTACCTCCTAAACTCTTCTCCCCTGTAAGCAAAACGTCGATATTACCGTCGCCATTAACATCTGAAAAGGCGACAGAACTGGATCTTACGCCTTCGAAAGGAGTACCCACCACCATTGTAAAAACACCCGTCCCATCGTTGACATACAATTTCGCAATTGCCTCAAATGAGCTGTTTGATCCCGTAATGAGAACATCATTATAGCCGTCCCCATTGACATCCGAAAAGGCAATAGAACTAAACTTAACACCTTCGAAAGAGGCACCTGTCAATTCTGTAAAGTTACCTATCCCATCGTTCGTATAAAGTTTAGCAATACGCTCATCTGAGCTGTTTTCACCTGTAATGAGAACGTCGTCAATACCATCTCCATTGACATCAGAGAAAGCTACAGAGCCGTCCCTAACGCCGTCGAAAAGGAGGCCCATAATTTCAGTAAAATTCCCCGCTCCATCATTCGTGTACATTTTTGTAATTCGTTCTTGCAAACTGTTATCTCCTGTAATGAGAACGTCGTCGTTACCGTCGCCATTGACATCGGAAAAAGCAATAGAACCGCGAGAGACTCCCTCGAATCCAGGAGCGGGAGAAACCTCCGTAAAGGTCTGAGCAAGGAGCGCTTGAGACATGACAAATAACCCTAGAATTAAATTAAACTTCATTTTATTTTTATTTTAACAATTACTCCGCATGAATCCGGAAATACAAACATGTATATGCCCACTATCGAAATAAAAAACACAGCTTCCCTTAATCAGTATTATAAAGGTAAGCGAGAGTCACGTACACGACATATGAGAGCTATAACGTATGGCATCACAATAATACATTAATTTTTTCACAAAAAAAAACAAAGAACCCGGAAAGACGTAATAAATACAACATATTCAAAATTCATCTTTAAAGGCATCTCACGTCACTTAATACTTACTAAAGTGAATACAATTAAATCTTGATTCGTAAAGATTCACAAACCATAAGCC
Organism: Saprospiraceae bacterium; assembly: GCA_045110575.1. GTDB lineage: Bacteria > Bacteroidota > Bacteroidia > Chitinophagales > Saprospiraceae > CALDTK01. The sequence goes on from JBGCGF010000056.1 coordinate 60,917, forward strand.
ACCCCTGCAAACACCCCATACTCAACAAAAAACAGCAACCACAAACTCAAGTAGAATTTGCGGACCGATGTCTTGTCATCCAACTTTACCCGGAGCATCAACACCACAAAAGCAGCGAGCATAAGGAGTTGGCCAACAACGAGATAAATGTTCTCAAAGAACAACCAACCCGCCACCGCACTCGCCCCTAGCGTAGCGATCATGACCGCGCTACCATAGAAAAGCACCTTCTTCGGACCGAGCTCTATCGCCAACGTATTAATGCCATTAGCCTCGTCGCCTAGTAAGTCAGGGAGGTCCTTAAACCAGGCGATCGCAATGCTAAACGCAAACATGACAGCGACCAAGAGCCACACATACGGCTGCATGTCCATGATCGGGGCCTTCCATCCCGCCACGTGGGCAAAGAGGAATAAATTGACAATAAGACTGCGCACCGCAATGATGCAGAACGCCGCCCAAAACGGCCAGCGCTTCAAGCGGATCGGAGGGAGTGAGTAGGCCGTACCCAGTAGTACGGAGAGCATTACGGTAGACCATAACGCGTCTGAATTCACATAGACCGTAGCCAGTAAGCTTACGAGCAAACAGCCGAGCACAATCGCCCTACCCAACTCCATACTCCACGCGCCAGAAGCGAGCGGCAAGTAGGGTTTGTTGATGCGATCTAAGGGAACGTCGGTGACCTGATTCAGGCCAACGATGTAGATATTGGCTGCAATGCATGCCACCCAGGATAAGATGAGCGTAGGAATGTCAACCACACCCGGAACGAGATCCGAACCACCAAAGGCAGCGTTTTCAGGAAAAAGCCCTTTGGCCATCAACCACAGAAACACCAAACTCAACGTTGTGCCTACGATCGTATGCGGACGTGAAAAGCGCCACAGCTGACGGAGGAATCCGTCTGCAGCGTAATCAACTGCTTCGTCTTTAAGACCGTCAATCATAGGTTGAATCTACTGTTTCTATATGCCTACGGCTCACTTGGGCTTTACCATTCTGAAAACACCGAACCGTATGAGGTTTTGGCGAAAGCCCCGTTGCATATACCGCATGGCATACGCACCCTTTAGAGTTTGCGGACCAGCCTTTATCAAGCCAACAGCACCTTTCCAGGTCAATGCAGATTTGATCACAGCAGCCCAAAAAGGAGCCACGGCTGCACTCCAATCGGCAGACTTGATTTCATCGAAACCAACCTGCTCAGCTGTCTCAGCGTAATGGCCTATACTACACCAAGGCGGCAGGTGATACAAGCGACAAACATCCTTGAGTAAGGCCTGCTCTTTATCAGAAAGCTGAGGCGGCGTCTCTCGGTGGCACCACGTAATCATTGCCAAGGTTCCGCCTGGCTTGAGTAAGCTGTAAAAGTGTTCGAGCAAGCCTTTTTTATCGGCCAAATGCTCAGCACTTTCCAACGACCAAATGACATCAAATCCTTCCTCGTCAGAGAAGCTCATCATGTCCTCTGCTCGAATGGAGACAAGGTGATCGCAGCCTTCGTTCTTGGCTCTTCGATTGCCTTCAGCCGCTTGAACCGGACTTAACGTAAGTCCAGTTACACTTGCGCCAAGACGGCCCGCGAGGTATCGTGAAGCACCGCCGACACCGCACCCTGCATCGAGCATGCGTTTTGGCTTCGCTTCATCCAAACGCGCGAAGTCAATCAACTCGTCCATCAGGTCGAGCTGCGCTTCGTAGTGCGACTTCTTTTGAGAACCATCGGCACCGTAGTAACCGTGGTGCATGTGATCGCCCCACACGTCTAGCCACAAGGGTGTGGACTCGTCGTAGAAAGAGGCGATGCGTTGGTTGAGTGGTTTCAAGGACGGAAGTTGAAAAATGAAAGAAGAGCTGGGTTCAACAAACAGATCTCTCCGCTACGCATGTTACCCTTTTGAGCTGCTACCGCAGAAATTAGAAGGCCATGCTCCGGTCGAGATGACTAAGGTGCTACCGTCATTTCGACTGGAGCTGACGTAGTCGCGAAACGGAGAAATCTGTTTTTAAAACCGCAAAGGGTTCATCAACAGATCTCTCCGCTACGCACTATATTTAGTGAACCCGCTTTCGCGGCAAGTAGGCTGCAGTGCTCCGGTCGAGATGACCACTATCTCCGCTTCCGAGCAAACAACGCAATGACCCCAACAGCAGCAGCAACGCCAATCCCCGTCAAGACACTCTTCTGTGCATTGGTAAGCGGTTCGCGATCGTCGTCTGTTCCGTTGATGGCAGCAATTGCTTTTGCACCCAAGGCCATAGGGATGAACGCACCTCCAGCAGCAGAACCAACGATGACACGGCCGACGGTTTTGGCGGAAGCTAAAATGCCTTCCTCCTCAACATCTTTAGGCTCAGGAATCGCAGGACTTTCATTTGGTCCTTCAAGTGGTTTGCGACCAGAGATAGAAAGCGCGAAATGCTGATCGCCCGTGTACCATCCCGGATCGAGATACTTCACTTGGATATCTTCAAAACCAGCGGCTTCATACCAACGCAGGTAATCGTTCTCTGGCGGAAAGAGCATCCACGTGTTTGAGATCGCTTTACCCCACCATGTAGGTGGCTCGATAGGACCGATAATCGTTGCACGTCCGCCGGGCTTCACGACGCGATATGCTTCGCGAACGCCTTGCGCTGGATGTGGCCAATACTCGATACTGCCCGCCGAAACGTAGCGATCGTAGCTGTTGGTGGTTACCGGCAAATTCTCTGCATCACCAATGTGAAACTTAGCACCATGCAAGGCCTCTTTGGCGCGTGCATGCTGCATTTGATGCGGGCTCTGATCAATACAAGTGACTTGCGATGGGTTGACGTACTTGACGATCCCTTCGGTGGTAAAACCAGTTCCTGATCCAACATCAATCACTTTCAAATCTTCGCCATCGTCTAAACCAGCAATGGTGAGCGATTTCTCGCGCATTGGCTCTGTCCAGAAAAGTGGGTTGACGAGGTCATCATAGAATATTGAAAGGAAGCGGTAAAACCAGTAAGCTTCTTTCTTGTGTTGCATCAGGCGCATAAGTACCAGGAATTTGAGGACGGTAAGCTAAAGCTTAGGACTCAAAAAATAGCACACCTTGGACACTCTTGACACTGAAGAGCCTTTTCAAGAAATCCTAATTCGACTAAAATTGGATAATTCTAACCTGGTTTTCGTTAAAAATGCTCGATTTAACCAGCTAAACCTTGCGCTTTTTGCCTTAACCAGCCCTTAATTCTCTCAATTTCGTCAGAATCTGAATTCTTAAACAGGCTCTATGAGAACGATTCTTACGATCTGATCGCAGCTAGTTCCGCCTCTAACGCACTTTTCGCGTTGGCTTCACTGGCAGTAAGTGTCCGCGTTAGCAAGTCACTCTGCTCATAGGGATCGTCGAGTAGATTGTACATCGCTTCTTCCCCATTGGCATTGACTATGAGCTTGTAGGTATCGTTCCGGATTGCCCATAAATCATCTGTGCCGTCATCCATCTCAGAATATTGAAAGCTTCGTATCGTCGAGGCTTCTGTGAGGAGGGCACTGAAGCTTTTGCTGTCGTTGATGGAAGTGATTCCGGCCCCTGCGATTTCTGCGATAGTGGCAAACAGGTCCGTGCCGGAGATTAGGTTTTCATCGATCCCGAGTCGAGAAACCCCTTTGCCTGAAATGAACAATGGGACATTGATGCCTCCTTGAAAAATGGACCCTTTAGACCTCCGTGAAGAATACGGCGACTGCGCCACTTGAATGGGCGTTCCATTATCTCCTAAAAAGATAATGATCGTATTATCTCTTTGCTCCGTTGGAATATTATCCAACAACCTACCAATTTGAAAATCCATGGCTTCTATGGCTGCCATGTAATGAGAATTGGCATCTGTTCCTGAAACGTATGCCGGCAAATTACCTTGACTGTGCATATTACTTGGCGGCGCATGAAAGGGCGTGTGCGGTGCATTGTAGGCTAACCACAAGAACCAAGGTTTGGTCTGCTCAGCGACCCATTCGATAGACTTGTCGGTAAAAGCTTCTGTGATGTAACTCGTTTGTTGGCTGGTCGATCCCGCTTCGGTCAGCGACCAATCAAAGTAATCTAACACAGTACCACGGAGCAGGCCCGCGTAGTAGTCGATTCCGTAAGATTCCGGATTCACATTCGCATCATCGCCCGTCAAGTGCCACTTACCTACAAGGCCTGTCGCATAGGTATTACTGGTCTCTTGAGAGATGTACTTCTGCAAAGTCACTTCAGATTGAGCTAGTTCATCGCTGGCCCATTTCACATCTGTGCGAAGGCCATACTTGCCTGTAATTATTGAAGCCCTCGTGGGCGTACACGTTGGGTTTACCCAGAAATTACTGAACGATAGACCATCATTTCTGATGGCGTCAATGTGAGGAGTGTTGGGCTTAATGCTTCCTTCTGAGAAGCCGTTCAACGCATCTTTTCCAAGATCATCCGCGATGATCATTAGAATATTGGGAGGATCGTTTGTTTCGACTGTAAGCACAGGATCTTCATCCTTATTACAACTTACAAGGACAATTGCTGTCACAATTACAAATAACCACTTCGACATTAGTACTACTTTTTTAATTACCTAAAAAGGAAAGGGATCCATGCTAAACGAATCAACTTTCTTACGTCTTGAAATTTCCGTCTACGTTGACTCTTAGTTAGGTATTCCTTTAAAGCAACCAATGTTGTACGGAAAATCATACGTCCAGTGGTAGTGATACATGTCTACCATTTCTCCGTCCCAAAGTACTGGGTGCGTGTGTCCGTGACATTCATCCAAATCTTCAGACCAGAGCGTCTTACCGTCTTCGCCTTGAGGACCGTAAATACCGAAGCCGTCAATCACATATCCCATGAGCGCGCCATGGCCCCCTTCGTGCTCATGAATATGATTTTGTAGATTTTCCGCTGGGTAGTGGTAATGGTAGGTGTTTGTGCCGTCCGAATGTCCGCCATAGCTATCAAAAAGCTCGTGCGCAGCTGCGTCATTGCCCAAGGTTGATGCACCATGATAAATCACGCTTCCAGTGAGCGAGATACCAGCTGCACCATAGGTGACGCAACTAGGGTTTGCGGCCACTTGAGGTACAGCAGGGAAGTCAAATAAGATCTGACGTGCTAGGATTTCGTTGGTGTTGCGATCATATTGATACGCGACGCTGTTTGGATCAATTGGGAAGACTCCGGTTGGGTGATCTGGCAATGCATTGCCGGTAATAATCCTCCTCCCGTTGCCGTCGAGCATGACTTCAAATTCACTTGCCCACGTTAGAGTACCGTCTACCTGAGGCTTGCGATTGTAGTCCCAGGTTCCGTCTGGGTTTGTCCAATCAGAAGCGTCGGAGTTGCCTGCCCCTGTTGGTGGAACGCCGCACAACCATAGTTTTTCGAAGTCAGGACCAGTCTCTCCTTGATCTCTTCTCAAGATCAAAGGACCGCCAAACGGCAAACTAGAAAGGTCGACGGTTTCAGGAATTACAGGTTCTTCCTCTTCGGGTTCGCCAAGGTCAGTGTCATTACAACTGACGAGCAATAAAAGAGGAAGTAGAAGGAAGAGAACGAAAGATGTTCGCAAGAAATTGAAGCTAAAAAAGATCATAGGACTGGTAAATAGTGTTAAAAGTGAAGTTGATTTTAGGGTAAAAGAAGTCTAGGAAGGACTTCAACACAGGTCGCCCAAATCTTGAATGACGAAGCAGAGAAGCACTCCCTAGACAAACTCTATTTTATCGACAAGACTGGCGTAGTCTGCGGAACTCAGCCGAGCTTGTGATTTCCAAAACAGTTCCATCTGCCTTTGTCACTTCGAACGGGAATTGGAATGCATAGTTTCCTTGACGGTTGGAATGGCTCAATGCACGACGTAGCTCAGCATTTGTGGTAACCTCTAGTGTTTCTGAAGCACCGTTGACGAGTGTTAATGGATAGTTGAAGCCGAAACAGTCACGAAATCCATTGCGACGATCGGTAAGACAAGCACGCTTAATGCGGCGGATTTCTTCGATTGAATTGACTTCTAGCACTTCACCGTCTGCAGTTTCTACGCTTACAGGGAATACCATTGCTGGCTTTGGCGCGTCTGGGTTTGCTGCTTTGTAGTCGGCCAATCCTTGGCGAAGACTTGCTGCGTCGGCGTATGAGACGACCGTTCCGTTTAAGTCAAAAGACACTGGATAAATCAAGGTGACACACTGCTCTACTTCTGGGCGACAGTCCTGCAAGATTGTGCGAATCTCTGTGCGATCTGCTACCGTTTCAATGGTGCCGTCAGCCAATTGGACGTCTAGCGGATAGACTAACATTGGACGATTGCCACGTTCGATGGTACCACCTGCAGCTACCCAATCGCGAACGGATTGCTTCAATTCTGCTCCGTCGTTTGCGGTTGACGTTGTGCCATCGGGGAAGACAATGTCAACGGGAAACACGAGTGTAAAGCAATCGCCGTGGAAGCGGTGGCGTCCTTCTTCGCTAAATGAAGTGCTAAGTGCTTGGAGGTCTGCGACCGCTGGCATTACGAGTGCATCAGCAGTCTGGTCTTCGTCAGATGAAAGGAAAAACTGAAGTGATTCGTCGGTAGAAGAAGTGAGTTCTTCCTTATCGCAAGAAGCGAGTACGAAGATTGAAAGACAAAAGAGGAAACTGAGCTTGAGGAACTTGGTCATGGTGTGTGGTTTTAAATGAGCGCAACAACTGTGTTACGCTGAGATAAGTCCAGACCAATCCTTTTGTACTCAAGGAATTTTAAAAAACCTCAATCTTTTTTTGATCGCCTCTTAATCGATCACTAAAAATGCAGTGTCCTGCTTGTTCCACGGCCACACCAATCCTCGTGCATTTCCGCTCACTCTTGTTGAATCCCAAAGGTGTTCGACCAACCAGAACGCAGGCTCATAGCTCATCGCGCCACCAACACTGGTGAGGTATTTCCCATCCACGATGAGACGCTTGTCAAACCGGACGTCAATGGAAGGGAAGGTTTTGGCGAAAGCTGTACGATCGCCAGGAAAGGTCGTCGCTACCCTACCGGCAAGTGCGCCTGTTTCTGCAAGCGGGAAGGCACCGTCACAAACGGTGAGTACCCATTCGGCATCTGGAATACTCCTGCGCAAGTAGCCCATGTATGCGGTGTCTTGTAAATCACGCGCCATGCTCCCTTCTGTACTCGGGATCACAATGATGTCTGCCTTTGGTGCTTCCGCAAAACTGAAATGCGGCTCCATCTCGATGCCTTCGAAAGTGACGAATGAAGTTCCTGATGCATTGACGATGAACGGCGCGATATAGTCGAGCGAATCGCGGTAGAGCGTATGATGGAGCACGTCATATGGTGCCATCAATTCGGAATTGTAAACGCCGTCGGCGACTACAAACGCAGCGGTTCTGATTTTTGCGTTGGGTGCACCGGTAAGGGTGTTTGGGAGAAGCCTAACCTTTGCTTCAGGTGCTTGGCAAGCGATGAAGAAGACTGAACCAACCAACAGTAGAACTAGCGACCTCATGCTTGTGCTGGACTCTGGTCATCCCCCGGCGCCAACTCGTGTGTAATCGTGAACACCGGACAGATATCCTCGCACGCCATGCAGGCGATGTCGCACACCTCATTGATCGCAATCGTGTCAAACTGACTAATGAATCCTGCTGGTTGCGGACATACCGCTACGCATGCCCCACAGTTGATGCAGGCATTCCAATTGAGGTCGAAGATTACAGGAGGATGCTTCATTAAGGAATTTTGAATTTGTGCTCACAGCTTCGCTGCGACAATTTTGAATTTTGAATGTTCGTGAGGCTGGGCTCGCCCTTGTAAAATTAGTCATTAGCGTCATCCCGTTGGAGCTGACGAAGTCGCGATCGAGGGAAAGCGGCTACAAAACCCTGTTTCATTGTTAAAGCCGCTGTTCCTCTAAACGTGTCAGCTTCGCGCCGACTCATCGGAATGACGCTAACTTATTGACCTGGCATCAAATCTTTTTATACTCTGAATACGGCGAAAAGTAACTACTCATCGTCGTATACAAACGCTCGTCTCTAACCTGAATTTCGTCCTCCCTGAAGATGCTCGACTTTTCACGATAGAGCTTCCACATCTTGTCGCCGAGCGCTTCGAGCCAGGCATCTTGGTAGGTTTCGGTGACTTCTGGGGTGAAGGTCTTGCCTTCTTTTGCAGCTTTCGCCAAAACCCCTGCTGCGATCATTCCACCGCTTAACGCTGTGTGAATACCACCTCCTGTGATCGGATTAACGTGTCGAGCAGCATCTCCAATAAGGATCATGCGATCGGCAAATTGGGTGGTGAGTGGTGCTGCTAAGGGAACGCCTCCACCTTGAACTTCTAGGATTTTAGCTTTCGCAAAACGCTCCTTAAAGAAGCTATTCTCCATGAAGTGCTGGAGGTGCTGTTTTGCCGAAAGGTTCGTGTTGTTTGGAGTGACACCTAGACCTATCTCCGTGTATCCGTGTCCTTTCGGGAAAACCCATGCATAGCCGCCTGGCGCCCATTCATGTCCAGTAATGATTTCGAGTAACCCTTTGCTTTCAACGCCTTCGCAAACGTATTGGAGACAAGCGGCAAGTTCACCGATACGAATGTGCGTGCGTAATCCAGCCCACTTTCCGACTTGACTCATGAGTCCATCGGCTCCGATGACACAGCGACAACGTACAGATGTCGGTTCGCCGTAGCGCTCCAACTGAACAGTTGCAAGTCCATCGTCATCGCAGGTGTATCCTTTCCCTTCGGTTTTAAGCCAGGTCTCAACACCTGAGCGAATGGCCATGGCCATGAGGTAGCGATCAAAACGACGGCGATCTACGACATAGCCGAGGGGGACTTTGCCGGGCTCACTTCCGTACTCGTCTCCTTTGAGTTTGCGATAGTCGATGGCTGTTGAGGCGCCAGTCTGATTGTAGATCTCGAAGCCATAGATGGCCTCTTGGATAAACTCCTCATTGGGGTCGATTCCTACTTCAACAAGTGCATGTCGACTCACTGCACCAGAGCACTGGATGGGAGCGCCAAGCTCTTGCCGTTTGTCAACGATAAGGACACTGCAACCAGCATCAGCTAGATGTCGTGCGGTAGTAGATCCGGCAGGACCTGCGCCAACCACGACGAAATCAAAAAAGGGAGGGGATTCGGTTTTAGCCACGGAGTGCAGTATACGAAGTGATGCGTGATGTTACACGAGACGAAGGTGAACAATGACCAACAGCACACATTGTGGGGTGTTCGCGAGGCTGAAGTCCCGTGCGTAGCACGAGGATCCTTGCTCTGCGGGACTGGCGCAGCCGCGTAACGGAGAGATCTGCTCGTGCGCAGGATGCGCGTTTCAGCGACGCCAACAAATTTCGAACCGCCAGGTCAATAGAGCTCGTGATGCTAACGTCTTGACATTAGGCCTTCAGTTATCGGCGAACCGTCAGATCTGCCGAGACTAGGAAGGTGGTCGTGATGCTAACGCCTTGACATTAGGCCTTCAGTTATCGGCGAACCGTCAGATCTGCCGAGACAAGGAATGTGGTCGTGATGCTAATGTCTTAACATAAGGCCTTCCTGTTATCGGCGAACCGTCAGATCTGCCGAGACTAGGAAGGTGGTCGTGATGCTAATGTCTTGAAACACTTTAAGCGTAGGACTCGATCTGACGGTTCTACGGTGGTCAATATTCAACGCTCTGGCCATTAACGTTCTAGCAACATTAGCAATGCTGTGAGTCGTATCTTTAGACTTCAACACACAGTGAAATGAGATTATCCCTACTAGCGACATTCCTGCTTGGATCTGCTGCGCTTTTCGCGCAAGACAAGCGACCGCAACAACTCAACCAAACGGCGCCACAGCAGCCAAACACGGAGTTACGGACCGTAGAAGCGGCTCCGAACCTGACCGAACTTCTTGGACTTCCTCCAATAACCGCCCAAGGAACTCCGCGGACGTCTACGTTTGATTTCTCAACGATTGGGCAGCTTCAGCTACCGCAATCAGTTGCAGTACAACGTGCCGTAACGGGAGGTCTGTCGTCGGTTGATCCTTATGCTGTCAATCAAATGCTTGACGCTACTACTGGCCGTCGTTTCACAACGCTCAGTCCTGCAGCGGCAGCACAAGCGATTGTTGAAGAACTCAACCTTCCGTTGATCAACACAAGCAAAGAGCTAGTCTTTAAAAGCGAGAAGATTGACAACCAAGACGTTCGTCACTTGCGCATGTCGCAACAAGTAGATGGCGTTCCAGTCCTTGGTGGTGAGGTGATCATTCACCAAGGCGCAAACGGATTCACCTCTGTCAGTGGTAGACTTCAGCCAAGCCTCAAGTCATTCACGACCGAACCAGCACTAACCGTTACTCAAGCAGAAGACGAGGTGTATGCGTTGGTAGGCCAACGTGCTTCTTACGAATTGGGAACGCCAATGGCGATTGCATCAGCGAGTGATTCGGATGCACGCTTGGTTGTTTGGTTTGACGAAGGTCGCACACCACACCTCGCGTATGTCATGACGGTTCACCCTGACCTAGCACACCGTTACGAAGTAATCGTCGATGCGAATGATGGCCAGGAACTTCGTCGCTTAGATCAGATCTGCAAGGCTTTTGATGGCGTGCACAAGCATGACCACGATGGTTTTAGCGAAAGCGAAAAGAATCACAAAACGCCACTAACCGTTGATGCTTCACTCAGTAGCGGACCTAGAACGGCAACAGCGCTAGACCTCAACGGAGTGACACGCACCCTACAGGTTTTCGAAGAATCTGACTTCTTCTTGGTAGACGCAAGTCGCCCAATGTTCAATGCTTCTTCGCAAGTACCGGGCAACATGAACGGTGTCATTGTTACTGCAAATGGACAGGGTACATACCCAGACAACAGCTTCAATGCTGTTTACAGTACAACGAACAACAACTCATGGGCTGATCGCCGAGAAGTGAGTGCCCACTATAATACAGAGCAGAGTTACGAGTACTTCCGACAGACGTTTGGTCGCAACTCTATCGATGCACAAGGAGGTACCGTCATCAGCTTCGTGAACGTAACCGATGAGAACGGTTCACAAATGGACAACGCCTTCTGGAATGGACGTGCGATGTTTTATGGCAATGGAAACACAGGCTTTTCTGAGTTATCAGGATCACTTGATGTTGGTGGCCACGAGATGAGTCATGGTGTTGTGCAGGAGTCTGCAAACTTGGAGTACCAAGGAGAATCCGGAGCGCTTAACGAGAGTTTTGCGGACATTTTCGCTGTGATGATCGATCGTGATGATTGGTTGATTGGTGAGGACATCGTTCAGACTTCTCAGTTCCCAAGTGGAGCTTTACGTAGCATGTCCGATCCACGCCAAGGAGGCAACAGCTTGAGCGATCCTGGATATCAACCAGCGACGTATGCAACACGATATACTGGAACCCAAGACAATGGTGGTGTCCACATTAACAGTGGTATCCCGAACAATGCATTTTACCGCATTGCAACGTCGATTGGTAAAGAGAAAGCGGAAGGACTTTTCTACGATGTGCTCAGTAATTACTTGACGCGAAACGCGCAGTTCATTGATCTACGTAATGGCCTACAGCAACGTGCGACTGCCGTTTATGGCGCTGGAAGTACAGAATTCAATGCTGTAGTTGCGGGTCTTGACGCAGTCGGAATTCCTGGATCTTCAGGTGGCGGTGGCGGCTCTACAGGTCCTACAAACCAAGGAGTCAATCCAGGTGATGAGTTGGTTGTCTTTGCGAATGCAGCGGAGCAGCTTGTTCGTCTTGCAAACGCTAATGGTCAAACGGTTATCGCTGATATTACACCGAGTGTAGCACCCGCAAGCCGGGTAACGGTATCTGACGACGGAAGCCTTGCGATGCTTGCTTCTGCGGATGGTCGTTTGAATGTGATTTCAATCAATTACTCAACCAATACGGTATCGGAGAACCTACTGACTATTGACTTAGACTCAGATGGAGACAGCGATGTGCGTAGTGTTGCTCTTTCACGCAGTGGTACTCACTTTGCGATGGTAACGACGGCCCAAGACGCTAACCTCTTTGTATTCGAGCTCTCTTCAGGAGAGGGTGTACGGTTCCCACTTTACACACCAGGATCTAACGGTGAGCCGGTTTACACGGTTGACTATGCAGATGCATTGGAGTGGGACTATGAAGGTCGATCGGTTGTATTTGACGCACTGAACACTCTTACAGGTGCAGGAGGCCTTGAGTATACGAATTGGGACATCGGTGTAATCGATGTGTTGAACGCAGGTGGCGGTCAGAATTGGGCAGATGGTCGTATCCAGAAGCTGTTCGGTGCACTTGAAGACGGCACTAGCTTAGGTAATCCTACCCTGGCGAAGAACTCTGAAGACATCATGGCTTTCGATTACTATGATGGATCCGACTGGAATCTTGTGGCAATCAATTTGACGTCGGGTACCTCGAACGCTTTATTCCAAAGCACAGAGCTTACGTGGCCGACGTACAATGCCGCTGATGATCGTTTACTGTTCAATGCAACCAACAACGGAGAGGAAATAATTGCCGGAGTAACGTTGACTGCTGATAAGCTGAACAATAGCGATCCTGGGAATGCATTCGTTTTTGCCAATGATGCCTACCGCGGAAGTGCTTTTGCTAACGGTTCGCGTTTAATCGTGAGTGCGCTTCCTGAGCTACTCGCGGGTGCTGCATGGACGATTGCTCCTAACCCAGCTTCTGATCTTATCGAAATCTTGCGCACGGCTGATGCTGACGTTTCTGACGTTGCTTTCGAGTTGTATGACTTGAACGGTAGATTGCTTCAAACGTATGCTCCGAACACGTTGCGCATTGACTTGACTAACCGAGCTACAGGAACGTACACGCTGAAGCAAGGCGAAGCGAGTAAGATCTTTGTGGTACGATAGGTACAACAAGGCCCGTCCCGCAGTATTACGGGACGGGCCTTGTTTTAGGCTCATAAAAACGCCCCACTAAGCTTTGCTTAGTGGGGCGTTTTTGGGTTCGGGGTTCAAGGTGCGTTCCAACGGCGGCTTTGGCTTTCCGAAGCGGGCCGTTGGTGATCAAGCCCAAATGTCCGCGTGGGGTCAAGCAAGGCTTTAGGTTATCGAAGGCGTTGGTCAGCGTGGGGTCAAGCAAGCTTCGGGTCTCAATTAGACACAAGTTGATCGAAGGCTTTTGTCCGAGCAAGGTTCGACCCTACGCTAGTATTGTTCGACTACTTCGCAGTCGGTAATGCTGCACCGACCGCGAAGTGGTCTCCCAAGGCTTATCTTCAATTCAATATTCAAACCCCATATGTCCCCAACCCAACGAAATATCGCAATCGCCATTGCACTGCTGGGCTTGGCATTTTGGGGATACAAGCAGCAGTTGCATTTACCGAAGCCGTCGCTCAATCCATTTGATGATCAATGGGAGATGCGGATGCCGTGGTTGAAAACCAATTGCGATTCGATTGTAAAAGGATACTGCTCCGATTTCAGCTATGAATTTTCACAAGGTTCCTTTCGGGTTGGATATGCGAGTTTAGTTGGCGACGAAGGTGTAATCAGAGGAAAAATGCTTTTGGTTGTTGCTGATACGATCCAATTAACGAGAAACAAAAAACCACCACTCTTATGGTCTATTAGCAGAAAATATTCAGAAAACGAATATGTAGAAAATTTGAATTTCAAGCGACTAGATTCAGTCTGCTCTACTTTTGGATATGCTCGAATAAACCATTTGATAATCCCCCCAAGGCCCAACCCTCATTTCCATGATGCTTCATATCCAGAAGAGTCATATCCAAGATACTGGTCCGAGAGCACTGGAGACACAATATCCTTTTCTATCATTAGTCGATTTAATATTAATGATAGTCTCTTAGTTCGAGACTTCTACTATTTAAATGGAAGAGTCATAAAGACCTATCTAAAAGAAAACCAGGTCTACAACCTATGACCCTATACCTAATCCCCGGCCTAGGTGCAGATAAGCGGGTCTTCACAGGGCTAACGCTCAACACAAAAACACAAGTCCTTGACTGGATAGAACCACTCAAGAACGAGCCGCTTTCGGACTACGTCAAAAGACTAAGTGCTCAAATCGACACGAGCCACCCGTTTGGGGTTCTGGGTGTCAGCTTTGGAGGTATCGTTGCGGTCGAACTAGCTAAAATTCTAAAGCCCAAAGTCACCATCTTAATCTCTTCAGTGAGCAAGAGCAAGGAACTGCCACAGCACTTTATTGGACTAGGAAAGCTGGGCTTTCTCAACCTTGTTCCTGATGCGCTACTCAAGCCTCCGACGGCACTCATGAGCTTCATGTTTGGTGCAAAAGACACCGAGCTTCTTTGTCAGATTATCAAAGACACCAGTCCGACTTTTTTGAGGTGGGCATTGAATGCCATCCTTCGATGGAAGAGCGATGTAGAGTTGCCTTCAGTTGTGCGGATTCATGGGACCGACGATAGACTTATTCCATTGAAAGGAGAGGCTACTACCATTAAGAATGGAGGCCACTTTATGATTGTGGATCGGGCAGAGGAGGTGTCGGAGATTGTAACCGCGGCCCTTCAACAAGTTCAGGGAACCGCTTTAGGTTGAGTCCGCGTGGGGTCAAGCAAGCTTCAGGTTCGGGCAAGACTTTAGGTTATCGAAGGCTTTAGTCCGAGCACGGTTCGACCCCACGCTATTCCTGTTCGACTACTTCGCAGTCGGTAATGCTGCACCGACCGCGAAGTGGTCGAATAGCATAACGTGGGGTTCAACCCATAAAATCTAGACCGAAGCAGCCAACTCAAGCTCCACGAAAGATCAAGTTTGGAAGGAGATTCAGAACCCCACGAACGTCGTAAATGAACACCCCTAAGGAGCATCCCTAACGCACATCACGCAATTCAAAATTCAAAATTGTCTCAGCGTAGCTGGGATCTCGAATTCAAAATTGCACTTGAAGAATTAGGCTCTAACTCAAACCTTTCAACGATTCTTCAAGTGCCGCAATCTTCGCTTTACCATCACTCAACTTCTTACGTTCACCCGCGATCACTGCCTCAGGGGCATTGCTCACAAAACGCTCGTTAGAAAGCTTCTTCTCGATGCCACCAACGAAGCCTTGAAGACGGCCCAATTCCTTGGTCATCTTCTCGCGCTCAGCCTCAACATCAACAGATGCTTCAGGAAGTGTGAGGTAGAAGGTATCCGTACCGATGAGGAACTCAATAGCGCCTTGCGGCTTCTCCGTAACAACATCGCACTTGCTCGTGAATGCCATCTTCTCAAGCATCTCGGCTAGACCTGCATCTACGCACACCGCGTGCTGCGCATTGGCAGTTGCGATAGGAAGAAGGTCACGCGCTTTAATGCCCTTGCTAGAGCGTTGCTCACGCACTTTCGAAACGATCTCTTTGACCGCCTCAACGCGCGCAATAGAAGCCTCATCGTAAGCTGCGGCCGTTGGGAACGGAGCGATACAAACGTCAACCTCCTGCGTACGCAACTGGTGCCAAATCTCTTCGGTCACGAATGGCATAAACGGGTGAAGTACGTTCATCAAATCAGCGAAGATGTCAATCGCTGATTCAACAACTGCCGAACTGATTGGCAATGACTTACCGTCGGCATAGCCTGGCTTAATCATCTCCAAGAACCAGCCACAGAAATCACCCCAGATGAAGCTATAAAGCTTGCCTACCGCATCGTTCAAACGGAACGACTCATAGTCCTTCTCCACTTGTTTTAGCGTAAGCGAGAACTTCTGCTTAATCCAGTCAATCGCCAAGGTCTCAACTGCACCTGCAGGAGAATCATCAGTTTCAAAACCTTTGATCAACTTGAGCGCATTCCACATCTTATTGCAGAACAATTTACCTTGATTACAGAGCTGACTTTCGTCGAGCGCTTTCTTTGTTTTTGGGTCGATCGGCGCATCAAAAATGATGTCACCACCGGCACTTGCAGCACTCAACATACCATAACGCACACCGTCCGCACCGTACTTATCGAGTAGCGTCAAGGAGTCAGGACTATTGCCCAAACTCTTCGACATTTTGCGACGCTGTGCGTCACGTACCATGCCTGTCCAATACACGTGCTTGAATGGACTATAGTCCTTCTGATCCTTTCCTGCACCCAACAACTCCGGTCCATACTCGTGGCCAGCCATCATCATTCGGGCTACCCAGAGATAGATAATGTCCCAGCCCGTAACGAGTACATCGCTCGGATAGTAGTACGCGAGCTCAGTCTGATCTTCAAAACCATCGAACACAGAGATTGGCCATAACCAACTTGAGAACCACGTGTCCAAGACATCTTCGTCTTGGTGCAAATCAGCGATTGTGATGTGATCGCCTAGTTCAGCTTTCGCCAAAACCAGCGCCTCATCAGCAGTCTCGCCAACGAAGACCCGTTGGGCGCTAGATTCTCCCCCCTGGGTAGTTAGAGGGGCCTCAGCGCCTCCATAGAACCAAGCCGGAATGCGGTGGCCCCACCACAACTGACGGCTAATGCACCAGTCACGAACCTTGTCCGGACCAACCCATTGCTTGAACATGTTGAAGAAGTGCGGCGGGTGGAACTCAGTTCCTCCCGTTTGGCCCTCAGGTTCTCCCCCTTGGGGAGTAAGTGGGGCAGAGGGCCGGGTTACCCCAGCCATGGCCTTCTCTGCAAACTCCTCCATCTTGACGAACCACTGCAGCGTAAGGCGTGGCTCAACAACAGCACCCGTTCGCTCTGAACGGCCTACTGAAGTGTCGTAATTTTCTGTTTTGACGAGCTGGCCATCCGCATCAAGCTTTTTGGCCGCCATCTTGCGCGCTATCTCGCGCGGCTCTCCAACGAAGATGCCTGCGATCTCAGCGATCGTACCATCTGCATTGAGGATATCGATCGTCTCCAAGTTGTGACGCTCCCCTACTTCGTTGTCATTGACATCGTGTGCAGGCGTGATTTTCAACGCTCCTGTACCGAATTCACGATCAACGTAATCGTCGGCAATGATCGGCACCGTACGGTTGGTTAGCGGTACGTGTACGCGCTTACCTACGAGGTGCTTGTATCGATCATCCTCTGGGTGCACAGCAATCGCTGTATCGCCCATGATTGTTTCTGGTCGGACCGTCGCAATCGTTAAGAACTCCTCGAGTCCTTCAACCTTGTATTTAACGTAGTACAACGGACGGCGCTCATCACTATGGATCACCTCCTCGTTGCTCAATACCGTCTGTGCTTCCGGATCCCAGTTGGTCATCCGAAGGCCGCGGTATAGCTTTCCTTTGTTGTATTGATCGACGAAAACTTTGGTCACCGCCTTGCTCAGGCTTGGGTCCATCGTAAAGCGTGTGCGATCCCAGTCACAACTTGCACCGAGGCGCTGAAGCTGCTGGAGGATGATACCACCGTATTCTTCCTTCCACTTCCAAGCGTGTGAGAGAAACTCCTCGCGGGTCAGGTCACCCTTCTTGATGCCTTGTTCGCGCAGACGCTTCACCACCTTGGCTTCGGTCGCAATACTGGCGTGATCCATTCCAGGAACCCAGCATGCGTTCTTACCGCTCTTTCGTGCATGACGAATGAGGATGTCTTGCACCGTATTGTTGAGCAGGTGGCCCATGTGCAGCACGCCCGTCACGTTGGGTGGCGGTATCACAATAGTGAAGGCTTCACGGGTATCGTCTACTTCACTGTGGAAGTAATTCTGGTCAAGCCAGTGCTTGTACCAGCGTGATTCAGTAAGGGCGGGATCGTAGTGGTTGGATAGTTCCATCGAGCGCGAAGGTAGAGTTTCGAGCCTTATTGGGTGGAAGGATTTCTAGGGAAACTACCAGATGATTCCAATGCCTCCTAACTTTCCAAATGAGAGGAATTTGGGGCCTACTGTGTGTCCAGAATTTCGCTCAATTTTCATAAGATCTCCAAAAGCTTGGTAGCTATATAAATGACGACCAGCCGCGTCCAATACTTTACATGTTATGTCCGACAATGGCACCCCCTGGGCTTGTGCATACTCCTCCAGTCCATTTACCAGTAAGTTGCCGTTTGCATCGACACTAACATTCAGTTTTTCCAAATGCGCACCTCCAACGTTACTCACACCACCTAGCGTAAACCTCAGGCTATTCGAACAACGTGAATGTCCACCAATCTGTACGGTGCTCAAATTAACCTCCGTACCTGGCGGATAAGTTGCTGTCGTCCCTTGGGTACCGCCCGACCACGAAAACGTATAGTTATACAACGTGTCAGTGACGGAGGCTTCTAAATCGTAGAGGCCATTAAAAATTGTAGAATCAACGCTTAAGACGATTTCAGGAGCTTCCAAAATGACCAGCATAGTGTCTATACTGCACCCTTCAGAAGTACGAAAAGTCATGGGATACACACCTGGTTCAATATTTCGTCGTCGACCTATGTAAGTAGAGTCTGGAAAGTCAAAAAACGAGGTATCTCCAGAATTCGAAGAAATATTTCCAAGCCGACCGAAACATGGATCACTTTGAAAATAAGAAAAAGACCTTGGCAGTGCTATAATTAGTTTATCGATTTCACAACCAGAAACGCTATCGATCAATTCGAGATTAACGAGATCCCTACTTTCTATACTATCCAAAATGGTAGCTGCTTCACCGTTTATAAAGCTCGTTACATGAGGAAAGGCTGAGCTTATTTCTACTTCTAACCTACCTGGAACTAAATCTCCGCAAGGGTAAATCATAGAAAACGAAGACAATATAGAATCGAGGATGAAACTACTCTCTAAATAAAATGAGAAGCTCAACCCTGCAACCCTACCCGTCTGCCTTCCGGTACCATTAAAAGTGAATGTTCCTGGCTGATTCGGCATTCCTGACCAAAACAGTTCACTTGTGCCTGTGTTTGTGCCTGCGCATCCATGGGCAGGTAGATTCTCAGGCAACCTTAATACTTCCCAAGGAATAAAATTGATTTGTATCTCTCTATCAAAGTCGCTAGGAGTAGAAGTCAACACTTCATAGTTAGCAAGCAGGCCAGCATCAGGTGTTGTGGTAATCGTTTCTCTTGCCAGAGAATAGAGTAAATATGTATAAGAACGTCCAGGCGAGTCTGCAATTCGAAGCTCAAGATAGTCTCCAAATGGAGCATCCCCTAGGTCTTCATATTGGTACAACGCATAGCCAGGGCTAACCTCACCAAGAGATTCGAACCGAGAATACTGCCCATTTTGAAATAATCGCACATCCCCGTTAGCGTCACTGAATCTGATTCCGTCATTATCTGTTTCGAAATTACCCTGATCTAACTGAATAATTGGATTAGGATCAAGTGTAGGAGTCCAATTGGCTAGCCACTGTTCGCTTCTGCCACGCAATTCATTGAAAAGTGGACCATCAATCCAAATACTAGAATCCCTCAAAACATACACTGTGTCAAAATCCCCAATTAAGTCACAGTCATTTATTAAGAATCCTCGACCAAATTGAATAAGTTCTAACGTGTCCGGTAACGGGTATTCAACTTTCGGCAAGATTGGGCTGGGGCTGGATGACCATTGCATTCCATTACCTGGTAAACTAGAAGGTTGAAAAGAAAACCACCTGTAGCCAAACTCCGTCGTTGCCGCAAGAGATAAAGTGCCAGAGACGCTACGTAAAGCGAACTTTTGCAACTTATCATCCAAGACAACGGAGGCATACGACCCCAATAATTCGAATGATGAATTGACTTTATTTATACGGCCACGTCCATTCACTCCTTCATCAATAATCCAAATAAAATCTCCCGAAGAATCAGAAAAGCTAGTGGCACTTTTTGGAACAAAATCATGCGGTAAATAAGCATGTGATCGCTCATGCCCCAAGCTATCAAACAATAATAACTCCCTCGTAGTAACGAGCGCAAATTCAGCCCCTAAGGATACAATAGAAACAGGATCGCCTATTATCTCCGAGAACGTCTGCAAACTTTCCGAATCGAACGATAAAAGCGTAATTAAAACAGATTTCCCGACGGGGCGAACAGGACGATTTAAGTATTCACGGTCAAAGCTTGGAACGCGAATTACACTTACCATTTGATGCTCACCAACGGTCCATATCGCTGACTCTACTTCCAAAGGATTAATATCAACAGAAGCTTCGGCACAAGATCGATTAAACATCGCGTCATCCGAAGCCTTTTCGATACCTGTCAAATCTCTTTTAACCAGTACTGAAGCCCAGCTCCGACCGCCGAATTGGCCACCAGAAAGATTGGCGCGCTCCAAGAGCAAATCATCCGTAGCGCCGACTACTACACCGCCCGTCGTATGTGTAATCAAGGGTCGTCTAGCCGTTGATGGCACAGCCTCTAAACGCAAACCGCTTGCCGAGACCATGCTGTCCGGCCACAGTAAACGGCTATTCGGACTCGGCGCTACTATGCGCAATCCCTCTGTTGTGCTAGTCAGTGATCCATACGACAACGGACTCATCCATACCGCCGAATCCCCCTTCACCAAATACGTCCCCTCGTCTTGTGAACGGAGTAAAGCATACACTTCACCATCCGTATGATCCAACGGCGTCGACCATGATTAGCCAGTGGGCAAGTCAGTTAGTGCTACTCTACTCTGTGCTAAAAGGATGGCACTACTAAAAAGTAAGAAACAAACACTTAGAATAAAGCGACTAGCAATAGCAGACATAAAATAAATTTTGCCTGAATATAAAGTAGAAAAACAAAGCAGCCCTACTGA
The DNA here is from genome assembly GCA_045110575.1 of Saprospiraceae bacterium. Lineage (GTDB taxonomy): Bacteria > Bacteroidota > Bacteroidia > Chitinophagales > Saprospiraceae > CALDTK01. The sequence continues at coordinate 81,614 of JBGCGF010000056.1, forward strand.
TCCGTAGATCAATAGGGCTGCTCAACAACTATAACGCGGATACTACCTAGTTCTCACGATCCGTCACCAATCCAAAGGCAGTAGCCGTTGGCGCAGGGCCACCTACCGAGACGTGTACCACAGCCGCAAGACCTTCTTTTGGCCACGCCTTAAGCACTTTCGTATCAGCTACTTGATTAGCAACATCTGTCAAGAAATCAGAACCGCCAACAAGCACGATGCGCTTGCCCATGTAGTTCGATTTAATCTTTTCAGCAACGGTCGATGCCGAAGCACCAGCTTCAAAATTGTCGACTGAGCCTTTTGAAAGACTACTCGCCGGCATGATGAGGTAGGTATTGATCGGATCATTTGAAGCCAAGAAGACTTCGCCTGCATAGCCCATCATGTAGGTTCCAAAACCAGTCGCACGTTTACGACCCATCAATGAAATCTTGTCTCCCGTGACATCCTCAGCCCCCGTAGGCATCAAGAATAGCTCGGTAACACCTTCTTTCATGTGGTTCTCAAGGGCCACTTCTTCAAATAACTCTGTCGTTACTACCCCATCTACGAGGTCGAAAATGACAGGCAAAGGCTTATCAGCACCACAAGAGGTGAGTAGTGCCAAAAACAGAATGGTAAGAAGAGTTAGGAATCTCATAGGTCGGTTTTACGCAAGCTAACCGAAAGGGGTTACGCTGGGGAGTTTTCCATTTCAAAAAGACCTGTCGAAACTTGCGTCGCAACGACGTCTTCAAGCGTCTCCCGCTTGCGGATCAAGTGCGACTCACCGTTGTGAATGAGCACTTCTGCTGGCCGCACGCGACTGTTGTAGTTGCTCGCCATGGTCATGCAGTACGCCCCAGCATTGCTAAAGCACAGCACATCACCTTCTCGTACTTCACCCAATTGGCGATTGATACCAAAGGTGTCCGTTTCACAGATATAACCGACCACTGTGTAAATCCGTGCCTTCCCTTCTGGGTTTGTGACATTTTCAATGTGGTGATAAGACTCGTAAAACATTGGTCGAATCAGGTGATTCAAGCCGGAGTTCACACCTACGAAGACTGTGCTTGGCGTCGTTTTCACCACATTGGCTTCGACTAAGAATTTCCCCGCCTGACTCACCAAGAATTTCCCTGGTTCAAAACATAGGGCTACTTCTCTTCCGTAAGCTTTGCAAAAATCACGAAAGCGAACGCTTAGCAATTCCCCCATCTCCTCGATGTTGGTCGCGATATCGCCCATTTTGTACGGCACTTTGAAACCACTTCCAAAGTCGACGTACTCAAGGTCCTTGAACTTATGGGCAACATCCAAGAGAATGTCTGATGCAGCTAAAAACGGTGCGACATCAAGGATATCTGACCCTGTATGCATGTGCACGCCGATCACCTTGACACCCGTTGCTTCAACGATGCGAAGCACATGAGGCAACTGGTAGATGCTAATCCCAAATTTCGAATCGATATGACCGACTGAAATCTTGCTGTTCCCTCCCGCCATGATGTGCGGATTGATACGCACACAAACAGGTACGTCTGCCCGCGCTTGCCCTAGCTGCTCTAGCAAAGAGATAGAGTCAACATTGATTCCTACGCCTAACGCTATGGCTTCTTCCATTTCCGCTAGGCTGACTCACTTGGTGTGTAGAGGATATCGCTTGCGCTAAAACCAGCCATCAAACCGAGACGAACCTCATTGAGGCTCACACAGTCAAGTCCGGCGCCAAGTGTTCTGATATACCGAAGCACTTCAACATTGGTAAGTGCTTTGCAGGCATAATGCAAGGCCAGCTTAGGCACGTCGAATGCGTTCACCAATCGCTCGTATTGGTGTTTGATTACTGCTGTATTGTAGACGTAAACAGGTGTTCCGAAGCTATTTGCAATGGCTGGAAGATCAACATCGGCCCAAAGGCCTTCTACAGTGGTAAAATCGTCACGCATAAACACAAATGTATCGCTCGACCACCAGAATTTGATCAAGAAGCATCTTTATGTTTAAGACCGACGATTAATACCTTTTACAGATGACCTTTTCACTCCAAAATACCGGCTCTACGCATCTCGCGACAAGTCGCGTACGTTTGGAGTCTAGTACCCCATCGATTACGCTTCCGCAAAACATGACAGACGACGCGCTCATTACTCGCTGTATTGCCAACGACCGTTTGGCGCAGCGTGCCCTTTATGAGCGTTACACCAACCGGCTGTACAGCGTAGCGATCCGATATGTTCGCCACGCCGAAACCGCGCAGGATGTTTTGGCGGAAGCTTGGATTAAGATCTTCAAAAACCTCAGCAAATTCAAGCACAGCGGGAGTTTTGAAGGATGGATGAAGCGTATCGTCAGCAATGAGGCATTAATGCACCTTCGTAAAAATCGTATCAGTGTTGCCGAACTTTCAGCAGCAGTCATGGCGCAAGAACCTTCAGATGTTCGCGTTACTGACGGACTAGAAAACGCCGATGTCCTTCGACTACTCGACACGCTTCCTGACGGTTGCCGTACCGTATTCAACCTCTACGAACTGGAAGGATTCAAGCATCGGGAGATCGCCGAAAAGCTTGGCGTCAGTATCAATACTAGTAAAAGTCAACTCATTCTCGCCAAGCAAAAGCTACGAGAAGCTTACCTCGTTCTTTCCCAGGAAGAAGGCCGAAACCTTCGCCCAACGCCCAACCAAACCAAGTCATGAAAAAGCTACCGATTTCAGAAATCATGCGTGAAGCAGATGCTCGGCATACGCAACAAACACCACCTGCTGTTTGGGATCGTATCGAGGCAAGTCTTCCGGCTACAGGGCCTTCGGCTAGGGTTCGTCAAATGAGGACTCGCTATATGACAATCGCTGCGAGTTTCTTGGTGCTCGCCATCGCTGGATGGTGGACCATCGTTGGCACTGATACGCCTTCGCTAGAAAATACGGCTGAGACCTTGAATATCGAGGGGTCATTAGAGTTAGATCCAACCCATCAAGCTGTGTTTACAGACGCGCTTTATGGTGGCGTACTGATCAATGAAGGCACCGGCGGAAGTGACCGTCTTCGTGCTTGTGTGCGCTGTTGAATCAACCTGCTTTTCTATCGCCTGCGGCGAATAGAAAGCCTGCGGCGCTTCGTTAGGAACGGTGTTAGCCTGCGGCGCTTGCATTTAGGGACGTTGCTTTTGCCTGCGGCACTGCCGATATCCCCGATTTAAGTATTGATACGCACAACGTAAGATGAGCCGAAGGCGAGCTTAACATCTCGGCATTCAAAATTCAAAATTACCAATTCAAAATTCTGCCTTTGGCCCTACCCAAACGGTCGCTGAATGAGCTCTTCTTCAGCATTTGCGAGTACTCGGTTGTTGAGAACGGTCAATAGCTGATGCCTGATGCAGCCGTCGTGACTTGCGAACGAATACGTCGTTAGCGGAACTGCGCCAACGCTAGATTTTATGGTTGTTGCCGTGCGACCAAAGTGGACCTTGGATACACCACGCTCAATGCTTGCCTGAAGTAAATCGAGGAGCAGGTTCAAGTACAACTGATGCGATGGATTGTACGCCGGATCAATCGCGCAATAGTGAGCGATGGACTCGTCTTCTCCGACCAGAAACGTGGAAAACCCCACCATCTCTTCGTCTTTGAAATACCCCCTCAGCTCTACCCTCTCTGGCGCGGAAACCTTTAGCGTGGTCACATATCCAGGTGGAACACGATACGGCACATAAGGAGAACGCTGCAGCAATTGATCATACAGTTGATCTATGTTTTGGCGAAAGCTGACAGCCTCTTCTACACTTAACAAGCGAGTCGTAAGCCCTTCAAACTTCTTCCGGGCACGTTTTACACGCTTGCGGTACTTTGAAGGCAACGCGACGAGGTAGTCTTCAAAACAACTCCACTCCGCAGGAATAGACATGACCATTTCAGGCAATGCCTGAAGCTTCTGCCAGCCATCTTCAGCGGTTCCATTGTGCACGTCCTTCATCAGGTAGCAGCAACTCGAGGAATGCTTTGCTAAGGATTGGCGCGCTAAACTGATGAGGTGGCTAGGATTTTCATCCTCGTTGAAATGCATGCCGCCGTTGGCGCTGTAAAGGGCTTGTCCGAACTGCTCTAAGACTCCTCCAAAAACGATTGAAGCCATTTGAGGGCGAACATTCTCCCCTAGCTTCATCTCAGTGACAGGAAGGGTTTGCAGTAAACAGACGCCTATAATTTTTCCCTTTCGGTAAAACGCTAGGTATCGAGATTCTGGAGCTCCTGCTTTCGCCAAAACCCTAAGCCATTCTGACGACAACCAGTACGGAAGCTCGGCTAATTGACTCCAATTAATCGACTCGCGCAGTTGATCAATCGAGAGGGCTTCCATCTCAAGGTCGCTCCCTAAGGAATGACGATCAGAGGGGTTGATTGAGGGTTCTATTCTAGAAGCAGTCTGCGGCACGGGTAATGAACGTGAAAATACCTTTCTAGTTTTGTTTGACCAAAGAAGTTGACCATTTTCGATCTCAAACGTCTACATTTCAGACTAAAAACAAAACACGTGCATTACCTCTCCATCTTCTTGTTCAGCTTGCTTTCAATCACAGCAGCCTGTAACGGCACTAAAACCGCTACTTCTGCTATGAAAAAAGCTTCGTTTACACAAGTTGAGCTTATCCAAGGAGGATGCTTTGGTACGTGCCCAGTCTATGACCTCACGATTTCACCGAAAGGAGAGGCTATTTATCTAGGCAAGCGCTATGCGCCATACAAAGGCCTTCACACTGGAATGCTTCAGACAGATAGCCTCGTTGCGTTCAATGCGCAAGTGAAAGAGATTTTGGCGAAAGCAGACAACCTCAAGAAGGAAATAGACTCTGGAATCGCCGACATGGCGACAAGTATCATCATCATTCGCAATGGTGCGGACTCCGTAAGATTCATTGGGACATCTGAATTCGAACCAGAAATCGAAGTCCTTCGTCAACAGTTATTCTCGATTTCTAAATCTACCGCTTGGACTCGCTCACCTGATGCAGAGCCAATACCTGCAAGCCAATTACTCGTAACATTGAAGGCTGCTGATCAAGTTCAAATCGTAACAGAAGAGTACTACCGTCAGCAATTGAAAGTAGTACGCATGACGAGCAAAGAGCCACCAGTGTTCTTGATGCAATTTGATCCTTACACGATGAGCGCTGAAGAAATGGTGCGTGACTTACGACGCCAACATGCAGTCGTTAACGTTGTAATCGTCGAAGAAAAAGAGTAGGCTAAATTTCTTAGAATTGACTCCTTCGATAAGGCAACTCTAAGAAACTTAGAGATGAAGGCTTCACGCGAATACTGAAGGTAAACGTATTGTTGAACGCTGGAGAATAGAAGAAATCCATCTCCCAGCAGTGGAGGTCCCTGCGCAATCCAAGGGTAGGATAGGTTATTCGCTCGTTGCTTATATCGTACCCAACTGTGAGGTTACTGACAGACCACTTGTCGGTAATCTGAACCCCACCGCTAGCGTTTATAGAATTGGCTCTTGTCGACCAAGGTGTCGCCGAAGTAGCAGCAAATGCCCTGCTGTAGTTGTAGCTAACGCGGAATTTCTGTACGAGCCCGAAAATGCTATTCGCTGGAAGCTTGTTCTCCTTACCGACAATGAGTTCTCTAATCTGACCTAGCGATGCTCCTGCATTAATGGCAAAGTTGAAACGGTCTATTCGGAAGGGTCCTTTCCCCTGCTTTATAAGCGTTTCATTTGACCGATTTCGATTCGCATCTAGGGCGTAAACATCAAGTCCTCCACCAAAATTAATCCGGATGAGTTTCTTGAAGAACGTTGCCTGAGCTCCAGAAACCGAGATTGGTGACCATTGCAACGTATCTGTTTCAAGGTTATAGCTGCCCGAAAACGATAGGTTATTTATGACCGAAACGATCCGTGAAACCGAGTCCTTTCGCCCCTGCATCTTGGTCTCAATTCGGTTGCCCAACGTATACCCCACTTGCAGCGATTGCTCTTCACTAATCGCACCTGGCGAGAATGGCTGGTTGGGAAATATGTCGTACGCATCAAATTCTCCTTCAGGGTTGACTTGGACGTCTCGATAATAGTTGAACGGCCTATCGGAATAATCTGGTGAAAATCCTACTCGAATCGAAGGAGTTATGATATGCCGTACGCCTTTGAGCGGCCCCGCATTAAAACGAGCGGTACCAAAAATCTGCGTAGAGAGACTCACATTGGCATTAAATGTCCTAGCGGCATTGGGAAACCCTTTAACACCATCGATCGTTTCTGTAACCTCTCCAAAAGAAATAGTCTCCTCTGTTGTTACTTCTTCACCTAGAATAATTTCTGTAACCGTACGAACAGAATCCGTTTGTTCGTAGGTCCGTCTTACTTCGTCTAAATAATAGACCTCGTTGTAACTGATGTTTGGACTAAGACGGAAGTACTTCAATACATTGACGGGAGCATTAAAGCTTATTCCGTGAGAACCACCAAAGAGCGCATTGTCCCACACTTCTTTTTTGAATAATGTCGTATCCGTAGCGACAATACTTCCTTTGACCTGAGCGGAGTACGTGAGCTGAGCCTTCTTATACCACGCGGTACTTTTCGTTCCGAGGTTAGCGAAAGGATACATAGAACCCGTCGAGAACTTCATGTCAGGAAGGCTCATATTCACCTGACGCGTAACCGTGTTTTGTGAGTGATTGAAACCTGTAGTCAAGTTCCAACTCTTGTGCTCTGGAAACTTAAACGTGTAGGCCAAAGTTGATCGAATAGTACCCGTCAACTGGGCATCGAAACCTGGGTTGTTCGCTCTATCGAAATTATTAGTTTTCAGTTCTACGTCAGCTCGAAAACTGCGATAAGGGTTCGCCTTGGCGTCTTGCGCATGCCTCCAGTTAAAAGAAAACGCATCGCTGAAGCTCTCTTCGCCTAAGATTTCCGCTCGATTCCTGGAATATCCAAGATCTAATGAACCAGAATATCGATAGCGCTTGTTGTAGTTGTTTTTCAAATATCCTCGAGTAGTTCCCTTTAAGAAAACATCGACGGTAGCCGAAGTATGAATGTTATCATTCCAAGGAAAATACCACCCAACATCTTGAAAACCAAAGCCTTGATCAGCGAAATAGGTATAGTTCGCAGGGAAAATCAAACCGGATCGCTCGCTTGTACCGATTGGAAAAAAGCCGAAAGGCAACCACAACGGTGTCGGAATGCCACCAAGTTCTACATTAGAAGGTCCAACGATGACTTGCTTCCCAGGAATAATTTTCTGCTTGTTAGACCGGATTCCGTAATGCGGATGGTCAAGATCGCAGGTCGTGAAAATCGCGTCTGAATTATAAACCACATTGTCTGCTCTGATTGGATCGCGTTCATCAGCCGCTACAAGTTTGGTTTTCCCACCTAGCACATAAAGATCACCCTGCTTGGTGGTCGCATTGTAAATGATGCCTTTGCGCGTTTTGAAGTTGTAACGCATTCCCTTCGCTTCAAACTTCTGAGCTCCTTGTTCGAAGTTGGGTAGCTCGGTGAGTGCGCCTAGAGAATCTGTAATCGGTTCTGCGACTACAATACTGCTCGCATAGTCAATCACCATGTATCCCGATGTCAGGATGAGATCGGCATACTCTACCCTAGCGTCACCGTAGAGATAGATTTTTTGTTCCCGAATGCTGTATCGCATCGAGTCTCTCATAGAATACTTGACCAGACCTTCGAGCGCATTGGGGCTGATCGAATAGACCGTACGGACAGGAATTGAATCGAGCGCGAGGCTGTCTGTGCCTAGGGAATCTACGTAATTAGAATCTCGTCTAGTCTTGAATAGATCGAGCGAGTGAACTTCTAAGGTGTCTGATTTCAGTAGTTTATCAACACCTAACCCGTTCAGGGCGTTAACTTTACCGATGGAGTCTGCACTTATCTGTCCAAAGGCCGGTGAAACTTCAGCTGAAATCAGTAGTAAACACACAGAAACACAAACCCCTAGCGCAAACTGTCCAAGCCCGAAGACTACAGCTGAAAACTTTCTAGAAGAGGAAGGGGAAGTTGGTAAAGGCACCAGGATAAGCGTTCGAAAGCTGATTGATGAAAGAAATCTTTGTTATTCTGCTCTTATGTTCAACGGCAATCGTAGGCCTAGCGTCCACAGATGGGATGCTTCTTAACGACACCTTAACGGTTGGCGAAGGTGCGCAAAGAAACGTGCAAAATCAAGCAATTCGAACAGTCGTTATTGATCCAGGTCACGGAGGCCGTGATGCAGGCTGTTCTGGAGCGCATAGCGAGGAGAAAAAAATCGCCTTAGAGCTAAGTTTAGCCTTCGGTAAAATGATCTCATCACGTCATCCAGAAATCGAAGTGATTTTCACCAGAGACAGCGACAAGTTTGTAGCGCTGTATGAGCGCGCTCGCATTGCCAACAAGGCACAAGCTGATCTTTTCATCTCTATTCACTGCAACTCCTTGGTTGGGCACAATAAGGTAAACGGCTCTGAGACCTACGTCATGGGGCTGCACAATGCTGATCACAACCTTAATGTCGCAAAGCGTGAGAACGAGGCGGTCCAATTAGAGGAAAACGTTGACCAGAACTACTCGTTCGATCCAAACACGCCTGCGGGTCATATCACACTATCGATGTTCCAGCATGCTTTTCAAGAACAAAGTATTGCAATCGCTGAGCATTTAGAGCATCGCCTAGGTCAGCGTGATGGTCGTCGCACTCGTGGTGTACGTATGGCAGGATTCGTTGTCTTGAAAGAGACTGCCATGCCAAGTGTCTTGGTAGAGACAGGTTACTTATCAAACGAAACAGAAGAACTCTACCTGTCTGAAATAAATGGACAGCTGAGCACTGTTAATGCACTTTATGATGGCTTTGCTGACTACTTGAATGCTCGTAATGTCGAACAGCGAGTAGATCGAACAGTACTTGCTTCCCAAGTGAACGCACCGGTTACGAATAATCCAATTCCCCTTTTCCCTACGCAAGCGCCCTTGCCAACGCAACAAAGCGCTGAGAACACAGCGCCTACGAGTATCGAATCGTCGCTACCGGCCACTAAGTTTTATATTCAGATCGCTGCCGCTAAAACTCAAATTGACATTGAGCAACAAAAGTGGCGTTCCCTTGAAGTACCTGTGCGTTATGTCCGAGAGGGAGAATACCTGAAGTACCAAGCAGGGCCTTTTGCGACCAAAGCTGAAGCAGAGAAGGCGCAAGAGAAGGCACTTTCAAAAGGCTTTCAAGGAGCCTTTACCGTTGGCTACACCGGAGAGCAAAAACTAACTTCAACTGAACTTGAAGCTGAGAAATAAGGGATCTTCACCCAACCTATCTATAGAAAAGCATGTTAGAACCTAAATAGGTACGTAGATGCTACTATCTATGCACTTTATTTGAGGACGAACGCCTTACTTACATGAGAAGAGAGACCAAAATCGGCCTGTTAGCCCTTGTTACCCTAGCGGTTATCATCGTAGGATATCAGTTTTTGAAAGGCCAAGAAGTCTTCTCAAAAGAGAACACCTTCTACATTGTATATGAGAATGTCGACCAACTTGGTGTAGGCGACATGGTTGTGATCAACGGCTACCGTGTAGGTCAAGTCACTGATATCCAGCTGAATCGAGAAAACGTACGATCGCTCATTGTTGCGATCTCACTGTCTAATGACTTGCCAATTCCTAAGGATGCAAGCGCACTGATTAAGAGTGACGGCCTTCTAGGAGGTCGCTTCATTTCGTTAGAGTTTGAGAAGGCGTGTACAGGTGCAGATTGTGCTGTGACGGGTGACTACCTCAACCCTGCGGAAGAAAGTATGATTGCCGGATTGATCGGAGACCCAGCCTCATTAACGCCATACATCGATCTCGTTCGCACAAATGCAGGTCCGATTATGGATTCGCTGACGTCAAGAACTGATACCAATGGTATCGGCAGAACAATGAGAAGCCTTGAGGCTACTTCAAAGAACCTGGAAAGTCTAACCGGAAAGCTTGACCGTTTGCTTGCTCGCACAAGCAACAACTTGACGGAGACGACTGGGAATGTTGCGAGTATCACTCAGAACCTAGAGGATAACAACGCTAAAATTGCAAGTATCCTGAGCAATGTTGACTCAACAACTGCAGGCCTGGCGGCACTAGACTTGGAGAAAACACTGTCTACCGTCAACACAACGCTCAAGGACTTACAGAGTACCATCGCAACCAGTAATGGCGCCATGGAGAACATCTCTAGTATCACGAAAAGTATCAACGAAGGAGAAGGAACGCTCGGCAAGCTGATTGGCGAGGACGATATCTACACTCGTTTGGACCGCACAGTGACCAACGTAGACCTGTTGATTCAAGACTTACGCCTCAATCCAAAGCGCTACGTCAATGTGAGCGTTTTTGGCAAGAAGGATAAAGAGTACGTCGTCCCTGAAGCTGACCCCGCTGAACCACAGTTGCCGAACGATAATTAATGTCGGATGTCGGATGTCGGATGTCGGATGTCGGAAAGTAAGATGAGCCGAAGGCGAGCCATACATCTCGACATTATCAACTAACAATTGACAATTACCAATTCCCCCCCTTGGAAACCATAGACTCCCTCGACAAGGCGATTATACTTGCTTGGCATCAAGGCTGGCACCCAGCATCATTGGATGCGGTGTTACCGTGGTGGAGAGACCAGGACAACTGGCTCATCTTCTATGCTGCACTCATTGCCTGGTTGATTTGGAAGCAAAAATTAAAAGGTTTCTACTTAGCGCTGGTAGCGGGTGCAACGGTTGGCCTTGCCAACACCTTGGCAGCAGAAATAATTAAGCCGCTGGTTGGTCGGATTCGCCCTTGTAACACGGAGGGGTTGCTCGACAAACTAGACCTACTTACAGGTTGTGGACCTGGATTGTCATTTCCGAGTGCTCATGCTGCGAATCATTTCGCTTTAGCAGTATTCCTTGGATTGACCTGTTTTGCCGAAAGGCCGATAATGAAATGGGTTACTGTAGCATGGGCTTTGATTATTTCACTCGCTCAGGTATATGTTGGTCGTCACTACTTCTCAGATATTATGGCTGGCGCCGCTTTAGGCTCTATGATGGGCTTCTTAGGAGCATGGGTAGCCAATTATTTCAACCTGTGGCCAAAATCAACGTAAACGTTGTCAAAAATTATCGGAAGGGTCCGATGGTTAGCGCGCAACGTTGTTACTTCGCACGTCAAGTCATTCTGTATTGAGCACTATTGAATTTGCAATGCTATTTGGAGCGGTACTTCTAGGAGGTGTCGTGGGCTTGCGGTACCCTCAACTTAGAGGACGCTATTTGCATTTAGTCCTCTCTTTTAGTGGAGCATATCTGCTTAGCATCACCGCGTTACACCTCATTCCGGAGGCTTTTTCGTACACATCTGCTCAGCCAGGCCTTGCTATTTTGGTAGGATTCTTCCTCCAAGTCTTATTTGAGCAATTTTCTCAAGGAGTTGAGCATGGACATATGCATGCTCATAAAGGGCAGAATTTAGCCTTCCCTGTTCTTATTGGATTGTCACTTCATGCATTTCTTGAAGGAAGCCCATTGGCTCTTTTAGAGAACATCGAACATGTGGGCCATGACCACAACCATCTACTTACCGGCCTGATCTTACATAAGATTCCGGCAGGATTCGCGTTAAGCGTACTCCTCGCGCATGCTGGTTATCAACGCATTACGATCTGGTCTTTACTTGCACTCTTTGCTTGCATGTCTCCGCTAGGAGCACTTGTTGCTGCGCAAATAATAGATCCTACGCACGTTCCTTATGTACTAGGTGTTGTGATTGGTTCACTTCTACATGTGAGCACTACCATTCTATTCGAGCTAGATGATGAAGATCACCATCGACTCACTTGGACAAAAACTACAGCTATTGCGGTAGGAATTGTCGTAGCCTTACTCACTACATACCTGTAGGCGTTACGTAATTTGCTATATTGCTGTCCGTCCCCAAAATTGCCTAAAGGCTGCTTATTTGCCTATGAAAGCACGAATTACCACTATTTCCATTCTTTTAGTTTCGATTTTCTGCTGCACAAGTGTGCTCAGTGCTCAAGTAACACTGAGAGGCACCGTAGCCGATGAAACAGGAGAAACACTCATCGGCGCAAGTGTTGTCGTTGTAGGAACTACCACCGGAAACACAACTGATTTCGACGGTAATTTTGAATTAACGGTCCCTGGTGTCCCCACCAAACTGGTGATCAGCTACGTTGGTTATTCAAGCGATACGATACTCGTAGAAAGCGGAAATGAACCGTTAAACATCGTCCTAGGCGACAATGCAACGACTATGGTCACTGTTGAAGTCAAAGGACGTCGTATCAGTGAGAAGCGTCAGCAATCTGCGCTTACCATGGAAACCTTGGACAACATCGCGATTAAAGAAACGCCTGCTGCCAACTTCTATGATGGACTTGGTGCACTCAAAGATGTCGACCTAACTGCAGCTAGTCTAGGTTTTAAGATCATCAACACAAGAGGTTTCAACTCAACCAACCCTGTACGTTCCCTTCAAATCATTGACGGAGTCGACAACCAGAGTCCGGGGCTCAACTTCTCTCTCGGTAACTTCTTGGGTGCGAGTGACCTCGACGTAAACTCAGTGAACATCATCGTAGGAGCGAGTTCGGCATTTTATGGCCCGAATGCTTTCAACGGAGTTATCTCAATGGAGACCAAGGATCCTTTTCTACAGCAAGGACTGAGTGCGACCGTAAAAGTCGGTGAGCGCCAGCTCGTTGAAGGAGGCTTTCGCTGGGCACAGGCGGTAAAAAATAAAGAAGGCAAAGAGTTTTTCGCGTACAAGATCAACGCGTACGGCTTCCAAGCAAATGATTGGGTAGCTGACAACTATGACGCTGTAGACAGTACTGATACAGGTCCAACTAACCCAGGCGGATACGATGCTGTAAACATTTACGGCGATGAATTTGATCTTCAAAACGACAGATCAGATGTTATTGGCCTCGGTCAATTTCACCGAAAAGGATACACCGAGTCAGAACTCGTTGACTACAATGCAGAGAACTACAAGGCAAGTGTCGCTTTGCACTTCCGCCTGAAGCCTGAACTTGATCTTTCAAGTCCAACGATCATCGCATCGTCTAACTACTCAACAGGAACAACGATTTTCCAGGGAGACAACAGGTTCTCTCTTAGAGGCATCCAGTTTTTCCAGCACAAGCTTGAATTGGCAAAGCGAGGCAAGTACTTCCTTCGCAGTTACATCACGCATGAGGACGCTGGAGATAGTTATGATCCTTACTTCACTGCATTAGAGTTACAAAAAGCGGCTCAAAGCGATGACGTTTGGTCTCAAACCTACCAAGGTGTATATCAGGGATTAATTGTTCCACGCATCAACAGTACATACGGCGATGCTGTACCAAGCATCATTGACTTCCCGAACGGAGATGGTACGTTCAATGTCGAGATGTTCCAAAACGCTCGTCGAACGTTTGAATCTACCATCTCTGACAGCTTGTCTTTCTGGCACCAGGAAGTGAGCAATATTGTCGATGAAAACCTTCGCAACCGACCAGAAACGGAAGGACGCTATGTTCCCGGTACGGCTCGTTTTGATTCTGCGTTTAATGCAATCACGTCTCGTCTGAGCTCTGAGCCAGGTGGAACTCGCTTTTTTGACAGATCTGCACTTGGCCATATTCATGGTGAGTACATGTTCAAAGACCTTGTTACAGATCGTGAGAAGTTCACAGATCTTGATTTACGCGTAGGAGCAAACTACCGCCAGTACATGCCTAACAGTCGAGGAACAATTCTTCAGGACACTGCAGGACGTAGCATCAATACTTACGAGTACGGTGTATATGGAGGAGGAACGGCCACCTTCTATGATAAGTGGAAAGTGTCTGGTAGCTTGAGATTAGACAAGAACAAGAATTTTGACTTCCTCGTATCTCCTGCAGCTTCTGTTGTCTACACGCCAAGCGAGACAACTACGCTTCGCCTTAGCTTCTCTAGTGCAATTCGTAACCCAACACTGGCAGATCAGTTCCTGTACTACAACGTTGGACGTGCGATTCTGCTCGGTAACTTGAATGGGGTTGACAGCTTAATAACGATCGAATCATTCGTCGACCGCTTGAACAGTGGAAACGATGAAGACCTCGAATACTTCAACGTTGCTCCGATCCGCCCAGAGAAAGTTAAAACGGTAGAAGTAGGTGTACGTACTACGCTTTGGGAGAAGCTCTTCCTTGATGCGACATACTATTACAGCTTTTACGAGGACTTCATCGGTTTCAACTTTGGAGTTGATACACGCTTTGTACTCGGACTACCGCGCAACACACAAGCGTTTAGAGTTGCAGCCAATGCGCAGGATATCGTTACCACGCAAGGGTTTTCAATCGGTAGCAACTACTACTTCGGAAACTACTTCGCCGTAAACGCGAATTACTCTTGGAACGTTTTGAATACAAATTCAGACGATCCGATTATCCCAGCCTTCAATACGCCGGAGCACAAGTTCAACCTTGGTTGGACTGCTCGCGATATTCCAGTGCAGCTATTTGGAGCCGAACAGCGTCTTGGGTTTAACAGCAATTACAAGTGGGTGGATGGATTCATCTTTGAGGGGTCTCCTCAATTCACAGGCTTCATTCCTGCATATGGTTTACTTGATGCTCAGGTCAACATGAAAATTGATAAAATCGATACCACTATTAAGCTGGGAGCGAGCAACATCCTCAACAACAAGGTTTTTCAAACGTACGGAGGTCCTCGTGTAGGCAGACTAGCTTATGCATCGATCTTGTATGAATTTCGCAAATAAGACACAACAACAACAACAACAACAATTTTTAACATGAGACAATTTCTACTAATTCTGACCTTCGCGGTCAGTACGTCTGCTTTTGCGCAGACAAGATATCTGGATGAAGTATTTACTGACGTAATGGTCACGGATACGATACAATTCCAGAAGAACTGGTCTGTTCTTCCGGCTGTACTTTCAGGTAATCAACTACCGCCTGCACCTACACCTACCTACTTTCAGGCCTATACACCAATTGGTGACACTGAAATGAATCGACCATGCGTGATCCTCAATACCACTGGATCTTACTTCCCACAGCTAGTAGGTGGTGGCTTGTTCGGTAAGCTTGATGACAGCGTGGTTGTTGAGACTGCTAAGCGCTTCGCACGCCTTGGTTACACAGCAATCATTTCAGAATATCGTAAAGGATGGAATCCAACAGCCTTAACTGATGTAGACGCAAGAACAGGTTCTTTGCTTATCGCGAGTCTTCGCGGAGCTCAAGATCTCCGTTCAATCGCACGTTACCTTAGAGGAACGATCGCTAATGACGGAAATCCTTATGGGATAGATGGCAACAAGCTTATGGTCATGGGTTACGGTACTGGTGGTTACAACGCTTACAACAACAACTTCCTAGACGACGCTTCTGACGTAAACACACTTGCAAAGTTCATTGGAACTAATGGTCAGCCTTATTACATCCCGCAAGCCTATGGAGATCCAGACGGACTTACTGCAGCTCAGCTTAACATCCCACAAAACACTGGATTCTCTAGCGAAGTCCAGTTCTCTGTTGGTATCGGTGGAGCAATGGGAGACACTACTTGGGTAGATGCTGACGATTCACCTTGTATTGGATTGCACTCTATTCTTGACCAGAATGCTCCTTTCGCTGTTGGTGACGTATTTGTACCTGTAGCCAACAACCAACGTCTTTTTGTAATTAATGTGGCAGGACCACGTGCAACGCTTGCTACAGCAAATCGCCTAGGTGTAAACTCTGTACTTGATGACGCTAACGCTGTTCTTCGTACTTCTGGAGATTTCCTTACACTGCGTTCTGACGCACTTTCTGACGATGTATTTACGACTCGTGACCAAGTAGTTACTACTCTTTCTACTGAGAACATGTACCCGTTCGTTACGGATCTAAACCTTAACCTCGCAAACACTTACAACTGGGTAGATTCTTTGACGCTGTCCTTTTTCGTAAATGGGTTTAATGCGTTTACAGGTGATACAACGAGCACTGCTACACGTATCGCTCGTGATCGCGTAACTAATCCGAACATCACTAGTCCTGTGAGAGCTAAATTGGTAATTGATACCATTATGGGATTTGTTGTACCACGTGCATACGTTGCACTCGGAATCGGAACTGCAGCTGATCTTGAAAATGCATTAGATGTAGTTGATATCTCTCCTGCAGATGTAGACTTCAAAGTCTTCCCGAACCCAACTTCATCGTTCTCTACGATTGAAGTTCGTGAAGATGTTGAGCTTCAGCTTATCGTTCTTTATGACATGAACGGTCGTCGCTTAAGCCACGCTACGGTTAGCGGAAACCGCTACGGATTTGATGCCAGTAACTTGCCTTCAGGCATGTACACTCTAATGGTACAAACGAGCGAAGGAGTTCTTTCTGAGCGTATTCTAGTTGACTAAGCTTAGTCGCTTCTAGAAATGTAAAAGCCCACTGGTCGCAAGATCAGTGGGCTTTTCTCTTTGTAGGAATGATGTAGTACTAAGCCAAACCAGTCAAAAATGCCATCACATCTACCCCATCAGCATATTCGCTCAACCCTGGACGTTGACCTGTGCCCGGTGCAGAAACCTCAAGGGCACCAACAGAAGCCGCACTTACAATCGCTTGCAGTGCATCTTCCATACCGCTTAGGTCAATCGCCACATTTGCGAGATCCTCATACTGCTCATAGTGCAGCGTAGCGAGACGAGAATGCAGTGACGGAGCTTCCAATAGTAAGATGCTCCCTGTCCCTAAGAACGCCTCCCTGTTGATCGTAAGCATGGCGTAGTTGTAGTCGAAGTTGTTCTTCCACTTGGTATGATTCGCAAAGCGCTTGTACTCATGGAGAATCTCCAAAAGCGGCTCAAATACGTAGCCGCTTGGAACGTAAATCTTCCCTACAGACCGGCACCCAAGTCCGAAGTACGCAAACACATCGTCTGCCAATCCACGAAGTTCTTCCTCCGTTTCATTGCCGTGAACCACAGCTATACTCGTCCGGTTTCCTCGAATAATATGCGGGACATGCCCGAAGTATTGCTTGAAGTAGCGAGCAGTGTTGTCTGAGCCAGTTGCAATGACTGCGTGGTAGTCTTTTAGTCTTTCGACAAAACGGGTTTTGCCGACGAAGGAAGGATCAATTTTCTCTAGCTGCTCTACCAAATGCGGCAGGACATAAGGATCCTTATCACTAAGCTTAACCAATGCAGAAGTACCGGCCACCATTACACTTAGCCAATCGTGAAACCCAACCAAGGGGATATTCCCCGCAAGCACAAGTCCAACGCTTTTTGAAGAAACTGTATCGCTGATTGCATAGGCATTCGCCCAGGCCTCCAAGTTCGAACGATCTAAGTAATCCTCCGAAATGGTGTCCAGCATCCGCCACTGGTTCTCCGTAGTAAACCACCCATTATGATGCGAGCTACGTTGCACGTATGCATCAAGTAATTCAGGCTTGCTGCGGATATAGTCGCCAAGTTTGGCTAACGCATCGAGGCGGTTGGAAAGAGCACTGTCAGACATGGGTGCAAGGTAGGGTTAGCGTAGGTCATTTTTGCTCGAACCGTCAGATCGAGTCGAAAGAGTAACTGACAGTAAATATTGACACTCACTTCAAATTTGAGTTCAACGGCAGATCTGACGGTTCACCGAAAAGTAACTACAACTCATTTATCAAGGCCTCTTTACGAGAGCTCAAATAGTGGCGCCAACGCGTAAGCGCAGCTTCGAAATCATCAGGAAGTGGACACTCGAACTTCATAGCGATCCCTGTCGTCGGATGGACGAAACCAAGGGTGCGCGCATGCAAGGCCTGGCGCGGCATCACCTCGAAAGTGTTCTCTACAAAACGACGGTACTTCGTAAATACCGTGCCTTTGCGGATACGCTCACCACCGTATCGACTGTCGTTAAACAATGGATGACCAAGGTTCTGCATGTGCACACGAATTTGGTGCGTACGTCCTGTTTCGAGTTGACACTCGAGAAGGGATACATAATACAAGTCTTCCAACGTACGATAGTGAGTCGTCGCCTTCTTTCCTTCTTCTGGATCACGCGTCACGGCCATCTTACGACGATCAGCTGTGTCTCTAGCAATACTGCCGTGAATGGTTCCCGCTGCAGGTTCAGGACTACCCCACACGAGCGCCACATAGCGACGCTGTACAGAGTGATCAAAAAACTGCTTCGCTAGGTGCGTCATCGCCCATGGGGTTTTGGCGACGACAAGGAGACCAGAAGTGTCCTTGTCAATTCGGTGCACTAGCCCAGGTCTATTCTCAGGGTTACCTGCTGCAACTGGAAGATCAACGTCCTGTAGGTAATGCGCTAAAGCGTTTACCAAAGTCCCTTCGTGGTTTCCGATGCCTGGGTGAACGACCATGCCCGCAGCCTTGTTGATGACCAATACATCGGCATCTTCATAGACAACTTCCAATGGAATTTCCTGTGGAAGCAAGCCCTTCTCTACGTCAAACTGACGCGGAATCAACAGCTTGATCTCGTCGCCTGGATTCACTTTGTAGTTAGACTTAACCATCTCACCATTAACGGTGACGGCACCGGTCTTCACTCCTTCCTGAATACGACTGCGAGAGATACGCATCGTTTTGTCTACCAAAAACCGGTCGATGCGCACAGGCACTTGCCCTGGATCGACGACAATCACCTTCTCTTCTGTGAAAGGTGCTTCTTGACCTGGGGTTGTTGTTGGATCTGACATGGCGCGAAGGTACTCCGTTGGGGAGAGCTGCAACTAGAGATGTTGTTGGATTTGATTGGAAACTAGACCACTTCTTAGTCTGGAGGCTAGATCGCTCGCTCCTCGCTGCAAGATTGCTAATCGGCGATTAGTTGATAGCGGTTGACAAGCCTCTGCAAATTCTGGTTTGCCGTTATGGTGTTATTCCTAAGAACCAGTGGTTCAGCAGGGCTTCTAGTTGGCGTATTGTAGGATCGTTACTACTGAGCGTCTCGGCATTATCAATTAACAACTACCAATTGACAATTGAGTGCCGCAGGACACCTACGTTTCTAGAAAGACCGAACTCTCGGGCGTAATCGCTCCTCTTTTTCCCAATTCAATCACCTCAGGCTTTAGAATCCTTCCCTCTTCAATCTGAAAGCGAATCATCGTTCTCATCAAGTGAAAACCATAGATACCGCAGGCTCCAGGGTTCATGTGTAGGAGGTTGTGCATTTTGTCAGGCATCACTTTTAGGATGTGGGAATGCCCGCAGATAAACAAGTCAATGCCCGGTTCGCCACGTAAAATGTCCTTGACACGACCGTTGTAGCGCCCTGGATAGCCGCCAATGTGGGTCATAAAAACGCGCAACCCTTCGACGGTGAAGTCTAGGTTTTCGGGCGCGACTGTGTGCATACTGTACTCGTCGATGTTACCATGAACAATACGTAGCGTTTTCGCAGCAGCATCTAGGGTGTCGTAGACCGCAAAATTACCGATGTCGCCAGCATGCCAGACCTCGTCAGCCTCCGCAACGTGTTTCATGATCGCCGAATCCAAATAGGAATGCGTATCAGAGAGTAGTAGAATTTTCTTCATCGTTACAGCCCTTTCATCGTGACCACGAGTTTGCCCCTTTGCTTGCCCTCGTCCATTCGGTCAAGTGCATCTGGCAACTCAGCCAACGGTCGCACACTGTCTACTACGGGGTGGATCTTGTGCTCAGCTACAAAGTCAAGCATCTTGGCAAATTCACTCGGACTGCCCATCGTCGAACCTGCAATCGTGATTTGACGCCAGAAGAGAATTTGAGGATTCAGCTTGGGAATGGTACCGCGGGTTCCTCCATAGAAAGCCATTCGTCCGCCTGGGTTCATGAGTTTGCTGAGTAAGAAAAATCCTTCACCTCCAGCTCCATCGACAACGACATCTAGTCCGCCAGTCATCGCTTTGAGTTCTTTACTCCAGCCCTCAACCGTGTAGTTCACCCCGCCTTTAGCGCCTAGTGTTTTGGCGAAAACGATCTTCTCTTCACTGCTACTCGAAACGTAAACATCACAACCGAGTGCCACGGCCAATTGAATGACCATGGTCGCTACTCCACCCCCTGCACCGGTAACTAACACCGTGTCGGAGGTTTTAGCGGAAGCTCTCGTCATCAATGCACGATAGCCTGTTAGACCAGCCAATGGAAAAGCCGCGGCTTCTTCATCGGTGAGGTGCGCAGGGCAGTCAAATACATTCTCTGAAGGGATGGCGATATATTCTGCAAAAGTGCCGTCGTGTGGCATTCCGAGGACTTCGTACTCGTTTGCTTGGACGTCTTCCCGATCACCCCATTTCAAGCCAGGAAGCAGAACAACCCGCCTACCGTCGATCTCTCCTACCCCATCTGATCCTAAGATCGTAGGCGTCTTAATGGCTGGGTATAATCCTTGTGTGATGTATACATCCCTATGGTTCAAGGCCGCAGCTTTGATTTTCACGAGGACTTCGCCGTCTTGTAGTTGGGGTAATTCGACTTCCGTCAAAACAGGCTTTTCGCCTACCGCATTGAGCACCATTGCTTTCATGAAGGCAAGGTAAATACCTAAGCCAGCTTTGTACTATTGAAGCACAACATTGCTAGTAAAGGTCTTCCCAGAAGCGGAATAAACCATCACCGTGTAAGTGCCGCGCGCTAGGTCTGCGACCTCGATTTTACGGTTTGCCGTAGCCCGTACTTTTTTGCCGTTCACATCATAAAGCTCTGCTCGGACATAGTCCACCGCTTCGATGTTCAGTTCACTCGTTGCAGGATTTGGAAAGAGCTTAGGAATTGCGTCACCGCCTGTAGTCGATGTTCCTGTCGGCTCAGAAGAGAATAAATAAAGGGTCGGTTCACTTATTGCGGTGCGCTCTCCAGAGAGGTAATATCCTCCGTTTGGAGCTAAACTGACACCTTCAATCTGCGTCGAACCTCCACGGGTATCTAGGTTATCCTTTGACCAAGAAAACGTAGAAAAGTCGAGCGTTCCATCAACTTCAATTTGAATGATAAAAGGAAGAAAATTCTGATATCCTACCAGCACGATTCGCTGGTTTGCGGCATCGTATACACCTCCAGTAATTAAGCCTTCGACGGGCAAGCTTGCCAACGGATTCAGCTCCTGATTGCCTTGATCCACTTTGGACACCGCATAAATCCTTGTATTCCCGTCGCCCCAGTCTTTCGTGAAAATGAGGAGATGATCTTCATACGCAACGAGTGTTTCCGCATCAAAATTCGTTTGGAAAAGCTGAGAAGTGAAGTTGGTCTGATCGCCGTAAAAGAAGTCAAGTTCAGTCGCTGTTGCATTGCCATTTCCATCTAGAAAATCATCAATTCTGATCTTATAGATCTCAAGATTGGTGCGCGTACCGTCATTGTTACCAAAATCGCCGATGAATATATGCTCTTCATCTGCGCAAATATCCTCCCAGTCGGTAGCTGAAGCATCGAGAATAAAGACGTCATCTACTACGCTACCATCGCTAACATTGGTCTCATAAAGCTTGTTAGATCCACCTGAGTCGTTATGCGTAATGAGGCGTCCATCAATGTACAGAAGACCAGAAGTCTCCTCGATTTCTCCCGATAGCTCGGCAATCGCCGTGAGGGTTTGCCCACTAACGGTGTTTAACAGCAACCCAAAAAGGATCACAAAAAGTGGTGTTCGTCTCATCCTTAGTCCCTTATAACACTGATTTACCAAGATAGACCACTTTTAAACGAGGCGCTTGCAAAAAGCTACCTTCGATTATGGTCCATTTTCGCCTCCTGGTTTTACTGTCTTTGTTTCTAACCAGCTGCGATGCCCAATCTGATATGCACGAACACACAAACGCACTTGCACAGGAGACTTCACCTTACCTTCTTCAGCATGCGCACAATCCTGTAGACTGGCGTCCATGGGGCGAAGAAGCTCTTCAAGTAGCCCAAGCTGATGACAAATTGATGATCATCTCCATAGGATATGCAGCCTGTCACTGGTGTCATGTAATGGAACGTGAAAGCTTCGAGGATAGTACCGTTGCTAACGTTATGAATGCTGGTTTCGTAACCGTGAAGGTGGACCGAGAAGAGCGTCCTGATGTTGATGATGTCTACATGTCCGCCTGCCACCTGAGCAGCGGAGGCTCTTGTGGCTGGCCACTTAACGCAATAGCCCTTCCTGACGGGCGACCGATCTGGGCGGGTACATACTTCCCTAAAAAGAAGTGGCTTGAAGTGCTCGACTACTTTACTAAACTCCAGCAAACAGAGCCTGAGAAGCTAGAAACCTACGCTACTCAACTGGCTAATCAACTTGCAGAAGCAGGAGCTCAGCCGCCCATTCCTCAGCCGCAGAACTACGACCAAGCCGTTGGAAAGGACAACTTGAAACGTCTGGTTATGCTCGCCGATCCAACCTACGGCGGCATGGGCAGTGCGCCAAAGTTCCCTATGCCGGTGCTGTATGAGTTCATGCTCGACGAGGCAAATTTATCGGGCAATTTATCGTCGCTCAAGGTGCTTGACAGAGCTCTCCAAAGCATAGCACGAGGCGGGATTTACGACCAACTGGGAGGAGGTTTCGCCCGCTACTCGGTCGATGCTGCTTGGCATGCACCGCACTTTGAGAAAATGCTCTACGACAATGGGCAACTCGTCAGCTTGTATGCTCACGCCTTTCGGCAAAACCCAAGTCCAGAATATGAGAAGGTGATTCGGCAAACGCTGGCGTTCGTCCAACGCGAACTCACCAATCCTGCAGGTGGTTTTTACTCTAGCCTTGACGCAGATAGCGAAGGAGAAGAAGGCAAATTCTACGTCTGGACGTACGATGAACTCTACGAGTTACTCAGCGAAAAAGAGCTCGACGTACTCATGGATGTGTATGACATCCGACGCAATGGAAACTGGGAGCACGGCAACAACATCCTTCACCGACAAGGTGACCTCCCAACCTTGGCCAAGAAGCGCCGCATGGAGCTCTCTGAATTGAAACGATTCATCGACAAGGCCGAGGTCAAACTCATGGAAGCTCGCGACAAACGTGTTCGCCCAGGTCTCGACGATAAGGTCCTGGTGAGTTGGAATGGACTTATGATCAAAGGATATGTAGATGCATACCTCGCCCTCGGGGATGAGACCTATCTAAAGACGGCAATCCGTGAAGCGAAGTACCTGGAGTCGTCTATGCTCCAAGACGATGGTCGCCTCTTACGCACAAGCGCAAAAGGAAAGGCGCACATCAATGCGTTTCTGGATGACTACGCCAACTTAGCCGATGCATACCTCGCGCTGTACCAGGCGACCTTTGATGAAAAGTGGCTTAAGCTTTCGCAAAAACTCGTCGACTACACGTTAGTGCACTTCAGCAATCCTAGCGCTTCCCTACTCTATTTCACGTCGGACATTGACCCGCCTTTGGTCGCTCGTCGGGTAGAAGATGCAGACAATGTAATTCCTGCATCGAATTCTATGATGGCAGATAACCTTGTACGCCTCGGTACGATCATGGGTCGCGAAGAATACGTGCAACGCGGTAAAGACATGGTGGCATCAGTGCTTCCTAACCTCGCTGAGCGCCGCCAACCTGCATATTGGTCACGTTGGCTGAGTCTGCACAGTCGATTGGCGCACAAGCGCTATGAAGTAGCTGTTGTCGGACCGAATGCAAAGGCTGTTCGCCTGCAACTCGCCGAGCAGTTGATTCCTCAGGCAACGTTTATAGGCAGTGAGTCAACTTCTGAACTGGCCCTTCTTGAAGGAAAATACCAAGAAGGAAAAACACTGATCTACGTGTGCGAAAACCGCGTGTGTCAACTACCAACCGATCAGGTCGATGTTGCTATTAAGCAGCTTTCAGGAGAATAAGTCTAGAGTCCGATGTCCTTGAGCAAACGCCCTAGGTAAACTTCAGCTCCTTGCTTGTTGAGGTGCTGGTAATCACCGAAGTTCTGGTCGCCAGTGACACTCTTCGAGTAATCGAGCACCTGAATGCCGGTTTCCTTCTGGACGTCCAAGGCTAGACTATCCAAGTTCATGATCGTCTTTTGAAATGCAGGATAATACGGGTTGATTACAAAGTGGACCTCTGTTCCAGCATCTTGAAATTCTTTCACGACTTCCCCAAACGCTCGGACACGATCGAGGGTGTAGTTGTTTCGGTAAGGCTCCAGGTTAGCAGAAGCTTCAACGACTTGCTTTGAAATCTGACGATCCAGTAGCCAGTCTTCGTCCGACGTGCTGAGGTAGTAGAACATGCGCTGCGCCACTTCGCCACCGTAGCGGGAAAGGTGAGCGACTTTAGTTCCCCAGTAGATAGAAGAATCTGTTTCTTTTAGAAGACTGTCTAAGCGATCTGAATACTGCGCGTAGACACGGAAGTCCCTGACGAGCTCTTCATTGTCACGATCAAGAAAGGTAGCATCAACGACGAGCTTCTCAGGAGCACCGTAAGCGTCCATATAATCACGTAGCAGAACGCCTCCAATATCAGCAGGCATTGCGTTGTAGCTTAAATTCAGTGTCGTCTTGCCAGTCGCCTGTTCTATGTACGGCTGGAAGAAGTTCAGTCCGCGACTGTTGCCTAAAAAAACAATATCTGCCTTGCCTTCACCTGCATATAATCGTGAGTAACGAAACTCAGATTTATCGACGGCATTGGTAAGTAGGTGTGCCATGAGGCGATCACCAACAAAGGTCACAATTAGGACCAACGGTATCCACATCCATTTCTTCATAGCGCTAGAATTGGAAGTAAATGAAAGCTGAAGCCGAGAACACGCCAAACAGCGCGATCAACCACAACAGTGAAGCAAAACTTGCGATACGGAAGGCAGGACGCTCATCGACCATTCGCCACATCGGCATCTTCTCGTCAAGGAGCTCTACAAATAGCAACATGCCAATCAATAGGATGCCTTTCAAGACGATGAACTTATTGATCACCGCTCCAAAACTCCAGCCTTCGCCAGAGAAGATTCCACCGATCACACCATGTGCAGTTGGAATCTGATCAGCCATTGGAATATTTGGGGCTCCAGCTCGGAAGTAGACCCACGCAAAACAAGTGAGAAAGTAGACGATACCAACGTTCAATACAACTCGAATGAACTTAGGCGTGCGAACGGCGTCTAGCACCTTCGTCCAATAAGGTCCGAGGATCTTACCGAGTACCTGATAGGAGCCGTGCAGGAATCCCCACAGCACAAACACCCAAGCCGCTCCGTGCCATAGGCCACCAAGCAACATCGTAATCATGAGGTTGCGCCACGTAAAGAGCTTCCCTCCTCGTGATCCTCCCAATGGGATGTACAGGTAATCTCTCAACCAACCGGAAAGAGAGATGTGCCAGCGCTGCCAAAACTCTGAGAAGTTCTGAGAGAAGTAAGGCTTGTTGAAGTTCTTTGGAAAGTCGAATCCCATGATTCGAGCCAAACCGATGGCGATGTCAGAGTAACCGGAGAAGTCGCAGTAGATCTGAAAACTGTAGAAGACGACTCCAATTGCGAGGTGTAAACCTCCAAATTTGCCTGGATCTGCAAAGCACTGATCAACGAAAGGCGCTATGCTATCTGCAATTGCGACCTTCTTGAAAAAGCCCCAAAGTATCTGACCGAGACCGACTTGAAGTCGCGTCCAATCGAATTCTCTATCCTTTGCAAATTGCGGCAAGAAGTCGCTTGCGCGAACGATCGGACCAGCAACAAGCTGCGGGAAGAACGAAATAAAGGTGGCAAAACGCAACAGGTTCCGTTCGACTGGTATCTGTTTGCGGTACACATCGATGGAGTAACTCATCGACTGGAAGGTGTAAAATGAGATACCTACTGGCAGGATGATACTTAACGTACCCAGTGAGCCGTCATAGCCCATTCCTTGCAGTCCGGCAGTTGCCGATTCGATGAAAAAGTTGAAGTACTTGAAGAACGCTAGAAAGCCCAAATTGGCAAACAAACTCAGCTGCAGCAGACGTTTGCGTCGCACTGGTTCTTCTTCATCCTCAAGGCTGAGCCCGAGGTAATAGTCGATAAGCGTACTGGTGACGATAAGTCCCAGAAAGCGCCAATCCCATGCTCCATAAAAGACATAGCTCGCAATTAAGCACAGCCATAGCCTCGCCTTCCCGCGGAGGGCGAAGTACAACGGAAAGAAAACCGCCGAAAAAATGAAGAAATTGAGGGAGTTAAAGACCATAATGTGTCAGTAGAACTCTTTCTTATCCAAAAGTCGTACCGCGTGCAATGTAGTCTGACTATCAATGCATGACTACCCTATTTAGGTAATGGTCAAATTCTTGATTCCACACCTTATATCCCTCTCCTCTTAGGTGTACACCATCGTCTGTTAGGCCTTTCGGCAAAACCCCTGAATGGGTTCCCAAGGCTGCAGCGAGGTCTATTACAGGCTGTCCCTTTTCCTTTAGGGAAAGGATCAGAGCATTGACTAGATCAATGTCATCGGGCTCAATTCCTGTCCAGCGAACCTCATTGTTCACCCCAGGAAGCGTGCAGTAAACAACTTGTGCGTCAAGCTGGTCCATCTGCGCGACCATGCCTTTGTAAAAGCTGATGACCTTTTCAGGTTCATGAAAAAGCAAATCGTTGGTTCCTATTTGCACAAAGATGACGCTGGCTGCAGAGAGGTCTAAGGTTTTGGCGAAAGCACACAAACCTTCAATTCCTTCTCCAGGAATACCTCTATTCGCTACAGAAATATTGGGCAACCATTCATGCCACTCTCCAAAAGCAACATGACTGTCGCCTAAGAAAACGACGGCGCCGGTATCAATTGGAAGTAACTCGAGTTGGCTTAAGCGCTGAGTATAGGTAGGCCACGCTTCAATGGTGTGCAGGCGATGAGCCGTATATCTCCATCCGCCGAGTTTCTGCACCGCAACAGAGGCGGCCAATAAGCCTAAAGCGATAATGGCCAAGGCGAGGTAGAAGCGGATCTTATACGTCATCGGCCCTAAAATGCGAAGTGATGGCTCTTCTAAGAGTTGCCCATGATCTCGTCAATACTCACGTTGACCTTGTGCTCTGTATGCTTGAAGTTCTTGTCCGGGTTGCCTATACGAAGCAATGCGGTGAATTGGCGTGCGGCGAAGAGCGGGACACCGTATAGGTTAGCCCAAAGCGCCTGTGGTGCCTTACTTAGGTAAAGCGTCCAGATGATATTAGCTGCAAAGAGCCACAACGAAGCCAAGGTTATTCCTCCAAAAATTGAAAGTGAGCTTACGCCAAAACCAAAACCAAGTGCCATGCAAAGCACTCCGATCAAGCCACTGAATCCGATATGAATGAACAGTGGCGGAGAGATGGTTACAAGTCCGAAAAACAACTGATTCCAGCTGAAATTCGTAATTCCTCGGCGAAGGATACCCAATGAGTTTGGGATGTTTTGGAAATAGCTGTATAGCCAGCGACTACGTTGCGTTTCTACAGCGTCGCCGTCAGATACTTTCTCATCAAAGATGATTGCGTTCCAAGCGTATGCGATGTCGTGGTTCTCGCGGAGAAGGAAGTTTTGGAGGATCTTGTCCTCTTGAAGCATCTTCTTCCACTTCTCTTTGCCGGCGGTGATGTCCGGTCCGTTGAGATAAGCCCAGTAAAGTTCGCGCTCCACGGCCATGCCCGATCCTGAGATCACAGCACTTGAACCTACGCGGTAAGCCCCGTAGCGCTCGATGTAATTTTTGTAGAACTCGCCTACTGCATCAGCTGCAGCGATTGGAGAATCAATGTTCTTAGCCGTGCGCTGACCTTGAATTGCTTTATGGCCTGCGTTTGCGTAGTGGTTAAGCTCTTCGAGGAACTTAGGATGAGCGAGGTTGTCAGCATCACAAACAACTACGTAATCGTGTGCTCGCTTAAAGCTTTCCATTGCGTGAATAAGCGACTTTGCCTTCAGGTTAAGAGCTGGAGCTGGACGAAGGATTACAACACGATCATTGCCTGGGTAACTAAAATCTACAGACTCACAGTTATCTGCAACGAGATAAACGACAAACTTCTCGTGCGTTTGGCGCAAAAGACTATCGATGAGTGGTTGCGTAATGTTAGCGTTGCGGTATGCGGTGATGATTACACCGAAATCGAACTTTTTATGCGGTCCGAGAGCAACTGTTTTTTCTTTTCCTCTAAGCGCTGTTGCGAGCGTAGTGAGAAAAGGAAGCACCAGAAAGAAGGTGCAGAACGCCGCAAGGGCGATCAGTGTGTAAGTAAGCGCTGCCATGTCTGTGTGTGTCTGTGTGTTCTGTTTGCGCGGCTGCTGTTGTTTCAGTCGCTCACTCTACGCCTTTGCGGCGGTGAGTATAGGTTTTGGGGGGCTAGCCTTTCTGACTGGAAGATGCTCAGTTTCGGTTGAGATACTGGGCTGTTCCGTGTAAGCGCGCAAAAGTGCTTTTGCGTGTTGCTTACGGTCTGCAAGTAAGTGGCGAACTCCGTGCAGCGGTAGTACAGAAATCAGGTAAAAACACTTAAATATAAAACTTTGTACGCTTGTTTTATTGCGTCTCATGTAGAGAATGCGAGATCTATTGATCCAATAGATTTTAAAAGCGGAGTCTTCTCCAGTACTTACACTCTCTCGGTGCCAGATTGCTCGGTCACCATCTAGGGCAATTTCGAACCCTGCATTACGAATTCGATCACACCAATCGAGTTCTTCGTAGTAGAGGAAGTATCCCTCCTCCATGAGGCCTGTCTTAAGGAGTGCCTCTCGGCTCACGAGCATTGCTGCTCCGTGTGCGAATGGAATTGAGTTAAGGCCTTTGGGCTGACTTCCAGCTACCTCACCTCGATGTAAAGTCTCATTTCTTCCGGTTAGCGATGTAACAGCTGTTGCACCTGCGTACTGGATTGTTGGATTAGGTCCGTGCTGCGGATAGTCATAAATGACTGGGCTAAGCGCTCCGAGCTTTGGGTTTTGGCGAAAGCGATCTAGAAGGCCTTCCAAAACTCCTGGATCTATAAGAGCATCGTTGTTGAGGAGGAAAATATAATCCGCCTCCGTTTTACGAATGGCGAGGTTATTCCCGCCAGCGAAGCCTAGATTTTTCTCTGAGCGGATGGTACGCACCCAAGGAAACTGTCCTGAAAGTTCTACTGAACCATCGACAGTACTGGCGTTGTCTACAACCCATGCTTCACACCATGTATGCAAGCCAGCGGTTTGTAGGCTTTCGAGCATTTCGGCTGTGAGAGGAGTTTGATTGTAGTTGACCGAGATGATAGCTACACTCGGTAAACTAGACATTGGCATCTTGTTTCATTGCACCGAAGGTCTTGAAGAGGATCTTCAAATCCATCATTGGGCTGTAATCGCGGGCATACTCGATATCGAGAGCCATGCGGCTATCTGTATCCATGGTGTCTTTGCCACGACCAGAGGTTTGCCACTTTCCAGTGATTCCAGCTGGTGCGAGGAACCGTTCACTCCACTCTTCAGAAGTCAGCGTTTCTGCTTCACCTAAAGGAAGAGGGCGATTTCCTACAATACTCATGTCTCCTTTAAGGACATTGATGAGCTGTGGTAATTCGTCGAGTGATGTGTTTCTAATGAATCGACCAATTTTGGTAACTCGTGGATCATTCTTCATTTTAAAGAACGCTCCATCTGCACCGTATTGGTTGTTTGCGCGCAAGCTTTCTACAAGCTTGTCGGCATCAGGAACCATTGATCGAAATTTGAGAAATCCAAATTCGTTGTATCCAGTTCCGATACGTTTGCTTGTGTAAAAGACAGGACCTTTCGAGCTTAACTTTATAGCGATTGCGATAAAGAGCATAGGTAAAGCCCAAAAAGCGAGTGCTCCAAGTGAAAAGGCAATGTCGAAGATGCGCTTTCCTCTAGGGATTGCGTACCTGTCTTCGACTACTGGAACCTCACCAGATTCCTTGAGCATCTCTTTGAATGCCAGGATATCATTTATTCGAGTGCGCAGTACTTCCCAGCTAACTGGAGCAATGAAACAGTCGTCAACGCCATTGGCGAGGACCTCGGTAGATGGTTGATCGCCTGTGCGATCTATGCCTATAATAGGCGTGTTACGATAACCAGCATCGCGACGAATGTTGTGAACGAAGAGGTAGTCTTCGCGCATCAATGTTTGGACATCACAAACAATTGCCTGAATAGTTAGCTCCTCATTACCCTTTTCTTGTAGGTAACGATAAGCGCTATAAGTGGACTCGAACGGCTGAACGTCATAGACCTCTGAGGCATCAAAATCGTAGAGGGCATCGTCATAACGTCCTGCTATGCCGATAACTACAACTTCTGCTTGTGCGGAAAGCACTTCGTGAAGATTCATACTCCGATTACTTCAGGGGGCGTGTTTGTAAGGTAATTAAGTTTGGTGAGACTGTCCTGAAGGGGGGGGGAGAGGTAGCAGAATGCGGGTAGAGACCCGGTCCATTCTTATGCAGCCATCAAATCACTCTTCGAGTGACCTACTGCAGCATTAATTGCACCAAGTAGTGCTTCGGGTTGGTAAGGCTTCGGAAAAACCTCCAAAACGCCGAAATCAGCACAACGGGCTTTAATTTCTTGAGTTAGGCTAGATGTTAAGCCGACTACAGGGATAGTAGCAAACATTCCGCTTGAGCGGATATTGCGCAGGAATTGTAATCCACTGAGACGTGGCATCTGCATATCCAAGAGAATTGCTTCTGTTTGGTTGCCTTCTTGCAACCAACGTAAGGCGTCAAAACCGTTTGATACGGCTGTTACGCGGTACCAACGAGAGAGCCAAGAGAGTAAAAATCTTCTAAATATTGTATGATCCTCCACTACGAGGATGTGTGGTTTTTGTAGTTGTGTGTTCATTTTGGATTGTTCATGGGTCAAATGTCTCGCTCTAAATTTCTCAAAGCGTAAACGGTTTCACTACTGGCGGGGTGTGTTGGGATTGTGACGTCAAAAGTACGACCTAGTCACACTGCGGGCTGACGAATGCCGATCCCCAGAAACAGGTATTTATACTCTACTAAGGCAACAAACCTAGCCATAACCCTCTGAAAGCCAATAGATCTACACTGATAAATTCCCACCATACCCTAAACAAGGGAGGAGCTTAACTCTTTTGAATTTATCGTATTTACAGTACTGGAATTTTAGCCATATCTACTTTCCAGATAGATGAGCATGAAGAAGGTCGAATTCTGAATATTCAATTCTGTGCAAGCCGCATTCGACCACGAATTATAGGGTTTAATAATATTAGGATTTATGTTGATTAGTACTAGGTTCGCGAAAGAGTGGCGAAGTCTTTGCCCAATAAGTTTTTAACACGCAGCTCAGCGACTACCCAAAGACCCACAAAACATATGTTCTCATCCTGGTTAGCCCTATGCTTTTGGCTCAGTTGCTTTATCGTTTTCTATAGCTACTTCGGTTATGGAATCCACATGTGGGTACTACGGCTTCTCTTCCCTTGGGCAAAGAAGAATCAAGCGCCTTCCTTGCATACCGATGAGCAATGTCCTGAAGTGGCACTGCTCATTGCCGCTTGGAATGAAGAAGACTTCATTCGGGAAAAATTGGCGGACACCAAAAAGCTTGATTACCCAGCGGGTAAGTTGACCGTCTACATCATCACTGATGGCTCGACAGATGCTACAGCTGATATCGCTCGTAATTACGACCTCGGAAATCTCATTCAACTAGAAGTACATCATAAAGATGGACGAAGCGGAAAGCAGGCAGCGATTGAGCGCGTTCTGCCACAGGTTACCGCACCGATCGTAGTCTTTACAGATGCAAATACCTACCTGAATCCAATGGCGATTCGCAATATCGTACGTCATTATAAGGATGACGCTATCGCTGCTGTTGCAGGAGAGAAGCGCATCATGAGGAAGGAAACGGATGCTGCAGCCGGAGCTGGCGAAGGTTTGTACTGGCGATTTGAATCAACGTTAAAGCGCTGGGACAGTGAGTTCCATACCGTAGTTGGTGCAGCTGGCGAGCTATTTAGCGTTCGCAGAAAGCTTATCCCTGAAGTCCCTGCAGGTACACTTGTCGAGGATTTCTACATGACCATGAAGCTTTGCGAAGCCGGTTACCGTGTTGCTTATGCCCCAGATGCATTTGCCGAGGAAACCTCCAGTGCAAACGTCAAGGAAGAAATGAAAAGGAAGGTCCGCATTGCAGCAGGTGGATTACAGGCCGCGAACATGCTTAAGCCACTTCTTAATCCGTTCAAGGATTGGAAACTAACCTTTCAATATGTTGGACACCGCTTATTGCGATGGACCGTCGGACCTGCTTTGATTCCTGTCATCCTCGTCTTGAACATCTTGCTGCATTTCAGCCTAGGTGGCCTCTATTCTTGGATACTCCTCGCGCAGGTTCTATTCTATGTAGCCGCCTTCTTTGGCTACCTCTTTGAGCGCAAGGAGATTCGCCTGAAGGTCTTATTTGTGCCTATGTATTTCACCATGATGAATATCGCGGTATATCGAGGCTTACTTCGGTTGTTTAACAACAAGCAGTCTGTAAATTGGGAGAAAGCTGCGCGTGCTCCTGTGAAATAAGACACTTTTTGGCCTACGGCGCCTTTTGGGCCTGCGGCGCTTTGCTAGGCAGGAAGTTGTCAAAGCCTGCGGCGCTTGCTCAACACTAGGTTGTTTTTGCCTGCGGCGCTTTACTAATGCGTTGCTTTGATACTTAGAAAGTTGTCCAAGCAAACCTCAAACGAAAACGGCCCGACTCCTTTTCAGGAATCGGGCCGTTGATGATTTTGGCGAAAGCTAAAACCGATAAACCAGTATTACTTACTGCTTGAGAACAGTCATGCTGCTTACAACACCGTTTGGAGAAACCACGCGGAGGTGAACAAGTCCAAGAGGAGCTGAATCAAGTGATACTTCCAGACGCTCCTGTCCCGCAGGGAACTGAATCGTGCTAAGAATACGTCCACTTTGATCAACAAGCTCGACGGTGCGAGCTTTCTCAACATTGTCGAAACGCTCAACCGTGATCTTTGCTACTGCTGGATTCGGGTATGCTAGGAAGTCAACTTCCTGGCTCAAGAATGAAGCATTTGCATTTTCACTGAAGTACGTGTCGCCTAACTCGAGTACACGAACAACGCGGTAAACGTTGTAACCAAGCTTAGGTGAATTGTCCATGAAGTCGTAAGACTGCATTGGGATTGCTTGCACCACTGGTACAGATCCAATTTCACTGAACGTTACACCTCCATCAAGAGAGCGTTGAACGCTGTACTCACCTGCGAGCTCATCACGTGACATTTCCCATGTTACAGAAACTGCGTTGCCGCCTGTAGCATTCGTTTGGATAACGAAAGGAGAAGGTGTTAGGCAATTAGAAATTGCAACTCGCAAACTTGCGAATGTTTCGCATCCTTGACGAGTTACCTTAAGTGTAACGTTACGTGATCCGAACAAGTCCCAAGTCACATTTACTGTGCGGCCCGTAGCCGTTTGAGGAGTTGAACGTGGACCGAAATCCCACTCATATACTGCTCCACCACCAGCATTGTCTGCTTCAAAGGTGTAAGGGTCTCCAACACAAACTAGGTTTGGTCCAGAGATTCCTGCGCGGCTTGTTGTGCCTACAGTGATTCCAACGATGTTAGTCTCTACAGGAACGTTACAGTCAACGCCGAAGGCACATCGTGCATAGTACGTTGTCGCGTAGATCGGACCTGGATCGTAGCTTGGTTGGTTGTTCACACCTGGAGCTGCTGACCAGTTACCGAAGTTCGGATCAGGCTGTGAATTACGCATCCATACATAGCGAATAGCACCTACAGATACTGCTGGGCTAGTGCTGTTGATTACTCCTGGATCAGCTCCAATACCACAAACAGAAAGCTCTGTTCCCATGATTGTACCTGGATCCGTTACTTGAACACATGCGTCCATTACACCTGCATCGATAGTGAGGTTAGTATCACCTGCTGGTAGATTGAATACACTTGTCATTGCTAGCTCTGGAGAGCCTGGCATTTGAACTGCATCTGAATCAGTTTCATCGTTGCCTGTATTAGCACGTGTCCACTTGTCGTTCAATCGTGAATTAAGCTCGAATGTCACTTTGTAGTCACCAGCTGCTAGATCTTCGAAGCAGTAGTTGCCTTGACCATTGGTTACTTGTGTCATTACACTACCGTCTGGAAGTGTAAGTGTTACTGTAACGCCTTCAACTGCAGGCTCGCCTGCGTCTTGCTGACCGTTGCCGTTCGTATCACGCCATACAAAGTCTCCAATTTTACCAAGTGCTGGTGCGAGAGGCTCTGTGAGTGTTACATCACAAGTAGTCGTACAACCGTTACCGTCAGTAACTGTCGCTGTGTAAGTTCCAGGTCCTAGGTTACTAAGTACCTGTCCTGTCTGAGTTGTGTTCCAAACAATGTTGTAAGGCATAACCCCACCATTGAATTGAGCAGAAATCTGACCGTCGTTAGCACCAAAGGCAGAGATTGCCTGTAACGTGTTAACTGAACAGATTAGCGCTACTGGCTCTCCTACAGACACCTGAGCAGTACCAGCGCAACCAGCAGCGTCAGATACCATTACAGTGTACGTTCCAGGAGACAACATGTCAATTGTTGGATCAGTAGAGCTGTTGCTCCATGAGTACGTGTATGGAGCTTGACCTCCTGATACCATCGCGCTCGCACTTCCGTCTGCATTGCCTGCACAGAGAACATCTGTTGCAGAAGCAGTAACGGTTAGTGTATTTCCTGCTGTAATTGTTGCCGAAGCAGTTCCAGTACAACCTGCAGCATCAGTTACTGTTACGGTGTACGTACCTGGAGCTAGGTTTCCAGCTGTATTCGTTGTTGAACCTGAAGACCAGCTGTACATAATCGGTGCTGTACCTCCTGTCACCATTGCAGTGGCAGTTCCTGTTGCTCCTACACCACAAGCTGGTGAGTTCGCATCAATGGTTACAGCTAGGTTACTTCCTGAAAGGGTAACCATTTCAGAACCTGAACAACCGTTCGCGTCAGTAACGGTAACCGTGTACGTTCCTTCTCCAATATTGCTAAGCGTAGAACCAGAGTTGCCACCTCCCCAAGAGTAAGTGTATGGTGCAGTTCCGCCAGATGCTGTTACGCTTACACTACCGTTGGTAGCTCCACAATCAGGATTGGTTGGGTTAAAGCTGAATGTGAATCCAGCTGGCTGGCCGATTGTACCACAATCTTGTGCAGTACATCCGTTTGCGTCTGTTACAGTTACACAGTGAGTGCCAGGAAGAAGCATGTCATTTACAGCTTCAGTCGATCCGTTGTCCCATAGGTAAGTTACCGGACGAACACCGCCAGCGACTATAGCTACAACAACACCGTCACAACCACCTGGACAAAGAACATCTTCAGCTTGTGCATCAACGCTAAGCGGTTGAGCCAAGTGATCGCAAACGCGCTTATCGCAACCGTTCGCATCTGTAATTTCAACGCAAACCGTTCCATAACCGAGGTTACTTGCTGACGTTCCTGTTTGACCGTTAGACCATAAATAAGTGAAAGGTGCAGTACCGCCTGTTGCAACTACAGTTGCATTGTCGTTAGCAGCACAAGTAGAACCACCCTGAGTGATTGTACCTCCAAGCGCTGCAGGTGCGGTTAGTGTTGCCGAACGAGTACCCGTGTTACCATCTGTATCAGTTACGGTTACACTGTACGTGCCATCGTCTAATCCAGAAATACTTTGACCAGACTGGCCATTGCTCCAAGAGAAAGAGTAAGATCCGTTACCACCGCTAGCCATAGCGTTGATCGAACCGTTCGTGAATCCTGCACAAGTAGGATTGGTGGAGTTCAATGTCACATTTACTTGTGACCATCCTACTGAAACAAGCAAAGTGCTTAGGAGGACAAGGAGAACCCTTGGGTTTAGTAGTTTTTGATTCATGGGTTTGACTGGTTTAACCGAAAAGATAATTACAAATTCAAAAGTCGGCTAACCTTCAAAAATGTATTAGCTAGGAAACTAAGCCTTAAAACGCTGATTAGCAACACTAAAGACAGCACTAGCAGGAGTTATACCCCTAATACGCTACCCTATTAAAGGTGTTTCAATTTGCCAATCGACTTAAAGTCGTTCTTAATGGATTTGCTTCCGTCCTTCAAAGGACGTAAATGCATACTATCCGTCACAGTCTATGTGAGGTAACAGATCTAATAATGCCGATATATACCAACTATTCGGTAGAGCAATGGCTCCGGCTGGCGATCATTCTGTAAAAAACAACAGGTCGAGCTGAATTCTCAGCCCGACCTGCGGTTAACAAATTATAATCCCATGAACAATGTATCGTGAAGTCCATCCGAATCAGAGCGCCGAAGCGATATCTGGAAAGGTAGTCGGGCCATTTGACCCGACTGCCTTCACAAACTATAATCCCATGAACATATCCTTGTTTGATGGCAGCCTTTGCTGCGATAGGTCAAATATGAGGGCTTAAACAGGTTCGCGAACGGTACAAAACAAGGTTATTGTGAACCACAATCCGAATTACCAAATCGATAAACAACTAAAGCACAGCAGATTAACAAGTAAACACGTGAACAAAATAGACGAAAATACGTCTCGTTTTTATCACTAAATCACTCGTTTGGCGACTTTTTAGTAGCTGAAGGCATTCGATTCGACCAAAAAAGGATTGGAATCCAGCCTAGAATAGGCACATAGTAAGCGAGCAACCAGGGTTGCTTCGTCAGGATCGAAATAATCGACAAGCCCGTCAGCTTAATCTCTTCATCTCCTTTGCGGTGATATGCTCGCTGAAACTCCCAGAAGAGCAGCGGCCAACCAATCGGTAACCACAGAGGAAAGGAGCGATAGCTTCTTTTAAGCTGTCGCCAAAACGACTTCCAACCAAAAGGTGATCTACCGTAAACAGACTCGGCTTCGTTGAGCTCCTCTTGGAGTTGATCTTGTAAGCGATCGCGAATTCCTTTGATCACGTTTTCATCGATGTCCTCTTCCGCAACATCTGTAAGGTCCTGCCACTTGATGCGCGATTTCCGAACGAATGTCAGGTTGGCGGGAAACGCCATATAAAACACCCATGGCTGGATCAAGATCAAAGGCAACAGAATCGTCAATGGAAGGAAAGGCAAGCCTAGCACACGTGTGCCAATGCGATTAAGCCATTCAGAACGATATGCAAAAGGATGGATGTATTCTCCGTTGACACTCGCGAAGTGTACAATGTCTGTTTTGTACTTAAGTGCCATTCGGACAATAGAGCTGCTTACGCGCTGTAACTCATATCGTCGCTCAAACCCTTTACCGATTCCGCGCAATCCTTCTGGATAGATGAGCACATGCCCTTCTTTGAGGGTCATACTCGCCTCGAAGTTCTGCATTGTTGCTTCTATTCCTCCCGACCGCGTAAGGACCTGTGGAATTTGATACAAACTCATGAGACCAACCCTGGTAAAGAACGGCGTGATCAGGGTTCGAAGGGTCTTGTCGTATTCGTAGTCAAACTTCCGGAACAACATCGCTACAAAGCACACTGCGTCCCAGGGCATGGCCATTCCCGAGTGGTTACTCACGAAAATCAACGGTGAATCGGGGTTATTGCGTTCTTCCCAATCGTCAAAGCCGATGAGCCGTGCACGGAAGTACACATCATTAAGCAAGTTCATTACCTGTTTAGTAAACGCAATACTGATGTCCAGATCGAACTGATCTAAGGCTGTAAGGTCCTCTTTTGGTGGGGCTGGAATCATCAGCGTGAAGAAACAACGCTTATACCGCTCGACCCTATCCTATTCTGAAGAAACCGTGCACAAATCGCCGTTTTGAGTCAGCTTTCGCCAAAACCTCCGATTCCCAACCTATTGGCTATGGCCTGTTTTGGCGAAAGCTCAAAAACAGTCAAGCAGCGAACGTTAGTTCGGATTAGAAAGCTCGGGAGCCATTAGACTCGTAGTGTCGGTTAGCGTGAGCAAAAACGCCTTTAAGGCATCTCTGTCGTAACTGGTCAATGGAAACCCAGTAATCTGAGGATCTATCGTTGGACTATAATGTCCTCCTGAAGCATAATGATCAATCACATCATCAAGCGTTGCAAAACGCCCATCGTGCATGTATGGAGCTGTCAACTCGATGTTGCGAAGGGTTGGCGACCTAAACTTTCCGTTATCAAACGGATTTCCAGATATCGCGCCACGACCAAGGTCTGCAAAACCTTCAACCGTATCGCTAGAGTCAAGTCCATTATTCAAGAAACGGTTATCCGCGAAAAACGGAGCGTTATGACAATGCGCACAACCTGGGTGATCAAGAGACGGCTCTGTAAAAAATAGCTCACGCCCATCTTCTTCAAGTGGCGTAAAGAACCCTCGGAGCTCGAAGGTCACTTGATCATACCGGCTATTTCCTGAAATAATGGAACGCTCAAACTGGGAAATCGCCTTTGCAACTAAGTAGCGATCGATTTCACTTGTACGCTCAATACCGAATGCGGCTCTAAAGCCTGCAGCGTATGGAGTGCTGTTTCGTAACCGCTCTTCTATCTGAGGCCACGTGGCGTCCATCTCTATTGGGTCAATAACGGGGTGCAAACTTTGCTCCTCCAGTGTTGCACTGCGACCGTCCCAAAAGTAGCTGGACTGATAAGCAATGTTTACCAATGACATGCTAGAACGCAACGTCTTCTCACCTATAATCCCTGGACTAAAATCCGTTCCGTCAGCAAATCCAGCTTCAGGAAAGTGGCAAGAAGCGCAGGAAATACTGCTGTCTCGCGACAAGATAGGATCAAAGAAGAGTCTTTGACCGAGCTCTAGACCTGCAACAGTAGCAATGTTACTATCTGGCTGAGGCAGCTCCTGAAAATGATCAGGGACCTGATAAGTGTAGGCCTCTGGAGCGTATGGCAATTCCAAAAGGGACCTATCTGTTTCTGCAGGAGGATCAGGGGGACCATCGTCAGGAATACAGGATGCAAATCCAATAGCCAAGAGAAGCCCTAAGAAGATGTGCCTTGCCTGCATTTGGTTATTATTCTGCTACTGAAAATGCAGTGATTGCACTGCTTACGATTTGGCTCGCGAAGACATTTCCATGATCGAAACTTGTCAATGGTAGCTCGTTCGACTTGTTGAGCTTCATTAGTTCCGAAACATCGAACTCCAAAGAAAGATCATTGTCTCCTGCTCTTACAGGGAAATTAATTGCCAGCTCTCCTGCTTTTGCATTGTCTGCCGCTACACCTACGTGAAATACGAAAGGCTCTTCAAAACGAGCAACTCCATCAGCAAGCGTATCGGCTTTGCCTTCGATCTTAGCAAAGATGTAACTCTCCCATTGCACCCAATATTCAGCGGTTCTGCCAAGCGGATGCGTCGAAGCATAATCGTCAGGAGAAGTCATGTCTTGCTCTGCGGTGAGACCAAAATTGTAGCGTAAACTAGTGTAGTCACCTGCAGGGATATTAACGAGACCTTTTGAGTCAATTCCGGAAGGTCCTAAATTGAAATACAGCACTTCAGAAAGTGGAGTCTCAAAAGAGACACCATCGCGTACTTCAACCAAGCGAAGATCACTGAGGTAAAAGCTTAGACGCGAAAGACGAAATCCTTCTTCTGCACTATTGGCATCATAGGTTGCTGATTCCAATGCGAGGTTGTCACCTGCGACCATTCCTTGAATGGATAACTCTACATTCCCGAGATCTCCGCTGGGAGTTGGGTCATCGTCTCCACATGCACTCAAGCCGAGCAAAAAAGTGAGAGCAACGAGAGGTAGTAGCTTTATAAATGTGGGTTTCATAATCGGCGATGTGTTGTAGATCAAAGGAACGAATAAGTGGACCTCGAAGTTGTAATCTTGGTGACACTGCAGCGCTTCATTACCGACTTAAGCCGATCTCTAGTACAAGTGCCTCCTCAAGAAATTGGGTCACAAATACATCCCCACTTACCGTGCCGTTGTTGATTAGCAGCAAGTTATCAGCAGGCAACCCCAACGTAATTAGCAGATTGTAGGAAGGAGCGTAATCCAAAGAAACTGGAAGATCCCATCGCACGAGTTGATCCATTGCGTCTGTCAACTCAAAACTGTCTCTGATTCCAGTCGATTGTTCGAACTTGAAGGCCAAGTCGAGGTAGTTGTTGTCCGTAGAAAGCAAAAGCGAATCTGTTCCTCGATAAAGAGGACTCGTTGTTGGCTGAAGACTCACATCAGCGCTGCTCAAAAGATCAGGAAGTCCAAGTGACGCCTCGATTGCGACGAAGGTCTTTTCTTCTAAAAGCGTTCCCAACGTATAGCTCGTCTGTCGAAACGGTGAGACACGCAGCACACTGCTCTCAACAAGAAAGTTAGCGGTACCGTCGCCTGAAAAAACAGTGAATGTATCCTGCATTTCAAATCGCTCGCCATCGTCCGCAATCAAGAAGATCTCGTGCAAATAGAAGCCAAGTTCGGGTTCTGTACCCAAGACACTGCCATTCACCAACGTATCAGTGTTTCTTAGGGAAAAAAACGTGTCAACACCAATACGGATTGGGACGAATTGAAGTTGAAGAGAAGGATACGTACAACAATCAGTACAAGCATCATCAGCATCCAACGCTACGGTCAAAGCTCTAAAATCTAGACAGCCTTCGCTTTGCTGCTCACATCCGCCAAAGCTGAATGCAGCACCAAGTAGACACAAGGCAAACGCCGAGATCGAAAAGCCCCTTCTTAGTCGTTCATTGATTCCCATACTCCACGTGAAATTTCCTTAACCTGAATGCTGAAGTCCTTGTCTTGAAGCCAGTGATAGTAGCTACGCTCTTTTGAGAAGACTTCTTTGAGGGTCCGCCCTTTGTGCTTTCCAAAATTGAAAACGATTTCACCTTCCGTATCGCGGCGTAGTCGGTTGGTCGCATCGAGTTGACCTTCTCGCAAAGTAAAGGCAGCTAGCGCATCTACATCGGCTTGAATTGGGTCAACAACCTCTGCCCCATCGATATCCTTAAACGTTATGCCCTTGTACTTTTTAACCTGACCGGCGAGCACCTTTATCGTTGCTTGGACGTCAGCCAAAGCATCGTGGGCGTTCGTCATTTCCTCGCCACTGTAGAAACGTAGAGCTCCTGCAAGCGTACGAGGCTCCATTTTGAAAAAGATCTCTTGCACATCGACCAGTTTGCGCTCATCCATTCGGAACCGAATACCTGCACGGTCGAACTCTTCCATGAGCATAGGAACATCAAATCGTTTGATGTTGTACCCACTCAAGTCTGCTTCTCCTATGAACTCATAAATTTCATCCGCGAGATCATTGAACGTCGCTTCGTTTGCAACACGCTCATCTGATATCCCGTGCACCGCCGCAGCTTGTGGATCTATTGCCATTTGTGGATTGACGAAATAGACTAGCTCCTCTGGCGTGTCTTTGCCCGGAGAATACTTGACAGCGGCGAATTGTACAATCCGATCGGTGACTACGTTGAGTCCTGTCGTCTCCAAATCGAAGAAGACCATTGGATGTGTAAAGTTGAATTCTTTAAGATCCATAATCTTAGGGTCGATTAATTACTTGTAAGGACATACATCTCGAAGTCGCCAACATAGCGCGTAACGAATGTAGAGTCACTCTCTGCAAAGATGAGGCAGCCAGAGAGTCCAGCTTTCGCCAAAACCTCTTCTGCATTTTCGGAGGAAGCCATACAAGCTGTTGCGAAGGCATCAGCAGTTGCACAATCGCTTGCGACAACGGTAGCACTCAATAGTGAGGACGGTTTCGCTATGCCTGTTTGTGGGTCGATGGTATGGACAAATGACTTTCCGTCAATGATGCGACGGTTTCTGTAATTCCCACTTGTCGCTATCGCTGCATTGCTGATGCCAATGATCAGCTCTAAATCAGACAGTGAAGCTCCTTCTTGCGGGCGATTCACCCCGATTGTCCATTTGGCATCGCGAGGAGAACGGCCAGCGGCTCGTGTCTCACCGCCTATTTCAACGAAATACGATGTACTCTTAAAACGCTCCTCCATAAGATGAGCCAGTTGATCAACAGCATATCCTTTTGCTATCGCAGATAGGTCTAGACGTACTCCAAGCCGAGCAATATTGACTTGCAATTGGTCAGAACCGATGGAGTCTATATGAATATTCGAAAATCCTACGAATTGCAGGAGACGTTTTATCTCTGCAGGATCTACTGGATCGCCTTCTCGTTTTGAAGCTCCAAACCCATAGTACTCTGTCAAAGGGCCAACCGTAGGATCAAAAGCTCCGGAAGAAAGTGACATAGGTTTTAGCGCAAGCTGAAGATTTGCAGCCAGGTGGCCTCCAATCGCAGATATCAGTTGGTTGGGATTCGTTATGACCGGCAAAGCGATCGTGTCCCCCTTGTTTAGTCTACTGATGAGAGAGTTCTCATCGTACGTATTCACCTCTCTGTTTATCTCGACTAAGAGTGAATCAACGCTCTTCCGAACCTCAGAAGAACTAGGATCGATAACGGTCACGTGGTATGAAGTCCCCATCGTCCCTCCTTGAAATTTGAGCACTTTCTGCTCAGGAGTAGGCTGTTCGCAGGCAGCAAAAACCAGGAATGCTAGTGCTACCAGAACTGAAAGCAATTGCTTCTGTGACGACATTTTGGGCTATTTCAGTCCCACAAAGCAACTAAACACAGTGTTAGGCGCTTATAAAAGTTGTTAAGAGTCCCATCTATATGTTGAACCGTATCCTTGCCGCTGCTACCCTACTTGCAATAACGAGTGTAGGCTGTGAACCCAATGTGCTCCCTTATAGTGGTACGATTTGCATCACATTGGAACACCATGGCGTGCCTCACTTCGGGGCTACGGTTTACCGAAACTATGGAGATGCATTCCCTGGCTATCACGAAAACATGGCTGCCAACTACGACACGGTTGCCGAAACTGGCCTGAGCAATTCAGTCTGTTTTAATAACCTAAGTGTAGGTGGCCACTGGTTTGCGGCTGAAGGTTTCGACGAATTTATTCAAGACTCCACGAGGGGAAGCTTGTTCATTGAATTAGGGACCAGCCAATCTAGGGTTGACACGGTACTAAAGGTTTCTGAGCAGCACTAGGCAGCCATCACTAGCCTACCTGATTAGTTCCTGATCGTGGCGATGGTCTGACAGTTTTGCTGCTTACAACCTTGCTCACGCCAGTCTAGCTCGGTTGTACCTGGATCTTGCAAATTCGGCATTAGTTCAGCGAACTGAGCATTTTCGGCATTCGTATTTGGCGTTGCTGTCAATACGATCGTATCGAACGCATCATCGAGACCATCATTATCGGCATCTGTACCAAGGGGCAAGTCTGCATCTGCGATTAAGCCATCACCGGAGGTATCGTTACCCTCGGCAAGGTCAGAGGTCCGTTCATTATCCGAGTTTAAGTCTAAGTAGTCAGGCTGACCGTCACCGTCAGTATCGGTTGGCAGAACAGCATATGTTCCATTTTCAGGAAGATCGAATGCTTGATCAATACCATTGAGGTTGCCGTCGACATAATCTGGGAAGAAGTAACCTACGGTCGTTTGCCCCTCTATGAAGTCAACGATTCCGTCACCATCACTATCGATGTCCTGGAAGTTGACAAGGCCGTCGTTATCACGATCATCTTGCAACCACGGTGTACCGTTGGTCACCTCAGGCATACCATCGGGCGATCGCATGCCGTCGAGGTGATCTTGTGCATCATTGAAACCGTCATTGTCGGTATCAATCATACTTCTAGATATTCCAGCGATCGGGTAATCTACTTGCGCATCAAGGTCAAGGTCTATACCACCGGCCTCAAAAATGTCATAGATACCGTCACCGTCTGAATCAAGGTCGAGGTGATTTGCAAAGCCGTCTCGGTCAAAGTCAAAGCCACTACAGATTTGATTGATAATTGGGCCACAGCCGGGGAAATCCGCATCAACGTAGTCAAAATAGCCATCACCGTCATGATCACCATAAGGATCAGAAACGACCTCATCAATGTTAGCAATACCATCGTTATCCGCGTCTAGGTCAAGACGATCGGCAATGCCATCATTATCGGCATCAGCTCCAGCTTGCGTGAAAACAGGTTGAGTAAAGTCGTTGTGCTCGAGGAGTACTGCAACTCTATCTAATCCTTCAGTGTGAAGAGGCTCAATTACATTGACGTCTACACTACCGTACATGTCGCGCCAAACATCATTGTCTTGCACTTGGGCAACGGTTGAGTAACGACCATCTGTTTGCAGGTAGAAGAACTTGAGATCAGCTGGAGTTGTGCCTACTAATCGATCGAGTTGGTAGTAGAAATTCTGGTTTATTTGTGTCAATGCAGGATCTCGGAGAGCACGATCGAAACCTGAGCCACCGTCCGTGAAATCATTTGTAGGGTCGATGTTCGCAAATCGAACGGCGAACTCATTGGGTGCTGCATCTAGCGGAGTTACGATTACTGGCCTGTAGCGCTCAATCGCTATTCGCAATGCGGTTCCTGTAGATCCGACTGGATAAATGTAGTCAGCAATTCTATCTGTCCTTCTTGTAAGGTACCCCCCTATAGAATCTGAGCTGATGTAACCATCTCCTCGCAAAATTGCGTCTGGATCGGTATTAAGTACTGAAGCGACATTACTACCGGTGGCCCATATGGCTTCGGCAATGTCTAAAGTTTGAGAAAATGAAACGTTTGTTTCTATCTGTCGCGCCAGTTCTGTGACTGGGCTCAATGTAACAGATGGGAAAGCGACGGTGCCGCTTCCGTAGATAAGCGGAGAGACGCCCTCAAAGATGAAGGTTCCGTCGAGTGCATCGACGTCGTCTGATACAGCAGTGTTGCTGGACCAATTTTCCGAGAA
Source organism: Saprospiraceae bacterium (assembly GCA_045110575.1). GTDB lineage: Bacteria > Bacteroidota > Bacteroidia > Chitinophagales > Saprospiraceae > CALDTK01. The sequence goes on from JBGCGF010000056.1 coordinate 126,459, forward strand.
GTGGATGGTGCCTCCGTTGTTTAGCAGTCCGTCGTTATGGTTGTCAATTCCGCCTTCCACAAAAATCACGGCACCTGAAGTGACATGAACGACGCCTCCGTCGTTGTGAAAAATGGTTTGAGCCTTAACAAAACCGCTAGCTAACAGTAGACACGCTATTGGCCAGAGGCCTCTTGCGTAACACATTGAGGGGAAAGTGTAGCTTGCTTATTGTATGGTTCGTTCTCTTAAGTGATAACAAACATTAGGCCAAAACCTAATATGTATTTTACCGAAAGGAAAAAAAACCCATCAATCTCTATTACGAGCCGTAAATCTTAAGGGTACAGTATTTACGGTGTTGATCTAGAGATCTGCCTAAAACAAGACAATCAAGCAGCTTCAACTCAGCTATTACAGGAACTTTGCCCTTAAAGTCACCCTGAGATATCCATAAAAAACACCGAGTTCACATGTTGTGAACCCGGCGTCGAATGCATATGAAGCTATTTTTAGATTCTCAATCTGTCAGTGCTCCTCGTGAGGTAGCATGTAGTTAGAGCTTCTGCTGCGTTTGAAAAGGAACCGCAATTGCGATAACCTTCTCGTATTAGTTACCTGAAGCTTGCACTTGTGCCTTGCTTTCAAGATGTTTTAGGACTTTTGCCATTGAAGTGTGGAGCTCAGAAGTCTCAGCCTTCAGACTGTGAACAGTCTTTTCTAAATCTGCCTTATCCATCATCATGTGGTAGACCTGCTCTGCGAGATGCTCATTTGCAGCCTCTAGTTCAGCATTCTTAGCGCTGAGCTCTTTGGTTGCTGAAATCACAACGCCCATGAGTTCCTTTTCCTGGATGTGGAGGTAGCCATCTTTCTCAACTACTGCGTGCGGAAATGCTTCCTGCACCTGCTGAGCGATAACACCGTAGTGCGTCTCTTTGTCGAGGCTGTATGGGTAGTCCTTCACATCTGAACGGTAGTTGAAGCTAACCGACTCCATGCCGAGTAACTTCTCCAATGTTCCTTCCATTGGCCTGATGTTCTCTTTCAAGCGGCGGTCTGATGCCGTAACACCATTCACTACTTGAACATCTCCTGAGGCATCTAGCACAAGCACATCATGTGGACCTGCTGCGGCTGTCTGTACATTCTCAAGGCGCAATGGTGCGTCTGTTCCTGTACTCGTGATTTTAAGTTGCGCTCCTGCTAATGCAGAACCGATCGTCACATCATCTTCAAGCGTTGTCGTTCCTGCAACGGTTAGTGTTCCATCAAGCTGCGTGTTTCCATTTACATGAAGCTTTGCTGTAGCTGTTCCGATACCCACCATCAAGTTGTCTCCTGTATTGTACAATGACATCTCTCCAGCCGTTCGAGTCCAACCTGTTGCTTCACCAGCAGTTCGCTTGAGAAGATCTCCGTTGGCATTCGCCATCACAAGTTCTAGTCCGCCGCCGCTCAACGCGTTGAAGCGTACTTGTCCGTCTACGTGGAGTCTAACTCCAGCAGCAGGTGAAGTGCCGATACCTACGTTATCCGTCGCTGTTCCTAGCGTGATGTCCGTTCCTGATTTGCCCCATCCGCTAATCGCAGCGAGGTCTACCATGTTACCATTTGCGATCGTCAACTCACTTCCTGAGAGACTTAGCGTTTGGTCATCAATGATCGTCGATGCAGACAAGTTGACGGTACCACCGCTTACTAGTGTAATGATTCCTGTTGCAGCATCGTAACTCAACGCTTGTGCGTCTGTGTTGTCGAGGTAGCCGCTTAAGTCTACAGCTGTTCCGTCGTTGGTTAGTGACAACGTGTTGGCTGAAAGCGAAAGGTCCTGTGCGTCTGTGTTTGCGAAAGCAGATAGATCAACTGTCGAAGCGTCGTTAGTCAATGAGAGTGTTGAGCCAGTTAAGGTTAAGTCTTGTGCGTCTGTGTTGTCGAGGTAACCACTTAGATCTACCGTCGAAGCGTTGCCAGTAATCGTTAGGTCATCGCCAGTGATACCCAGTGCTTGCGCATCTGTGTTTGCGAAGGCTGAAAGATCTACTGTTGTGCCATCGTTAGTCAACGAAAGCGTTGAGCCACTCAAGCTTAAGTCTTGCGCATCTGTGTTGTCCAGATAGCCACTCAAGTCTACTGTAGTTCCATCATTAGTCAAAGACAACGTGTTGGCTGAAAGAGAAAGGTCTTGTGCATCTGTGTTGTCCAGAAGTGACGAGAGGTTTACACTATTACCATCTTCGATAGAAAGCGTATTCGTGCCAGATGTCCAGGTGAGGTCTTGATCGTCTGTGTCGACGGGAATAGCTTGAACACTTAGCACACCTGCATTGTCTGCAACGACCATTTGTGTTCCACCGCCACCGAGGTTGTCGATGGTTGTTGCTCCTCGGATACGAGTTGTTCCGTTCACATCGAGTTTAGACCCGCCTGAAGTAATTCCTATTCCAACGTTGTCACCTGTAGTCGCAAGGATTACATCTGTTCCTGTGCGTCTCCAACCGAAGTTGGTTGCATAGTTGGCAGCAGTAATTCGCCTCACGTCTCCAGCTCCAGTTATCGTCATAAGATTAAGCCCTGATCCTGCTGTAGGGACATCATCAAAACGAAGCGTTCCGTTTCCATTCACTCTGATTCCTTGATTGTCGCCTCCTCTTAGGTAAAGAATATCTGAAGCTCGCAGCATTACATCATCGTCACCGCCTGCGGTTGTGCCTTGGTCTCGGAGGAAGCTATTAGTTTCCGCAAATTGGATTCGATGTCCATCAAACAGACCAATGTTACCGTCTACATGCAATTGATGAGAAGGATTAAGCCCTAGTGGAATATTTGCTCCGAGAAGCATGTATCCATTTTGTCTACGAATTCTGAGGTGCGTGCTATCTGATCCATTGGCAATTTCCATGGTGTTACTTTGGCCGTTAAAGCGCAAGACCATGGAGCTATATGCCTCAGCAGTTGCAGCGGCGCTATTGTTGTCTCTGAACCGAATTTGGGCAGTTCCTCTATTCGTTCTGTTTTGAATTAAGAACTCAACAGGATCAGCAAGACCTACAGAACCTCCAGCGATTGAAAGATGAAGTGGCGTTCTTGGGTCTGTTGTACCGATACCTACTCTATCATTAATGTTGACAGGGTACATTTCTTGATTACCTGGCTCGCGTGTCCAAAGGTTTGCGTAAGAAGCTGAAGACACTTTTTTGATATCACCAGAACCGTCTGTTACGAGGATATCATCTGTAGGCAGACCTGTAGGATAGTTGTCTATCCGGATCGTACCTGTTGCGATGTGTAGTTTCTGCATCGGCGTGGAGGTTCCGATTCCTACATTATCACTACTGTTGCTCAGAATAGTAAACTGATTGGTGACGTCTCTCGTCCATAGCTCCGACGGAACATCGACGGTAGAGAGTTCGCCAGCAGCATTCGCAATAACATAGCGATCACCGATTCCTGCGAGATCTGTAATAAGCACATCACCGTCTACTTCAAGCTTGTGCGTTGGCGCCAAGGTTCCAATTCCAACTTGATCGGTAGTCGTACCGAGTGTGATATCTCCAGCCGCACTATTTCGATCCCAGTGACTGAGATAGTCACCTAAGTCTGCTGTTGTAAGTGTACCATTTGTTGTTGTGGTAACCATTCGAGTAGTTAGGCCCGCTAGATCATCGACGCGTAACGTACCTGAACCGAGGTGAAGACGTGTTCCCGCAGCTGGAGCTGTTCCAAGTCCCAGTTGATCTGTAGTTGTTATGAGTTCAATTTGCCCTCCCACACTTCGCGTGAAGTAATTGGTGAACGAGCTCGTTGGAATTTTACGCACAGAACCTGTTGCATTTACAACTAGTAATTCGTCGGCAATAGTTCCTGCTGCAACACTTTGGATACGCAGATCACCAGCGATGTCTAGGATGGCAGAAGGAGCCGACTCGCCAATACCTACTCGGTCTGTTGTGTTTGCTAAGGTTGTGTAATTGTTTCCAGCATCACGGTCCCAAAGACCCGCTGCAATCATTTGAGTAGAGAGTACTCCATTTACATCTGCAACAACCATTTCATTTACTCCACCTGTTCCCAGGTTTTGGATGGTTGTTTGACCGCTATTACGATCGACACGAAAGTGGACATCATTTGCATCAATATTCCCAATCGCACCTCTGATAATTTCAAATCCATTACTAATACCATCTGCAGAACTGTGATAACGCAATGACATTGAGTTATTGTCATTAGCCCCACCAGTACTTTCTTGAAATGTAATTCCTGAACTTCCTTGATTTGTTGTGTTTTGAACGATGATACTACTCGGACTTATCAAACCTGACCCATCAGGATGTGCAATATGAAGTCTGCTCGTAGGAGCAGTAGTACCCAAACCTACACTTCCTCCATTTCTTCCATCAAGGGTCATTACTTGGTTCGTACCAACAGTATTGACTGCATCTGCAGTTTGATCCCAAAGGAAAAAGTCTATTGCATTTTGAATTTGGCTACCACTGTTATGACGCGTCTTGATCGAATGCTTGTATCCGATGCCATTATTCCAGCTAAATAGAAGTTGATCATTCCCGTAGCCATTAAAACCATTACCATTTCGGAATAATCCTTCACCTACCACATCAAGCTTAGCTGTCGGATCTGTAGTTCCTAATCCTACTTCATCAGCATTATTAAAAAGGTACGTCTCATTATTCCCAGCGTCTCTGTCCCAAAGTCCATCAGAACTTGTAGAAACTCTTTCCAACACACCGTTAGCATCGACACCGACTAGTGCATTTCCAGTTCCAGTGAGGTCCGAAATTTCAATATCACCATCATTTTGAACTACTAATCTCTCATTCCCACCTCTGGTCATTAGCCTGATTTCATCGGCTGCAGCAGTTCCATTAGATCGAATGTCCATGCGATCGCCAGCTTGCATAATAAAATCTCCGCTTATTGCTTGAAGCTCTAGGTCATTTTGGGACCGCAGCTCCATTCCTGTTGCGGTTTGAGCGAGTCGATTGTTCCAAGATTGAAAGCGAATAGCTCTATTTGCAGCCATTTCCATCGTACCGTCATCTCTTATACGAAATGCGCGGTTAGACCCACTGTTGTGGCGTACCCAATTCCAGTTGAGGTTGAGTTCTTGAGTCGCAATGTGGTTACCAAGATTATCCGCGGTGCCACCGCCACCAGCAGTTGGAATGGCTTGGGTATTAAGGACACCATTGGCGTCAGCTACTACCATTCGAATACCTGTACCCGCCAAAGAATTCATGGTTACTTCACCACCACCTTCAATTCTTACTACTTGAGTAGAGGCATTTATATCACCACAATCGGTTGGACACGGACTTCCCCAGATAGAAAAGGCATCACCCGCGTTATCAGTAATGTAGAGCCGTAAATCTGAGTTCTCTGTACCTGTATGTACAGGGACAAAAATTGCCGCATCATTAGTTGCAAAGCCTTCTGCTGTGATACCAGTGATGGTTTCATCCATCCAGTACTCTCTGTGGTTTCCAATTTGAAACCTTCCGGATACCATGACTGAATTACTTGAGTGGAATTTTATTCCTTCATTTGCATTCTTGTCATAAGATATTGTATTATCCCCAACTTGTAGCTCTTCTGTTGCAATGTGATTACCAAGATTATCCTTGATCGAGGTAATAGCTTGGCGATTTACATTTCCATTGGCGTCAGCAGTTACCGCATAGATATCAGTAGCACTGTTTGCCAAATTTCTAACCCGAAGATTACCGTTAATATCAACAACTCGTGTTGGTGTACGCGTCTTAATACCTAACTCTCCGGACGGCATTAGTGCAATATCGTCCCGATTACTATTTGCACCATCGTTTTGAACACCAATTTCTAAGAGGCTTTGTTCAGCAGTACCAGTCCCTAAATCTGGATTGTCGTCAAAATAGTTGATGTAGCCATAGTCGCTACCACGATTAACTCTACTTCTGAAAACGATAGAACTTTGACCACCACTATTTTCATGATCTATAACCAAAGAGCCACTATTTGCCCCTCTTGGTGTTCCTGTTGCCTCTACAATATGAAGTGGATAAGCAGGTGCATTTGTACCAATACCAACATGATCAGTAACTGTTCTTAGAAAGGCTCTGCCTCCGCCTGCAGTCGTTCTGTCCCATGGGCCTTCGAGAGTAGCCAAAGGCTGCTTCCGAACATTTCCACTTACATCCACACTTAAAAAGTCATCTCCTGTCGCACCTGCTGGTAGCGTACGAATACGCAAGTCACCGTCAATATCGAGCACACTGGTTGGATTAGTGGTACGAATGCCTACTTCTCGATCGCGATTCGCAGTAAGAATATCTTGATCCGTTCTATTTCGAATAACAAAAATCTCATTTGCCTTCGCTGTAAGTTCATTATTACCCGTAGATGAAATTCTATTATCTGGATCATTACCAAAGTCGATTGAAGAACCTTCTCGAACTTTAGTACGGCCTTCAATCTCCATGATGTAGCCTGCCGTCGTCGTTGAAGTACCAATACCCAAACGACCATTAGCACCATCAACAACCATCACATCAGCTGCATCTCCACGTGTCCGAAACCGGAATAGTCCGTGACTAACTGACCTAATATCAGTCTCGTTGACACGGTACATGTAGTTGTTTGTACTTTCGAATTCCAACCTGCTTGACCCTTCAAGGCGTGTAGTTCCGTCAATATGAAGAGCAAGGTTTACGTCTGGGTTCGTTGTTCCAATACCAACCGTATTCGAATTGGCATTGTAAATTCTGTCACCAAAAATCACCCAGTCATCATCTTGAAGATCTGTAAATAGAGCCGATGCACTAATCTTTCTTAGGTCACCATTGGCATTTGCAGTTACGAGCTGATCATCACTAACTACACCGGTAATAGAACCAGCTGGTAGCGTTTGAACGCGAACATTTCCTCCTACATCTAGACGCGCTGCAGGAGCTATTTCACCAATGCCAACATTTTTTGTCGCACCATCTAGGTGCATAACAGTTGTAAACGTATTGCCAGATTCATGCTGAAAGTATAGATCTTGGGCAGTACCGTCACCCCATTGGACAATGGCATCATGACCTGTTGCGCGATGCTCCATACCAAAGTATGCGTACTCATTGTTGTCCATCACCTGGACACCTCGATTCGGAATATCGGCTTGCTCACGATCATCCACGAGCTTGAGAAAACCTTGGTCAGCTGAAGTTCCAGCCCCGCCTTCTTGAATCAAACCAGATCCAAATACGTGTAGTTTTTCTGTTGGATTCGAGAGACCTATTCCTACGTCACCACGACCTTCAATAATCATATTGATTTGACGAGTTGGATCTGTACCTCGGGTGGAAAATATGATTGCCCCGTCGGGATTAGGCTGATTACCATCGGTCTTTTCAATGACCAAAGCATCTCCCCACGTACTAAGCGCGTCGTTATCAAAATAGATACGAGCACCTTCACGAGTTCCTGTGGACTCATATGGGACTTCACTATTAAAGCCAATACCATAGTGCGCGTTACCTGCCGTTCGCTGAAACATCATTCCACCGTTGCGGAGCTGTAGCTTTTCCGTTGGGTTTGTCAGACCTAGGCCAATTTCGCCTTCAGTGGTCACAACGACATTATGAGAAGGAAGGTCATCAAGTGCTCTTCGGGCATAGATGTAGTTTCCATTATCTACCCACTCGCCAACATCATCAAAGAGGACTGCGGCATCCACTCTTCTAAGAACTCCTCCGCCATCTACGGTTACGATATCATCGTCAAATAAAGGGTCTCCAGTAATAACACCATTATCCAACGTCCGAATACGGACCCGACCATTTACATCAAGCTGCTCTGTAGGTCCGCTAGTTCCGATACCTACCTGACCATTATTTTCGACATTGAAAGCTGTTGTCCAGCCAACTGGATTTCCTGCTACACCTGGTGCTGTCGAATGGTCTATTCTGAATACATCTCCACCAATATTTGGATCACCGTGAACTAGTATTTTTGATGCGTAATCGCCAGTAGATAAAAATTCTTCGCCTGTTCCAAAAGATGCGTTCCACTTAATATTAAATCTTCCTGTACCATCTTGAACAGACATGATTACATCACTTGTACCGCCAGTCAATCTTATCTCCTCGCTTGGATTGTATAATCCTGAAACAGCACTATTACCGATAATCATTCCTCGATCACGTAGATCGATACCAGCGCGGGGTGCATTTGTACCAAACCCCATATCACCTTCATCTGTGATTGAAATCCAACGGGCAGTCCCTTCATTTCTTGCTCGTGTCGCGTAGATATACGTTCCTGCATCAGTCCACTCGCCAGAAACCGTTAAGTCTTCAATTGGTCTGTAATAGAGAACACCAGTTGCATCAGTAACAACAACATCCGTCAGTAAATCAGTCCCGTCGTCGTTCAGCCCTTCTAGCCTTACAGGTTGCTGCCCTGGCTGAGCAACAACATGAAGTGCTTTATCTGAATCTGGGGTGAAGGTTCCTATTCCACTTTGAGCTTTCGCCAAAACAGGTACAAAAAAAGTAAATAGTAACGCTAGTCGAAGTAATTGAGTCATTTCATCTTCATATGTACACATGCACAAACACACTCTTGTTGTATTATCAGCAATAGAGGATCAATCCATGTGCTGCAAAGCACAATACGATAGCTATAGAACCAAAGGGGGAGTATAGTATCCTTCAACACCGGGGGGATGTGGCGGAGGATGTATCGCTAGGGAGTGGCCAATCAAATTGGCCCGCGATCGCAGCTACTCAGGAAGGGGGCATCTGAGGTCGCTAGCAGATTGATTGCAAAACAAATGCCACACATTGCTAATGTGTCATATGCGTCTTCCGTATGCATGAAAGCATACTCAACAATTCAAGCCTAATGCCCCACTTTGTAGCGGTAGGTTTTGGCAAAAGCAGACTACCCAACGTTGCTTAAGCAAAAAAAAATGCCGCGTTCACTAGTTAAAGTGAACACGGCATCGAATGCATATGAAGCTATTTTAATTCTCAATCTGTCAGCGCCCTCTATAGTATAGGAGCCCCTAGTAGCATGGTGTTTGGTTTAGGCGATTAGTTTCCTCCCGCTTGAACCTGTTTTCCATTTGCTATATGTTGCAGTACCACGTCCATCGACACCTGTAGTTCGGATGTCTGAGCTTCAAGACTGTGTACTGTTTTCTCTAAATCTGCTTTGTCCATCATCATGTGGTAGACCTGTTCTGCGAGATGCTCGTTTGCTGCTTTCAACTCTTCGTTCGCTGCTTCGAGATCAGTATTCTTCGCGCTAAGTTCTTTGGTTGCTGAAATGACAACTCCCATCAACTCTTTCTCTTGAATGTGGAGGTACCCGTCTTTCTCAACGACTGCGTGCGGGAATGCTATCTGTACCTGCTGAGCAATCACGCCATAGTGTGTTGCCTCGTCAAGACTGTATGGGTAATCCTTCACGTCCTGACGGTAGTTGAAGCTTACTGACTCCATTCCGAGTAGTTTCTCCAAGGTTCCTTCCATTGGTGCAACGTTCTCCTTTAAGCGACGGTCTGAAGCTGTTACTCCGTTTACGACTTCCACTTCGCCAGATGCGTTAAGCACCAGTACATCGTGAGGACCAGCAGCGGCAGCTTGTACATCGACCAGACGTAATGGTGAATCCGTTCCGTCGCCGGTGATTGTGAGCTGCTTTCCAGTGGTAGCTGAACCGATCTCTACATCATCTTCAAAGGTTGCTACTCCTCCGACGGTGAGTGTTCCGTCCAACTGCGTACTTCCATTTACATGAAGCTTTGCTGAAGCCGTTCCAATTCCTACCATGAGGTTGTCTCCTGTATTGAACAAGGCCATGTTGCCTGCTGAGCGTGTCCAACCTGTAGCTTGACCAGCTGTACGCTTAGTGAGGTCACCATTACTGTTCGCCATTACTATCTCGAACGCGCCGCCACTCAAAGCATTGAATCGAACTTGACCATCCACTTGGAATCTCACTCCTGCATCAGGAGCTGTTCCGATACCAACGTTGTCGGTAGCTGTGCTGAGGGTTACCTCAGTTCCAGTTCGGCTCCATCCGCCAATCGCAGCAAGATCAACCATGTTTCCGTTTGCAATCGTAAGCTCCGATCCTGACAGGCTCAAGGTTTGATCGTCGATGATGGTAGACGATGCAAGATTGACAGTGCCGCCGTCGACGAGTGATAAAATTCCCGTGGCGGCATCGTAGCTGAGCGCTTGTGCGTCTGTGTTGTCGAGGTAGCCGCTTAGATCAACTACTGCAGCATTGCCGGTGATTGTTAGATCATCGCCTGTGATACCCAGCGCTTGTGCGTCTGTGTTGTCGAGGTAGCCGCTTAAGTCTACAGCTGTTCCGTCGTTGGTTAATGACAACGTGTTGGCTGAAAGCGAAAGGTCCTGTGCGTCTGTGTTCGCGAAAGCAGATAGATCTACTGTCGATGCGTCATTCGACAACGAAAGTGTTGAGCCAGTTAAGGTCAAGTCTTGCGCGTCTGTGTTGTCGAGGTAACCGCTAAGATCAACCACGGTAGCATTGCCGGTGATTGTTAAGTTGTCGCCTGTAATACCCAGCGCCTGTGCGTCTGTGTTGTCGAGGTAACCGCTAAGATCTACAGTCGATGCGTTGCCAGTAATCGTTAGGTCATCGCCTGTGATACCCAGTGCTTGCGCATCTGTGTTTGCGAAAGCAGATAGATCTACTGTCGATGCATCGTTAGTCAATGATAGAATCGAACCTGTTAGTACTAGGTCTTGATCATCAATAATTGTTGAGCTAGACAAGTCGACTGACGTACCATCGTTTGTCAAAGAGAAGATCCCTGTTGATGGATCATACGTCAAATCTTGGGCGTCTGTGTTGTCGAGGTATGGTGCGAGGTTAATACTACCTGTGCCGTCTTCAATGGTAATGGTGTTACCTGTGAGGATCAAGCCCTGATCGTCTGTGTCGACCGGGATAGCTTGCTGCCCAAGCGTACCGTTATTGTCAGCAACAACCATTTGAGTACCACCGCCTGCTAGAGGGATTACGCGGACCGCTCCTGTGAGATATGTAGCTCCACGGTTCACGATGTCCCATGCATCAGTGTTATTATATACTTCGAAGCGTCCCAATGTAGAGATACGTGCCTGAAGGTCATTTGCTCCCGTTCTGAAGTCTATTATGTTACTACTTCTCATGTCGAGATTACCTCCAGTAGCACGAATGTTAATCCCAGCATCCGCTCGGAGAAGTAAATCTTCAGCGGCACTCAAGACAACATCGCTATCATTAGTAGTGGCACCTGCGTCGTTGCCATTATCACGCAAATAACTGTTCGCTTCTGCGAACTGAATATCGCCACCGTCTTCAACTCCGATATCACCTTGCACCCAAAGTTGCTCTGGTGGATTGAAGCCTGTAGGAAGGTTGTATCCGATGGCTGTGTAGCCATTCTGGCGACGAATGCGGAAAAGCGTTGAATCCGATCCATTCGCAATTTCGAACATGTTGGTTGCACCAACCCAGCGAAGAGAAACAGAGTTATAGTTGTCTGCATTTGCACCAGTCCAACCATTGTCGCGGAAGCGAATAGCAGCTGTTCCTCCGTTGCGGCGGTTCTGGATTTGTAATTCTACCGGATCACCTACGCTTGCTGTGGCAGATGTGCCGTAGAGGTGCATGTCGCTTCTTGGATTATTTGTTCCGATTCCAACTTTAGCAGTAAGATCTTTCGGATAAAGCTCATTGGTTGCAGACTCGTATGTCCAGTAGCTCTCTAATGTACCAATAGGAAGAGTTCTTAAGGCACCACTACCATCTGCAACAACGACACGATCCGTGTCCTCATCGCCAGTAACTGAGTTGATATCTGTAATAGTTACCTGACCAGAAGCAACGTGGAGCTTAGTACTTGGAGTTGACGTTCCGATTCCCACATTGTCTGAAGAGAATGAGTTAAAGGTGTAGCCATTTGCGACATCGCGATCCCAGAGTTGAGTTGGGAGTGCTCTTGTTGATAAGACACCACTTGCGTCAGCAACGACTACTTCATCTCCAGATACATTTGCAAGACTTTCAAAGCGAACATCGCCTGTCGAATGCAGTTGTGCTGTTGGTGCTCCAATAACGCCAAGACCTACGAAGTCCGTCGCAGTAGAAAGCTCAATGTAGTCTTGAGCTCCTGCAGTGTTTCGCTCCCAGAAAGAGTCAAATGAATTTGCAGGAATGCTCTTAAGAAGTCCAGCTGCATCGACAACGACGATTTCATCCGTTCCGACGAGACCAGCGGTCATTGTTGTAATAATCACATCTCCATCGACGTGGAGTTTTGCAGAAGGTGAGCTTTCGCCAATACCTATGTTGTCAGCAGAAGTTGCCGGATAGAGGTTACCAGAGACATCACGTGTCCAGTAATTTTCAAAGGCACTGGCTGGTCTTACTCGTAGGTCACCATTCGCATCAACGGTAACGATGTCATCTGTTGAGACACCTGTACCAAAGTTCTCAATACGAACATCTCCAGATACGTGAAGCTTACGCTGTGGTGCTGCTGTTCCAATGCCAACCTGATAGCCTGAAATAGCTGGATCGAGGAACACTTCAGAGTCGGTATCATCCTTCCCCCAAATGTTGTCATCAAAGGCGCGTGTTGTAAGCACACCATTATCATCTGCAATCACCATTTCTGTTCCACCTGGCGTTACTGTTGTACCAAGATGACGAATAGTCGTCTGACCGTTGTTACGCGCAATACGTAAGTGAATATCGTTTAGGTTTTGATCCTCACTGTTTCCACGCATTACATGGAATTCATTAAGATCTCCTTGGTAGCGAACAGACATTCCAGAATTACCTCCGATACCAGCACCACCTTCAGAAAACTCTAATGCGGCACTACCGTTTCCGGCTTCGTTCGAGATACGGATACGCGCTGGATTATTGTAACCGCTTTGAGCGTCAGATCCACCAGTCGCTGAACTTCCTGCACGACGCATGACATGCAACATTACTTGCGGATTCTCAGCACCGACACCAACGTTACCGTTACCATCTTCGAACGTCATGTACTGACGGCCATCATTTCGCTCGAGGAACAAGTCATTTAGACCGCCGTCGTATCGAAAACTAAATCCGTTAGCTGCCGATGCGTTTGTTCCTTCCATGAAACGGATGCGACTATCTCCACCGCCATTCTGGTTTTGAAGACGAAGCTCCGATTCGACGGTGTTTGAGTTACGATACACGTGGAGTGCAGCATCCGGGTTTGCGGTACCAATTCCTACATCGTCGCCATTATTGAACAAGTAGGTTTCAGCATTGGCAGCGTCGCGATCCCAGAGGCCATCAGAGCTTGTAGAAAGTGCGAAGAGATCACCATCGTTATTCACCCCTACGACTTGGTTTCCACCACCGCCAAGGTTTTGTACGCGAACTACACCGTTGTTGGCGATTCGTAAGCGCTCAACTGAATTGTCGGTAAAGAAGCGGAAATCATCATTAGTGTTATCCGTTCCCGTGTAGTAACGCTGGTAGTTATTCGTGCGCATCTCAACATCACCCTGTGAGGCAACAATAAAGTCAGCGTTATTACCTGTAGTCAGCACATAGAAATCATCATCTGCCTCCATACGCAAGTCGCGGCCAGTTCCGTCACCATTAGCATCTACATCTCCCGAAATTGCTGTTCCATAGGTCGACCCCCAAAGGAGAGCGCGGCCATCGTTGTAAACGATGTTACCGTCTGTATTAATACGGAATCCTTCTGCACCTGCTCCTGTTCGAGTTACTGCGTTACCGCCAATACGAATGTTGGTTGTCGCAGTGTGGTTACCAAGGTTATCCGCAGCTCCGCCACCTCCAGTGAGTGTTGCAGGGTCTGGTCCAAGGATTAGCGTACCACTTGCATCAGCTGTTACGAGTAGAGGCGTACCTCCACCGTGTGCTAGACGCGTTACATCAACATCACCTCCGGCAAAGAACTTAACTACTGGTGTTGATCCTGCAACAGAGCCACAGTCGGCAGAAGCACAAGCATTTCCCCAGATAGAGAACTGATCATTATTGTTATCCTGAATGTAGAGGCGCAAATCTGCGTTCTCAGACCCTGTACGAACAGGGACGAAAAAGGCGGCGTCGTTTCCGACAAAACCTTCGCTCGTTCCAGGGATTGGATCGTTAATCCAAGTCGTAGAATGGTTACCCAACTGGAGACGATTACTCAACAACGTGTGGTTATTTGGCGTAATCGCAATTCCAGTGTTGTTTGCGCCACTTGGTGAGATCACGTTCGAACCGAGCGTAATATTTTGCGTTGCAATATGATTACCAAGATTATCCTTAATCGCGGAAATATCTTGACGATTGACGTTACCGTTTGCGTCAGTTGTAAGTGCGTATAAATCAGAAGCTGAGTTTGCAACTGAGCGCACTCGTAGGTCACCATTTATATCAACAGCCCGTGATGGAAGACGTGTTTTTATACCAAGTCTACCAGCAGGCATTAAAGCAATGTCATCACGGTTTGCTGGAATACTTACGTCGTTCTGATTTCCAATTTCTAGCAAACTTCTCTCCGTTCCTGTTCCTCCTAGATCTGGATTATCGTCGTAATAATTGATGTAACCGTAATCACTGCTACGGTTCGACCCACTGCGAAACACAATAGAACTTGATCCACCGGCATCCTCATGATCGAGCATAATTGTACCACGTGAAACTTGTGCGACGGTTCCATTCTGCTCTACGATGTGAAGGCTAACACTTGTACTTGGAGTAGTTGTTCCAATACCTACTACATCGTTGATGTCACGAAGTACTGTGCGCCCTTCTGCACCAGAGACGGTTCTATCCCAGGGGCCTTCAAAGTTGTCTAATTCACGTCTACGTACTGTACCATCGGCTGGATTAACAACCAAGAATTGATCGTAGCTATTGGCAACAGGAACATTTCGTAGGCGCATGCGGCCATCAACATCGAGTGCATCTTCAGGGTTATTACGTCCAATACCAACACGACGCTGATCTGTGCGAACACTCAGAATACCCGTTCCATCACCTCTGTTACGAATACTCCAAAGTTGATTTGCACTAAAGCGCACATCATTGACGGAGTGCGCATACATCATGTTGTTAGAGCTACTTCCCAGTTGAATCTCAGAATCATCTTGCATCTGGAGCACACCATCAACGGTTGCAGATAATGCATTTCCAGCGCGACCGATACCAATAGAAACGCGGCCATTGGCATGATCTACAACTAGTGGATCAATATTACCTACAGTTCTATTCTGAAAGGTCGTAAGAGAACTAGCTTCAATATCTAAAGCTCCATCGTTTGGAGCGAAAATCCGAACGTCACCATCATCCAGCTCAATCGCACTAGAATTTTCCATGCGGAGATCACCATCAATATGCAAAGCTGAAGCATTGTTTGGATTAGTCAATCCAATTCCTACGGCACCCGTATTTGCATTATAAATCTCAGCACCGTTGATTACCCAGTCAAGGTCCTCAAAATCTTGCTTAAAGACTGCACTTGTAACCGTCTGAAGGTTACCATTTGCATCTGCAATTACAATCAAATCATTCGCCTCATCAAATGCTCCTTGGGGATCAAGATCATCGATACGTGTTCGACCTCCAACATGAAGCTTGACGTTTGCATCTGCTACTGGAATAGTACCTATACCCACGTTAAGACGTTGACCATCCAGCATCATGACTTCACGTTGCGTGCCGCCATTATCATGCATGAAATGGAGATCTTGAGCTGTACCATCACCCCACATTAAAAGGGCATCATGACCAACGTTACGATCTTCCATACCGAAGTATGCGTATTCATTATTATCTGCTACTTGAAGACCGCGATTTGCCCAATTAGGACGTTCACTATCACGATCATCGACAAGCATGATCATACCTTCATCTGCAGAAGTACCTGTACCTCCTTGCTGAAATAGACCTCTACCGATTACGTGCAAACGCTCAGTTGGATTAACGTGATTATCTCCAATTCCGACCTCGCCGTCACCTCGAATAACCATGCTGATCACACGATTATCTCCAGCTTGGCGATTCGCGAATGCGATTCCACCGTCGACTGTTGAATTATTTACATCCGTTTTTTCAAAAATGAATGCATCTCGCCAAGATCCGAATGAACCGTTCTCGTGATACATCCGAAATCCATCGTTAATTGGATCGGCAGGGTACGGATTCTCTCCATTAAAGCCTATACCGTGATCGAGACCATCGATGCGAATACCTCCATTGCGAAGGTGTATTTTAGAAGTAGGGTTAGTGCGGCCAAGTCCCATGTTACCATCACGACTAATAACCACATTATTACCTGTTTCGCTCAATGCTCGACGAGCATAGATATAGTTTGAGTTAGAGGAATTTACCCACTCTCCAACATCCCGAAAAAAGATATCAGGGCGAACAGATCGTAAATTTCCATTTACATCCGCTGTGACCAAATCGTCAGTATTCAATGGATCATCACTTACAAGTCCTGTTGGGAGGCTGCGCACTCGGGCAGTACCATTTACATCCAATCTAGCGGTTGGCAGAAAAGATCCACCTATAGCGAGATCATTTGTAAAATTCGCACGACCATCCCCATACATCCGAAAATCATTCCGCCATGTAATTGCATTACCAGAAGTTCCTGTTCCGGTTGACTGTCGTAAGTAGTAAGCTACAGATGTGCCTGCGGTCACAGCATCAACACGCGTTTGAAAGGCTTGCCGACCAGAGGTCAAGAAATTACCTGAACCATAGCTGGCGTTAAATTTCGTATTAAAATGACCACTACCATCATTTATCGTCTGTACGGCATCTGTAAAACCTGTGAGGCGAAGAATTTCTCTAGGGTCATACACCCCAGTCATGTTCGTTCCGGTGTTTTCAATGACCAAGCCTCCGTCTCTAATGTCAAGCGCGTTACGGGGGGCAACAATACCAACACCGATACGACCATCATCACTTACAACGACATCGTTTCCTGCATCATCAGCACGTTTAGCAAACACATAGTTATCACTACTGTGGTTGCGCCATTCTCCCGTGTTTAAATCGCTAAGCGGTACACTTCTTAAGTTACCTGCGGCATCTGCCGTTACAATTTCATCGTCCGGTGCAGTTTCGTTTACGTCTCCTGCAGGAAGGTTTCCAATTCGAGCTCGGCCATACACCTCGAGAAAACTTGTATTGCCACTTTGCAATCCAATTACTACAGGAGCGCCAACCGTATTTAAATTAAGCGTTGAAGGTGTTGTTCCAATGAAGGTTTGAATTTCATTTCCATCCATACCTATATACCCGCTTGCATCTCCTACACGAAAAGCACCTCCACCAACTGCATTGACAAGGTCTCCACCAACAGAAATATGCAAGGGAGCGAGAGGATCTACAGTACCGATACCAAAAGAGCCAGCATCTGTAACTACAACATCATTACCTGCATCTTCAGCTTGATTGGCAAAGATGTAAGGAAGCGTAGCGTGGTCTATCCATTCACCACTTATTGTTAAGTCAGCTATTGGTCGATAGTAAAGGACACCATTGGCATCAGTTACGACCACGTTGCTGAGTAGATCTGTAGCATCATCGTTCAAGCCCTCCAACCGTACAGGCTGCTGACCAGGACGAGCGAACACGTGTAGCGCTTTATCTGGGTCAGGAGAAATCGTACCGATACCCGTTTGAGCTTGCGCCAAAACAGGTATAAGGACTAATAAAATGGGAAAAATTCGAAAAATTAACTTCATTCCAGACGCATGTCCGCCCAATGCATACTCCTACTGACTTCACCACAATGGCAAGACCAGTCTACGTATACGAGCTGTGAAACCTTGAGACATTGGTGGCTAAACCAAATCAGCGGGGGGACCTATTTCCTACAACACCGGGGGGACGTGGCGGAGGATGCGTCGATGGGGGGCGACCTGTGAAGGTCAGCGACATGTGCTATGTCTATCAAGCAGATAAACATACTAACTAACGTTATGCAAATCAGATGCCATACATGACTAATACGTTTCATGCTTGACCAAAAGTTATAAAAAGGCCTGATATCACCTCACTACCAGAGGCTTATGACGGAAAAAACATTGCCGGTTTGAATATTACAGGTTTTAGCGAAAGCTATATATAAAGTGCAACAATCCGGACAATACAGGATGAAAATGACGGATAAAAACCTATTAAATGGCACAAACTACATTTCAAAATCGTGCTACCAAAAACGAGAAGCCCACAACTGTTTCCAGTTGCGGGCTCGCGTTTCATAGTGTAGTGGTAGTGATTATACAACCACGGCTAGCTTACTTAGCTGCTCCTTGCTGCTGAAGGAGTGTTAAGTTGTTTGACGCCAGAAGGAAATCTGGAGCTTCAGCCATAGCCAACTGGAAGTACTCTTTCGCTTGATCAAGATCCTTGTGCACGTCCTTACGAAGCACACCTTTGATGTTGAGCAAAGCTGCTTTCATAGGAACAGACTGTGCACGTCCTTGAGCGATGTTAATGTTTACTTTCTGTGATCCAAGATCACCTGCAAGCATATTGTCTACGCTAGCTTCTGCTTTGTCGAACTGGTTAAGTCCGTACTGGATCGTAGCGATCTGGTAAGCGTAGTATGGGTTTGGATCAACTTGAAGAAGATCTTGGTAAGCAACGAGTGCGTCCTCAAGTAGCCCAAGGCTATTTTGAGCAACTGCCTTCATTTCGAGGTAACGAGGATCGTTTGGCTTCGCCTCTAGAAGATCATCACTTAGGTTAAGTACCTGTCCGTACATGCGGCCAGTGAAGTACAATGACGCTAGTGAATCCTTCACTGAAGCATTGTTCGGCTCGCGAACCAACATGTGGTGAAGTGCATCATACATGATAGCTGCATCACCAAGGTTTTTGCCTTGAGCGAAAAGACGAATGTCTGTCGCGTGATCTTGTGGGTCAGTGAAAGCAGTAGACCAATCAGTGCGCTCAGTTTCAGTGAGAGTGATTGAATCAGATTGGCAAGCGCCAAGTGCAAGAACGGCAAACGCGCCGATAGGTAGAAAATGCTTTAGCATCGTAGAGGGAGTTTCGAAATGAATGTTACAGACTGAGTAGAACAAGAAGGATGCCAAACACATGCACAAAATTCAACATGTGTAATTTACACCTTACCCGCTGCCTCTTCTTACGAAAAAGCGGGTCCACCCGTTTCAGGTGAACCCGCTCTTTTAATGCAGATTTAGGTGTTTTATCAAACCCGTGCGAAGCACGAGGATCCTCGCCACACGGCGGGACTTTCGCCAAAACCTTATGTCTCGCTTCTATCGCTGTATTTGAACGTATCCAGTGAGCGGTTCATCTTCCCCAACAATTTCAAGTTGCCAGAAGTAAGTACCGTCGATAAGAAGCTTACCGTTCCATGTACCATCCCAGTCGTTCTGGTAGTTCTGCGCGAGATAGACCTCGTTGCCCCATCGGTTATAGACCGTCAGCGTGTTCTCAGGGAAGTCTTCAATTCCAATGAAACGCAGTTGGTCATTGACACCGTCTCCGTTAGGAGAGAAACCTGTGTAGGCCTCGACAGGAGCGCATCGCACGTCTATTAGCACCAATGCTCGATCGCAAATAGCTCCTTGACAAATCTGATACGTGAGTGAGTCGGTAAATCCACACTCGCCTGCAGGAGGTGTGTAGCTCAGCGTTCCATCTGAATTGAGTGTCGCAATACCTCGTGAAGGTTGCTCGATGATATCAATAGAAGAAAGTGCGCCATTGAACGTATCATTTGCGGTAATACTGAGCAAGCCCATTTGATCTAAACGCAGGCGAAGAATATCATCTACGGCATCAAGACCTCCTGAACCATCAGGTGTCACCACCACTGTATAGAATGTAGTGTCACAAACTCCAGCGGCATCGCAAGCAACTAAGCATGCTGTTACTGAACCTGGCGTTACACCTGTTGCGGTGACACATCCAAGTATTCCATCAAAGTCAAAAATTGCAGCTCCAGAAAGATCTGGACAAACGTTCGTGAGTGATACAATCGGACCGCTCAGCTCGCTGGCGTCTACGCAGAAGAATGTGCTCCCCGTTACTGGTATCGTATCTGTAGCCGTGCTATTGGATGTACACGCTATTGTAAGGGTTACCTCTTGAATACAATCTACTCCATTATCGAAAGTGAGCACACGATTAGCCGTTCCTACAGGAATCGTAATGACTGTTCCTTGTGCAATAGATTGTGAGGTCAATGCGACTTGAGCTTGAGCGCTGGTAGAAACCTGCGTGACGAATAGTTCAGAATAGACAGAAAGCGGGTTCCCTCCTAAAATGAGCATTTCAATTGCGTCATAGCGCCAAGTGCCTGTCGCATCCCAAGTGTTCAGCGTATCAGCCAATGACTGCATTGTAGTAACATCGGTAGAGAAACGTTGACCGTTGATGAAGAAACTATCAATAGTATATGGACCTACAGCACCACCGTCTGGAAGTTCAAAGATGTCAAGTACGAAGGTTTGCACCTCATCACAATCACCCAATGCGCCAGTGTATGGCTGACCGTCGACGGTGATAGCATATGCTTGCAGTACATCTGGTGCAGCTGGCAAGCAAATTTCTAGCTCGTTTGAACTGCAATCAGCTCCGACTCCAATCATGTTACTAGCGAGTGGGCCAGGACATGGTCCACAGACCACTGTTACTGTAAAGGTCGAAGCACAGGAGCGAATAGGATCGACAACGGTTACTTCATATGTGCCTTCTGAGAGGAAGACGATAATAGAACCAGCATTTGCTGTCGACGAGACAAGGCTGCCATCTACGAAGACATCCAATTCACTCGGATCAGTGGTAGGACTAAATACTTCAAATCCTGTTGTACCGTCGCAATCGACAAGTGTAAGATCGGTTCCATTTGCTGCCGTTAGATCAGGACAATCGTTACCGGTTGTACACACTACATCATAGCGGATTGTGTCCGTACAGCTTGTCCGAATATCCGTGACACCGATAGCGTAACTTCCTACAGGAAGATCAAAACCGAGTTGATTTTCAATAAGCGTTGTAACTGGTACCAGCCTATTCAATGTATCCGTAGCGATCTGACGCAATCGAATCGTATCGTAGGCAAATCCACTTACACCTCCAAAAATCGTAAAGTTGCTTGGGTTTAGCATCCAATTTCCGTTCGGATCCCATTGGTTAAGTGAGTCAACAAGTGTGTTGATATCACCGAGGTTATCCGTGTAGGTTCCTGATGTTAAGGCATAGCCTTCAATCCGATATGGACCTGCTTGACCTTGACCGGCAACGTCAGCATAGGAGTAAGTAGTTACTGTATCCGCTCCACATGCAAGTGCGCCCGTCTGCACTACCCCATCGACACTTACCGTGTAGTTGAAGAATTCATCAGGAAAAGCTGGAAGACATACACTTACCAAAGCCGTGCAATCATCTGTTGTTACGGATACGTTTGTTTCGGTCCAAATTTCTGGGCAATTAGAATTATCAGTAACCGTAAACACAACTACTGTTGTGTCGCAGAGTAAACCTCCATTTGTACAGATCACTACACATGCAGTATCCATCCCGACAAAGCCAGGATTAGGCTCGTATGTCAAGCATTCAAAGCTGGTGAATACGATCGTTCCGTTGACAGGGTCGCCACAACTTTGAATTGAAGTTGGAGCAGCTCCGAGCTCTGTTACATCTAAACAAAATGGTCCGTTCGATTGGTCAGCAATCGCTGCAAACCTTGCGGTATCAATACCTGGAACAGATGCTCCTTCACGGTAAATCACAAGTCGATCGCCACAGTTACCATCAAGAGCGATGACTTCGACATTGTAAAGTCCTGCAGTAGGAAGTGTAATCACTGAACCAGTTGCTCCACCACCGCCGCCTCCTTGCTGGATCGTTTCGATGGCAATATTGAAGGTTGAACCAAATGCAAGGTCAAAGAGAATTAACGAAGAGTATGGTCCACCTGTGTTGCTTGTCGCTACTAGGCCTTGTTCTACTGCATCGTAGGTCCAGTCATTGCCTGGATCGAGAGCAGTCATGGTATCTGCTAATTCAGAAAACCCAGTTGTCACAATATTGAGGATCAGGTTACCATTAATATCCCATCCGTCAATACGTAACGGGCCGTCGTTTATAAAGAGCAACGGGTAGAATTGAACCGTCTGTCCACCTCCACCACCGCCGCCGCCACATGTCGGGTCGGTTGTCGGAGTTGTAAGTGCACCGTTCACATAAACTTCGTAATCAGAGAGGTCACCTCCGTTTGAGAGACAGTATTCGACATCACCAAGCGAAGGCCCAAGTGTTACCGTATCCTGAGCAAAAAGAGGAGGCGCACATGAAGGCGTTTGGGTAATTATAAAGTGTACCTCTTGACAAACTACTGGTGCAGTGGTCGAACAAAAGATGACACATATTTCTCCAGTTCCTGAAACACCATCTGTAGGATCAGCAACAACGCACTCACCATCCGGACTTATTTCCGCCGTAAATGGTCCAGTAACGCCACAAATAGTAACGCTGCTAAATGGTCCTGTTATCGGGAGACCGTCACACAAATTGAAAGGTGCATCACCAAAGTTGGTGAGGAAAATCGTTTGAACTGGCGGAGGTCTTTGCACTACAGTGAAAATCACGTAAGTAGTGTCACACACTGTTCCTCCTGGCAGATCACAGCTCACGACACAAAGTGTATCGGTACCCAAGAACCCTCGATCTGGATTATAGACCACACAGTCATTTAGATCAAATGTGGTCGTTCCATTACTTACATCGCTGCAAATCGAGAACGTATCGCGAGGACTCGTAAAGAGACAGGTCGTGAGACTAAAACTGTCTAAGAAAACGGTAACATCTATTGTTTGTGTTGTAGTATTAATGGTACGAGGTACTACGGTAAACACCGCGTAAGTCGTGTCACAAACTGTTCCTCCTGGCAAATCACAGCTCACTACACAAAGTGTATCTGTTCCAAGGAACCCTAGATTTGGACGATAGATCACGCAGTTATTCACGTCGAACGTAGTCGTTCCGTTACTCACTGCTCCACAAATCGAGAACGTGTCGCGAGGACTCGTAAACAGACATGTTGTTTGACTAACGCTATCTACAAATACAGTTACATCTATTGTTTGTGTAGTCGTATTAACTGTACGAGGCACAACGGTAAACACCGCGTAAGTCGTATCACACACTGTTCCACCTGGCAAATCACAGCTTACAACACAAAGTGTATCTGTTCCGAGGAACCCTGGATTTGGCTGATAGACCACGCAATTACTTGCGTCGAATGTTGTTGTACCGTTGCTTACGTTTCCGCAGATCGAGAACGTATCGCGAGGGCTCGTAAATAGGCAAGTCGTTTGGCTAACGCTATTCACAAACACTGTTACATCTATGGTTTGAGTTATGGTCGGTACAGGTACGCGAGGCACAACAGTGAATACCGCATAGGTCGTATCACACACCGTTCCTCCCGGCAAATCACAGCTCACTACACAGAGTGTATCTGTGCCTAAAAATCCTGGATTTGGCTGGTAGATCACGCAGTTATTCACGTCAAACGTTGTCGTTCCGTTACTCACCGCTCCACAAATAGAGAACGTATCGCGAGGAAGTGTAAACAGGCAGGTCGTAAGACTAAAACTGTCTACAAAAACAGTTACGTCTATTGTTTGCGTTGTTGTAGGTGGTGCAACTCGAGGCACTACGGTAAATACCGCATAGGTCGTATCACACACTGTTCCTCCAGGTAAATCACAGCTCACTACACAGAGTGTATCTGTGCCTAAGAACCCTGGATTTGGCTGATAAACCACGCAGTTACTTGCATCGAATGTTGTCGTTCCATTGCTTACGTTTCCGCAGATCGAGAACGTATCGCGAGGAAGTGTAAAAAGGCAAGTGGTTTGACTAACGCTGTCAACAAAGACCGTAACGTTTATTGTTTGAGTTGTTGTTGGCGTTGGTACTCGAGGTACTACTGTAAATACAGCATAAGTCGTATCACACACTGTTCCTCCAGGTAAATCACAACTAACTACACAGAGTGTATCTGTACCTAGGAATCCTGGATTTGGCTGATAAACCACGCAGTTACTTGCGTCGAATGTTGTCGTTCCATTGCTTACGTTTCCGCAGATTGAGAACGTATCGCGAGGGCTAGTAAACAGGCAGGTTGTTTGGCTAAAACTGTCTACAAAAACAGTAACATTTATTGTTTGCGTTATTGTTGGCGGTGGAGCACCTACGGTAACCGTAACCTCGTCAGAACAACCTGTATTAGGATCTACAACAACGATTTCATAGACACCGTCTCCTGGCAGATCAATCGTAGTACCGCGAGCGATATTGATTGGGTTAGCAAGCAATTCACTCTGAGTTCCTGTAGCGTTATGAACGATCACCATCGAACCGTAGCTCGAGGTAGGATTACCTCCAATGATGTCAAAAACAGTTGCGTCTAAGCTCCAATCGCCCGACGGGTCGCTTGCACGCATAAATGCTTCTAGTTCTGTTGGATCCTGAAAGCTCGTCGAGAATGTTTGTCCATTAACCGTCCAGCGCGTAAGCGTGTAAGGCCCCATAGTTCCATTACCAAATAAAGGAGCGTAGTTGTAAAAGAACTGTGGCTCAACATCACAATCGCTAAATGGTCCAGTATAGATCTGACCGTCGACCATAAAGGTGTAGGCGCTCATCGTAGCTTGTGCTTCAGGTATGCAATACAACGTTGGATTTCCTTGACTTGAAACCGCATCAGTTGCTGCAGGGAACAAACCTAGATCGCACGATGAGATTACAGTGAAATCAAGAATTGTAGTATCACAAACTGTCCCGAGGCAGTGGCTAATACATATTGTCGCATCGCCAAAGAAAGTCGGATCAGGAAAAATATCTATGCAACCATTCGTTGAAGGCACGATGGTTAAACCTGCAGGAACTGGCCCGCATACCTCTGTAAAATCAGCAGGTCCACTAAGGTCAATTACCGCATTCACACATACGGTTGTATCAACGTTCGTCATTTGAAAACGAACCGTATCTGTATTCAAGATTACCGGTGATCGCGTGATCATTGTTACGATCGTTCGCTGACACAACGGGCCACTAGAAGAAGTGGTGTTGTCACATACTTCAATACAGATTTCATCTGATCCCGAATGTCCCGTATTTGGCGTGTAAGTATAGCAATATCCTCCCTGATCATTGAGAACTCCATCTTCTGGAGCATCACAAATGGTCGCTGCTTGCGGGATACCGACTAGGCCCGAATTGTCTAGACAAAAAACAGCTGACTCCGTTTCGAAGTCCGTAAAGATCTCCAATTCGATATCATCTAAAACTGGACGCAAGAAAAGCGCTATGGTATCTCGGCAACCCGTAGTTGGATCATCAATGACATACTCATGAATTCCTGCACCGTCGACAATTACAATTGTTCCGTTTGCAGTTCTAGATATATTAGGATTGACTGTGCGCTCAATGCCAGACCCGATTTGTCTGACAATCATTGGGCTGTACGTTCGGCCGTCTTCACCACCAACGATGTTTTGGGTGAATTGCTCGTTGATCCATGCTCCAACAGGATTGAAGTTGTTCATCTCCGTGACCAAACCGTCTACATCGGTAAACATCGTGTTGAGAGGACTTCCATCAACTGACCAGTCTACCAACTCATACGGCCCAACCGCTCCTGCATCAGGAAAGGTGCCATATGGGTAATAAACGAGCGAATCGAAGTCGCATCCCTCAGGAAAATCCGTTTGAAGGACACCGTCGATATAGCGATCTGCTCGGATAGCGACCATGAATTCGAGCTTAACACAAAAGCCGATCGGGCTTCCCATGTAGTCAGCCGTCATTGTGTCTTGCACGATAGTTTGGTCACATTGGGCGTTTGCTTGGCCTAGAAAGACCAAAAGCATCAACAACGCACCGATTGTACGACTAGCGAAAGCAAGGTTAAGGGGAAATGAGTTCTTCATGTGCAGCACTTGGGCATCCATGTCAAGAATGAACGCCTATCAAATTGGCAAAAATTGCCATACGTTATCAGTCAAAAAGCGTACCATGCCCTACGCTACTAGTTGTAACTGGACATAAAGCGGCTTTTCAACCAGAACTTTCGTACGTATTTGGGACGATTTAGGTGCCTAAATCGGCTTGAAAACGCTAATTGCGTTTAAAAGGAGGTCACTTACTTGATCTGCGCCAGATTACCACTCTGTAGGAGAGAACCGTAGTTCCTCTAGCGCCTTCTTCACGTCGTCACCTACTTCAAATAAGAAAGGTGCGGTATATGTCACCTCTAAGGGATCTGCAGAGCGTAAATGTGCCTCTTGATCGAACTCACAAATTACGCGAGCGATTGCGCGGTCGGCAGGTACAGCGATACGCGCATAGCCTTGGGTTGGAACCTCAAATCGATCTTGCGCATCGTCGTGTACATGCACAGCGCCAGGCTGAGATAGTCCGTACGCATAAAGAGATTCTCCAGTAGAGCCCATGATTCTCATCACAACTTCTCCTTCTGAGTCAATCGTCTGCGTTGGCACACCCAATCGTGCGCCTTTTACTTGAAGATCCCAAACGTCGCCGTCTCTGCCCATTTCCATCACGACCACATCTTCGTAGCCGTAAATATTTTCACGAACACTCGCAGCAAAAGAATCATCGAATGCTCCCGGACGAAGCTTATCGAAATACTCCAGAATCACCTTACTGCAGGCACGTTGGAATGGTCGAACAATGTGATCACCATCATCGTGCATAATGCAGGTTGATTCAAAAGCCCAAAAGAGCTCCTCACCAGAGGTATTTATAAACGTTCGACAACTGTCTCCGTCTACCCCGTTTTTGCGATTATGCTCTCGGCACTCCCCTTCTGACTTAAAGAAGGTTGGCTCTTCAGCACTCCACCAATCACGGTCATAGATGTCAGCTACAGCATAGCAATCAGCTGCAGGAAATCCGTTGTCGATATTCCATTCCATGCAGTCTGCCTGCTCACGAAATACATTGCTCGAGCTGCGATTTTGAAAACAAGCGCAACCAGTGTACTCATCAGAAAGATGGAAAATGGCATGTCCGCACTCGTGCACGGCTGTCCCCCAGTTGTAGGCTTCTGCAGAGAACAGGTTATTACTCAGCGTATGGAAGTTTTCAAGGAGTAGACTTCGGTCGGTGTACTCTTCACGGTGCATCAAGCAGAAGGCATCTATCCCAGGAATACTGAAGTCTTTCAGAAATTCTGGAATGAGCGCATCGTTGCTGACATCCTCTGCAATCGCTTTACCGTCCGCCTTACGATCGGTCGTGTAAAAAGACCAATGCTCTCTGTTTTGACTAATCACTTCACTGCCAAAAAATCCCTGCTGGATCATTCCATCGAGGTCTTGGTTGTAAAGCGCGATTGAATCTTTGTAGTCGACATCTCTAAAAAAGGCAATATCGATGACATCCGCCATTGACGAACGAGAAGCGCTATACAACAGAACCTTGTCCTCTGGCCAAGGAGATTCACCTGCATCAAACATTGCAAATCGATCAGTAATTTCTCCATCTACATTGATGATTCGCCAGATGTACTCTACGCGCGAGTGCTTAGAAAAACCAAGACCATGCGTGTGCTCCAGCGTTACAGAGTTTACGGGAAGTTTATAATCCCAAGTTCGAACCTTCCCAGACAAGCCGCCAAGGCGTTCTCGCTGGCTTGGCGTTGTGTATTGGTTCGAAAACAACTCATACTCGTACACGAAAAGCTCTACCTTATCAATCCCTGCAGCGGATCTCGCTTGGACAGTAAAAGAAACAGGCTCATCGTTTTCAGAACGCAAAGGTGAATGCATCCAATCTGAAACAACGGCCGGACCGTTCAATTTCAACTTGTGTTCAACAGGCCCCACTTTAGCAAGCTCTTTAGCGCCGGTACACGCGACTAACAGTCCGAAAATAAAGAGTGTAGTGAGACGAAGTAGCATGTGATGAGGTTTGGATTCCTATCACCTGAGAGGGAAAAAACATCAAGCAAACACTACACATCTACCAAAGCAGAATCACAAATGTGTTTACCTATGTTTATCAGGCAAAAACACATATAACCAAATTGCATGCCGATGAAGCTAGACTTGTAATATTCTGCCGTTTTTCAGTCACCAAAGCATAATATTCTGCAAAACAGCCCGTCTACTGACATTTAAGCGCCGAAGACTCAAGCCCATTGAAATTACCTAAAGCCTAGCGCTACATGCGGCTACGGAGCTAACGCTCAACGTGCTGGAAAGTGGCCTACTAGGAGCGAATCGCCGTTACGGGATCCATTCGACTAGCCATGATGGCCGGAATCAGACCTGAAACCACTCCAATAATCAGAGCCAACGTTGTTCCAATGATGACATTGGTCCAAGAGAGGCTAATGACAAAAGGGAAATTGGTATTTAAAATCGTAATCACGCCAAGCACTAGCAGTAATCCAAACAAGCCACCGACAAGGCATAGAGCCATACTCTCGATCAAAAATTCGAGCAAGATTACGGGGCGCGATGCACCGAGCGCCATCTTTACACCAATGAGGCTCGTTCGTTCTTTCACGCTCACGAACATGATGTTCGCAACAGAGAATCCACCTACCAAGATTGCAAACAGTCCGATTACATAGCCTACAATATTGAGCGTTCCAAACACTGCATCAAGGACACCTGTGATAATGGAAAGGCTATTCACGCTAAAGTTGTCTTCTTCAACGGGTTTCAACCGTCGTTCGGCACGCAGGTTCATGGTCACCGCATCAATAACATCAGCTTTCGACCGATTTCCAATGGGTTTTGCCATGAGCGAAGAGAAGAAAAACGTCGATTCTAAGTTCACAGCTTTGGCCATGAACGGATAGCTAAAAATAGCTGCTTGATCAAAGTTGAATACCTGCAAGAGGTCCTCGCCAGACTTTTCAAGGACGCCTACGACCGTAAGCTTTTGTCCGAACATCTGGACCTCGCGTCCAATGCCGTCAATACCTCCAAAAAGGTTTTGTGCAACCTCAAAGCCAAGCACCACCACATTAGATCCTCCTCTAAACTCGGAAGACGTAAAGTATCGGCCTTCCCCAAACTCCATTCCGAAGAAGTCCGCCAATTCAGGAGACCCTGCGACGCTAAAGACACCCTCTACGTTGTTGCTTCGCCACTTAGCTGTGCGGCCACCAACAATAGCGTAATAGCCTGCTTCACCTACTTCTTCAAGTCCGCGATCGAGTGCCTCGTACTCATCATAGGTGAAATTTGGCCGCTTTGCATACTTCCAGTAATTCTCACCGGGATCTTCTCCCCAGGGCATTTTCTGGATGTACAACGTGTTGTCGCCAAGCTTAGAAAGACTATCAACCACGTTGGATTGTAGACTATCCACGGCCGATTGCACCGCGACGATGCAAAATATCCCAATGCTTACGCCGAGCAAGCTCAGTGCAGTACGCAGCTTATTGCCGGTCAGCTGCTGCCAAGCTTGACTGAGAGAAGAAAAGATTGTGCGAATGAGTACACGCATGAGACCGAGAGTAAGGTTCTGTCCGAAAGGTATGCTTTCGCCAAAACCTGCGACGCGAACTACGACGAAGAGCGGTAAACCATCTACCAAACGTTTGACCCTCGCGCGAAGGGCAGAGCCATTCTATAGGAAGGCTAACCGTTTGTGAGGTTTTCGCGAAAGCATGACCACCAAAATGATCAGACCCGGCATCGAATCGATGCGCCAGACACACTAATCGTAAAGTAAATTCAAGACTCGCCTAACACCTGCATAGGGGGCGCAAAATTTGTAGAGGAAAAAATAGCTGAATTGTGTCAACTAAAGCCTAAGCTTTAGTGTACTATCTTCGCGCCCCGAAAACGACAACTGTTAGATGAGGACCAAACTCTCCCAATTCATATTCGAGCTTCCAGAAGAGCTGATTGCAAAGTACCCAACCGAGCGTCGCGACGAAAGTCGTTTGATGGTTGTACACCGCGATACAGGCAAGATCGAACACAAAACGTTCCGCGACATCATAGACTACTTCAGTGAAGGAGATGCGATGATCATGAACAACACCAAAGTATTCCCAGCACGGATGTTTGGTAAAAAGGAGAAAACCGATGCTAACATCGAAGTTTTCCTTCTCCGCGAACTCAACCAAGAGCAAAAGCTTTGGGATGTGCTCGTTGATCCAGCACGTAAGATTCGTGTCGGTAACAAGTTGTTCTTCCCTGATGCTAACGGCAATGAGCTTCTCGTTGCGGAGGTTGTAGACAACACGACTTCTCGTGGACGTACCATCCGATTTATGGATGACTGCACCAACGAAGAGTTCCGTGCGAAGCTTCACCAACTAGGTAACACTCCCCTACCGAAGTACATCGACCGCCCAGTCGAACCACTCGATCAGGAACGCTACCAGACACTTTACGCAAAGGAAGAAGGTGCAGTAGCTGCACCGACTGCTGGACTTCACTTCTCGTCTTCATTGCTTAAGCGCATGGAGTTGAAAGGAATCAAGCGTGCTGAGCTAACCCTACACGTAGGACTCGGAACATTCCGTGAAATTGAGGTTGAAGACCTCTCTAAGCACAAGATGGATGCAGAGTACTTTAAGGTTACGGAATCAGCGGTTGACATCATCAACCAAACGAAGCGAAACAAGGGTCACGTTTGCTGTGTAGGTACAACCTCTATGCGTGCAATCGAAAGCTCTATCAGTGCTGATGACTTGCTCGCAACCAATATTGGTTGGACCAACAAGTTCATCTACCCACCGTACCGCTTCCACGTTGCAGACAGCATGATCACCAACATGCACTTACCAAAGTCGAGTTTGCTTATTCAAGCTTGTGCTTTTGGAGGTACCGACCTCATCCTCGAGGCGTATGCTGAGGCGATCAAGGAGAAATATCGTTTCTACACGTATGGAGACGCGATGTTGATTCTCTGATCAATCGCAGTTTTAGATTGTATGAAAAGCCCGCGAATACTGAGTATTCGCGGGCTTTTGTCTTTTACCGAAGGATGCAGTGCTTGACCCACATTGTGTCATTACACTGCCTCGCAGCCTTTAAATGCCTAATAAATTGCTAAACAAGGCTTTTTATAAAATCTAGTATGGCTTTTGAACGTAGATTAAATGTAATGACCTGCGTAACACTACGAATACGCTAGATCAGTCTTCAACATCTTCTAATCCCCCACAGAACTCACTCCATGCACAGCCTTATCCTCGCTTGGGCCAGCTTGCTACTTGGATTCATGCTGCCGATGCAGCATGCTGAGCTTTCCTTCTATGGAGAGGAAGTTGAACTAACCTACCCTGCTGAGCTATTCGCAAATGGAAATTTACAGGTCACCGGAGACGGTATTGACCTCTACCTACTCTCTGCCTCTAGCAGGGATTGGGATCAACTTCACTCACAACTTGACGCATATCGCGTAAAGTGGGAGCTAAATGACTGGTTGTATTTCAAACTCGTACACCAGACGCTGGATGAAATTGCTGGATTCGTCTCCACTTCTGAACAGCGGGTGCTGGAACACCACTTGCTTTCACTCGCAGGATACGATACACGACTTTGCTACGACCAAAGGAAGGGTGACATTTTCATCTACGTGTATACCGACGAGGCCATGTTTGAAGTCCCTATCATCGAAGATGAGAATAGAAAGTATGTGAACTTATCGGCAGCGCTCTTACCGAGAAAGCACCATAGTCGAAGCCTTAACATGCACCCTAGGCGACCAAACCCTGCAGGAGAAGCATTCAGCTTCAGCCTTATCGATTTGCCTAACCTGACACCACAGCTCGTCGAGCGCCCATACTTTTTCACTTACCAGGGAGAAGCACAAACGATTCGAACGTCGAGCGACAGGACCATCATCCAATGGATGGAGGACTACCCGTTCTTCGAAGAAGGCCTCTACATGGAGATTCCAATGAGCGATGCTGCGGGTGACCAACTCTATGGACAGCTACGCACGCTGCTTGAAGGAAAATCTGAAGCGGAATCACTCAGCTATTTAGCGGCCTTCACACGAGGGGCGTTTGACTATAAGGAAGACAAAAAAGCATTCGGATACTCAAAGCCAATGATTGCTGAAGAAACCCTCTTCTATGCGCAGAGCGACTGTGAAGACAGGTCGGCGCTCTACTTCAATCTCGTCAAAGAATTGCTTGACGTTCCGATCATCGCTATTGCTTACAACGATCACCTAAGTGTCGCTGTAGCTTCAAAAGAGCTCAAAGGCAAAGCCTATTGGCATGACGGAAAGCGCTATCGGGTATGCGATCCAACGGGTCCTTCTGGCAGTAGTGAGGTTGGAAACCCGCCCCATGGCTACGCAAATCGGAGGTTCGAAGTAGTGGCTTCTTACGACCCTGAGGTTTTGGCGAAAGCTAAAAAACAGGATAACTAGCTAACTGCCAGCCAATTGCGCCTCTTCTTTGACAGCCGAAAATTAACCAAAATAATACTTGCATGAATAGCTGCATAACGCGTTATTCGTAGCACTCTTCGAGGGGGGGACGCAACAAAAGCGTGCGTTAAACCTTCTCGATTACAGACATTTAAATAATCCCATGTACTGGACACTTGAATTAGCCCACCACCTTGAAGATGCACCTTGGCCTGCAACGCGCGATGAGCTCATCGATTACGCTGTTAGATCTGGCGCACCGCTAGAGGTAATGGAAAACCTCCAAGAGATGGAGGACGAAGGCGAGGTATACGAGACCATCGAAGATGTATGGCCCGATTACCCGCGAAAGGATGACTTCCTCTTCAATGAAGACGAGTACTAGCTCCTAATTGAGGATTCCTCAGTAAGGCGCTTAGTCAGCCGATTACATAACCACAAATCAACCCCGATTTCTCGCAAGAGAAGTCGGGGTTTCTTTTTACCCCATCAGCCTTAGTGAAACACGACTAATACATGGATAGATTGTTGCATATGATAGATCGTTATTCCCACCAGTGAAAAGTCTCCAGTAGAGAGAAAAATAGTCCTTCATGAAAAGCATGCTTGCCGTCGCTCAATTAATTTCGCGACAGAAATTGAGAAAGATTGACGTCCTAACGGAGGATGTGCTGAATGCGAAGAATTCTAAGTTTAGAGAACTCTACGTAGGCTTGCGTGACGGAACGATCCGGTCAGACAGGGAAGCCGCCCTCAAACTATATGATGCGGGGCCTTCAGATGCTCGATATCGACAGCTAAAGTCTAGGTTTAGAAAAAGGCTGTTGAACACGTTATTTTTCGTTGATCAAAGCAGGCCACATCGAAGCTCGTTCGACCAGACGTATCACAATTGCCAACGTGATTGGTCGCTTATCAATATTTTACGTGTCAACGGCGCAGAGGATCCGGCGCTTCAAATGACCAAAAGCCTTCTTACGGTTTGTCTGAATTATGGATTCTCAGAACTAACCGTTCAGACCGCTAGATTCTTAGCTAATCATGCAGCCGATATTGGTGACGTCAAAAGTGGAGCGCAGCTGCAAGACATCATCACCACAGCAAACAAAACATACCAAGTAGAAATACAAAGTGAGTCCATTTTGAGGCGTGCACAGTTGCTGTTTCATTCGACTTACTCAGAAAGTAATCACGCCGAAATTGAACAAGGCGTTGCGCAGCTCCAACAAGAAATCGACGAAACGCTTTCTGCGACTAAGAGCGCCATGCTTTTCTATAATCACCTTGAAACAAGCTGCATCCTAGCTCGCACTTTGTCTGATAAGAAGCGTGTCATTTCACTTGTAGAAGACGTTATCGCCTACAGCATGGAAGCCCCTAGGCAATTACAGGAGAACCGAGTCTGGAAACTCTGTACGTGGCGATTAGAAGCATTTATCGAGCAAAAAGACAAGACGCAAGGCCTCGAAGCTGTATTCCATCTTGAAGGTCGCTGTAAAGTCGGCAGTGAAGAGTGGTTTGGTGTCCAGAAGCATCACATAGCCTTGATGCTAGGTGTTGGAGAATATTCAGAAGCCTTACGAATCGCACAATCCGCACAAAACCATCGCAATTTTAGGCGGATTGCACCTCAAGAAGCAGAAGCGTTTAGGCTCTTAGAGTTACTTGCTATTTGTTTTGATCAGAAGATGGGAAACAGTAGCAGATATGCGCACACCTCTACCGTCGAAGCGTTCTTAAGAAAGGACGCCACTTTTGGAAGAGATCTCCAAGGGCTCAATGCGTGGAGATATTTACTCAAAGCAACGCTTCAGCACATGCTGGACAAACAAACTGAGCTAAGAGAAACGATCGCCGCCTTTAGACACCTTTCGGTAAAACACCTCAACGCAAAGCAAGACACTCGACTCATCGCGATGTCACAGCTACTTTACCGCCTTGAACGAAAGCACTTTAGGGGCGAACTCGACAGGGTCGGCGAACGATACTTCAACCAGCTTCAAATGACAATTTTCCACTGTTCTTTGCGCTCAGATTCCTTTAGCCCTATCAATGTTGAAGACATGTTGGCCTTTTTTGGGGTAAACGAATTCGCTGCGTTGCCTCAATAATGCTTTGATACGCTTAGATTGCGGCCATGCCGATTACGATCGCCATTGACGGCTTCTCTTCTTGTGGAAAAAGTACGCTAGCGAAAGACCTAGCGTCTACGTTGGGCTATGTGTTTGTAGACTCTGGGGCTATGTACCGAGCTGTCACCCTGCACTTCTTACGCATGGGGGTATCAGTAGATGATGCTCAAAAAGTAGAAGAGGCTTTAGCCGACTTACGCCTAGACTTCCGCAATGAAGGCACGCTACAGCGCGTACTACTCAATGGTCAAGTCGTAGAGAAAGAACTTCGCAGCATGGCTGTGAATGAATTGGTCAGCCCAGTAGCAACTCTATCCATCGTTCGATCCGAACTTGTCCGCCAGCAGCAGCTCATTGGGCAAAACGGAAGCATTGTAATGGACGGACGAGACATTGGGACGGTCGTCTTTCCTAATGCCGAACTAAAGCTGTTCGTTACCGCCGACACCGATGAGCGTGTGCGTAGAAGAGTAGCTGAACTTGACCGATTCGGGACAAGCACCCCAAGAGATCTTGTCGCAAAGAACCTTGCCGATAGAGATAGAATCGACTCCACACGGAAGGATTCTCCTTTGAAAAAAGCTGTCGACGCGGTGGTTATTGACAACACGAACCTTACCCGAGAAGAGCAGTCTGCCATGGCGCTAGCCTTAGCGAAACTGCGCGTTTAGCTTTCTCACTCCAACTATTTCTCTGCTTGAATCTCGCATAATGCAAAACATGCGAGCAAATCTCTCTGCTCGCATGTTTTAACGAAAGTTCAATACCTGTTAAAAGGCTGTACTACTCGATAACGAGAGGTACGGTTTGGGTCTGCCCTTCTTTGTTGACCAATTGCAGGAGGTAGGCTCCTTTAGGCACAGCCTGCAAGTTGTAACGCTTCTGGCCACCTGACCATAGCTGTAACATGCGTCCGGTAGCATCTATCAGTGATACATCGAGCAAATTCGGAACGGTACCGTTTAGTTCGAAGTAATCTGACGCAGGGTTTGGATAAACGTCCAGCTTGCTGCTCCCGTCAAGATCGCCAGTGCTTAGACTTGCCTGTACTACTTCTGCTTCAGTCGTCCCGGTTGCGAGGCAATCATTATCGTCATTAGCTAGTACGCGAGCTGACATGATGCCGAGCGTCGTCGCTTGCAAGCGAAGCATGTCACCAGAACCGGTATACGTTGTACCGTTAACGATCCATCTGTGGTCTGTAGCTGAAGCAAGAGACGTTTCGCTGAATACAACTTCGGCACCTTGCTCAACTTGAGCAGGTATAGCCACAGGTGCAAGTGTTGCTGAAGTACGAGTTGGATCTGGAGACAGATCGATTTCTATCGATTCACATCCATCAACGTAACCTGACTCGATGTCGTAAAGGAAGAAGCTATTTGGCGAAAACGTAATTGAAACTCTTCCGTCTGCGAAGTCTGTTCCGCTGATTCGTTCATTAGGAATCTCTCCGAGTTCTACATTTCCTGTGATATTGATAGAATATGGCACCCCTTGCTCAAGTGATGCGCGTATCTCAACTGCGTTAACTCCTTCGACTACTTGTGCCGAACGCCTCGCTGCTCTACCGCCTGTATTTTCATTGATCACTTCAATGAGAATACGTCCACTGCCTTCTGCTATAACATTGGCTTGTCGCAATCGGACGTTCTCATTAGCTGTGATTTGCATCGTGATGTCATCTGTTTCGGCAAACTCAATGTCATCTAGCTCAGGAGTTTCTAGTCCGTCAATTACCAAGTATTCAGCAACTGCGTAAAGTGTTGTAGGTGCAGTAAGCTCTTCAATAACAAAAGGCTGCGGGGAATTAATGGCTCCAACTCCTGTTGCTGCGCTGGCATTGAAATACGATACGATCGAATCTCCAGTTGTTCCGTTCAAAGAGAGAATAATTGGGGAATTCAAACAAGGACCGTTAGTTCCAAAATCATCCATGACAAGCTCTGCAGGTGCAATCTGAGAAAGCACGACTTCGGCAGCTCCGCCAATATCCAAACGAGGATCAACGGCATTACCGTTGGCTTCAATCAACCTAAACTGCAGTACATACGAACCGGAAAGAGTAGAAGTACCAGCAATGGTAAATGTCTCTGTTTGGCCTGGTGAGAGGTCTACATTATCAAGAACTCCAGAACTGACTACGCTGTTGATCGCGTACTCGTAGCTAACCGTTGAAATGTCATCAACGCCTTCGTTTGCGATCGTCAATTCGAAAGAGAACTCACCGTTACAATCCAAGTTTGGTACTTGCATTCCTTTAACAACTGGCGCCGTAGTTGGCCAAGATGGAGCGGTTGGAGTATTGCCTTCACCTATCAAGTAGTTATAAGCGGCGAAAACATCAATGATGCCACGCCCGAACGTGTTGTCCTCTCCTGCAGTTCCCATATCTACAGCTGAATTGTAAAGCGCAAGTTTTAGCGCTTCTCCATTTAGCAACGGGAAAGCTTCTTTAAGCAAAAGGATTGCACCAGCTACGTGGGGTGCCGCCATGCTTGTTCCTG
Source organism: Saprospiraceae bacterium (assembly GCA_045110575.1). Taxonomy (GTDB): domain Bacteria; phylum Bacteroidota; class Bacteroidia; order Chitinophagales; family Saprospiraceae; genus CALDTK01. The sequence goes on from JBGCGF010000056.1 coordinate 163,525, forward strand.
ATTTGAGACCATACTCAACTCCTGGAAGGCAAGATCGAACACTCGAACCAGGAGCTGAAACCTCTGGTTTGATGTCCAATGGAACTGAATCCCTTGAACAGAGTGCAGGTCCGCGACTTGAAAATCCAGCGATCCCAGTACTGTTTGAATTGAGGGCTCCTACGGTAAATGCGTTGACGAGTCCTGAATTGTAGTTGTGTGGAGGAGTAATCGTTGAAGCATCAGGTCCTGAATTACCAGCCGAGAATACGACTGCGATTCCTGCTGCTTCGAGATTGTCCAGAATTGTTGGATAAGGATTAGTGGTTGTACACTCCTCACCTGCAATCGATGGGTCTCTCCAAGAATTATTGATGACAACAGGACGATCATCGTCCGTTGCAAAATCGCCGTCCGGGTCGATCGCCCATTCGAAAGCACCTATGTTGTCTGCTGTACCGATTCCGCAAAGAATCGCACCACCTAACCAGTGAGCGTTGTAAGCAACTCCGATCGTGTCTTCAGTCACGCGATCTACACCAAGAATGGTTCCTGTAACGTGTGTACCGTGATCACCACAGTCGAAAGGAAATGTAACTCGTTGATCGAAGTCATACCAACTCCCAGCTCGGCCATCATAGCCAGCATATTTGTGATTGATCGCAGGGTGAAAAGGATCAACCCCTGTATCTGCGGTGAATGCTACACCTCCAAAGCCTGTGTAGCCTAGTGCCCACATTTTATCAGCATTGACTGCAGCCAAACCTGGTTCTTTTCCTCCAGGGGCACTAACCGCGGCTACTTCATCAAGTACTTTCTCAATCTCCCATGGCTCATCATAGTAAATCGCAGCAACCTCAGGATAGCTTGCGATCTCTCTGATTTTTTCTGGACTTGCGTCAAAACCTACCATGTTGACAATCCAACGTGATCTGACATTCGAAACCCCTTCAAAGGTGTTCAATCGCTCGACGAAAGATTTTTGAGACTGCTGATTACGAAGCTTCACTTGAGTGAGCGCCTGGGCCACTTGCTCTTTCTTGGAAAGGCCACGGCCCGCTTCAGTTGCGAGAATGGTTTTCGCGTTGGCTTGCGACTTGAGCATCACGTATACAGGAAGCACCTGTCTAGTGGTGTTAAGCTCTTGTTCTAGCTTAGTCGAAAGGTCAGCTTGCGCCAAAACACTAGAGGCATTTAGCAACAGAAGACCTAGGAGGAAAAACGAAAGACTGCGTAAGGCTACGATCATATCGGTAAGATCACTCTTAGCGGCCAGAATTCCGAATTTTATGGAAGAGTTTGATGCTTATCCGACGAAAACACCATAATGCATCAAACACCTGCTAAGTATTGACTCAAAGAGGGCGGGCACAAAGGTTAAACTTCGTGCCCGCCCATCCATATGTGAGACTAGACTTATTAAGTTGCAAACTTAGTGCGCGAAAGGTGTGACAACGAGAATTTGTCATTGAACGCCGCCTACACGTCAAAACTTGATTTTGCGTGATGAAAATCAAAATATCAAGTTTGGCTGTCGCCTTTTTTTAGAGAGCGAACCTCAAATCCGATGAGTTTGATCAACACTAAGTGCCAGACAATCAATTTAACACGATATTTACGCATAAATCCGCACGAAGCTTAGACACTGCACTACTTGTTGGTCCATTACGATTCTTCTTACATCTCCTTTCCCAAAGCTTCTAGCTGAAGCAAGCGCAGATACAGCACCTCAACTTTCTTACGAGCCCAAGGTGTCTTGCGCAAAAATTTGAGACTCGAAGGAAACGTAGGGTTATTGAGGAAAGAGACAATGTTTGTTTTCTCTCCTAGGCTCGACCAACCGTGGACTTTTACTAGACGCTCTAGCATATCATCCAAACGCACGCCGTGCAGTGGGTTATTGGGTTGCTTAGGAGTGGTTGATTCAGACATGGCTGCAAGGTAGTGCTAGAACCAAAACACAATACATCTAAGAGAAGGCTTTTCAAACACTTTCGGAGCCACCAAGTAGCAATTCAAACACTTGTGTAATCGCACAGAAACCTAGCGTTCATTAGCCTATATCCGGCAATTCGTCGAATGGCACATTTTTCGCATAAGTGTTACTTAAGTGATAGCGAAAAAATTTCATTACCTCCATCCAAAGTCATTCAGCCTGTTTGGATTGACGCTCGGCTTTATAGCAGTGTGTCATCTCATACTGACATGGGTTTATGGTGATGTTAGACAAGGGCAGGGCATGATCGCTGTTCTAGCTCTCTCGACAATCCAGTATTTCATTGCACCTTGGCTTTCACGTACTGCCAATGAAGTCACGCTCCATGTGATCAACATAATCTGCGTAGGCATCATTTCGCTTACCATGAAAGAAGGCATTAGCGGCACTCCGCTCTACATCGCTTTCGCCTTGAGTACCGTTACGTTTTCCTCAAGGAATATCATTGCCTACACGCTCATGATCGTGGGCGCCATCATCATGCTTTCACTCGAGTATCAAGGTAATGTCGGAGGATCTGTCCCAGGCAGAATCAGCATGGCGGTAAGCTTAAGTCTCTTTGGACTCTACACGTTCCTTTTCGTAGGAAATGCAAACCGCCGTAGGCGAAAAGCCAGCAGGCGTCTCCAAAAGACTGAATTGTCACTCCTTGAGCGACAAAAAGAAATTCAACGACAGCGAATAGAACTCCTAAGCGCAAACGCCGAACTTCAACATCAATCAACTCTTCTTGATGCGCAGCTCCAACGTGCAACACGAACGACGCAAACATTGGCATCCCGTAGAGCTGACGAAGATGAACTTGTTCGTGCCATGCACCATGATTTACGTGAGCCATTGAGATCAATGATCTCCTTCAACCAGCTTGTATCGAGACGAATTTCGAAGCACACCGTGAATGAGGAAATAGGTACGTTCCTTGAATTTGCCAGAGATGCAGGAGTTCGCATGGACCGAATGCTCGCGGACTTACTCACGTTTTCTACAACTTCAACCTCTAACGCATTGACCCTACTCTCGCTTGAGAACGTGGTGATAATGGCAAAAGAGAACTTGTCAGCGCTTATCGATACTGAAGCGGCAGAGGTTTCAGTATCCGAATTGCCTCAAGTAATGGGGGTGGAAACACAGCTGATTCAACTCTATCAAAATTTGATTGCGAACGCAATCAAATATGCGCAGCCCGGCATCCCGGCAGTAATCAAGATTTCTAGTACAATCCAATCTAACGGGAAGATAAATGTTGTTGTTTCTGATAACGGACTCGGCATTCCCGACGACGAACAGAAGAGAATCTTTGACCTTTTCAGTAGAGTCGAGAATGCCGAGAGTAATCAAACTGGAAGCGGAGTTGGATTAGCGCTTTGCCGACGGATCACTTTAGCTCACGGCGCTAACCTTAGTGTACAAAGCGAAGTAGGAATAGGTTCTTCTTTTAGCGTGATATTTCCTTCCCCAGAGACTAACACAAATCAAGTTGACGAAATTTCTGCTGAGGATCAACCAGATCCAAAGAAAAAAATCAAGCAACAACTATGAGTTTGCTTAACCTGAATTTACCGACACACAGTAGTCTATTGGGGTTGGAGCAAGCAAAGCTCCAATCAGCACGCCTCACGTGTATTGCTATCTGTTTCTGTACGTCCACCCTATTTGTACAGACACTAATTCTAGATGTTCCTTTTATTCTAAAAGCAGGAGCTATAGTTGCTCTAGCAAGTAATTACCTGGCATATCGTGGGATTAAGCAGCACACCATTAATGTATCAATACGTACGCTTTTAGTCTTTCTAAGCTTGCTTATTTTAATTTTGACTATTGCTTGTCCAAGTGTCCTCATTGGGCTGTTCTTGGCCCCGCTTCTATTACAGGCAATCTATTCTGAAAACCACCCGAAGTGGCGAATTGCCTTACTTGTGTTGATTGGATCATGCTTCTATGCGAACCTTCTACTGAGTACTGAAGGCACGCCTACCTGGTTCGTTAGTCCGTATGACTACATGTCTATCGTAGAGATAAACTGTGTTATTTCCGGCTTGACATGCTCATTTATTGCAGGCATTAATCGTGACCTCAATCTGGAAGTTAATCAAGCGGCAAAACGACATGCCTTAGAACTTGAAGAGCAGGTTACAACGATCGAAACAGCTAGAAACGAGCTAAAGACCATTAGTGGAAATCTACTAGTCTCTAAAAGACACCTCGACGATCAGATTGCGATTGAAGAACAGAACCAAGTCCGGCTTAACGAAGCGCATGAGCAACTCGAGCAATTTTCGCTTGCAGCATCTCATGATCTAAAGGAGCCTATTCGCACCATCAGGTTGTATACTCAACTTGTACAAAAACGACTCCCCGAAGATCTTAAAGGTGATCGTATTCTTCAAGAGCATTTTCAATTCATTACGAATAGCTGCAAGCACATGTATGCCGCGCTTGAAAAACTACTCGTTTATCAACGAGCTAGTTACAGTGAAGACGAAACCGTTCAGCTCTCAGTCAACGAATTGTGGCAGCAACAGCTTCTTCGAGCCGCTATCAATTTCCGAACGATTTTCAAAGAAGAGAAGACACCTCGCGTCAACAGAATTGCCCTAATTGAACAGTTTATTCAAACGCTAGGAGTTTCAGCACCAAGCCTCAACAGTAATTCTGACCACACTTCAGATGCTTTTCTAATGGGTCGCAACAACGCGGAAACCCTATTCTATGAAATCGCACTAAATGCACTGATGTTTAGAAATTGGGACAAAGAAATCCAGATAAAAATGGAGACTTCCCATCCTTCTCTAACAAGGCTTCAAGTGTCAATTTCAGATAATGGAATTGGAATTGAAAAAGCCTATTTAGAGCAGGTATTCGGTATGTTTAAGAGAATTCACCCGCGGGAGACATTCCCAGGGACAGGATTAGGACTACCTATCATTCGAAGAATTGTCACACTTGCAGAAGGCACCATCAAGTTGAAATCTGATAAAACTAAAGGGACTACGTTAATTATCAAAGTCCCTCGGCCAACTTCAGCGAGCTAGGCTTCTCTGTTCAGCTATAGCAAACGTTGCTTCCAAACCCAACGCAGGATTAATCCAAAAGGAACAATCCAGATCAAGTCATTGAACACGTTGATCCAACCGAATTGAAGTGGCAACTCATGCTCTAGCCATACTTTCTGAATCAGTCCAATAGGACCAAACACTTTCCCTAGAAAGCCCACCAGAATAATAGGCCAATGCCTTGCTATGTCGGTCCCCGCGATTCCGTAACCGATACCATAGACGCCAACGATCATTCCTACACTTTGCCATACGCTCGCATAGTTGATCGGATCCATATCGAATAGCGAAAAGGCATGTTGCGGAAACAAGACCACCCAAGCTCCCCAAAGGATATTGTAAATAGCGGCGGCATACATCGTGTAGCGCATCCAGTTTGGCGCGATTGGAAAAGCTGATATCATCCAAAGTTGAACCGAGAAATCAATAAGAAGTTTAACGACAGACAAAAAAGCACCACTACATTCCTTACGCTTCTACGAGGCTTTCTTCTTGAACAGAATCTTGCAACTGGAAAGGACTGGGCGAGATGCGTATTTCGAATGTACAACCCAAGCTCGGCTGTGCGCGTACGCAACTTAACTGTCCACCCATATTTATCGCTATTTTACGAGCGAGGGCAAGGCCTATTCCACTTCCCTGATAATCTTCACGACGATTGAGTCGCTTAAAGGTCTCAAAGATCTGATCGCTGTATTGAAGACTAAATCCAATACCTTGATCTCGAACAGACAAGAGCAAATCTCCAGTTTCAGGATCTAAACGAGAATGCAGAAGGATATCAGGCGCTTGAGAACCGGAAAACTTAATCGAGTTACTAATTAGCAAGCCCAATATCGACCCAACCGACTTTTCGTCAAAGCTGAAAAGTTGAATTCCTTCTGACGAAGTAGCATGAATAGATGTACCTGGGTGCTTTTGTCTCACAGCTCTGACATGTGAATCTAACAGTTGATTTATATCGCTTTTCTGGAAATTTAATTGTTGTTGATCTACCTCGAGCAGTGATTCAATACCAACTAGTAGCGCTTGCAATTGCAAGGCTCCTTTACGAACGAATTCCACAGCTTCGGCCGCTTCAGGTTGACTTGCAACTTTACGCTTTGCTAGCGCAGAAAAACTCACAATTGAACGCACTGGCTCTCGAAGGTCATGAGAAATAAGGTGATTAAATCGCTCTAATTCGCGGAGCCTCGCTAGAAGCCGTTCGTTTGCCAATTCCAGCTTAACAGCCTGATAATCAACTTTCTCTGTAAGCTTCAACCCTTGGTTTCTAGAACGCTTATACCTACTAAAAACCAAAAGCATACCTCCTCCAAGGAATAAGCATACGATAATCGCAACAAGTTGTCTTTTTTGCGAAGCGAGGAGTTTCACCTGTGCGCGATGAATGCGGTCATTAGCGCTTTGAAGCTCGATCGCCCTATCATGTCTATCCTTATTAAACTGAGACAACTGTTTCAACTCTTTAAACTTAGCCTCGCTCAGATCTTTCACCAAGAAATTAGATACATAGAGTGCACTGTCAAGCATCCCTAATTTTTGAAAATACAACTTCCTTTTTTCTAAGCGAATGTTTTCGTAATCGGTATCCCCAAAGATGGTATCTCTTGTATGGAAAAGTGCTTTTCGATAATCTCCCTTTGCTTCTGCATAAGCAGCTAGTGTCCGTTTCGCTTCGACAGGATCGGCGATATTAAAAGTGTCAACGTATCTTAAAAGTGCGTCAAAATCTTTATCCCTTACTGCTAACTTTACCGCAGGAGTATAAGCCACCGACTGAACCTCTAACTTTCGGTAATTGCTAGCTTCTAAGAGCTTCATATACACCATAGTACTGTCGCAATAGAGGCGAGCAGAATCAAATTGACCAATTTCAAATTGAAGAGAAGCAATACTGGAGAAATCATAGACAAAATTATAAGCTTGATCTAATGAATCGGTAATTGCCCTTGAACAATCTAAGGAACGTTTCATCCAGTGCAAAGCTTGAATGGTATCTCCCGCCCTTAGGTAGTTCATTGATAAGTTCCCAATAGCATATACCATTTCTTCAGGCACATTCTGCTCCGCATAAATTATAGCTTCATGCAGATCATCAATAGCAACGACAACATTGTTCAGCATTCCTTTTGCCGCACCTTTGATATTTAGGAGGCTAGCCGTTTCTTTATGGCTTAGGCTATCTGGAAACCTTAGTGCAGTTTCGCAAAATTTAATTGTTGTTCTAGGCTCATCAAGTTGCACGAAGCTCCTAGCAGCAATCGAATAGGCCAACCAGCCTTTCAATTGATTGAGCTCTAGACGCTCTACAGCAGTATATAACTGAGTAAACTGTTCTAGCCCCGCTTTACGTGGGGTCTTTTTTAAGTCCAAATACGCTTTCGTGACATCTTCTGAATTGTCGAAATTCAACCCTTCGAAAGGATCTACCACTACTGGTGGCTCGACTACACGCTCTTGTTGAGGCTCGTCTGCCTCTAGTTGAGCAGCAGCAAGCGTACTCACCAGCAAGGCTGCGGCAACAAGAACAAGGCTAATGCCGTATTTCACCCAACAAGGCATTCGTAGAACTTTGCAAACAACGTTGCAAAGTGAGTGCCATAGGAGAAAAAACGCCTAAAAGGCCCAAATTTCATAGGTTTTGAGTCGAAAAAGCCTCAATTGATCGACAATCCTCATTAACGTTAGACTACTGAAAGGTAATTACCTCGTCATCGCTGCAACTCGTTCAAGAGATTCTTGGCCTTCTTCTAGCCATGGCCCCCATACCTGCCACATGTGGAATGCCTCAGGCGTCTCATGCAGCGTTATTTCAGCGCCTGCACGTTTTGCGAAAGCATAAAAAGCAAGTGAATCATCACGAAGTAATTCCGTCCCTCCCACTTCTATATGTGTTGGAGGTAACAAGCTCAAGTCACCCAAAACAGGTGAAACTTGTGGATCCGTAACTGGCATATCCTCAAAGCACATCTTGCCCAACATCACGTCAAATGCATCTCCAACGATTGGATCAAATGCATCTCGCTCCGCTCGAGTTGGATTGTAGCCTGCACGATCTGTATTGGGAGAAAAGAGTGCTAGTCGGGCTACAGGTGTTCCAGTCCCATTTTGCGAGGATTGGGCTTTCGCTAAGGCAAGTGCCGTATTAATGGCAAGGTGTCCTCCTGCTGAATCTCCAGCAAGTGCAACTTCCAATCCTTGATTTTGCAATGCGCGAACCACAGCCAACGCATCATCTAACTGAGCAGGCCACACGTGCTCAGGTGCTAAACGATAACGAGGGGTTATGACTGGACAGCCGGTGGTTTTGGCGAAAGCTGAAGTCGGACGGATATGCGTTTCAGGAGAACCGAAAACGTAACCTCCTCCATGAAACCAAACCCACACACGCCCTGAATATCCATCCAAAGAATCACGCCCACTGAGTCGTGCCTCTACCCCACCGAGGTTGATGAGAGGACGTGCATCTGCTGCAGGATTCTCACCGAGCAACAATGTCGTGAAGCCTGCACGCATTGAACTAGGCGTATAACCAAGATCGATGGTTGCCGCCCTTGAGGTGACTTGCTCGTAGGTTGCTGTGCCTGTGAAAGGATCGTTTGAACTTGATTGCATACCTCTGTATACACGCGAGACCACCTCTGTGTTTTAGCTTGAAAAATGCCACGCTTTATCCCAGAGACCTGAGCCTCGTTCTAGTTCGTGAGTTTCTCTAATTCAGAAACGAAGCGGTCTGGTTCATCGACATGTAAGGCTATGCTTTCGCCATGTCTCTCTTTCCCGTAGAGTTGCTCAATCGAGGTCATAGATGAAAAACGGATCAAGACGTTTACGCGCTCCAATTCTCCCAACGGTGAAAGCCTAAGCACATCATCTGATTTTGGTTGGGTGGTGATCCTTTCCACGCCAACAATTGATTGGAGATCTATACTTGCTTCTGCAATAATACCGTAGCGCAAGAGTAGTTTTCCTTCTAAAAACTGAATGGGACGCTTACCAAGCGCCTTTGCAAAACCAAGGAATTGCAAGGCCGTATACCCACTCAAAACGAGCAGCAGTATCGCAACTATTGGAAACGAATCTTTAATGAGAAGATGTACCGCAAACATCTCTACAAGCACCATTACAACTAGAGCTCCTATCAACGCAGGAGTCCCGCTCCGCTTGTGGTACGTAAAAGAATTTGCTTGTAATGCGGTAGACTTCCAATGAAATAAGCCATAGTAAAAAGCACTTAATTCAGTACTCATAAACACGCCAAATCGACCAGGTAGAAAGGCACCGAAGGCAACTTTACAACTTGAGAAAAAATCTGGCTGGAGTTGCCAGTTCTCTTTGAATGACGCTTGATTTTTCCGAATCTGATAGATCACGAATCCTACCACACCTATCTCGATGAGTGGAATCCCAAATTGTTTGACTATCTCGACGACTCCCTGCTGTGTTTCAGGTAACGTGGTTGCTGCAATCACGACACCGATGAAAAGGCTTGGAAGCGTAAGCGTATTCGGCAGTTTCGTTTTACGAACAATGAAGAAAAACAATAGAGGAACCGTCAGCAGTAAGTCGAACAGAATGCCCCAAGCAACTTCAGGATGAAGCTGTAGTAAGGCGGCTTGACTCCCTAACATCCAAAGACCAAACGCCAAGAAGAGCGGCAACAATAGCCAGGTGGGATGGAGAGATTGAATACGCTTGGTCTTCATAAAATCTAGTTGGATGGACATGCCTAAGATAGCCATTACAGAAATAAGAGTCGTTCTAATTCTACAGGCGTACGTTTGTTGATATGCCGCGAATTTTCCTTCACCTCGGATACAAAGGCACCGCCTATCACGGCTGGCAGACGCAAGCTCCGCCAGTGGTGACGGTGCAGCAGACCTTGGAACAATACCTTGAGAAGATGCTCGGCTATCCTGTGCATGTCGCGGGTTGCGGGCGAACGGATACAGGCGTTCATGCACGGTCGTATTTTGCGCATGTCAACTTGAAAGCGCATATCGATTACGATGGTACGTTTCGACTCAACCGCATGCTTCCTGATGACATTGCGATCTTCGATTGGATCCCTGTAGATAATGATGCACACGCTCAACGCAGTGCAACCTTCCGACGCTACGAGTACCACATAGACCTTGTCAAAAACCCACTCCACGGAGACCTAGCAGGGAGGTACGACGCTACCCCACTCGATGCTGACTTGATGCAAGAGGTCGTTTCTCGCTTTCGCCAAAACAGTGACTTCAAGGCATTTTGCCGAAGTCCAGAGCAGTATCCAAGCACGATCTGCCGGATCGATGAATGCACGCTCACTAAAACAAATAATGGACAATCATTCGTCTTCACAATCCAAGGAAATCGCTTCCTGCACAACATGGTTCGCCTACTCGTGGCCCGCATGATTGATGTAGGAAAAGGCTCACTTTCTCTTGAAGAAATTGATGCAGCTTTTGCAACAGGAATGCCGTGCAAATATGAGACGCCAGCATATGCAGAAGGGCTGTTCTTGGTTGGGGTTGGTTATCCTTTTTTGGAGCCTTAAGTAACTGCGATTTGGTTTGCTATGCGCTGGCGTAGCTATCGTGTAGTTGAAGCTCATTTATCGCCCAGCCCAACTCGTTAGCTTCGCTAACTCATCAAACTGGCCTCACATATAATGGACCTTCCGGCCCATGAACAACTACATGTTGCTGGGCTGGTAAGTCCAGCATGTGTGAGGCCAGTTTGCTTTGAAAGACAGAGTCTTTCACATGCGGGCTGGGCGACGTAAGACGATCATTGTCAACCTGAGACGAGCCCTACTAGCGGACCACTAATTTCTTCACTCCAACGCGGTTGGCTATGCGCAAGTGAACGAAGTATACGCCTGGACTCAGGGCCGAGATATCAATCTCCTGACCTGTGAAGCGCGTTTCGTTTACCGTCTGCCCGCTTACGTTTACGATCTCGAGCTGACCGTCCTGATTCGCCTTATCACCAGATAGTGAAATGGTAAAGAAGTCGTTCGCTGGATTTGGAGTCAGTGAGAATCCAGGTAGCTGTTGATTCTTTGAAACACTGGACACATCTTTTGTGAACGCGTAGATCGTCCCATCAGGAATAGGACCGTCCAAATAGAACATCGTATCTATCGAAGTAAGTTCGACAAGTTGTGGTGCTGTCGGATCTCCATCTAGAGCAAATGCTTCTCCAACTAAAACTTCGTTTCCGAAATCTACTGCTTCGAAAAAGGCAACAAATGAGCCGCTTTGATCTTGATAGGATAGAGCTGGTTGTGTTATTGAATTCGGACCGTAGTGGACTTCAACCTGGTTTGAACCTTCATATAACCAGACTTGAAAATTCGTGAAATCAGATGATACACTGTCATCCTCTAGCTCGTCGTAAAAACCTACGTTCTTCCATTCTATCTTAAGAACCTGACTTCCCGCAGCTCCTTGTAATTCATAAGAAATCGTCGACAAGGATCCAGTCGTCACGTCGTCTTCAACGAAGTCCCACCCACGGTCTATAATATCGGCACCGTATGCTACAAGTAACGAGAACGTTCCTCTGTTATCTTCCATCGGGCTCAGAAAACCGCCCAATCCAGCTGCCGACATGAACATCGTATCAACAGTCTGACCGTAATAGGTAAAGTCAAACCCAATAGGAATAGGAAACTCGGGATCATCCCAAGTCATGTCACCGTTCAGTGATGTGCTACCAACAAGTTCTGTATACGAACCTGTCGAAGTCGTTAACGAGTAAGATTGAGCGTGGGCAATTACCATTGCTCCAAAAAAAGTAAGGAATAGAGTAAGGCTAAGTTTCATCGGTGAGACTTGAGTTAGGTGAGCATTAATTTGACCGCTGCTAAAGCTGCAAATCCCCAAAACGAATCGTCTATGACGGGGATGCGCTTTACACACCGGCAAATATTACGTTTATTCTTAATACAAAATCATTCCAATTGAATCTTGAGCTCAGCTCTTAACCTTGAAATCCCTCTTCACGCATCTCAAATGATGCGAACGGTGCTTTTTAGATCACCAATGGCATATTGACCAATACCAATAAAGGCGATCACTTCCATCCTACAATGGAAACCCGACTACCTTTATAGGGAGGTCCAACACTTTTGCCCCTCACTAAGTAAGACGATAGTCTAAACCTGTTGTCCAGTCCCGTGCGAAGCACGAGGACCTTCGCATAGCGGGGCATCTTCTTCCTCCTTATCCAGCGACATCCTTTTTCCTCGAATTGTGATTGTCCGGCCGGAACGCTGAGAATTGCTCTGCGCTCTACCCTACATGCTCCTACCACCTGCAGCTCTGGCTGCGCCTCTTTCCTTGCACGATAAGTTCGAACAACTTATCGAAGGAATGCTCACGAACAGCTACGGCGTTTGCGATGACTTCTTAACTCCAGAGCTCCTTGCCAGCCTACGCACGCGTTTGCATACACTCTATGCAGAGCAGGAAATGAAGGCTGCAGGAGTAGGACGCGCCACAGGTTTTCGCGAAAGCGCCGAAATAAGAGGCGACGTCATTCATTGGCTAGAAGCTAAGGTTGATCCAGCAGAAGATGAGTTATTGGCGCAGTTGCAAAGCTTCGTTGAACACCTCAACCGGACCTGCTTCGCGGGAATCAACACCCAAGAATTCCACTTTGCACTCTACCCTGCAGGTAGCAGGTACCGAAGACATCTCGACCAGTTCAAATCAGATTCTGGAAGACTTTTCTCCATGGTCCTTTACCTAAACGAAGAGTGGCAAGATGCCGATGGTGGCCAGCTTCGAGTATACCCTACTGACCACCCGCAAGGACTGGATGTCTACCCTCAAGCCGGTCGGGCTGTCTTTTTCCGCGCCGATGAGCTGGAGCACGAGGTAATTCCTGCACCAAATCGCGAGCGGATGAGCATTGCGGGATGGTTTAAGAAATAGAATTTCTTAGCCTGCGGCGCGTGCCTTGAGGGATGTTGTTTAGCCTGCGGCGCTTCCTCAAGGGATGTTGTTTTGGCCTGCGGCGCTTGCCCGTCATTGCGAGGCGCGACGAAGGAGATGACGTGGCAATCTCTGAGCGCGTGCATTAGCTCGCCGAACGTTCCAAAAGCAAGCAAAACCTCCTAACGCCCACGCGCCCTGAATGAGCATCCAGCCTTGCGATCTTTGCTCCCTTGCGCAGTCTGCGGAGCAGGCTTCCCTGCGATAAAATGCTTGACAACACCTCTAAAAGCCTCCGCGCTCTAAACGAACATCTCGGCTTACCGCCCTTGCCTATTAGCGCAGCGACGTAGCCACGCTTTGCGATGAAATGCATCTCGAATGTCAAAAAAATGACGCCGCATGATATTAGGCCAATCCTAAATCAACCTCTCCCTAACGAAGGCGTTCTTGATGGAACACCTTCAGAAATCCCAGCTCATGCGACTCAGCTTTCTTACCACCGCGCTCGTTTCCCTTTCATTCCTATTCATGTCTTTCGGCTACTACAGCTTGAACAGCTACGAAATTGGAGAGGACTATGCCGTGAAATTTTCGACCAGTGGCGCGGAAGGCACCTTCTCTGAACTAATGGGAAAGGTTGACTTCGATCCTACAAATCTGGAGGCATCATCTTTTGATGTATCGGTCGCTACAGCTAGCATTGAGACCGGCAACAAGACGCAGAACAAGCACGCCCGCAGTGACAATTGGTTGGATGCAGAGGCTTTCCCACGTATCTCTTTTGTAAGTACGGCTTTCGCCAAAACCTCAACCGGATATACCGTGAGCGGCAATGTCAAAATCCACGGCGTATCTCAGCGCGTATCGATACCCTTCACGTTTAACAACAACGTTTTTGAAGGTTCGATCAGCATTCCAAGAGCTGACTATGACATCGATGGACCTTTCCTCTTTGGAAGCTTCGTAGGTGACGATGTGGAGGTAAGTCTTCGCGTTCCTGTGAAGTAAACCTGTTGCAGCGCAGTCTCCGTGGCTAACCGTAATCACCCTCTTTGGATCGGCATACCTGTAACCTTGCAGTAGCCTAACGCTGAATGCAAATGACGGATCCTAAGAAGTATCACGCTTGGAAGCTCCTAACCCAAGACGAGATCAAAACGCGCGTTTTTGACGCCCTGAAGGAGAATATCAACTATAGCGATACGGGCTCCTTAGGTATCCCTGCTTCAACCCTGGATGGCAAGGTGTTTTCGCAAGACGAAGCCTTCATAAAAGATGCCCCGTACATCTCAACCTTGGTCAACAATCCAAATCACATTGGATGTCACACCATGGGCATTTCGGAGTCTTACTTCAAAGGAACACAGGCCATTGAGCGGGAGCTCATCGAGATATGTGCCGTTGAAATCTTGGGAGGTGAACCTGGCGAACAAGACGGCTACGTCGCCTCTGGCGGGACAGAGGCCAACATGCAGGCCATCTGGATTTATCGCAATTACTACATCAGAGAACACCAGGCGAAAGCCGACCAGATCGCAATCATCTGCACGGAAGACAGGCACTATTCGATGGACAAAGCAGCCGATGTGCTGGGCATCCGGACCTATACCGTAGCTGTAGATCATAACGATCGTTCTGTAAGTGAAGCGGAATTACAAGCATGCACTTCACGCGCACAAGCAGACGGAAATGCGTTCTTCATCGTGGTCTGCAACATGATGACCACCATGTTCGGATCGGTTGATGATGTTGACCTGTTTGCATCAGTTTTTCGCAAGCAAAACCTCCCATTCAAGCTACATGTAGATGGTGCTTTTGGTGGCTTCTTCTACCCATTCACAGAGGGCAGCGAGCAGATGAGCTTCCGTCATGCAGATATCAGTTCGTTCACTTTGGACGCGCACAAGATGGCGCAAGCGCCATACGGGACAGGTATTTTCCTTATCCGAAAAGGGATGATGCAATACGCCACTACCCTAGCGGCAAAGTATGTTGAAGGCGAAGACAGCACCTTGATCGGTAGTCGCTCAGGTGCGAATGCCATTGCTGTTTGGATGATCCTGAGCAAACATGGCCCTTACGGCTGGCATGAGAAGATCTTCGTTTTGCAGAAGCGCAGCGACTGGATGGAGGAGCAGCTTCGAGCACTTGAAATCGAATACTTCCGCCAACCTGGCAGCAACATCATTACGATGAAAGCGAACTATGTGACTCCTGAGATCGCAAAGGAATTCGGGCTCGTACCAGATGATCACCATTCCCCAAAATGGTACAAGATCGTAGTCATGGAACACGTCACTATCGAAAAAATGATGCCGCTGGTGGAGCGGCTAGAAGGGCAGATAGTATAGAACGGGACGACCTAATCAGTCAATAGATTAAAGTAGAGGCTCCAGTGTAAGATTTCGTTTCTTACAATCCTCATGTATCCCCAATCTCTACTCGAAGGCTACGCAAACTCCAGTGAAGGACGTAAGATCCTTTTTCAGGCACACCTACAACGCGCGCGACGTATTTGGGGACCTGTGATCATCGCATGGTCGGTCGCATCGATCTTTGCGAGTAGGCTGTCAGGTATGCGAGAAGGCCCTTTTGAGTTGTTCGACATTGTCGGTGCCCTCCTTTGTGGTGTTACCATCGGTACCGTGATGAGTTGGTTTGAAACACGACCATTACGTCCAGGCTTCGTTAACCGATACCCTTGGTTAGATGTCGGAATGCGCGCAGCCATTTACACAGGTGCCGTGTTCGTCACGATGCTCCTTGGTCGTCTACTACTCTTCAATTTTTTCCCTGACGAAATTCGTGGCGAACACTGGCGACCGATCGCAAACATGTGGAACGATATACCGATTCGTCGATTCATCTTTTTGATGTTCTTCGCAAGCTTTGCGCTCAACTTCATTCTGCATCTACGCCTCTCGCTTGGGCCTAAAAACATGCTCGCCATGTTCACCGGTCGCTATCGTATGCCGGTCAAGGAGAAACGTCTTTTCCTCTTTATTGATCTTATTGATTCTACTGCAATAGCTGAACGATTAGGACCGCTTGACTTCACGCATTTCAAGCACGACTTCTTCTGCGCGATTGCACAGCCGCTCATGTCTACCAGTGGCACCATCGTACAATATGTGGGTGATGAAGTGATGCTCACCTGGCGAACCAAAGACATCAGTGAGAAAGCATGTCCATTCGCTTTCATCGAAAAATCGAGGCAACGAATCAATGTACAAACGGACTATTTCAAGCAACGCTATGGCGTGTTGCCAACGTTCCGATCTGGCATTCATGCGGGCGAGGTCGTCGTGGCCGAGGTAGGTGATACACGGCGCGACATCGTGTACTCAGGAGATGTTGTAAACAGTGCTGCACGCCTTCTTCAAGCTTGCCGACCAGAGGGACGCGAGCTTTTGATTAGTGACGATGCGTCTTCGCTCATTCATGAAGGCTTTCGCCAAAACCTGCAGCTGCACGGTCAAATGAATTTGAGAGGAAGAAAGGGAGAGATGGAGGTGTTTACGATTTCAGCGTAGCTGGATGGGATTTGGGATGTGAGATATGAGATGTGAGAATTTGAACGATAGGTGGTGGGGCTGACTCCTTCATACAGGTTGAGAGACCTTGCACAGATGCTTCTCGATTGTTCACATCACGTGAGGGAATTCAGCTCCTCTCGAAAACGCGTGTCTGTATCTTTACTCAAGGTGTCACATCGATATTATGCTACACACCACTTACTAGAGCAGAACCTAAGCAATGGATAAAGGCGAAATCATTATTTATCGTGACGATTCTGGAAAAGCAGAACTGCAGGTCCACATAGTAGATCAGACCGTCTGGCTGACTCAATTGCAAATGTCGGGACTATTTGAACGCGATAAATCTGTGATTAGTAGGCATATACGGAACGCCATCGAGGAAGGGGAAGTTGAGGAAGAGGCAACTGTTGCAAATTTTGCAACAGTTCTGGGATAGACGATTTTACAGTTGTTGCAAATTTTGCAACAACTTGAATGACTGTGAATCATAGCCTACTACTGGGTTAAATTGTAAAAAAGGTAATAAAAATTAGAAATGGGAAATCACATTACGTATTTATTTGGGGCGGGGGCGAGTGCTAAGAGCATGCCGATTGTTAGTGAGATAAATGAGCAGATAAAAGCACTTTCGGAAACTCTAAGAGCTAAAACCCACATCGCAAACAGTGGTATACCTCTGACTTCTAAAACACAGATTGACAATGCAATTAAACCAAACAACGGCTTGGGAATTTTCCCGGGCACTCTTAACATAATTGAAACGATCAAAAAGCATAGAATTCGATTCGAAAACTTTGAAACTATAGACACATACGCTAAATACCTCATTTTAAGAAATCAAGAAAGCGACCTCACCGAACTCAAGCAGATTGTAGACTTATACTTCTCTTTCCGGCATTTCGCCGACAGTTTTACAATCTATCCAGATAAAGTAAAACGAGGAGAGGAACTCGTATTTCTAGAGAAGTACGATTCTAGATACGACAGTCTCATGGCTACTCTATTGCAACGAGACTCGACGAAAGGATTGACTCTTCCTGATAACGTATCATTCCTTTCTTGGAACTACGATCTTGAAGCAGAACTAAGCTACAGTAAATTCTTTCATGGAATAGAATCTAACACGCTAGAAAGGTTCAAGAAAATCCCTTCCATGCTTCACCTAAATGGGCACTCAACCATACCAGAAGATGGTATTAAGAACTGGGAAAGCTATAGCAATCAACTCACAAGAGACTCTGGACAAGCTATACGATACGCCTTTGATGGCGGGATTGAAGAAAGAGACAGAAAAAAACTAAATAACATAATCAATCGCACTACTCACTTAGTTGTAATCGGATACTCTTTCCCTACTTTCAATCGTGAAATTGATTCCAAAATCGTTCGAGGAAAGAATTTAACGCATGTTTACGTTCAAGACTTAGATCTTGACTCTGCAGAAATTACAAAAGAAAAACTCCTTTCTTTAACAAAAGATAATAAAGCAAACATATTTAATAGAATAGACGAAAGCAACGTCATACCAATGAGATCAGCCAAACAATTCTACATACCAACAGAAATTAACGATTCTACTCCAATTTCTAAGCGCAGACCTGGAGGACTAAGAGCATTAAACGTTTAAGATTTTCCTACTCAGCACTTATGAACCTCATATTTAAAAAATCTCTTCGCCAAGGAAATACTAACTGAGAAGAGAAAGTCTTCAAGATTAAAATGGACTTGCTTTTATCTTATTGAATTCCTCGCCCCTTGACAAATATGGATTTCAAATCAATTTAGCGCGCCCGCACAGAGCAAGGAATCCGCTCGCTACACGCCTCTAAAATGAGCCGAAGGCGAGCAAGACATCTCGGCATTATTAGTTGACAATTATCAACTAATAATTGAACCACGCCTTCACCCGCAGAGCGGGTCCGAACATGAGCCGAAGGCGAGCAAAATCCCGTGCGTAGCACGAGGATCCTCGCGCTACCCCCGGGACATATCGGCATTCAAAATCTTACCGTAGGCTACATCCCGGTAGACCGCGGGAGCAGTCAGACCACAACGGCACAGCATCCAGCTCACATCTCGGCATTATCAATTATCAACTACCAACTGACAATTAATTATGCTTTAGCCAAGGACAACCACCAGATCTCCAGCAGCAACCAAGCTCTTCGGCTTAAGCACAACTTCTTTAATCACGCCATCTGTTGGTGCAGTTACCGTGCTCTCCATTTTCATGGCTTCGAGTACGAAGAGTGGATCACCAGCTTTCACTTTGTCACCGGCCTTGACCATGAGTCGAGACACCGCTCCTTGGAGTGGTGCTCCGATCTGTCCATCACCTTGAGCTACACGATTACGAATGATCGTTACGTTCGCATTCAAATCTAAGGTGGCTTCAGAGCGGGTCTGACCGTTGAGCTTGAACAAGACGAGCACTTCACCCGATGCACTCGGCACCGTTCGGCTCATGTATTTGACGTTGATCGTTTTTCCTTTCTCCAGTTCAACTTCAATCTCTTGGTTTGGCTCAAGTCCATAGAAGAAGGCTGGCGTCGGAATCGGGGCAACGTTGCTGTACGTTTCATGAAACTCCTGATAGTCCTTGAAGACTTGCGGATATAGCAACGATGAAAGCAGGTGTGTACTCTTCGCAGGATCACCAACGATTGGATCAACGGCTGGATATGTTTTGGCGAAAGCTGCAGCCTCTTCGGCAAAATCGATCTTGGCTAACTTTGAATTCGGTCGACCTTTGTACGGCTTCTCCCCTTGTAATACAGCCTTCTGGAGTTTCTTCGGAAATCCGCCCATCGCTTGACCTAAATCACCACGCATTAATTGGCGAATACTATCTGGCCAGCTCAAGGTATTCTTAGGATCAAGCATCTGCTCTTCCGTCAAATCATTACTCGTCATGAAGAGCGCGAGGTCACCAACAACTTTACTACTTGGCGTCACTTTCACAAGTCGACCTAACAATACATCGGCTTTCGCATAGTTTGCCTTGACCTCCTCAAACCGGTGCTCAAGTCCTAATCCACGGGCCTGTGGGCGTAAGTTCGAGTACTGGCCTCCTGGGATTTCAGTATCGTAAATTTCAGCTGTTCCGCTACGAAGCTCCGTTTCAAACGGGAGGTAAGACGTACGTACCGCCTCCCAGTATTGACTGTGTCTGTTGAGAGAGTTAAGATCAATTTTACGCTCACGCTTAGTCTCTTGTAGCATTGCTACAACCGAATTTAAACTCGGCTGTGAAGTCAATCCTGACATGCCTGCTAAGGCACAATCAATTACGTCAACTCCAGACTTAACAGCAGAGAGATACGTCGCACTTTGAATGCTCGAAGTATCATGCGTATGTAGGTGAATTGGTAAATCAACAGCCTTGCGTAATGCAGGGATTAAAAGCTCTGCGGCTTTCGGCTTGAGCAAACCAGCCATGTCCTTGATCGCAAGCATATGCGCACCTGCATCTTCAAGTTGGCGTGCAAGATCGAGGTAGTAATCTAATGTGTACTTCGTTTCGTTTGGATCACTGAGATCGCCTGTGTAGCACAAGCAAGCTTCGGCAATCGCGTGGGTTTCTTTACGGACGGTCTTGATGGCAGGCGCCATAGACTTCACCCAGTTGAGGGCATCAAAGATTCGGAACACGTCAATTCCTTGCTCTGCAGCTTTAACCGTGAAAGCTGAGACCAAGTTGTCAGGATAAGCCTTGTAACCTACTCCATTACTTCCTCGAAGGAGCATTTGGAAAGGAACACTTGGCATCGCTTCGCGAAGCAGACGTAGTCGCTCCCATGGATCTTCACGCAAGAAGCGGAGGCAAACATCGAAGGTCGCTCCACCCCACATTTCCAAGCTAAAAAGGTCCGCGCCGTGATCTCGGTCGTAAGCTGCCGCGACTTCGAGCATGTCGTGCGTACGCATGCGTGTTGCGAGCAAGCTTTGGTGCGCATCTCTAAACGTGGTATCCGTATAGTGGATCGCCTTGCTTTTTTTGATGGTTTTGGCGAAAGCCTCAGCACCTAAAGAGAGTAGTTTTTGACGTTGACCTTGACCGTTGCTGATCGTAGTCGCAGCGATCGGAACAATCGGCGTTCGTAAACGCGCGAGTACATCCTTGGTACTCACCTTTCCCTTCACTGTATCGTTGCCATTCACGATCGTGTGCGAGAGGTACTTAAGCACCTTCGTTCCACGGTCTTTGCGCACAGGCAAGTCAAACAACTCTGGATGTTCTTTGAAATACTCAACGGTATACTCTCCTGAAAGAAAATCTGGATCGCGAAGCAAGTTGAGGAGGAAGTCAATGTTTGTCTTCACTCCACGTACTCGGAACTCACGTAATGCGCGGTGTAGACGTTGTGCAGCACCTTTTAGCGTTCGGCCACCAGCGGTAACCTTCACCAATAGTGAATCGAAGAAAGGACTGATCACAGACCCTGGATAAGCACTACCCGCATCAAGACGAATACCGAAACCAGATGCTGAGCGATAGGCCGTTAGCGTACCGTAATCTGGCTTGAAGTCGTTTGCTGGATCCTCAGTGGTTACACGACATTGAATCGCACAACCGCTCAGAGGAATATCCTCCTGACTTGAAATTCGAAGCTCTTGATCGCTAAGACGGTAGCCCATGCAGATGAGCAACTGCGAACGCACGATGTCGATCCCAGTCACTTCCTCGGTGATGGTATGCTCCACCTGAATACGAGGATTCACCTCGATGAAAAAGATGTTATAATCCTTGTCAACGAGGAATTCTGCTGTTCCTGCACAGGAGTAACCTGACTCCTTACCCAAGCGAAGCGCATAGTCGTACATCTTCTGCTTCACGAACTGCGGAAGCGTGAGACAAGGTGCGACTTCAACTACTTTCTGGAAACGACGCTGTACTGAACAGTCTCGCTCATAAAGGTGAACGAGGTTGCCGTGCGTATCTCCGAGCAGCTGTACTTCAATGTGCTTTGGTCTTTCGACAAAACGCTCCAAGAAGACGCTACCATCACCGAACGCACGTTCAGCTTCAGAGCTAGCTTCCTCAATTGCCTGCTTGAGTTGTGCTGGTTTGTGCACGACACGCATTCCACGACCTCCACCGCCACTCGCAGCTTTGACCATGATTGGATAGCCGATGCGCTTGGCCTCTGTTTTAGCGACAGCGATATCAGTAATCAACTCTTTCGAATCCTCAATCACAGGTACATCGCAACGCCGCGCCAACTCCTTGGTCATTCGCTTATCTCCCATTTGGGCCATCGCCTCAGGGCTAGGTCCGATAAAGACAAGATCCTCATCACGACAGCGTGTAGCAAGTTCTAAGCTCTCACTCAAAAACCCGTAGCCCGGGTGGATTGCCTCCGCCCCACATGCTTTCGCACATGCGATAATGGCGTCGATGTCCAAGTATGGCTTAAGCGGCTCGTCTGCTGCTCCAATTTCGTAACTCTCATCTGCCTTGTAGCGGTGTAAAGAGTACCGATCTTCTCTTGTATAGATGGCTACGGTACGCAACTCTAGCTCAGATGCCGCACGCAGAATGCGGATTGCAATTTCGCCACGGTTGGCGACGAGTACTTTCTGAAAGGGACGAGTAGGCATAAACAGAGGGGGTAAATTCTTAGACGGAGTTACGGACAAAGAAACGCCTGCGGATGGACTTCAGCTTTCCATTCTATAGTAATGGGGAAGTCTCTTTAAAAGACTGTCTCATTGACCGAAGCAGCATATGGAGGAGAGCTACCGTTATAGCTGCGATGAACGTCCAAACTTACCTCAATACGATAGTTTTCGCCTTGGCGAGTATCGCACTCCTTTTGACAGGATGTGCGAAAGACGACTTTGTGGTTTTTGCTGATGGAGAATCTGGTTCGGATGATCTCAGCGAGTATCAAATCTGCAGTGATACGACATTGTTCAGCCCAGATCGCATACTTGAAGCATCTGACATTACTGGTAAGTATGTGAAAACACGTGAGCTATTATGTGGCGTTGCGGGTTGCTCAGAAGCGCCTTTTGTGCCTGTGCTCTTTATCGGCTTCCAACCTTCAATAGAACTTGCTGCAGACGGAATGTTCGTGAATGCTGAAGGTCCGTTCGAACGGTTTGAAACGTGGTCATTCAATTCAGCTATCAACACCGATGCGTTTGACAAAATTGAGCTGAAAGATGATAGCGCAGCTAACGCGTCATTCGAAGTGTCTATTCTGACTACTGGAGCGTGCCGCTTGCGTATCGAAAACGCGCAGGGATGGATCGAATACACTCGCCTCGACGAAGTGTAACTTTCGCCTCTGAGACGTGTATAAGAAGGAGTCTAACACTATCCTAACTTCGCCGAATGACCCCCAATTGGCACAGTCGGCTTTCGCTTGTCTTTTTCTTGCTTACCAGCGCGCTTTTGTGCTTTGGGCAAGACCTTGGTGGTCTACCTGGTGAGATCGATTGGAAGGTCCTCAAATCGAAGGATGTCAACGTTATCACGACTCCTGCTGCAGAGGCGTTTGCCCGCAGAACCTTAACGATAGATGAGGCACTGATCGAACTGCGGCCGCTATCGCTTGGCGGCAGAATCGAACAGATAGATGTAGTCGTTCAAAACGAGACGGTCGTACCCAACGGCTTTGTAGGCTTAGAGCCTTTTCGCAGCTACTTGTACTCTTCCCCGCCGCAACAGCAGAACCTTGTCGGAACCACCGACTGGGTAGATGAATTAGCGATCCACGAGTATCGACATGTGGAGCAATTCGCCAACCTTCGTCGTGGATGGACGCGAGTCGCCTCTCACCTTTTTGGACAAGGTGGCTGGAGTGCGATGATCGGCTTGACAACACCTGACTGGTTTTTTGAAGGCGATGCAGTGGTGAGTGAAACGACGTTGACCTATTCAGGCCGCGGACGTACCCCTGAATTTTCAGCATTGCAGAGAGCCAATGCCCTTGCAGGAAAACAGTTCGCGTATCAAAAAGCGCGCAACGGTAGTTTTAGAGACCGTGTTCCTAATCACTATCCCCTCGGATATGCATTGACCATGCACGGCTGGCTGAACGATAAAAAGCTTTGGCCTGAGGTTGTTCGTAAATCAGGAAACGGCTGGCCTCCGATTTACCCGTTCTCGAATGCACTAAAAAAGCAAACGGGCAAGAGTACGCGAGCGTATTACAAGATGGTGTACGACAGTCTGGCGACTGTCTGGCAAGACGAACTCGCTGCGACTAAGCTAACGAGACATTATGCGCTTCCGGGGCTGCTTGAAGACTTAGACATTTTTGCCAACCCGTTACCTGTTGGTACATGGGTACGAGAAACCGTGCCGACCTACAAAGAGGCCGGCTCGGTGATTTATGGAGGAGCCTACCAACTCGATAGCAATGACATTGTAGCCGAACGCAAGAGTCAGGTCAACATTCGAGAGCTTGTAGTCGTCTCTCCAACAGGTAAAGTCAAATCGCTGGCTGGCCTTGGTACCACCATCGACGGATCGATGCATGCCGCTGGTGGGAAAGTCGTCTGGACGCAGTTACGCAACCACCCACGAAGACCAAACCAGACCTATGCCGTCATTATGCGCATGGATTTGGTGACGGGCAACAAGCAACAGATCACCAAACGAACACGCTACTACAATCCTGGACTCAACTCGGACGGATCGAGGGTGGTTGTCGTTGAAAAAATACCGAACGAGCCCGCGCGCTTGAAGGTCATTTTCTCAGGCGCAGGTACCATTGCTCAGGAGGTCGAAGAGCCGATCAAGCAGCCGTTTGATTTGATTATCGGCCCACGATTTACGGCCGATGATCAATCTATCATTGCGGTTGCTAAGCAGAAAGACGCGCTCGCCATCTGGCGATTTGACGTTCCTCTTTATGACTCCTTGCCACAAACGCGTGAGCAGCTTACGCCGTGGACCAGACACGTGTTAGGCACGCCCTACGTGCATCGAGACCATGTCTACTTCTCCGCCAGCTTTACTGGGATTGATAATATTTTCCGTGTTAGAGTTGATGGAAAAGGCGAGATCGAACAACTGACCAATGTCGCGGTGTCTGCAACCCAGCCTTCGGTTGACGATCAACGCCTGTACTTCGTTGAAGTGAATGCACTCGGTAATCCGGTTTCCGTGCTACCTCGACCGCAATGGCTCAACAAACCTATCCAGATTGTTGAACCGGTGGACATGCCTCGCTACGCACACCTGGAATTTGATGGTGCGTCGAAAGTCTTCCGAGAGCGTTTTTTTACCAGAAAACTGCCTAAGGGTGAGTATGGAGTGCTCACCACCGTAAAGCAGAAAGACATTGCAAGTTCATCTGCCGATGGAAAGTTCCTCTCAGAATACAAAGGACTTTTGCGTGGATTCAGCTTCTACAGCTTCCAGCCGCAAGCAGATCAGAACCAAGTTTCTGGGACGATCTTCGGAGGCAACATTCTTGGCGATTTAGATTCCGAGATCACTATCGGACGCAACCTGAATGAAGGAAGGAACTACGTGAATGCCAGCGCAACCTTGGCTCGTACATGGCCTTGGGTAACGGGCTCTTTTGGTACAGCTAATCGCAGTACCCTTTACTTGCAGACACAAGACACGACTCGCCTTAGGAGAAGTCGCTTCTTGGAATATCGAACAGGCGTGCGCCTTCTTGCTCCTTTCCGTCAAGACTATGGAGAGTACAACGTTCAGTTCAGGCCATACGCAGGCGCGACCTATCTCTACTTTACCAGTACCCGTAACGAACGACCTGGCACTTCCGCTATTGGAGCTGGTGATGTTGGATTTCAGCTAAGTCGTCTTCGCCAAGTGGCGCCGAAGCATATCCTACCTCGAGCAGGTCAATTACTCACCGTGCGAATGCGTAGAAGCATCTACGGCGCCGCAGAGCCCGCTCAACAAATCACAGCAACTGCAGGCCTGTTCCTTCCTGGATTCAACCCTGTACATACGCTGTACCTCCGAGCACATGCGCGTGACGAAGCACTCACAAACAACTATCAGTTCCCAGATTTTTATTCATACGCCAGAGGCTATTCGAAAACTCCAAATGGAAGAGCGCTTGGTGTCTCGGCGGACTACTATTTCCCGATTGCCTATCCGGATATAGGTGCACTAGGCTTGGTCTATGTAAGTCGATTGCGCGCCAATGTGTGGGCAGATGCTACACGTCTCCGCCTTCCTGCACAGTATATTGATCGAGATGACATTTATGCCAGTTTCGGCATTGATATTACGATGGATGCCACCTTCTTTAATGTCGAGAATTTACCCGTCGGTGTGCGCTTCGCTTATCGGTTTCGACAAGATGATTTCCGAGTCAACAAAGTTGGCTTTGTAATGCCTCGCTTATTATTTGAGCTGCCGCTCTAGGTAGTTTTCAATTTTTGGAACACAAAAATCCACGCAGGTAGTCCTCCCGACAGCTCTACGACGAGATCGTATTCACCCCTTCCCGGTGCGTACATTCACGCAATGCGCATTCTACTTCTCACTTTCACGGTCTTACTTTTCTCGACGCTGGTTTTGGCGCAAGCAGAAGATGCCCGCTTTTCGAATCCTGTTTTACGCAAAACAGCAGATAGTCTGGCCCAGGACGCCATCTTAATTGACGGCCACGTTGACCTCCCTTACCGATTGAAAGTCAAGAATTTCCGCTACACCAAGGAATTCCTAGGCTTACCGATTGAAAGCGAGGAGGGAGATTTTGACTACAAGCGTGCTCGACAAGGTGGATTGGACGCGCCTTTCATGTCGGTCTACATTCCTGCAGACCTGCAAGGTCCACAACGCTATGGAGGAGCGGCCTTAGCTGATTCGCTGATCGACATGGTTACAGCAATTGCAGCTGAGCACAAAGAATTTGCAATTGCAACGCATCCAGATTCAGTGCGGGCACAATTTGCGCGCGGCGTCATGAGTCTCCCGATGGGAATGGAAAACGGTGCTCCCCTAGCCTACCCTGAAGATGTCGCCCATTTCGCCGAAAGAGGCATTCGGTACGTGACGCTTACCCACTCGAAGGACAATCACATTTGTGACTCGAGCTATGACACAACAGGCACTTGGGGCGGATTGAGTCCTTATGGAAGTCTCATCTTGAAGGAGATGGTTGAGAACAAGATCATGATCGACATCTCACACGTGAGTGACTCGACATTTTACCAAGTACTGCGCCGGGTTGATGTTCCTGTGATTGCAAGTCACTCAAGTCTACGTCACTTCACCCCAGGATTTGAGCGTAACATGGCTGACGAGATGGTCACTGCACTAGGCAAGAACGGCGGTGTTGTGATGATCAATTTCGGCAGTACGTTTTTGGATTCAGCAGTGGTTGCCAAGCGTAATTCCCTTCGGAGCATCGTCTTTGAAATCGTTGAGGCACATGAATACGAATGGGGCACTCCTGAAGCAGATGCGGTTATCGATAGCGTGACCTCCACCCATACGGGAACCTTCGCCGACATTGAGATTGTAGCCGATCATATTGATCGAGCGGTTCAGCTTGCCGGCATCGACCATGTAGGTATTGGCAGTGATTACGATGGCGTGGGCGATTCTCTACCAACAGGCCTAAAGGATGTGAGTGACTACCCGAACCTTTGGTATGTGCTTTTGGAGCGTGGATACACTCCAATGGAGGTCTCTAAAGTGATGGGTGAGAATTTATTGCGGGTTTGGTCGGAAGTTGAAAAGCATTAATCGAAGACTTCAACTCCTAAAGCCTGCTAGTCCGATATTGTAGGAAGACAATCGTTCGTTATTGACTTACCGTATTAAAATCATCATGACTAGACTGCTTACTACCTGCTTTGCACTGCTCCTTTCGTTGAGTGTTTTCTCACAGATTCAATCAGAAACTTCGCTCATCACGTTTGGTCTAGACGAGGATCATCTTTCAGCTTTCGCCAAAACCCAACTTGCGAAAATCGCAGAGGAGGCCATGGCGGCTGATGTGTATAGCGTAGCGCTTTACGGTCACACGGATCAGCAAGGTGATGCTCAATACAATTCAGATCTAGCCCGAAGAAGAGCGACCTCGGTTTAACAGGCATTGTCTGAACTGGGGCTACAAGAGGAGCGAGTTCAGGTTAGAAGTTTTGGCGAAAGCAGACTGCTTGAAACGGCAAATAGCGAGCAAGCGTTTGCGAAGAATCGCCGCGTAGAACTTGTCCTCACGACCGAAGCCATCAGATCAGAAGAGCGACTATTTGAAGTTTTAGCTGCGTCGAGAATGTATCGTGAAACGGTAGCTCATGACGCAACGCATAACCTCGTTGGTAACGAAGGTGTTCGGATTACGGTCCCAGCTCAGGCGTTCACGTTTGCAGATGGCAGTCCGCTTCCAACGGGTGCACAAGTCGAAGTGGTTTTAGAAGAAGCGACTCGTCCGAGTTCGATGATGGCGCATCAGCTTAGTACGAACGGTAAAGGTGGACGGCTTTCTACGGGAGGCATGGTGCGTGTCACAGGTCTTTATGAAGGGCAGACGCTACACCTTGCAGCAGGCAAAGCGATCGACGTTGAGATCCCTACCCAAGATTTTGATGCGGAGATGCGTTTGTACGTTGGAGAACGACGCGAAGACGCTGGTATGGATTGGGACCTGGACGAAGGAGAAAGCCTTAAAGACAGAGAACGTATTGTGGATGGCAAAACGAAGACTAAGCTTAAGCTTAGTCCGGACGAGATTGAAATGGTCGAAGAGATCAAAGCGAACCTTGCGAAGAGAAACCGATACTTAGCGATGATGAAAACCGAGCGTCTCGATAAGTATGAGGCGCCTAATTTTCCCAAGTTCAAGGCTTTGCCTAAAGCGTTCGATCCAGCGCACGGTATCCCGAAAAAACCCTTCATCCCAGCTGCACCAACACGCAGTATTGCTGCCAAGGGCCTCTTCAAAAAAGGCCTATCTCAACGAAAATTAAATGAGAGATTCCTAGCCGATTCGATTGCATACGCGCAAGAGATTACAGGTTACGAAAACAAGTTGACTGCATTTGCTGACCAGCTAGCTCGTTTTGAAACTGAAACACCCGATCGTGCAAAAGCGCACCAAGCGAAGGTGGATGCGACTATTGATTTTAGAGTAGGACAGGCGCAGATGTATCTAGTCGAGCAGTATGCTTTTTCTGCAGCACAGACGGTACTTAATTGGAAGGAAAAGCTTGAAACAACGGGCCCCGATGGAAAGCAGAAAAAAAAGAAACAAAGCAGCATAAAGAAGCTCCAAAAAAATAGCTTCGTTGCTTCTAGAAGCCATGCTGATGCCGACAGTGTGATCATCAAAGCACTTGGACCTCAATCGAAGAGTGAGCGCTTTGCACTCGATACTGTGGGTTTTGACTTCGCTGTTTTTGAGCGAAACTTCCACAACGAGAAAGGCTTAACAGTTCCAATGGATTCTGTAAGGAGCTTACAGTTACGCATGCAAAAGCTATTCTCCTTATTACAAGCCAAACGATTTAAAAGAGCAAATGACAAGCCTGACAAATTCAACGATAAGTTTGCAGCTAGCTATTCCTTTCAGATCCGCACGCCGATGCCAGTATGGCACAATTGCGACCACCCACTTCCGGAAGGTTTGTTCCAAATGATGGTTGCTAAACCGGGGTCAGTGCGCACGTATCTGTATGCTGGACAAGAACAATCGTTAGACTACTTCCCTGCAGGTCGCAGAGCTGCTGCTGTGTACCTAAAACCAGTAGCCCTTGATATCCTATCGTTCGGAATCGTAGATAAGACCTTACAGCTTGCAACGGCAAAAACTACGGCTTCACGTAGTCAGACCGAAACTGTTGAATTGGCATACAATAACGCAACGCTTGTTGAGATTGAAGCTGCGCTGGTAGCGTTGGATACAGATAGCTAATGTTAGCGCTTACGATTCCCCTCGCTCCCCAAGTTCTTGATCAATCAAGATTTTGGTCCTTTCGATTTGCTTCGTGATTTGCTTGTAAAAGCCAAGGGTGAAATTTCGATCGGCCTCTATCAGTTCTAGATCGAGCAATAGTCTATTTCGACTTTTCTCAGATAGTACGAGTGGAAGTTTGATGGTCTGGATATGTCCCGTTGCATCGAACACTAGGTTTTGTGCTATCGCATCATTGAATCGTTCCGAATAGGTTGTAAAAAACTGCTGTGCGGCATATTGCTCTTCGATCTTTTCGATGAGTGTGTAATTGTACTCGTAAAGCGAAATGATTTCTACTCGAAGAGCGTCGTTCTTGATTACATCTAGGCCTTGCGACTTTAAGGATTCGTAGCCTGATGTGTTTTGGATCGAAATAAAATCACGGAGTAAAACTCTCCGGTAAATACCGATCGAATCTCCGGCTACGGGCTCTCCTTTTATTAATTTTCTAAAGTAGGTTAGCGCCTTAAGCCCGCCTTCATGTCCTAGAACATTTCCGTCGACGTCCGTTGAATCTAGTTCTAGACCGTTCGAAATTTCTTGAAGGATGCTGGTTTCGGCATTCTCCGTTTTGCGGTTGTCGTACCAGCTACTGAGTGCGAAGGCCAGGACAACGGCGAAAAACATGGAGAGGAACTCCAGCAAGAATTTCTTCCAGTTCACGCTTGATTTAGCTACAGGGTGTGCCTCGTCGACGTGTTCCGTTGATTGATTAGCCATGTCTGCAAATTAGCGCCGTGGAAGTCTAGAAACCAAAAGTGTGATATAGAGCTGAACGGACAGATGTTGGAAGGGATACGGGCTCATGCTTAGGGTAGCCGTCGGTAGAATTGCTAAGCTTCTACTTGCCGATTGTTAATCAGCCCTTCTTGCTGCTGTAGCCTGTTCGGAACAGGCGACACTTTTCTACTGATCAAACAAATCCAACTTTTTCAAGCATTATAAAACATTTTGTTTTACATTGCAGTCAATCAACAAAAACCCTGTCATGAACCGCACTTGGTGGAAACATCTTCAAACTATCGCTCCCAATGCACTCCGCGCATGCACGAGCCGTTTTGCCGAAAAATTCCCAAACGACTGGCGTCCAAAGATCCAGCGACTTGATGAATTGGAGCAATACTTCTATGAGATGTTCAAACTCGAGCTACACCAAGCTCAGGTGAGTGGAGGCGCATTACCGCACGGTTTCCGAATCTCAGGAAGAGCTTGGAAAGTGAGTCGCAATCGCCACTATGGTTCTGCTGCAGAAGCTCGATGGGCTGGACTAGCCATGGCCTTTTCACTCGTAGAAGCTGAAGGTAGACAGGTCGTTTACGTCAAACCTGAGGTCCATCAGCCTGTGCGACGACAGCAGAAAGACGAAAAGGTGACGATGCCAAGTGTTGGCTGGGATGGGGTTTGAGTACTGCCTTTTGTACTGCCTTTTGTACTGCGAACCAGTGGTTCGCAGTGACAGGCTGTGACAGACAATGCCTACTACTTCGTAACCGGCAATTGCTCCTTATCACTAACCTCCTGCATCACGCGACGCCAGTAGGTACGAACAGTCTCTTCAGGCTTAGTCTCAGCACCACCCCACGTAATCGACGTCGTATCTGAAGCCGTAATCTGCATGATGGTATAGGTCATGTTGCCCGGGTCATCGTAGCCAAAACCTGCTATATCTTTCTTTTCGTAGGTCGCAAATAGGTCCTTTGCGACTTTTGGATCGATAGGGCCGTACTCCCTGAAAGGAAGCTGACTCACCACTCTCCTTCGGTAAAAGAGCTGACCGTTTGGAAGGATCATGTACTCCTTAAATTCCCCCGTAAAGCCACCACCAAAAGTGAAATGAAGACGCTTTTCGGGTAACTCTTCTAGCGTGTAACGCTTGCTAGATGCGCACATCGTAAGGAGTATTGAAGCAGTTATAAGGAGGAAATATCGAACCATTGATGGTAAATGTAAGCGAGAGTTTGATCAATTCGACATTGATCACGAACCTGATACGAATAGACAACGGCTAATTCACACGCGCAGGTATTACACACTGCACTATATTCAAGCCACTACAGCTCACTACTTATGGCCCATTCACGTCGCAAATTCCTCAAAACTGCAAGCACGGCTGCCGCAGGATTCACCATCGTTCCTCGTCATGTACTTGGAGGTGTGGGTTATCAAGCGCCCTCTGATCGAGTTCGAGTAATGGCCGTTGGCGCAGGCGGAAAGGGCGAGAGTAATTTGACTTCAATTGACTCAGAGTACATCGTCGCCCTCTGCGATATCGACCAAGCGCATTCAAAGAAGACGTTTGACCATTTCCCTAACGCTGCACGATACACGGACTTCCGAAAAATGTACGATGAGCAACTAGATAACGTAGATGCTGTGGTCATCTCAACACCAGACCACGTGCATGCAATTGCAGCGCTGCGTGCGATGTATGCTGGAAAGCACGTCTACTGCGAGAAACCATTGGTTCACAACATCAAGGAAGCTCGTCTGATGACCGAAGCGGCACTCGCCAATCCAAAGCTTGTTACGCAAATGGGCAACCAAGGAGCCAGTGGTGAAGGCATTCGCAAAGTGACCGAATGGCTTGAGGCAGGCCTAATCGGAGATGTACACACCATGCATGCATGGACCAACAGACCCGTCTGGCCGCAAGGAAACGCAGCACCAGCGGAAGGCATGACCAAACCAGAAGGCGTTGACTGGGAAGCATGGGTAGGCCCTGCAGCCATGGTTCCATACCACCCGCTGTATCACCCCTTCGCATGGAGAGGTTGGTGGGACTTCGGAACAGGTGCGCTCGGCGACATGGGATGCCACATCATAGACTCAGCATTTT
Organism: Saprospiraceae bacterium; assembly: GCA_045110575.1. GTDB lineage: Bacteria > Bacteroidota > Bacteroidia > Chitinophagales > Saprospiraceae > CALDTK01. The sequence continues at coordinate 195,764 of JBGCGF010000056.1, forward strand.
ATGCACTTGAACTTGGCCATGCAACGAGCGCCGAGGCGAGTGTTGTACCGATCTACACACAAAATTGGAACCCAGACTACACGCCTGAAGCCTGTCCTGTTGCTTCAAAAATCAAACTAGAATTCCCCGCCCGTGGCAAAAAGCCGCCTGTTAAAATGACGTGGCACGACGGAGGACTTCTTCCTGAACGACCAGACGAACTCGATCCGAAAGAGGAGATGGGAAAAGATGGTAGTGGCGTTATACTCGAAGGCACGAAAGGAAAAATGATGCATGATGCCTACGGAGATAATCCAAGGCTCCTCCCATTCTCTCGTATGGAACAAGAAACGCTCCCTGGCAAGTCTATCCCACGCGTAAAGACGAGCCATAACATGGACTGGATCAACGCAATCAAGGAAGGACGCCAACCAAGTTCTCCTTTCACAAAAGCAGGGCCTCTTACCGAAACAGTGCTCATGGGCAACCTAGCTGTGCGTGCCTACGATTATCGTTTGCCGGCACCGACTGCAGATAACCCGAACAACTACGAGCGATCAGGACGCACCAAACTTCTATGGGATGGTCCAAACATGCAAATCACCAACTTACCAGAGCTCAACTTCATGGTTGGAAGGGAGTATCGTGAAGGTTGGGGATTACCAAAAGCGTAAAGGTTAAACCACACGCAATCTCAATCGTTAATCCGACCGTGAACTACGATCCTCAAACTGCTAGCGAATTCGCTACCCTACTGACCTATCTACAGAACCTAAGCAGGGAATATGTGACCCAAGGCGCGAAAGAAAGGAAGATGACTTTTGCGAGTATGCGTACCGCAGCGGAGACCATCGCCACTCTAGCCGACGACTTCTATTATGGCGCTGACCGAGCAACGGACATCAGGAAACAGGTACATCAAATTACACAGCAACTAGATGAACTGCTAAACCGGTTTGGATCTGAAGCAAAGGATAACTGCCGTGCTTGTGGACACGAACTCGCGAGTGCCAGTATAGGTTTTGGCGAAAGCTTGAAGTACTGCACGAACTGTCCAGCTCCTATTCTTGAAGCGGTTAGAGAAATCAGTGACCTTACGGGGGCGGAAGTGCTTTAAAGCTATCGCTTAAAACAGCTCAACTTCAAGCTGCAATCCGCCTGAGTAGAGCGGAAGTTTTCCGCTACCAACCATCGTTATTGGTACTTGAACGTATGGACCTACGCGCCATGCGGGTCCTTTCTTCGGTACAAAGCGATACCCAATTTGTAGATGGGCCGTTCCGAATAGTGATCCCATGTCAGGAGCTGAAGCAGCTGTATCCTGGGTCGTAAGTTCATCGTACTGAAAAACCATCTCCTCGCGGAAAATACGGTAGCTCAATAGACCTCCACTCACAAATGGTCCTGCTTGGCCATGCCCCTTAGGCAAAAACGTTACGGTGAGCGGCACCTCTATGAGGTCACATACTCCGTCCGTCTGGGCTGGAAGGACATCATCGAAAAATAGTCCAAGCGTATTTTTCATTTCACCATCAGGCGCCATGTAAGACTTGTGCGCGTATGAGACACCAATATCTAACGACCACTGATCGAAAGGCTTGTAATGGAATTGAGCTCCAACACGAGTGCCGAGTCGTAGATGATTTGACATTGCTACCGATGTAGCTTCTTCCGCTAGGAAGAGTCCAAAGCCATATTGTGACCTACTTTTAGCTTTCGCCAAAACAGGAGGTGATGCTTTTAAGCTTGGATCTTCTTGAAGACTAGCCGAGCTGTACTCCATTAGGCTTAGCAAATTGAGTGGCAACTTAGTGAGCAGGGAGACCGCTTCTTCGTTGAGAGCTTGCTCGTTTAAAGCGGTATTAGAACTCGCTGCTGCTAAACGATCATTCACTTCAGAAGTAGATTGCTTTGCTGCTTCTTCCTCATTTACGAGAAGAGACGAGCTAGTATTCGTAGCAGAAGTCTGAACTGCGCTTGCGAATGAAGCACTATTGTCAGAAGTAGAAACTGCTTTCGTTACTGATTGAGCATTTGTATATCCAGCAGATTGACCGTTCTCGTTTGAAGTTGTTGTGCTGCTGTATGCTACAGCCGACTTCTCTTCAGTCGATTGCTTGTTGCTGTTGCTGTTGCTGTTGCTGTTGCTGTTGCTGTTGCTGTTAGCTAAGGCTACTGGCTGAGTCGCAGACGATGCTTGTGTTGCTGAAGCATCTAAATTCGCATCTTCTACAACTTGAGCCATTCCGTTTGCAGAAACAGATGCTTTTGACGGAGTATAGTCCGCACCTTCTAGACCAGGACTCGGTGCTGTTGTCAGTGTTGCAATCATTCTTGGAGGAGCTTCATTTTCAGAAGTCTCGAAGAACCATAGGCCATAAGCGCCTGCCCCTATCAAGAAGACGAAGAGCGACATCCAGCCAATACTTACCCAACGAGCCTTCCGTTCACGGCGCTCATCTTCGTCGAGCATAGCAGTCATCTCTTCCCACTCCCCCGGTTCGGGAGCGAATTCACCACGCTCACTATTAGCGCGAAAGAGGTCGTCTAGTTCTTGATGCGTCACAGTGCAGTTGCCGTTGAGTTCGTAGATGTTGCTTGAAGACTTTCTTCGATCATACGCTTTAAATGCGCGCGGGCCTTAAAAAGATTTGATTTAGATGTACCAACTGTAATTCCGAGTCGATCTGCGATCTCTTCGTGCTTGAATCCATCAATGACATAGAGGTTGAAAACCGTGCGGTATCCCTCTGTCAATTTATGGACCATTACAAGTAGTTCCTGATACCCTATTCGGCTTAGGGTTTCCTCGCGATCGTGCACTGGTGTGTGATCTTCTAATTCCACAATGACTGAATGTTTGCGCTGCTTTCTCAAAAAGTCGAGAGCAGCTCGTACAACAATGACTCGAAACCAAGGCTTGAAAGGCTGTTCTGAGTCGTAGCGATCTAGCTTCTTGTATATCGTCAAGAAAGCATCATGCACGACCACAACAGCCTGATCTCTGTCGTTACAATACCGAATAGCGATGCTCATCCCGTAGCCAAAAAAGGCTTCGTAGAGCTTCCGTTGAGACGCGCGGTCGCGTTTCAAACAGCCTTCTAATATGCTGTCCCAATCAGCTTTCATCTTAATGTCATCCAGTTTAAATCTCAAGCTACGTAATCTGTACCATCGAAAAACCCAAAGGGTTGCCTCGGCCCAAAGAAAAAGCTGTTCTTATCTGCAAAACGACAAGAACGCCTTATGTATCACCTAAAAACACTAAACCTCAACAGTATGCGAACAAGGCAAAAAAACATTTAAGATAGTTTTAACAGCCCCCAAATCACGGCACTGTCCAGAAGGTCAAATGCGCCTCATCGAAAACGCCAAACAAAGCATATATAGACCTCAATACCAGACAATTAAACCAAAATCAATACTGCATTTTTTTTGGTGACAATTGCTTCACACACACTCAATTTGGCTCATAAAAACCTACTGCTAGTGGGTAATTCCAACGCCAAGTGTTGCACGGCTAAGATTTTCAACCTTACGTTTGCAGCGCTAACGATTTATTTTGAAGGGTTGAGAGATAGGGCTCGACGACACCCTGGCAACCTCCTCGCTTTTCAGCTGCGAGTTCCGGTGCCAAATCCCTCTAGGTAACCAATCCTGGAACGATAAACGAGCTGCCATGTACTACCACAGTAACACCGCCTTTACTTCCGAACACACGTTCGCGCCTTCCTACACATGCACACTTCGCATGTGTTGTTGTTGCTGTTGCTAGTACCCTCATAAGCATCCTGGGTTAATCGCTTTACTCGCTGGCATTCACTTGCCGCGCAGCCCAATTCCCGTATCTGCTTGCGCCAAAACTAGATGTACATACATCTTTCGGTAGCACTCTACTCTACTCTCTTCAATTCAAGCTTTTCGGTCGAGCCATGCGCTATCGACTCGTCTGCTCCACCCCAAATCAAGACTCAAAACAACTTTCAATATGTCTACCTACCATTTCGACACGCTCCAACTTCATGCTGGCCAAGAAGACGTCGACCCAACGACGAATGCACGCGCTGTCCCGATTTACATGACCACCGCGTTCAAATTCAACTCTGCAGAACATGGCGCAAACCTGTTCGCACTCAAGGAATTTGGCAACATCTACACCCGGATCATGAATCCCACCAACGATGCGTTCGAAAAGCGCATCGCTGCCCTCGAAGGCGGAGTTGCAGCAGTCGCTACAGCATCCGGACAATCTGCACAGTTCATCGCGATTACCAATCTCGCTGGCGCTGGTGACAGCATTGTCGCCAGTCCGTACTTGTACGGTGGTACCCAAGTTCAATTCAACGTTCAGCTGCGTCGCTTAGGAATTGACGTCAAGTTTGCCGAGAACAACGACCCTGAGAATTTCGAGAAACTCATCTCCGAAAACACGAAAGCTCTCTATGTCGAGACGATCGGCAACCCAAGCTTTGTCACGCCAGACTTTGAGGCGCTTGCTGCAGTAGCCAAGCGTCATGGAATTCCACTTGTTGTCGACAACACTTTTGGCGCAGGAGGCTTTCTCGCTCGCCCACTCGAGCACGGTGCAAACGTTGTTGTCGCTTCAGCAACCAAATGGATTGGCGGTCATGGCACAGCCATCGGTGGCGTCATCGTAGACGGCGGCAATTTCGACTGGGGCAACGGCAAGTTCCCGTACTTCTCCGAGCCAAGTCCAGCATACCACGGCCTCGTGTTTAGCGATGTGCTTGGTGTCGACAATCCGCTCGGGATGCCCAATATCGCCTTCGCGATTCGAGCACGCGTTGAAGGATTGCGAGATTACGGTTCAGCCCAAAGTCCATTCAATAGCTTCTTACTTCTCCAAGGACTAGAGACCTTGAGCTTGCGTGTTCAACGCACCGTAGACAATGCACTTACGCTTGCGAAATGGCTTGAGCAACACCACCTAGTATCCACGGTCAACTACCCAGGATTGCCATCTCACCCAACGCATGAGCTTGCGAAGAAGTACCTCCGTCACGGATTTGGAGGTGTCCTCAATTTCGAGATCAATGGCGATCAGGAACAAACAACAGCCTTCGTCAACTCCTTGAAATTGGTCACTCACTTGGCCAACGTAGGTGATGCAAAAACCTTGATTATCCAGCCAAGCACAACCACACACCAGCAGTTGAGTGCAGAAGCGCAGGCCGCTGCTGGCGTAACCCCAACCCAGCTTCGAGTGAGTGTCGGCATCGAGTACATCGACGACATCATTGCTGATTTCACACAGGCATTTGCGAGTGTGCCGAAGGCTGTTTTGGCTTAGGCCAAAACAGAATTTTGAATTCACGATCACTGCTGCGCAGGGTCAATTTTGAATTTTAAATACCGAGATGTTGCTCGCCTTCGGCTCGTGATTTTTTGAATAACGCTCCATACTAGCGCCGCAGACCAAAGCGCGGCATCTGTGCTCTGCATAGGCGCTTTGCTCTCACGAAAATGCCCCGTCCCGCAGTACTGCGGGACGGAAGCCGGCATTTCATCGGACTCTAATCCCACATTCTAATTCCCATATACCTATGTCTCAAGTACAAATTCTCAAAATCCCCACCCCCTTTCCGCTTGAGGCAGGCGGAGAACTTCCCGAACTCCAAATCGCCTATACCGTTCAAGGGAAACGGCCCTCTCAAGGAGGCAGAATCGTGTGGATTTGCCACGCCCTTACCGCCAATGCTGACCCTTTCGAGTGGTGGCCAGGTTTGGTAGAACGCGGCGGAGCCATTGACCCTGATCATGACTACATCATCTGCGCCAATATCCTTGGTTCAAGCTATGGGACGACCGGTCCGGCGAGTATTCATCCACGAACACATAAGCCCTACTTACGGGACTTCCCGCAGGTTACCGTTCGGGACATGGTGAACGCGCATGAGGTTTTGCGGAAGCACTTAAAGCTTGATCAAATAGACCTTGCTATTGGAGGTAGCATGGGTGGACAGCAAGTGATGGAATGGGCCGTTCAACAACCGACACTTTTCAAGCACGTCTGCCTTCTGGCCACGAGTGCTCGGCATTCTCCTTGGGGGATCGCGTTCAACGAATCCCAACGCATGGCCCTCGAAGCTGACCCTACTTTCTTTGACGGAACGCTGAAAGGTGGTGCAAAAGGCTTAGAAGCTGCGCGAGCAGTAGCGATGCTGAGTTATCGCCATTATGATGCTTTCGCCAAAACCCAAACCGAGGGATCGGATGAAAAGCTAGGCGACTACAGAGCGGCGACGTACCAAGTATATCAAGGGCAAAAACTGAGGCAAAGATTCGGTGCGTGGAGCTATCACGTGCTCAGTCGAGCGATGGATTCCCATAATGTTGGGCGCCGAAGGGGCGGCATTCAACAAGCACTCTCAGCCATTACGGCTCCGACCTTGCTTCTATCCATCAATTCTGACGTGCTGTTTCCTCCAAGAGAGCAAGAGTTACTTTCCCATTACATACCAAATGCCCAGTGGCGGGTTTTTGATAGTGTGTACGGACATGACGGTTTCCTCACAGAGACCAAACAAATTAGCGAAGCATTGACTACTTGGCTGCCCGAACGCGAGCTTGAAAGTTTGAGTGTAGTCGGCTAACACCGCCTGCTAACTCATACCGAAAGACGATCCTTTTTACCACATCAACGAAGAGACATGACTATCAGACTAGGGGACACCGCTCCCGACTTTACAGCAAAAACGACAGCAGGAGACATCAACTTTCATGAATGGCTCGGCGAAGGCTGGGGACTTCTATTCAGCCACCCTGCAGACTTCACCCCTGTTTGTACGACTGAGCTTGGTCGCACGGCCAGTTTGAAAAGTGAATTCGACAAGCGCGGCGTAAAAGCAATCGCACTTAGTGTTGATCCACTCGCAGACCACCATGCGTGGGTTGGAGATATCGAAGAGACTCAAGGAACCGCCGTCAACTTCCCGATCATCGCTGATGAGGATCGAAAAGTGGCTGAGCTCTACGACATGATTCACCCTAACGTTTCGGCCAAGTCGACAGTCCGCTCGGTGTTCATCATCGGACCTGACAAGAAGGTCAAACTCACCTTGACGTACCCACCGAGTACTGGAAGAAACTTCCAAGAAATCATTCGGGTAATCGACTCTCTCCAACTCACCGCGAAACACAAATTGGCAACACCTGCAGATTGGAAACAAGGAGACGATTGTATCATTAGCCCTAGCGTGAGCGATGCCGAGGAGAAGGACATCTTCCCTGGCTACATTACCGTGAAGCCTTATTTACGTACAACTAAATCTCCAGCGCAAGGCTGACAGACAGACTATTCCCTTCTGTTAGGATTTCGACATACAGCCATCATCTTCCTGAATGCTGACCAGTCGAAAGTCTACTTATTTATAAAGAGGCGCGCTTTGATTCTATCAAAGTGCGCCTCTTTTTGGTTAACACTATTCCATTCCTTCATAAGAACAAGAATCAGTAGGTGAACACAGATCCCGCCAAAACCTCAGTATATACGGTCTGACCGACCGACTTTCCTGTTTCAGATGCTATACCTTTTCATCAATGGCCATTCTTTCAATTCGAAAAAAAGAGACCTCGATTCATATCCCCAAATACTTGACAAGGTTATCTCTCAAACACTGTCAAGTAAGGTTTTGGCGAAAGCTGACAACCTTGACAACGCGATAAAAAATCTCCTTTTCTAAAGACAACTCAAATTAATTCATCCACACCAGGCAACCACAACCAGAGAGTCGAGGGTAAGCATAGTAAATCAATAACCTCCCTCATGTTTCAGAAGAACATTACACGGCTAGCCATTTTGCTTGCCCTCGCGATTTCCTATTCAATGACTTCCAGTTTTGCTCAATGTGATGCAGAGGGTGGAATTATTTCTTTTACTGACGGATCGAACACGAAAACGATCATCGTCGACGGAACCCCTGACCCACTCGATGTTGTCCCCGACGGGACGCAAGAAGGGACCAACGCAGGATGGGTCATCACAGACCTTAATTTGAATATTCTCGGTCTACCTGCCGCTCCACCTTTTGACCTTGATGGTGCAGGAACAGGCAATTGCCTTATCTGGCACATTCGCTTTGAAGACGGGCTAATGGCTGCAGCCGTTGGCAACAACGCTTCTGATTTGATGGGCTGTTATGACCTCTCAAACCCACTCACTGTTGAGCGCCGTTTGGCAACTGACGTGAACGGTGGCAACATCACCTTCATGGGTGGTGCGACTACAGAATCTATCTGTGTTGATGGTACGCCAGATCCACTCGATGTGAGTGTTGACGGTACCGTTAACGGTGAATCTCAAGCATGGGTAATCACCGATACACAAGGGAACATCCTCGGGCTTCCTGCAGCTCCACCTTTCGATCTTGACGGTGCAGGCGCAGGTACTTGCCTCATCTGGTACTTAAGCTTCAACGGTCAAATCACCGGAGCAGCTGTTGGAAACAACGCAGCTGACCTTGGAGGAGACTACGATCTTTCAAACCCAATCACTGTCCAGCGTAATGCAGTAGACGGTGGCGGAATCACATTCGCAAATGGAGCGACTACAACAACGATCATCGTTGATGGTACACCTGATCCACTGGCTGTAGACCGCGACGGTTCTGCAACAGGATCTAACAGCGCGTGGGTGATCACAGACACACAAGGGAACATCCTCGGACTTCCTGCGGCTCCACCTTTCGACCTTGACGGAGCAGGTACAGGCACTTGCCTCATCTGGTACCTCCGATATGAAGATGGACTTACAGGCGCAGCAGTTGGAAACAACGCTTCTGACCTTATGGGCTGTTTCGACCTTTCGAATCCACTTACGGTAGAGCGCAGATCTCCAACAGATGTGAACGGTGGCAACATCGAGTTTGATGGTGGTACAACCCTAGAAACGATTTGTGTGGACGGTAACCCTGATCCACTCGACGTAACTGTTGATGCGAGCACCGTTGTTGGCGAATCCCAAGCATGGGTAATCACCGACACTCAAGGAAACATCCTCGGACTTCCTGCAGCCCCGCCTTTCGATCTTGACGGTGCAGGCGCAGGTACTTGTCTCATCTGGTACTTAAGCTTCAACGGTCAAATCACCGGAGCAGCTGTTGGAAACAACGCAGCTAATCTTGGAGGAGACTACGATCTTTCAAACCCAATCACTGTCCAGCGAAATGCAGTAGACGGTGGCGGAATCACATTCGATAACGGTAGCACTTCAACGACCATCATTGTTGACGGTGTACCTGATCCACTTAACGTTGATCGAGACGGTACAGCTACAGGATCGAACAGCGCTTGGGTAATCACAGACACACAAGGAAACATCCTCGGACTTCCTGCGGCTCCACCTTTCGACCTTGACGGTGCAGGTGTTGGAACATGCCTCATCTGGTACCTCCGATATGAAGATGGACTCACAGGTGCAGCCGTTGGAAACAACGCTTCTGACCTCATGGGTTGCTACGATCTTTCGAATCCAATTACGGTTAACCGTATTACAGGCAACACTGGATCACTCGCAACAGGAACGATTCAGATGCCAGGTGGCATGACTGAGCGATACACTTGCCCAGGCGAGAATATCATGATTACTGTAGAGCTCAACTACGCAGTAACGACAGGTGATGTAGCATACTTCATCACCGATAGAGATTTCAATATCCTCGGAATTTCACCACAACCTACGGTAAACCTTACAGGAGCTCCGACTGGAACTTGCTACATTTTCGCTGTCAACTACACTGGAAACATTACGGTGGCAGTAGGCGATGATTTTTACGACGACGATCTTACTGACGGAGACGACGAAGCATCAGACAACCGCATCGAGGTGACTCGCCAAAACGTTGAAGGTGGTACTATCCTCACGCAGCGCGGCGAATCAGAAGTTTACGTTTGCTCTGGTGGAGACGACTTTATTGGCTTCCGCGCAAGAGGCGAAGAAGACAAAGCTGAGTTCGTTTACGTCATCACTGACGATAGCAACAACATCCTCGGTCTCAACGATCAAGGCTACTTGAACTTCGGTCAGGTACCAGCAGGGACTTGCCGTGTTTGGGGCTTGAGCTACACAGGTGACATCACTGCCCAAATTGGTGACAATGCAGCTGCGGTTGCGCTTACAGACGGTTGTTTTGACCTTTCCGACGACTTCATTACAGTTGTACGTCAGACAGTTGACGGCGGCGATTTATTGTCAAACGGAAGCGAACGAGTTTCAGCTTCAGCGAGTAACCCTGTTGTTACGTACAGCAACAACTCTACAAGTTCTGCTGCTTACGCACACTTCATCTTGAACCGCAGTCAGCGTATCGTGGCAATCACGTTCGACCAGAGCTTCGACTTCTCTACACTTGGAGGGGAAAGCGTTTACTACATCTACGGGATGAGCCACAACGGCAACGTTCTCTTGAGTGTAGGTGATCGCTTCTGGGGACGCGATGTTACAGATGCATGTTTTGAGCGCAGTGACAATGCAGTCGTGGTTAGCTATGACGCATCAGCTCGTCCATTCAACTTCACTGCTCGCCCAGTAGGAGAAGGTCAGCTTTCGCTAAAACTGGCTAGCCCTGTCGAGGACATGAGCGACGATCGAATCACACTTCGCATCACCGATGCGTATGGCCGCGTAGTCTTCGCTGAAGAAGGCATTGATGCAGCCAACCTAGAGAACCGCGTACTCGAGCTTTCGAATGTTGTTCCTGGTATTCACTTCATCTCGATCCAACAAAACGACGTACTCGTAACAGAGCGCGTGGTTATGCCTTAACACACAGTCTTTCCGTGTCATCCGCACGTTTCACTTGCCCTCTCTTGCCTTTTGGTAGGAGGGGGCTTTTTTGTTGGGATGTGAGATTTGGGATGTGAGATTTGGGACTGCTTTTAGGGGTGCTCATACATGACGCTTCTTAAGAGCTTAGGAATTCGGCACAAGAATGTCGGATGTCGGATGTCGGATGTCGGATGTCGGATGTCGGAAAAAAGAAGCTGGACCGTTTCACTGCAAGGCCGCTACGCTACTGGAGACGGGATTGCCTATAACTATGCCCGAAAAGAGGCATTACTAAAGCAACGAAGTTGCTAGACTTTAAAGGCCCGCGCGTCCAGCTTGAGCATCTCGGCTTTGCGACCTTTGCCTTCTTTGCGAAGACCGGAGGTCGCTTTGCGATTCAAAAAAGGGGATTGTTCAGGAGCATCCTGCTAGCGTCTCGCCATTATCAATTGGTAACTGACAATCATTGCTGTCCGGTTAAACTCATGGCGAGCCTGTTGCTTTGGATAAGCAACTGATAATCAGTCAACAATCGCACTTTTGCCAAAAGCAACCCCTTATATCATACCTAAACAGAGCTAAATAAGTCTGGTACAGACTCTTCTGATAGCTTGTAATTTATGAGCGTTCCGTCTGGATTATTGAGAAACTTA
>JBGCGF010000057.1:0-17222 GCA_045110575.1 Saprospiraceae bacterium
CCGAGTTCTTCGCGCAAGTAGATGGCGCAATAAGTAGTATCAAGTCCGCCGCTGAAGGCTAAGAGTACGCGTTGCTTATTCATGGTCGGTGGAGCTTTGATGGGTAGAAGAATCAGTGGGCGGAAGTTTGCTGAAGTCGCAGATCATGCCGGTGCACAGGCACATGCGCTGATCTGTACGTTGCAGGATGTCGTAGTTGGGACAGCTTGCGCATCCTTTCCAGAAGGCTTGGTCGGTGGTTAGTTCGTAGAGGGGGACGGGACGATAGCCGAGGTCAGTGTTGATGTGCATCACTGCTGGACTGGTCGTGATTCCGAACAGTTTGGCGTTCGGGTATCGTTTTCGCGAAAGCTGGAACGTGGCAGACTTTATCTGTTTTGCAAGACCGAGACCACGAAAATCTGGATGTACGATGAGGCCGGAGTTGGCGACAAACTTGCGTCCTTCCCAATGCTCGATATAGCAGAAGCCTGCTAGTCGGTTATCGTTAGACGTAGCGATAATGGCTTTGCCTTCGCGCATTTTATCTCGGACGTAATCAGGTTTGCGTTTGGCGATTCCGGTACCTCGCACAAGCGCGGCGTCTGCCATGACCTGACAGATGTCATTGGCGTAGATAAAGTGTTGCGGGCCGGCTACCTGGACGGTGATCGACATAGCGGTAGTAGTAAAATGAAAAAGGAAGAGATATAGAGGATGGCCTAGTCCAAGGCCGTAGGGTACGCAACCCTACATAGATATATTACGCCCGAGGGCGTCGACGCTCTACGCGTTGTCGGCTAGCTATAGCGGACGGGCGGCGCACTGGGCGCTGGAAAGTGGCGATATGTTGGATGGTGGTATCCAAGGTGGCGCTAATTTAGGCCGATTAGTTGGGAGTTGGCCGTGGATTCTGGGTTTGGATGGTTTTTGTAGTCCTGATTGCTCTATTGGTGGTTTGAATTGTTTGGTCAAAGCCTTGTTTCGGTCATTTGTTTGGCCTCAGGATGAATAGCGGAATTTATGAGCTGTTTGTGGGTTCGTCTTATCAGGGGGCTTCGTCTTGAGGCCCGCTTTAAACGTTTACGAAAACCGTCATTCTCTTGCTATATCGGCGCTAACGTGTAAAGAAAATGGCTATTTTTTTACAGGTGTAGGTTGATGTGTAAAGAAAATTAGATTTTCTTTACATGTCATGGCTACTGTTCAACCGCTTCCTTTGGATTTCGACTTTGAGACTCCTGAGTTGCTAAAGGCTACGATTACGGCTGCCCGTGCACTTAGTAAGCTGCAAGGAATAGCGCAAACGATACCCAATCAGGAAATTTTGTTGAGTACGCTGATTCTCCAGGAAGCGCAGGAGAGTTCTGCAATCGAGAATATTATCACCACGCAAAAGGACTTGCTGGTGAGCCGAGGAGTTGCAGCCGAAAAACTCAACCCTTCTGTCAAGGAGGTTCGTCGATATGAAGATGCTGTGCGACTCGGTTTCAACTTGGTAAAAGAAGAAGGGTTAGTACTAACAAGGCACATCGTTAAAGTCCAGAAGTTGCTCAAAGGCGATGATGCAGGATTGCGCAGGGTTCCTGGCACAGTCTTACGGAATGCTAAGACAGGTGAAATAGTGCATGAGCCGCCTCAGCATATTGATGAAATAAATACGCTGATGGGTAATTTGGAACAATACCTTAATAATGCTTCTTTGCAAGAGATTGATCCGCTTATCAAGATGGCGGTCATTCACCATCAATTTGAAACAATTCATCCTTTTTTCGATGGTAATGGTAGGACGGGGCGTATTCTCAACGTACTGTATTTGATCAAAGAAGGTCTACTAGATCTACCTATCCTTTATTTGAGTCGCTTCATCGTTGAGCATAAAGGAGAATACTATCGGCACTTGGCTGAAGCTCGGTTGTCTGAGAAGGGTTATCAGTCGTATGTACTTTGGATGTTGGAAGGTGTTAGAATAACGGCCAATTTTACCGTCGACGTAATAGAGCGACTTCGTGATTTGATGAAGAATTATAAACAGAGACTTCGTGCATTAGATGCGAAAGTTTATAGTCAAGATTTATTGAATAATATATTTAAGTACCCTTATACAAAGGTTGCTTTTGTGATGGAGGATTTAAGTGTTACACGCCCGACGGCAACTCGCTATTTGAAAGTGTTGGTGGATGCAGGATTACTTGAAGTCGAGCAAATAGGACGGAATAAATTTTACATAAATTCCGCTCTCCTTGAGCTACTTACGCGACCCGTAATGTCTGATAACGAGGTTTCTATAGAGTCAGTAAACCGGGACTAGTCATTTCGAAACGGTTTCAAAATTTGGCTTTTCGCCCTATGTCGCGGTTAACGTGTATGTAAAAGGCCAATTTCGTAACAAGTGGAGACTATGCGTTTCTTGTTGCTATTTTATGCTGCGTTTCGTATCTGAGTCGAATGGCTCATTGTGAATCGGCAATCAGATAGTCTTATGGTGACTTTATGTTTTGCTCACCTATGCTTTTTAGATTTTCGTTCGACTTTCGTATCCTAAATTCGTCTTCAACCTCTCTGCATTCTTTTATATTCACATTATATCGCGTTTTAGCAACTTCGAAATTATGTCTCAATCTCTCCATAGCGTTCTTCTTCGCTACAACCACGACCTGACGAATGAGCCGCTAGGGATTCAAATCAAGGGCATACCACCTAAGAAGTCTAGTCAACGAATAGGGTACGTCTTGGCTTCAATTGTTGGAGTCTTTGGATTACTTTTGACCTTCGTCAATATGACTCGGATTGGTTTTGGGCTCTTTATGTTGGGACTAATTATCGCGGCTAATGTTTGGAATAGAGGCCAGAATACAAACGTTAGGAAAGCGTTTACGGTCCTAATTGGAGCAGAAAAAGTCACGCTGTTTCATGGATTTCGTAGCCATAGTATCCCAAGAGACGAGGTGATTGATATTAGCATTCGTCAACGCTCATCAGACGGTCAACAAGAAGCTCAACTTTACTTTAAGGACGCAACGGGTCGGCAACATGAGTCGCTTAAGTTCTATGGGATTTCTGGGCAGGGGCTCAAAGAAAGTACCGAGCGAATCGCAGATCACATTTGGAATTTTGTGAAAGCTGATGCATCTGAACATAGAGAACTGACAGACTTGGATTTCCCTAGTCCTTCAGCTGAAGGTGAACGTGCGCCGTGGGGGTGATAGGAGGTTTAGAGTCTGATTTAGACCTGTCGTGTAGAGCGGTCTTTCGCTACAATTGTGTCTCGTGCAAAGCTCCGCACTGAATTGCGAGGGGCCAGACACGAGGATCTTCTCAATTGAGTGGGGCTTTCGCCAAAACCTACGTCGAGAATTGAATCGGCTCGCGTTTTTGCGATCTAGATTTACCGTCGCAGAAGGAATGTAGCAGTTGTACCGTCTAAGCTATTACCACCTAATTCCTTTCGGACATCAACATGATTACCACGATTCGTCTTTCAATTCTTTTCACTGTATTTGCTCTTGTGTTCTTCTCTTGCGGTGCAGATGATGAAGTAACCACGCCTGTTTCTACTTCAGATGTAGTGGTTGATGTAGATGCTTCTTTGTTCCTCTCCAGTGGCTTGACGGTAACAACAGTTGCTTGTACACTTTCTGATGGTACGGAAACAAATTGCTTTCAGATCGTCTCTTCAAGTGATCCTGGAGATCACACAATGGGGCCTTGGTGTCCAGGCAATATTAGCGACAGTGCTGATGAAGGCGGTATTTGGCTAGAAGGAGGTGAGGTCTACGATGTAGATGGAGCTTTCATAGAGAACATGGCCACGTTTTACAACGATAATACGTGGAAGATGTACGACGCCAATGGTGACATCTTCACTACAGAAACGGAAGCAGATTGTGCAGCAGCAGCCAATCCAAATGTGGGGGTAGAGTACCAGAATTTTTGTGTCGAATGCTTGCCTGCATATGTAACAGATATCACGCAGACCTATCTCATTCCGGTAACACCTGTGCGACAAACCAGTAGTGCCGATTTTGCAATGGGACCCGCAGGCGGACTATCTGTTCGAGGCGTAGCATTTAATGGAGTTCGTTTTGATGCTGCAGCCCCAACCGACGCTATTCTTGGTGCATACACGTTAGCTCCCTTCGATGATGCAGGTGGTCATATCAACTTGAATGCTGGCTATCATTACCACGCAGCAACTGGCGTTACGACAGAAGTGGCGCAAGCCGACGGACATGCGCCTATGATCGGTTATGCGATGGACGGTTTCAGTCTTCATGCCCAAGTCAATGAAGATGGAGTAGAGCCTACAGATTTAGATGCATGCCGTGGTCATTATGACGATACACGTGGTTACCACTATCACGTAGATGCAGCTGGTGCAAACAACTTCTCAATTGCCTCAACGGGGCATACGTGGATTAGCTCAGCTCTCGGTTGCGCTACTTGCGTTATGCTTTTGTCGGACTTGCTTTAGGGCTGGTAGGCCTTTTCTTTCTAAGAAAATCTCGTAACAAGTGAAAAGTCTATTCTTTTTAAGTGTGTTACTTTTAATCGGTTATGGTTCATCGGCGCACACCCCAGACTTATCGACGGCCTTTCTTGCTGAGCAAGAAAATGGCGCTTGGGTGGTTCAGTTGAATTCAGCACTCACTGCCTTTACGCATGAGATTCACTACAATTTTTCGGACTCAGCATATACTAGTCCTGAAGAGTTTCAGCAGTTGTTGGTAGCATATTGTCGTGACAATATTGTCATCGTCGCGAATGGGTCAGATACCCTCTCGTATTCAAACATTGCGGTAAGGGTCGGACATGCGACTGACGTAGTATTCCAGATAGAGCACATGCCTGAGGTACTCTCAGAGCTAACGGTGACCAACACTATTTTCAAGGATATTGGTAGAAGTCAGTCTACTCTCGTCATACTCAAGAAAGGGTTGAAAAAGACGCAGGTTAGCTTGAACAAGGAAAACGGCTTTATGACGTCTTTTGAGATCAGTAGCAACGGCATAAGGCCTAATGTTTTGAAGCAGGGCTTTAACGTGTCCTATTGGACATGGGCATTTGTAGGTGCCTTGGTTTTAGTAGTGCTTGGATCTTTTTTCTGGCGATAGTTAATTATATAAGAGCTTTTGGATTTGGCGGCGATTTCAGTACCAGTTTGCAAGAACAGGTAAGGGGATCGCCGCTTTTTGCGTAGATCATTGAACGGGGAAGAGCATAGTCATTTTGTGAGGCAGTTCTATGCTAGTCCGTAACGCAACTCCACAACACCTGTTGGGTAGCTATTAGAAGATTTGAGCATCAAAGCTGTTTCATTTGGTAGGCTTTCGAATAGCTCAATTCCTTCACTGAGAACTATAGGCATGACGAACACTCTGAGTTCGTCTACGAGTCGTTCATTCAGAAACATGGTGTTGAGTTGGCCGCCGCCAATGAGCCAAATACCATCGCCTTTTTCTGATTTAAGGTTCTTCACGAAGGCGACATGGTCTTCGGAGATGAACGTAACATGTTCTGTATTCGCTAGACCTTGTTTTCG
The DNA here is from genome assembly GCA_045110575.1 of Saprospiraceae bacterium. Lineage (GTDB taxonomy): Bacteria > Bacteroidota > Bacteroidia > Chitinophagales > Saprospiraceae > CALDTK01. The sequence continues at coordinate 5,522 of JBGCGF010000057.1, forward strand.
AGTGAATACGAAGTTTGTCTTACCGGCATACGGGAAGTCAATATCCCAGCTTATAACCTGATCGTATGAACTTCGACCTTGTATGGTAGTCCCTATGCTTTGGTAGAAGTCTGCATAACCGTAGTCCAATAGATCTGGATTGGGTATATTCTCAAGCCAAGCGACGCTTCCATCGGGCTTTGCAATTTTTCCGTTCAGACTGATGGCAATGTAGAGCGTGACTTTCTGCATTGGTGTAGGATTTTGGAAGCTATATCATTTCGTTGCTGGAGGTCCAGCAAAGCGAGGACCCTCCTGCAGTGCACGGGACTGGTTTCGACATGAAAGGTACATATTCAACGGTTTCCTGAACGGAGCTTGCGCAGTTGAAGGAGCCGCGGCCTTTCAACTGCGCAAGCTCCTTTCAAGGAACCGCTACATTGGTGTTGCTTCCCAACGGCCCGAAAAGAGCCCCGCACCAGTGCGAGGGTCACGATACGGAAGCCACCGTTGTGAACCCTATTCCACAGGCGAGTGCTCCATCACATACTTCGTGATCAACGAGTAAAGGTGCTTGCGGGTGTTCTTTCCTTCGTAGATGCCGTGCGAACGGTTGGGGTAAGCCATCATATCAAACGGCTTGTTCTCTTTGATCAACTCGTTGATGAGCATTTCTGCACTTTGGTAATGGACATTGTCATCTGCAGTACCATGAATGATGAGCAGGTTCCCTTCGAGATTCTTTGCGTACGTATTTGGAGACCCAGCGAGAAAGTCTTCCATATTTTCAGACGGTAGACCCATGTATCGCTCTTGATAGATATTGTCGTAGGTCAATTGGTTTGAAACTGCCGCAATAGCGATTCCTGTCTGATAAAGCTCAGGGAATTTGAAGAGCAAGTTGAGCGTCATTGTGCCACCTCCACTCCAGCCCCAAACAGATACCCGACTCGTGTCCAAGTATGGGCGCTTTAGAATTTCCTTTGCGGCAAGTCCTTGGTCTTGCGTATTGATGATTCCAATCTTGCGGTAGATGCTTTTGCGCCACTTGCTTCCAAGTAATGCTGGTGTGCCGCGGTTGTCCATGTCTATGATGACATAGCCTTGTTGCGCCATGAACATATTCCAAAGACTAATCCGTCTATCAATCGCTACTTGTCCCCATGGCTCACCATATACATGGAAGAGTATGGGGTATTTCTTGGTCTCATCAAAAGACGGTGGAAGCACCATTCGTGCGTCTACAGTAATGCCTTCTTCTGTAGTCACTTGCGTAAAACGAACGATAGGTTGATCAATCTGGCTTAACTGTGCGATGAATTTTTCATTGGACACCAGAACCTTTATCGTTTTATGACTCGGTAGGCTGACGAAACGTACCGTTCGTATCGTATTCCCATTTTCGTGGGCGTGAATAGCGTACTTACCGTTTGGTGAAACGTTGTAGCTGTTGAAGCCAGAGTACTTCTGAGGCGTTACTCGTCGATCCTTGCCCTTGCCTAGTAGGTCAGTTTGATAGAGGTAGCGTTGCGTACTGTTCTCTGGAGAAGCCATGTAGAAGATAGTCTTCTTGGTTGCAGGTCGCATTGAAGCAACGTCATATGCAAATGGCGTAAGCAATGTGTTTTTACCAGAAGCTAAGTTGATCTTATGGATATGTCTCCATTCTTCGCCTTCTGTCATACGAAGGACGGACGTCGTGTTTTCTACAACAGGTAAGTCGTTGTTCCCCCAATTGGTTTCAGACGCATCAGGATATCCAATGTCCACCCAGGTGTTGTTTTCTTCCGTGTATACCGAACGTAGGTTCCCGTTTGAAGGAACGTAGGTCCAGAAAGTCAACTTATTCTGGTGTCGATTAAGCTGCTGGATGAGCAGCAAGTCATCTGAAATCCACTGTATGCCGGGCAGGTAGTTTTCTCGCTCTCCTCCAGGGATTGGAATCCAGATCGTCTTTTTTGTAGCAAGGTTGAGTAGTCCAATTTTTGCAGCGGAAGGTTCTTGGCCAACCTTGGGATACTGTACTGGAATCAACTCTGAATAGATGGAATCTGTATTGTTGATCATGTAGAATGTCCCCGTGGAGGTCGCATCCAATTGCCAAAACGCTAAGTGCTTACCAGAAGGGTTTACACTGAATCCGTCACGTTTGCCAAATTCTTCTTCGTAGACCCAGTCAAACGTTCCGTTAATGATGTCGCCCGTTCCATCTTGTGTGAGTTGGGTGATCGCGTGCGTCTTAAAATCTTCCTGATAGATATTGAACGCGTGCACGTAGAATACCTGCGTGTTGTCTTCCGAGAACTTCGCAAACATTAAGGACGAAGAGCTAAGGGTAGCCCCGAGTTGAGAGAGCGTCTTGTCGCTTAGGTCGTACACCCAATAGTCTCCTTTCGAATTGGTCCTCCAAACGCGACTTGAGTTTGTGAAAATCAACACCTTGCTTTCATCTGGTGAAAGGGTGAAGCTTTCAATCTCCAAAGATTCGTCGCCAACGACTAACTGAGTTGCCGGGATGAGAAGCGTTCGCGCTTGCGAGTTACTTCCATAACGTACCAGTTCATCAGCGCCTTCAAGGGCACTTGACTTTTCGATGGTGACATATCCATCGCCGTTCTCGACCCACTGGATAGTCTTCTCCCGATTCGCTCTGAACTCACCGGAGAATATCCGATCGAGAGATAGCTTACTACTATCTGCTAGTGCTTGCGCAAAACCAGATACGTGAAACGCTAACCCGCATACAAGGAGCAGGCAGAAGCGTAGATGTGTTAGGACCATTGGGGTGAATTGGTGCCTGGGAACTAAGGGCAAAAGTAGGAACTTGGATTTTAGTAAACGCGTCTAAAATCTTGATCCTTAAAAGGCTAGCCAATGCCCTCTGAACTCACCTTTCGTGTTGTATTCCAGTCCTGGCATAGGAAATTTGATGTAGTTCAAGCCTTCAAAGACGCTGCGTAGCATTCGGGATCGGGTCGAGATTTGCGTCCAATCAATATCAAGGGAAAGGTAAAACTGGCGATAGCGCTCTTGCCCTACCGGAAGTCGGTTTCCGCGATAGAATCGACGGTTTCCAAATTCGCCGTACATGCCGCCAGCCCCATAGCCAGCAGCAATGTTGAGCCACTTGGGCACCTTGTTGAGCTTGCCTTGACCTCCTCGAAAGGTAAGCTTATGAATGCCTGTAGATAGCCAGTACGTATGGCCGTTGTAGTCGTTGACCAAATTGCCTAGGTAGCTACTGCCCAGAAGGCCGAATGCTCTTTCTGAATACGGTGAGCGCGAAAAACTGAACTTCATGCGCACCAGTTGCTCATCAAAGAGTGCTTCTTGACCGAATACGAGACCTGCGCCAAACGTGTTGGCTGCCATGTCGGACCAAGAGAAGCCCCAGCCTTCATAGAGTCCGTCGAAGACTTCGATAGGCGTCTGAAAATAGAGACCTAGTCCCGCGCCCCAAATCAGTGCTTTCTTTTTGTCTACTCCTGCGCGCCGCAAAGATCTATAACCCCAATCGCTGTACATGTAAGCTCCAAAGGCATGACCCGCCTTGTCGATTTGATTATAGCCTGCTGCGTCGTTGTAGAAGTTGAACGGCACGCGTTCTCGGTCAGCATACCAGTTGGCGTAGAGAAAGGAAAGTCCGCCAATGAAGAAGGTGCCTTCGGTTATGATGGCTGTATGCAGGCGACGCCTGTTGAGGGTGTCGGGGTAGGTATTGCTTAGCGGCTGACCGATGGCAAGGCCACCCGTTAGAAGAACGAGACAAATTAAAAGTGCGCGGATCAAGGATTGGATAACGTATTCCCGATGGGTTTAGGTACGCTTTTCTTTTCCTCGGTTGACGAATTCTTTAAGTACGATTATCGCTATTCTGAGGCCCTCAAGGAGGACGTGGATAGCTATTGGCCCTACCTGAAGTAGGGCTTAGTAACTTTCGAACACTCTCTTAAGCTGAATTACTATTTTGGCTATCGCTCTCTCCGTCAGGGAGTTCGAAAACAGGTAGACATGGGCTTAGCTAAGAAACAATATATCGGTTTAGGACTAATCATCCTCTCAGTTCTGTTAGCCAAGTTTATGAATCTTGATTCTATTGGAACTGGGAGCATTGCTGTTTTGATGGCTTTTGGTGCGCTCGCTTGGGTGGGAATAGTCATGGCTATTCCAAATGAAAGCGGCGAGAATTTTAAGCTTTGGAAAATGCTACTTAAAGGTGCATTTGGTATGGCAGCTATGATTGGTATTCTTGCCCTTGGGCTTACTTCGACGAAGAGTTATATCGAAACAGAACTGCGTGATTACGGCGTAAACACGACTGCAGTAATTATGGAAACAGAAACGACGACGCTACCAGCAAAGCGAGGAAAAGTGAACTATATCTACTATGCAACAGTCCAGTTTAAAGATGAAAATGGAAAGACTAGAGTCAGGAGATCTGAAATTGGGAAGCACGAATTAACCTTAGCGCAAGCTGGAAAAAAGATAGCGATTCGATACTCTTCAAGAAATCCAGATGTACACAAATTGAATTTTTACTAGGCTCTTCTACATATCCAGAATCACCAAACCACCTTCTCGCCACTCAGTCTCCTCCAATCTTCTAGATAGTAATCAAGCAAGCGAGGCTGGTCAAGTGTATTGGGGTCGACTTCCTGAGGGCCCATGTCTTTGGGAAATACGCCATCAACCTGAAATTGCGCTTTTGAATAGTACCGAGGATTAAAGTCCGGCGCTCGGAAGTTGGTCCCCCGATTCCCAGGAATGAGCCAGAATCCCCAATCGCCAAACGAAGCGACGTAGGTATGATATGGGATAGGTGCATTCGCTTCTGGAGCGACGCTAGGAGCCCGATTTAGCAGTGCCGTATGCGGCGATTCGTCAAAGGCTTCTGTAATCGTTGCTCCAATACTCCAGAAGGCCTTACGTGTGTGAAACGGACCGGTCGCTTGCGTTGCAATGGCGCCTCCGTCACGCAGAAGCCTGCGGCAAAGCCGAAAGAACTCAACTGAGTACAAGCGGGCGACACCATCGTTGGTAGGGTCAGGAAGATCGGCTATGATGACGTCGTATTGCGCTGTCGCATTGGATAAGAAGACGAACGCATCTTGTGGCACCGACCGCACGCGAGGATCATACAAGGCCCGTGCGTTTAGGTCTAGCAATTGACGTTGCGACCTCGCGAGGTTGAAGATCGCAGGATCGATGTCCACCACCGTTACGCTGTCCACTTCTGGATGTCGGAGGATCTCTCGTATTGCTAGGCCTTCACCCCCGCCGAGCACCAAGACCCGTTTGGGCTCCTTCACAGAAAGCATCGCAGGGTGTACTAAGCTTTCGTGATAACGGTATTCATCAGTGCTGCTCCATTGGATAACACGGTCAATGTACAGGCGTGTGTCGTCCCCTTTGCGCGTCATGGTTAGCGACTGGTAAGGAGTCGTTTCTGTAAACACAATCGGATCGCGAAACAGCTCGCCACGCCAATCGTCAAGCAGTTTTGCCGAAAGGCCAAGGAGCAACCCCAACGCAGCAAGTAAGCTCACGGCAACCACTAAGAATCGTTTCCGTTTTGGGTTTTCACGAAAGTGGAACAACGTATAAACCGCCACCAAGACATTGACGATTCCGAAAATGATACTTGACTGAAAAACGCCCACAAAAGGCAGCAAAATGAACGGGAAAAGTAGCGTCGCAGCCAAGGCACCGACATAGTCTAACGTTAGCACGTTACTCAGCGCTTCTTCACCTTCATAGTGCGGTTGTAAGAGACGAGTGAGCAATGGGATCTCGAGACCGGTAAGTGTGCCAATCACAACGACGAAGGAGAGCATCACCGTCTGAAACCAGTCGTATCCGTGTGTCGAAAACCAGAGGTAAAGTACCGGTACACTGAGCGCGCCGAACACACCGAGCGCGAGTTCAACCTTTACAAAGAGGTTTAGCGTGTCACCTTTTAAAAACCGGATGAGGAAACTACCGAGTCCCATCGCAGCCATGTAGACGCCAATAGTGATGCTAAATTGCTTGATGCTGTCGCCTAAGAAGTATGAGCTGGTTGTACTGATGAGTAGCTCGTAAACGATACTACAGAGGCCAACGATAAAAATGGAAGCGACGAGGACTGCTCGATCTGATCTAGGAGTATTCACTGGCTATGAGCATGTCTATGGTGTCGCCACTCGGCGTAATTCTGATAACTCGATGCAAGAAGCACTCAATAATGAGCACACTTAACAACGCGAGCCTCAAGGTTGCGAAATTTTGTCGACGAGTGAATTCTTGTTGAGGCGCTCGAGCTGTGAATAGTGTATTACATTCACACCAGAGACAATCTACGTTATGAAGATATCAACTTGGAAGCGCGTGCCGGAGGCAGCCATTATTAGTGCAGCCCTATTCTTGGCAAGCTGTGGATCAAATGTAGAACGCGTACCCGTGGTTGCGTTTACAGAAGGTGTTGTGACAGAAGTCGAAGAAGTTGCTCCTAACGATTGGCGTATCGCTGATGAGCGTGTTGTCGCTGATAGCAACGCAAGCCGTGTGATCTCACGTGCCCTTGATGGATCTATTGATACGTTCAGCTTGGCCGAGGTTCAAAATACAGCAGCGCCTGTAGGCACTCAAGATTCTACGAGTCAACGTCGTTATCGTCATCGCTCAGGGTTTAGTACCATCTTGCTTTACGGCCTGATTGGTAACCGCATGGGCGCATACAACCGCGGCATTACACCAAATGCGCGTGCGTACAAGAATCAAGGCACGTACAACCGCGTCCAAAATTCTGCAGGAACGCGTCTCAACAGTTCTGGCCGATCTCGTACGATCTCTCGCCCGTCAAGTGGCAGAAGCGGATTCGGTAAGTCAGGAGGAGGCCGTAGCTATGGAGGATAATCGATTTTCGAGCGCTTCCCGCATAAAGAAAAAACATCTCAAGGAGCTAGGGCTCCACTGGTTTGCCAAGCACATTGACGAGGGTTACTTCGTCGAAGAGAGCGTGAGCATTTCTGTTTCTGAGCAGGAGGCCTTTCGAGCTTGCGCCAAAACCTGCTACGAGCATTACGAGCAAGGATTGGAAGCGGTATTTGCGAAGGGGTATGATCCTGCTTTTGGCCTTTCGGCAAAACTCTGGTCACTCGCAGAAACCACCTTTCGGCAGCGCGGTAGATATCAGCACATCTTCGGTCGCTTCGATATCGCTGGCATCACCAACCGGATGCCTGGCCAGTTGATTGAGTTCAATGCAGACACGGCTACCGTTTTGGCGGAAGCTGCGTTGGTGCAACTCATGCAACTCGGCAAGAAGCCCCAATGGAACGAGATCATCGATCATTTGGCTGCTGGATTGAAGGAAATAGCCGGTAACAAGGCGCCAGAAGAAACCAATGTGCTCATCATGACGATGGGCGGCGGAGAAGACGATGACAATGCGACCGTCTGGAAACTCGCAGCCGAACAGGCGGGCTTGTATTGCGACATCGGTCACTTGCCTTCGGTTACCTTTTCAGAAGAGGAAGGTGTGTTCCGTCAGCTCAATGAAGATGAGTGGATTCAGTATGGAATTGTCGTCAAGATGTTTCCTTGGGATTGGATTGATCGCGAAGAGCCTGAATTGCTTGACCTGCTCATTCCGATCGTCGAAAACGACTTGGCGACGATCATCAATCCCCCGTACACGAGCTTGATGCAGAGTAAAGGAATGCTGGTTGCCTTGGCAGAGCAGTTCCCAGATTCGAAGCATATCTTGAGAGCAGGTTGGGATGATCGTCCAACAGGTATAGGTAGTTATGTATCCAAGCCACTTTTTGGAAGAGAAGGCGAAAACGTGCGCGTTTACAACGGCAACGGCCTTCGCGAAGAAGCTGAAGGAGACTACGGCGATCAACCTAGGATTTGGCAACAGTTTGTCGAGCTACCCAAGGATAGTGACGGTGATTTATACCAGGCGGGCGTCTATTGGGCGAAACTACCGTGTGGTATCGCCTACCGTCGTCGCGATGGCTTGATCATCGATGAGGATGCGGAGTTTATCGCGCACCAGATCAAGGATTGAGGTAGTTCTGATTACTTAAACAGGCTCTAAATTAGCTTGATAGTTTAGCATAAATATCTAAGCTGATAAACTTACCATTTTTTACTTCGCAATCAACCATGCTTCCTTCTTGGGTGAATCCTAGTTTAGTGATAGCTTTCTTACAGTTTGTATTCTTCGATTCTACGAATCCCTCAATACGGTGCAAGCCAATACTATCAAACGCGTGGTTAAAGATCAGCGGCATCGTTTCGTACATAGCTCCTTTGCCCCAATGTTCTGGTAAGAGCCAAAAGCCTATTTCGGTTTTCTTATTCTTCTTGCTTAGATCGTTTAGTCCTCCAGCTCCCATAAAAGATCCATCTTCTTTTGAGCAAACCGCCCACCAGATTCCATTTCCATTCTTTTCAAGATCAGCAAACCAAGTCATCTGTTCTTTGGTCGCTTCGAGCGTATTGTAGCTAATGCCATAATATTTGACTACATCCGGATGTGAAAGCCCTTTGAAAACGTTTTCTAAGTCTGCATCTGTAAATTGCCTGAGGGTAAACCTCTCAGATTCGAGCGTCGGAAAAGTGTCTGCCATGGTTTGTAGTTGGAGTACTGAGCAAAGACTAAGTTATACCTTCTCCCCTCACCAACTCGGTACTCTTTGAGCCTGTAGCGCCCCAATGCTTTGCGAAAATGGGCAGTGCGGCATCTGGACGTAGTCGCTTGTCCCCGCAGGTAAACAGGTCGATTGCGGCATAACCCAACTCGGGCCAAGTGTGTATCGCAAAGTGACTTTCACTGATGACGAGTACGCCGGATACGCCGTGCGGTTCGAACTGGTGAAAGTGGCCTGAAAGGACGGTCGCGCCGATGGCTTCGGCTGCGAGACGCATGGTTTTTTCTACGCCTGCGACTGTTGCGAGTGCTTCAGCGGTACAACCTGTGATTTCGAGGGCGAATTGGGTGCCGAGGCCTTGGGGTGGAGTCATTTATCGATAACCTAATTGGACCGTAAGGTAAGGATTGCGTTCGGCTGTAGGGCTATAAATCAATGGGAATGCTGGAGATTGCCGAGTGCGGTATTTCTACGAGAGGTGTATAAATAAAGAATTTTTACATGTATAGCCTACTTGTTGCTTTGGGATTCTAACATGCTGCTGCCGTAGAGGCTTTATTGGGCTTTTAGCCCTTAGGAAGCAAGCGGTGTTCAATGAGATTCTAGAAAAATTCAGATGAAATCAATTAAAATAGGACTGCTTTTATGGAGTCTGGGAATCTGCGTTGGCGGATTTTCGCAGGTAGGTATTTTGACTCAAGATCCTACCAAAACACTAGATGTAAATGGAGAGGCAAGGATTAGAGTCTTGCCAGATCGATTGACCAATAACGTAGTTACGGCTGATGCAGATGGAAACCTCGGTCAATCAAGGGCCTTTTTTCCGACCGACATTGATGCCGTTCAGGCTACTGATGCTGTAAACCTTGAAGTCATCGGTAATAGCACGGTCAATGATCTAGATTTGGGCCTGTCGGTGCCCGTTGTAATTCCGGCGGGCGTTGAGGCCTTGGTCGTTATCAATTACTCCGTTCCAATGGGGGTCGTAGGAACGAATTCAGGAGGATACTATGGTATTCGCTTTATGAAAGACGGTGTCGAGGAACAAGCAGGTTCCAGGAAGTTTAGCATCCTTGTAAAAGATCCTACGGCATTGGCGAACATGGTAACTGTTGGTGCCCTCTACATTGAAAATGTAACCAGTTCTGCGGTAGCGAGGACGTTCACTTATTCTTTGGATGGCTATGTAGAGCAGACGATAGCTGGTACCCACAACTATAGGTTTAACATGTGGACTCCTACAGGTATCAATTACAATTGGGGTAAGGCGACTCTTTCGAAGGCCGTTTATTACAAGTAAGCTAAGATCCTGAATTATACAGTGGCGCTTTTCGCGTTGCTCAGCCTTCTAAAGGCCCACACTGCAATCAAGCCGAGTACTCCAAATCCAACACCTAGACCAAACACCAAGCGGTGGCCGAGCACTCCAGGATAGACATCCAACAGCTGCCCCATGATCGGTGGCATGAAGATGTCAGGTAAGTAACCAATCACTGAGGCCAATCCAACGGCAGTGCCCGTGAGGAGGATAGGAACGTCCGCTTCATCTACGAGGGCGAAGTATAGTCCGCGTAACGCGTAGACGCCTAAGCCACCCACAAAGACAGCAAGCCAAACTGTACCCACCGCCCAACTTGCAAGCGGACCGAAGCAGATACAGACCGCGCCAGAAAGCATAAGCAAGAAGGCTACTAGACTCATGCGAGAAGCTAAGTATCGATCGGCTAAAATGCCACCTCCGATGGCCGCTATTGGTCGAATGAAGAGGCTGGTAGAACTCAAGCGCGCGGCCTGCACATCATTGTATCCGAGGACATCACTCGCGAGCAAACTGATGTCGTCGAGCACCCGATAGCCAGAGTACGCGCATAGAATGATGAGGGCCAGTAACCACAACTTAGGTTTTAGCGAAAGCTTTAAAATATCTGCCCAACGGAACCGAGTAACCTGGACAGACGCATCGTTGGGTAGTCGCTGAAGACCGAACCAAACGGCAATTGCAGCGAGGAACACCAATGCGCTAAATGTGAGTGCGATCGCTTGGAATCCTTCGCGTTGTGCGACAAGGTCTGTTCCTTCTCCTCCTTGCGGGAAAACAGCTCCCAGCACCGCCACACCCAGCGTGGCAACAAAGGCGGAGACTAATCCACGACCACCTTCTAAAACACCGAAGGCGCGTCCTTGGAAACCTTCTCCCCCGGCCAAACGCGTAGCACGAAGCATAGCAGCCCAAAAGAGCAAAATCGTACTTAGTCCCCAACCGGCATACAGCCAGAGTAGTCCAGCAGTGCCTGGAATGGTAGAGAGGTAAAGTCCACCACAGGCTGTAGCGAACAAGGCGGAAGACATCAACTTGTGTGGCGCAAACCGATCGGCAATTGGGCCCCCGAAAAAGTATGCTGCAATCGCAACCAAACCGTATGCTGAGAAGTAACTGCCCAGCTCTAGGTTACTAATCTCGAAGACGGCCAAAAGGGTAGGCCGAAATACGCGGGGCAGCACAAATGGTAATAGGAAAACAGCCTCGCCTGCTAGGACGAGAATGAAGAGAGCTTGCTGGTTGCGGGAAGTGGCCAAGGCAGGGAAGGTAGTGAAAGGGATTTGGGACGTGAGATGTGGGATTTGTGATGTTGTGCCGCCAATTCGTAAGACAGAACTACCTTCCCTTTATAGATGGATACCATTCACGATACTTCAGAGGCCTCGACCGCTAGCGCCCGCGTGCGCCACTTTTTCGATGCGATTCGCACGAAAGCACCAGGGCTTTACTATTTCGGACTCGTCAACTTGATTGGTGCTGTGCTTTTGATGCTTGCCAGACCGATTTTCGACGTTGAAGTAATGGGCATGCATGCGCTCACCAAGCCGACGAAATTTTTCCTTTCTACGGTATTGGTGACCTGGGCGATGGCCTATTTTGTGCCCTTACTCAAAAAGCCTAAAGTGCTTTCGAGGTACACCTGGGGGCTCATACTGACACTGGGGTTTGAGAACCTTTACATCATCGCCCAAGCTTTTCGAGGTGTGCGTTCGCACTTTAATTCGAGCGACTGGTTTGGTCCCATTCTATTTCCTGTAATGGG
>JBGCGF010000058.1:0-3929 GCA_045110575.1 Saprospiraceae bacterium
GAAAAGATCGGCTGTCCGATAAAATTTGGATCTTTGCTCACGATGACAATTTGTTTGTGTAGTAACTACAAATTTCATCATTTGCGGGGAGAGCTTGTCTCTCCCCTGCATTTCTTTACCGGACACCAGTGATTCAAAATTACGTTCGCGTTCGCGCTACGCGCTAACGCTTTGCTTTCTCAAAAACTCCTGAGCAAGCTCCAAGAAGTTTCTTGCACCCTTACTGCCAGCATCGTAAAGGATCACCGGGACGTGCAAGTTTGGCGCCTCTCCAATCTTAGAATTACGATGAATGATGGTATCGTAAACCTGGCTACCAAAGTGCTCCTGGACTTCAGCAACGACAATCTTGGCCAGACGAAGGCGGCGATCGAACATCGAAAGAAGGATTCCTTCGATTTCCAATTTAGGATTCAGCTTTTGCTTCACAACACGAATGGTGTTCTGCAACTTACCAAGTCCTTCGAGAGAGAAAATTTCACATTGCACTGGCACAAGTACTGTATCCGCTGCGGTCAACGCGTTGACGGTTACCAACCCAAGTGAAGGAAGACAATCAATGAAGATGTAGTCGTATTCGTCTTTGACTTTCTCGACGACCTCTCTCATTAAATACTCGCGTCCCAATTTCGAGACGAGCTCAACTTCTGCACCCACAAGGTCAATTGAACTAGGCAGGATGTCCAAATTTGGCGTCTCAGTCTCTAGAATCGCATCTTGAGGCGCTACGTCATCGAGAAGACAATCATAGAGGCTGTACTCAATGTCTTCAGGGTTTACACCGACACCACTTGTCGAGTTCCCTTGTGGATCAGAATCGATCAACAGCACCTTTGCCTCTAATACAGCAATGCACGCACTGAGGTTGATAGCAGTAGTGGTTTTACCCACTCCACCTTTCTGGTTTGCGATTGCGATAACTTTGCCCATGTAGCTAAGAGAATTTGAGGCTGCCAAAGTACGACATCCTACGTGAGCGAATCATTCATCCTTCAACGCATATTGTTAGAATCAGCTCGGCTTTGTTAGACCTTTTTTTGACCATGTACGTTAGCCCTAATAGCAACCTACAACTCAGTAGTTTTTAGCAATTTTACTATGATCGTAATCGTACAAGGCTCAAACCGTAAGGGGAATTCCACCCGACCATTTGTCGACTATGCAGCTGACTACCTCAATGAAAAGGGCGAAGCTTGCGTCATTCTTGACCTTGAACATCTTCCAAGTGATGTGCTGCATTCTGAAATGTATGAAAGTGGGGTAGAGCACTACTTTCTAGATCAGGCTGCAGAGGAATTGCGCAAGGCCACTCGCTGGATTTTTGCTTTCCCAGAGTACAACGGCAGTTTCCCAGGCGGATTGAAGCTCTTTATCGATGCACTAAGCGTGCGGGATTTTAAGACCCTTTTCGGTGGTAAAACAGCTGGCCTTATTGGAACCGCGAGCGGCCGAGCCGGCAACTTGCGAGGCCTAGACCATTTTACGAGTGTTCTCAACCACCTTGGTACGTCTGTCATGCCTCAGTCTTTGCCAATCAGCCTCATTGATTCTTTGATCGACGAAGAAAGGAACCTCTCGAATGAAGGCACCAAGAAAGCAATCGCATCTTACCTCGATCGATTCTTGATCTACACAGAAGCGCACTCAGCAATCAACGCGTAGTCGGTCTACGACTCCGTCAATTTTCCTTCTGTCATCGTAAAGACGCGGTCACTTAGTTGCGCCAACTCATGGTTGTGCGTCACAATGATCACGGTCTGATTGAAGTCCTTTCGGAGCCCAAAGAGTAGGTTATGCAGGTCTTCTGCATTGTCACTGTCCAGGTTACCAGTAGGTTCATCAGCAAGGATCACACTTGGATTATTGATCAGTGCTCTAGCTACTGCAACACGCTGTTGCTCTCCGCCAGATAGCTCTCTTGGGCGGTGTGTTAAACGATCACCTAGGCCCAAGTACTCCAGCCATTTTTGGGCAGCTTTATTGGCCTCTGATTCTGGAATACCCTTAATGTAGGCAGCCATAGCAGCGTTCTCGAGCGCGGTAAACTCTGGCAATAGGTGGTGAAATTGGAAGACGAAACCCAATGAAGTGTTGCGAAAGTTGCTCAGTTGTTTTGGCGAAAGCCCAAACGGTTTGACATCACCAATCGTCAGCTCTCCCGCGTCTGGCGTGTCCAACGTTCCAAGAATATGGAGCAGGGTTGATTTTCCAGCACCGCTAGAACCAACAATCGCCGCCATTTGTCCTGATTCCACACGGAGATCTAAGTCTTGAAGGACATGTAAATCACCGTACGCTTTTGAGATACCTTTCGCCTCGATCATGGGTGTAAAGTAGGTTGTTTGTAGCCGTACATTCGCGGTTCAATTCGATAAATATGGCAGATGCAATTCGCGTTTTCAAATTTGGTGGTGCTTCCGTGCGTGACGCTTCGGGTATTCGTAACGTCGGAAAGATCGTTTCGACCTATGGTAAAGGACCTTTAGCAGTCATCGTTTCTGCGATAGGTAAGACAACCAACGCATTAGAAGGGGTTGTTTCAGCTTTCGCCAAAACCAATAACGAAGAAGCTACAGCCAAACTCGTCGCAATCAAGCAAAATCACTACGAAGTTGCACGCGACCTGCTAGGAGACGAGCATCCCATATATGCGCAGCTCAATGACGCGTTTGTTGAAGTTGAGTGGCTACTAGAAGAACCATTTGATCAAGCCTATGACTACGTCTACGATCAAATTGTCAGCATCGGAGAGGTCGCTTCAACCCTTTTGTTGACTGCTTTCCTCCAATCATCAGGTGTTAAGGTTCAATGGTTTGATGCGCGAGGTTTAATCCGAACTGACGGACTCCATCGTGAGGCCTGGGTAGATTGGCCAACCACTGAGCAACTCATCAAAAAGCAAATGGTCCCGTCAATACAAGCGGGTACTATTGCGGTTACTCAGGGGTTCATCGGCTCAACTTCCGACAACGAAACAACTACGCTCGGTCGTGAAGGGTCTGACTATTCAGCCGCAATATTGAGTTACTGCTTAGATGCAGAATCAATGTCAATCTGGAAGGATGTTCCAGGTGTGCTCACTGCCGATCCTCGTTTGTTTGACAATGTGACCAAGATCGATCACCTCAGCTTCCGAGAAGCAATTGAGATGACGTACTACGGCGCAAAAGTCATTCACCCGAAGACCATCAAGCCGCTGCAAAACAAGGCGATACCACTCTTCGTTAAGAGCTTCCTGGACCCAGAAGGATCAGGAACACGTATCGACGGTAACGCACCTATCACTTACCCGCCAATCATCACCGTTGAAAGTGACCAGGCGTTGATCCAGATCTCAACCCGTGATTTCAGTTTCGTCGCAGAGCATCACCTCAAAGACCTCTTCAACCTGATTGCTGAGTATCGACTGCAGGTCAACATGATGCAAAATTCTGCGATCTCATTTTCCATTTCAGTCAACGATCAAGAGGATCGAGTAGATCGTTTTGCGAAAGCTCTGGAAGACAATTTTACCTGTGAAATTCGCCGTGGCCTCGAACTAACGACCGTCCGTCATGCCGATGACCTAGTAGTTGAGCAGCAGCGTAAAGGTAAGATGCGATTCATGAATCACCGCGTCGGGAACGCCGTTCAGATGGTGTTGGGGGCAATGGAAGTACCTGTGAGGAAGGGTTAGCTGTGGCTAACCAATTTTGAATTTTGAATTGGATAATTTTGAATGTCGAGATGTGGACAGGATGTTGTGCCTTTGGCGCCGGGAAAGGTTAGGCTGTAGCTAACCAATTTTGAATTTTGAATCACTGGTGTCCGGTAAAGAAATGCAGGGGAGAGACAAGCTCTCCCCGCAAATGATGAAATTTGTAGTTACTACACAAACAAATTGTCATCGTGAGCAAAGATCCAAATTTTATCGGACAGCCGATCTTTTC
>JBGCGF010000059.1:0-4230 GCA_045110575.1 Saprospiraceae bacterium
CCAACCGCAAGGATCCGAATTCCGCTAAGAATTACCCTGCGGCTGTGCTCAGTGCGATGTTGACCTATCGTCGCAACCAGCCAAGTGGACGGATCGTCTTCACGAGTTCGATCGGTGTCTATGGTAGTGACCACGGGCAGGCGATAGATCGCGATACCCGTCTGCCGCTAGAAAACCTGACCCCGCGCCAGGTATCACTTCTCTTAGCGGAATCGCAAGTTCAGACCCAGAGTCAACGCCCGTATCGAGTTCTTCGTTTAGGAGGCTTATATGGGGGTGACCGTGATCCGAAAAAGTGGTTTGCCGGTAGAGAGATACCACGTCCCAATGATCCCATAAACTTGGTGAGTCGCGATCAGGTGATGGAAGAGATTACGAGCATGCTCAACGAGCCGTTTTGGACGGGTGAGAGTGTGATTAATGTGGTGGGGGCTGAGCACCCAAGCAGGGGGGCGTTTTATGGGGGTGAGTAGTTGTGTTTGGTATTCCTGCGGTCCTTTCTATAGCAGCACCGAACCGTCAGATCGAATCTGTATATTCAAATGTTCTTCAGGTTCGACTTAACGGTTTCATGGTGTAGTCCGGTAGATCTGACGGTTCACCGCAAAGGCTACTCTAGGCTAACCTTCCCGACCCACAAATAGTCAAGCACAGTCGCATCAACTGCTATCACATCTTGTGTCTCCCTATTCTTGATCACGTTGAAATCATGGTCCTTGAAAAAAGGACTGTCGCTAAACTGATGAAGGTCGATTCCAAGGAAGTCTAGCTTGCCTTTCTTATGCTGGACCTTGTATTCATCTTCAAGCCCGTTTTGCTCGATCAGGTAAGTTGCGATGGAGTTGTACATGGCAGCATACCCTATACAGTTGGCGTGTTTTGAGGATACGAGTACGTTTGGATCACTCGAAGCTTTGGCTGTTGTGAAAGACAATTGAGCCGTCGTAAGCTTTTCAGCGATTTCCTGTATGTCTTTGATGTCAAGACCCTTCTCGCCTACAATGGCTTCGATCTGTTGGATGAGGGCTGTGTTTGTTATTGCGATTGTGGGCCTCGTTCCTATGTCGTGGTAGGTGATCAAGGCTCTGAAGATGGGGCCTCTCATAATTGCAATTAGTAGGATTGCAGCGATGGTTATTTTGAGGGCTTTGTACAAATTGGGGCGTATTGAATTAGATGAGCATATTCTGCTAAGCGCAAGATTTACCCAGCCTCACTCCCAAGGTCCATTCTTCCTCACTTCTACAAACCGATCCTTCTCAAATCGATACAATCCTCCGCCACCACCAGCCCAAATTCGACCTTGCTTATCTTCAAAGATGGTTTGCACGGCCTTTACACCAAGTCCTTGTGCTTCAGTATAGTTGGTGAAAGACTTACCGTCAAACCGATACACCCCGAAACCTTCAGAACTAAACCAGATGTCGCCATCGCTTGTCTGGTAAGAGACGCACACCTCGTTGTTCCAAATGCTGTCTTTATCTGAGTAGTTGGTGAATGTCTTGCCATCGAAGTGACTGATGCCTCCAAACCGAGTGCCCATCCAAATGCTACCGTCGCTCGTATGGAGGACATTGTCCACGTTGTCGTCAAGCAAGCCGTCTTCTCGCGTGTATTGAACGAAGGACTTACCGGTATACTGAATGGCGCCATTGCCAGCGGTCGCAAACCAGATGTTGCCCTCGCTATCTTCAGAAATTCCCCAGACCGGATTACCCGTCAACAAGTTATCGCCCGTGTAGTCTGAAGGGTAGGGGAGCTCAAAAGGAGACCAGAACGCTCCATTAAATTGAAAGACTCTTTTGCCGGTGCCCGCCCAAATGAATCCCTTGCTGTCCGCATAAATACTTCGAAAATATCCCCCTTTGAAGGTGGCGGGCTCAGTGTAGTTGGTGAATTTAGCTGTCCCTCCTTTCGAAGTAGACAAGTCGTGACGGACGACCCCTTGGTTAGTCGCAAACCAGAGGCTTCCATTTCGATCCTCGGTGATCCCCGTTATTTGTCCGCCACCAAAGCCTTGCTCATTTGAGTAGTATTGAAGACGTTCGCCATCGAAATGGGCAACGCCATAGTTATTGGTCCCAAACCACAAATCTCCGTTTCGATCTTGAATGATGTTGCGGACATACTCTGCGACCTGAGCATTGCTCTCCAATTCTATTTCGAAAGATGGCACTTGAATTACTTCGTCAGACTGAGCCGTTGATGTAGGACTCCCGCAAGCAGAGATGAGGAAAAGCGTTGTGAATGCAAGAAAGTGATGTATTCTCTGGAGAGGCGTTTTCATCAAAGGGAAGTTTAGATGCCCCAATGTACGATTCTTCTCGTAGTTGGTATGGCCCTCATCCTTTATCGGTAAAATGGAGTGGTGTTTTGCCGAAAGGCGAATGTGTTTTAGCTATCAAAAAGCACCTTCTTTATCTGCTCAGCAGACTCCACCTTAATCGATCCTTCCGTTGGGATCATGTTGTTCCAAACCCAATTGTAGTGCTCGATCACTTGCGCTGATTTCAGGTGTGGCCGCTCTCCAGTGGTGTGCCCATCCTTCACAACGGTAAGGTTGAAGTCCTTTGTTAAGGCCGATTGAATAGTTGATTCAACGCAGAAATCAGTTGCGCATCCGGTGACGTATAGCTCACGGACGTTTAGCTCAAGTAGTGTAGGGTAGAGCTCGGAATTATAGAATACATCGTTTGCATACTTGTCAATCAAGATGTCGGTCGGCGCAACGTTGAGTTCGTCTAAAACCTCCCAATCTGTAGCGTTCTTTTCAAATTCTCCAGAGCCCGTACCATCGTGTTGAATGTAGAACACGGGAAGGTTCAAGGTGCGGAATAACGCTGCAAGTTCATTGATCCTGGACACTACACCTGGCGTGTCAAACCTAGGTGTCGCTGGGATGAACGATCCCTTTTGCATGTCGATGACAAGGAGTGCTTTTGTGGATTTCATAAACGTTGCTGATGGGTGTTGTTCGTTGTTCGTCGAATTACGAACAGTCTGTATTGAAAAAGCCTCGCACGCTCATTAATCCTGCGCCTTTGTTCGTGTCAAGCCTCCGTGTCGCTGGGATAAACGACCCCTTTTGCATGTCGATGACCAAGAGTGCTTTTGTGGATTTCATAAACGTTGCTGATGGGTGTTGTTCGTTGTTCGTCGAATTACGAACAGTCTGTATTGAAAAAGCCTCACACACTCATTAATCCTGGGCCTTTGTTCGTGTCAAGCCTCCGTGTCGAAGGAGTAAACGATCCCTTTTGCATGTCGATGACCAAGAGTGCTTTTGTGTCTTTCATGTAAACTATCGACTTGCCGTTGAAAATAATTGGCGCTGTTTGTCAAGCTTTTTGACGGGCATTGCGTAAAGACAGTAGGCCTAAAATTGGGCCTAGAGCCAGAAGCATGTAGATCGCGTTTGAATCGGTCACAGCTTGCAATTGACTCAGGAGTTGGATGCTGATAATGGTAATCGAAAATCCAATGCAGTTCACAATCGTCAGGGCCGTTCCTTTTAATTCTGTAGGCGCATTTTGAGCTACTAGGGTAGAGAGCAGAGGCGAATCTGCGATTACGACCATTCCCCAAAAGAGGAGGAATCCGATAAATACAGCTTCGCTACCGCTCGCGAAAACCAAAGGTGACACCACGCAGCAAACACCTGATAGCGCGAGTGCTAATTGCGCGATTTTCTTCGGCCCTACTCGCTGAGATAAGTAACCTCCAAGGACACACGCGATTCCACCAATTCCAATGATGAGAAACGATATCATGGGAATATTGGTGATCGCAAGGCTGTGGTCGTTACTGAACTTTTGAAGCATGATTGGGACGAAGGCCCAGAACGCGTAGAGCTCCCACATGTGCCCGAAGTAGCCAATCGCGACAGACCGAAAGGCGGGCTTTTTAAACACCTTGAAGAAGGCAGAAAGGTCGGTGCCTTGAGATGCTTTTCTAAAGGGCCCATTCGGCACCAGCGCAAGCATCGCAAGTCCTCCAGCTGTCGCCAAAACGGACGTCGAGACAAGTACATACTGCCAGGGATATGCGCTCGTAACTTGGTTGAGTAGGTGCGGAAACGCTGTGCCCAGTACCAATGCTCCGACAAGAAACCCGAGTGATTTGCCAAGCCCTTTGTCAAAGTAGTCGGCTGCGATTTTCATCCCTACAGGATAAATTCCAGCTAGAAAAAAGCCCGTCAGAAAGCGGAAAGAAAGAAGGCTCGCCAGACTG
>JBGCGF010000060.1:0-4809 GCA_045110575.1 Saprospiraceae bacterium
ACGCCTTGGCCATTCCAGCCCAGCGCTTCATTTTACGTTCTTTCCGAAATTCAAATGCCCTTCCCATGATTTAGATATTTCAGGTGGTAATGTAAGGAGTTGCGGGCACTTGAGGATTCTGCTTTCCACGTTCAGTATTCCTGAACCGGTTCTTAGCAACGTTTGAGTATAAAGAGATCTGGGCGTAGCTATAAGAAGTGTAGCTGCTCGCCTTAAGCTTGGAGAGTGGGGGTCATAAGAATTCGCTATCACATTGCTATCTCACCTCTTCGTCGAATGGAAGGCTTAGTCTTTTTGCATTACTTAGGGTAAATGCTAGCGGTGATTTTTCGTTCTACATCTTCGATAAGTGGACGTTGGCAATAAGGGCGGTGTTGCCTGCTAAGTAGTTTGTTTTTTAAACTAAATAATAGAGTCGAGTATGATAGGGTGATAAAATAGAAGCTTTGCATGGGCGTAGGTAGGAAATGAATTAGTAAATAGAAGGTTATTATTGATTGGTTGCATTTTATGAAGTCATATCTGCTAGTTGTCAATTGATGGGGATTTAATGCGTTTGTGATTAGGACATTGTGGATGCAGTCTCAACCAAAAACCTAAAGAAGTGTCTCACAAAACGAACTTATTACTAGTGCTTTGCCTCTGTATCGCAGGGCTTGTAAGCGCCAACAACATCGAAGTCAACAACATCCTTCTGACCGGCCAGAATACCGTTGATGAAACCTCAATCATTCAATTTGATCTCAGTTGGGACAATTCATGGCGCCTCAGCGTAGGTCCAAATAACCATGACGCGGCGTGGGTCTTTGCTAAATATCGAGTCGGTGGCGGACCGTGGAGGCACGCTGTATTGGCCATTGGAGGAAGTGCCCCTACTGGAGCAACAGTTGATTTAAGGGACGGCCTCGGCGCTTTCGTTTATCGCGACGCAGATGGAAGTGGCAACCTGAGCCTGAACGCAGTTCAACTAGTATGGGACTATGGAGCCGACGGTGTAGATCCTGCGGCAGTGGTCGATATAAAAGTATTTGCCTTGGAAATGGTCTACGTGCCTGAAGGTGAATTTCACCTAGGCACTGGATTTGGTGGTATTGGTGCAGACAACGAGGAAGGTGAGTTTAGGACAAGAGGGGCAGTATTTCCATCCTTTTATTCTTCCTATTTACTGGCCTCTGAAGCAGCAATTACCGTTGGTAGTGGCATAGGAGATCTTGACTACACCCCAACTGGAAGTGGCGCTAGGCCAGGCGATGGCCTCGGCCCAATTCCCGCTGCTTTTCCAAAAGGATACGCTGCATACTATTGCATGAAATATGAAATGTCGCAATCGCAATACGTAGGCTTTTTTAATACACTTACGGAAGTTCAGCGAGCAAATCTCGATGTGACGGGGCCAAATGGAAAGGGGCAGGATACAGAACTCAATCGCAATGGAATAAGCTGGGAAAGTCCTGGAGTTGCAACAACTACACTTCCAGATGTGCCGCTCAACTATGTCAACAACACCACTTTATACGCTTATCTCGATTGGGCATGTTTGAGGCCCATGACAGAATTTGAATACGAAAAAGCAGGTCGAGGTCCAGTGTCGCCGGTCAACAATGAATTTGCATGGGGTACTGCGACGATTTTTAACACCACGTACACCTACCAGAATCTCGGAAGCCCTAATGAGAACACGACCAATTCAGGAGCCGGGGTCGGAAACGTTATTTATTCTCTTACAAACGGCACCCCTACCGGACCAAAGCGCTGTGGGATTTTAGCCTCAAGTGCTCAGAATCCTACCCGTGAAGAATCGGGCGGCAGCTATTACGGCATCATGGAGCTAACGGGTAATCTGTACGAGCGATGTATTACAGTGGGCAACCCTGAAGGCAGAGCCTTTACAAACACTCACGGCAACGGTCAGTTGGCCTTCAGCGGTATTCACAATGTGCTCACTTGGCCATCGGATGATACCGGTATCGGCTATCGTGGAGGATCCTTTTTTAACGGGAGTGATTTCATACGTCTTTCTGATCGATACGATGCAGCAAGTGCTCTTGTTGGGGCGAACAATAGGTTAGGTTTTCGTGGGGTTCGCGCTGCACTATAACAGATAATGCAAAAGCTTCAATACCATATCTGTGCAGCCATCTTACTCATGGCTTCAATTCTACAAGCTCAGTACACGGGTGGGGACGGAGATGGCTTTCACCAAGCCGTCGTTGTACAACTCTCCCTTGATGGCGTTCCACGTGGCGTCCGTGCACTCTACATCGGAGGAATTGGTGATGGGGTCGATGAGGAGTTCGTTTCCGCGACACTTAGTGGCCAACCTCTAGCTGCAATTTATGTTGGTGGCCGTGGCGATGGCTTCGATAATGCTAGCGTCAATACAACACTTAGCGGCCAAGAGTTATCTCTGCTTTTCTTTGGTGGGGATGGCGATGGCTTCAACGAGGAGACGGTTTCTACTAGCCTCAGTGGGCAAGTGTTGACATTGCTGTACGAAGGTGGTAGTGGAGATGGTTTTAATGTGGGCACCCAGAGCTCTACGCTCGGCGGTGTCGAACTAGCCTTACTCTATGGTGGTGGTAATGGCGACGGCTTTGACGAAGCGGACGGAGCCTTTAGCCTCGGCGGCCAATTGTTAGCTGTACTTTATGGAGGTGGTGATGGCGACGGCTTCGACGCACGCTCGGGATCTTTCACGCTCAGTGGCGCAGAACTCGCTCAACTCTTTGGCGGAGGTGGAGGTGATGGCTTTGATGAAGAAATGTTCAGTAGTTCAGTACCCTTACCGCTTACCCTTTTATCACTCGCTGCCGATCTTGATGGCGAAAATGTGGTTGTGTCTTGGACGACCGCCAATGAAATCGGGACCAACTACTTCGTAGTAGAGCGCAGTGCTGATGCCGCACAATTTTCTGATCTCGGCGAAGTAGATGCCATCGGAAACGGTGCACAGCTCGATCAAACCAACGATTACGCTTTCATTGATACCGACCCGCTACTTGGTACTAGCTACTATCGCCTCGGCATCTTTGACAACGACGGCAGCTACGCACCTTCGGAGTTGGTGTCGATTACCCGCGAAATGCTAAGCGAAAAGACCGATTGGTCCTACACGCTCTATCCGAATCCGAATACGGGTCGCGAACTATTCATTTCTCCGAACAACCTGAGCAATGATGCGAACCTGGAAATTACAATCTCAGATATTCGAGGACAGCTCATTCATAGGCAAGTGTCCAATTATGCTGGCCAGACGGATCCGCTCCGTATTGGACTTTCCAACCAATTGGTTGACGGGAGCTACGTAGTTCGCTTGCGCTCTGGTGAAGAGTCGAGCTCTAAAATCCTTATTGTAGCGCGATAAAGCCGAAGTGGAGTGTTCCTTTTAAACGCAAAAGAAAGGGCTCTAGTAGCCTAGCAGGGCGCCATGCACTCTCCTTAGGGCTGGGGGCAGCGTCCGCCTGCCCATTCGCCAACGCCGTATCTTCACTTGAGGAGGCCGAAGAGAGCGTATCACTTAGAGAGACCAACGATTAGATGTCTCAGGAAGGCGCATACTTTTTTCTTTTGTGCTTCTCTTCGAGAAGTAATTCGGTAGATGTGATGGGTTTAATTAACCTGAAGTGATTCTCAGCAACAAACGTCACACACCAACCAATCAAAAGACGTTACTTTATACCTTCATGAACTTCTCTGGTCTCCCTGTCTGACATCGTGTGTAGCACAGCACCCTGTTTAGCTCTCACGTCTCAAATCCCAAATCTCAAATCCCACCCTTATGCGCGGATCACACAAAATAGCTCGGATTGCAGGCATCGACGTTAAGGTGCACTGGACCTTCCTGATCATACTGGCTTGGTATTTCTTTAGCTTTTACAGAGAGACGAGTCAGGTAGAAAGCGGTCTCTACGGCATTGGGTTCGTAGTTGCAGTTTTCGTCTGTGTGCTTGCTCACGAGTTTGGTCATTCACTCATGGCGAGACGATTTGGCGTCCGTACGCGAGACATCACTTTGTTGCCAATCGGTGGAATTGCCTCTCTGGAGCGTATTCCTGAAAAGCCAAGGGAAGAACTTGCGGTGGCACTAGCTGGACCTGCGGTTAATGTTCTTATCGCTGTTGCACTTTACATCTACATGGCTGCAACAGGGAACTTGGTCGACTTGAGTAATTACCTAGAGACGTTCTCTCTGCTTGATCCAGCCAATTTCGTTGAGAACATCTTTGCCATTAACCTCGGCCTTTTCATCTTCAACCTGATTCCTGCTTTCCCTATGGATGGCGGCCGCGTATTACGTGCACTCCTAGCGATGCGTTGGGATCGCGCCAAAGCCACTCGCTTTGCGGCAGGTATTGGTCGCACACTCGCCGTTGGATTTGTGTTCATGGGCTTCTTTGGTAACTTTTGGTTGGTCTTTATCGGACTCTTTATTTACCTCGGAGCAACAGCAGAATCACGTCAAGTCTTGACCAAGTCTATCCTCGAAGGATACAAGGTAGGCGCTGTGCTCATGACGAATTACACGCCACTGTATGTGCATGAGCCGCTTCAACGTGCCGTTGATCTCCTTCTTTCTGGACAGGAAAAAGAGTTCCTTGTACTTGATATTGAAGGCATCGTGGTAGGTGTGCTTACGCGCGAATCATTGGTTCAAGCACTTGCCACTGGCGAGAAGAACATGCGGGTAAAAGACGCTGCACTTGCCACTCCATTAGAGCTTCATAAGCAGATGCCTCTGCAAGAAGCGTTCGAGCTGATGATGAGCGCACATGCTACTGTTTGTCCTGTATATGACGGTCAGAAACTAGC
>JBGCGF010000061.1:0-70628 GCA_045110575.1 Saprospiraceae bacterium
AATTAATCTTTGGGAGTGGCTCAATAAGCCATACAGAACCAGTGGCAGAATCGAATCACAAGCAACACTGTTTGATACAGGGTAGGCTAGATTTCACAAAGGACCTCTTTTCAGCACAAAACCCACGGTTTTACAAGCTAGATTATGTCTAGCTCAAACGTTTTGGACAGCTGTGATTATCGGTATAACATTCGTGTAGCATGAGTAAAGAAATCCTTGACGACGATCTATGGTCGAAACGAGATATAAGAAATCTACAAGATGTAAAGGACGCGCTGATCGCTGCTGGGATAACCTCCTTTTTTGAGCACAAGGATGGCTACATTATCGTCGAAGAAGGAGAAGCCGTTAAGGTAGAAGTTCACTTCGATTACAACGAAGCTATCGTTAAAACTAAATTCCCTACGATTGGTAATTCGATCCAGGTTTTTTCATCGATTGCAATTGTTTCCTTTTTCATCTGGGGCATAGCAATCCCCTTCCCTCTCCCTTGGCCAGTGGGGATACTACTCGGCCAGCTGATTTCCTATGGCGTTTATACGCCAAAGACGAAGAGGCTTAAAGAGAGGATTGAGAGGTTTATATAGAACCTAAACGCACTATAAAACAACAGCAACGATTATCGCAATAGCAAGTCCAAAACAATCTCCTGAGAAATGAAAATCCTACTTTGCCTTTGCCTTGCGACGTTAAGTTTCAGCTCTCTTGCACAGGACTTCCAAGCTTACTACCAAGGAACTAATCAGGCAAAGACAGCAATCATTCAAGATAGCCTCAATAAAGCCCTGTCGGCTTATAAAGCAACCTTCGACGCGTTTGACTTTGGGTTTGCGAGAGACTGCTATAACGCACTCGAGGTATCAGTAAAGCATAATGATGATCAATTAACTGACTATTTTGTCAGACGGTGCATCCTGCAAGGAATTACGTATGAGACCTTGTTTGAAGATCCCAAATTATTGCTGTTTAGACAGACGAAAAATTGGTCCGAAGTAACGATCGACAAAGACAGTTTACGAGAGATCTACCTTCACAAAATCGATTGGGAGATACGGGAAGAAGTCAATCAAATGTTCGCTGAAGATCAAGTCATTCGCGACTTAGCGCACAAGAATCGATTTAATATTTTCAAACGTAAACAGCTAGAAAAACGCTTTAGAGAGGTTGACAGTAGGCTCGTTCAAAGGCTACTAGTTATTACAAAGCAGTACGGTTTCCCTGGAGAGCAGTTGATCGGGATTGATGAATCAAGTATGCATTCTAAAATAAACACCAGGCGATTTACAGCAGGCATGCCGATTGTAATCCTTATTCATCACTTCAGCCAGCCCAACGAATCCTACGACTCTCTTTTGATTAGAGAAGTCCGAGGCGGTTATTTATACAATGAACATTTTGCGATCATCTCAGACTTCCAGCACACCTACGGACTGAAAAAGGAAGACCCTACAGCCAGCTACAGTGAAACGTTCGATACAAAGGTGAGTACTACTCAAATCAATGAGAATAGAAAAAAGGTTTATCTATTACCATATGAGCACTATCAGCAACTGAGTAGAACAAAACTGATCACTCCTTTTTGGAGGCACCTTTATTAAGAAAATCTAGATAAAGATCTCTTCTAGAATGGCGAGCCCTAACGTACCACAGGTATTCTTACCACACTCGGATATTCCTTCGAGTGGTGAATCGTATTGCGCGCCACTACACCTTCCGACTCATCGAAATTCCTGCCTCCAGTATTGAGGTTGCGATCGAAGCGAGGGAAATTAGAGCTTGACACCTCAACACGAATCGAGTGACCCTTGGCGAAGAAATTACTAGTGCTCAAAGGCGATAAGTCAACCTTGTAGACGCTACCCTTTTCCATGAACACCTCTTTGTCGTATCCTTCACGATAGCGAACACGTTGAATCGTTTCGTCTAGGTTATATGCGGTGCCGTCGGGAGCGACATCGATGAGCTTCACGGTAAAGTCTGTGTCTTTTGCATCCGAACTGACATACAAGGTGGTGGTAATCGAACCACTTACCTCGATGCCATCCGTTAGCGGTTCGCTCGTGTAGACGAGGATGTCGTTGCGGGTTTCCATGGCGCGCTGATCAAAAGCACCACCTTTCACGGCATCTCCAGTACAACAGACATTCCCACCGTAGCTAGGCACAGGATTCATCGGATCATAGACAAACGAATCAGGCTGATCTGTCGTGGGTGGTTTTGGCGAAAGCTGGCCAGAACCGTACATGGTGTTCGCGCTACCTGTGCTCGTCAAGAAATAGTCGACCATTTCAGTACTTGGCGGAGGCCATGAAGTACTGGTTTGCCACTTATTCATACCCATCGTATAGTACTGTACTCGAGGACGCTCTGCTGGTGCTTCGCCTTTGAGATGTTGGTCAAGAAACCCCATGATTTGCTCAACATAGTTGAGTGTTGCATCCCCAACACTTCGCTCTCCGACGATGGTATTTTCGGTTGCACGCGTGTAGCCACAATGCAAAGTTGGCGCAATAATGAGGTACTGATCATCTCGAATAGCTGGTGTTACCGCATTTTTTCGCACATGATTGAAGAGCGCCAGATTTGGCCCGATACTAACATCATACCAGCTCGTGAACCAAAAAGCAGGCACATCGAACGGCATCGATTCATGGTAAATTCCGCCTTCATACCACTCTTTAGAACTGGGTGTACGAGTGATCATTTCCTCATAAATGCCGGAGGGCCCGTGTTGGGCTCGGATGATGTCTTGGACGGGCAACGTAGCCAAGCCATCCTTCCAACTCACCTTAGGATACTCAGGAGCCATGTCATGGAATCGCTGAAGACGAAGAATGTCTTCACGTGCGATTCCTGGTTGAAGTCGAGGTGCCATCGGGTCGTGCTGAACGGAGTACAACCAAGACGTAAAAAGCATTTGCTGAGCGCCTCCACGGAACCAGTTCCCTTGCTCCTGAAACGGGCCGACTTTACCTACACCTGCACCATATCCCTGAGGGACAATGGCCTTGAGTGCAGGATGCCCTAGACTGGCGACAGCCATTTGCCACTCGGCCGTAGAACTGCAACCAATCAGACCGATGTTGCCATTGGTCCACGGCTGCTCAGCAAGCCATGTAAAGGCGTCTAAGCCGTCTGTCTTGGGCGTTCCAAGGATATCCCAATCGCCTTCACTGAAGTATCGTCCGCGTTCGTTTTGCTCTACATAAGCATAGCCAGCTTTGACCCACATGAGCGCAGTGCTGTAACTCCGAGTGCGTTCTTCACCATCTACCCAGCCATTCATCTGATAAGGCGTGCGGCTTAGTATTATAGGGACACCGGTCTCTCCTTTCGGACGGTAGATATCTGTTGCGAGGCGCATACCATCCCGCATAGGAACCATCATTTTTTGTTCGATGGTGGCGATCTCTTGTAGCTCTTTGTACGCGTCGCTGTCTTGCGCGAAGAGGAAGGAAAAGCTGAGAGAAAAGAAGAGTGTGGCGAGAATGACTTTACTGGGCATGGCAGAAAGATAAGGCTGCAGCATTGGAATAGCTAACCAACACTACCTCATCCATAGCCATGCGTGATTATGATCGAATTAGTGACAGCCCTACAAGTCTAATTTCGAAGCTTTCATACTGCTAAAATAGAAGTACAGCTTACGCCAAAACTAAACCCACATGACCATATTTCATACAACTAGAAGAAAAAGAACATTCATCTTCCTCACAAGCTTTACTACTTTACCAGACTCAATATCAAGATCTTGTATAGGTCCAATACACAGATATGACCAAATCAGAACTATATGGGGTTACAGAAACTAATAAACGAAATATGGGGACAGATCCCCGAAAACTGGGCAACCATTCAAGAAATTACAGGTGAATCCGTGTACCAGCACCTTTGCAAATTCATTGATTTCACACCCTGCAATAAGCTACTCGACGTTGGCAGCGGCTCGGGATACTTTAGCAACTTAATGGAGGAAGATGGACTCACCGTAACAGGAATTGACACGAATACACGACTTGTTGAGCTAGCTAAAAAACGAACTTCGGAAGTTGAATTTCTAACGGGAGAGATGGAAGACCTCCCATTCCCTGATAACACCTTCGATACCGTTTGCGCCTTCAACGCTATCCAATATGCTGAATCACCTGAATGTGTTATTCTAGAATGTAAGCGTGTCCTGAAAGCCAAAGGCAAACTGTTTTTCATGATCTGGGGTGACGAAAAAGACTGCGAGGCAAGTTCTTTCCTCAACGCCGTAGGAGGCCTAATGCTTCCCTATCCTTCAGGAACAGAATCATTTGCGCTATCCAAAAATCGCCGCTTAGAATCAATCATCAAGGCTTGCGGACTGAAAATCATCGATAACTCTAACATTGCGTCTGTATGGGATTACCCGAACGCGGAGACAGCGCTGAAAGGGCTGTTATCTGCGGGACCGATTGTAAAAGCAATCGAACACAGTGGATTTGACAAGGTCTACGAAGAATCCATTGCCTCAATCAGTACTTATACCCAAGAAGACGGTAGAATCGTCTACAAAAACAAGTTCCGGGTCGTGATCTGCAGTAAGTAACCACACAGGTCAGGCTACCAAGGAGGTAAAGCTTATGCTGCTTTGCCTTCTTGGTTTCACCTTTCTCATTCATTTAACTGATGGCCGGCATTGAGCAGCCCCAACGCTACTCTTCTTCCTTAGAGGCTTCCAGTACAGTTCCCACTTTCCTAGCCCGTGATGTAGGCTGCGTTAATGAAGGAAGTGAAAGTACAAAGGTGGATCCTTCTCCTATGTTGGATTCACGCAACGATACTTCACCGTTCATACGGTGTGCTAATTTGCGCGCTAGACTCAACCCTAAGCCAGTTCCAGGATAATTTTCCTGTAGGTTAAGTCGCTTGAAAAGGCCAAATACTTCTTGGTGATATTCAGCCTCAATACCAATACCATTATCCTCAACGACGAGTTCAATAAACTCCTTTGATGTTCTATCAATACTAATGTTCACCATCGGTACTGCCGATTCATTAAACTTTAGTGAGTTATGAATCAACCTCAACAATATTTGCTCAACGTGATCTTTTGAACAGAAGACCTCTGCGTTGCCCTTAATCGTGATCAAGGGATTTCGATCTTCAAATTCAGCACGTGAGATCTTAACGGCTTGATCGGCAATGAATCGTATTTCCTGGGTGGATGCAGAAAGCCTTGAATTGCTTTCTACTTTCGAAAATTCTAGTACGTCACAAACAGTGTGGCTCATTTGCCTTGCATAGCTGGCTGAAATATCTAAAAACTCTCCAATCTCTGCTCTGGCTTCACTAGACATTCGTCGGTCGGCCAAGTTGAGAAAACTCAAAATATTTCTAAGGGGTGTCTTGAGATCATGACTTGCGATGAACGCAAATCGCTCGAGTTCAATGTTCTTTTCCTCTAGGCTCTTCGCATGCTCTTGTAGTTCGAAAGTGCGGCTAGCTACTAGCTTTTCTAAAATAGCGTGTGTGCGTCGCCGCGCTCGCAGTCGATAGATAAGAACAAGTGCAACCAAAACGAAAAAACCTAGCGTAGCGACAATACCCCAAAGCGTCAACCTTCCCGATGATTGTTCTGCTATTAGTGCTCTTCCTCGAGCTTGCGCAACAGCTAGCTCCGAAAGCGTCTTGTCTTGCGCTTGGCTTTGACGCAGGCGCTTTATTTCATGAACCTGTGATTCTTGAAAAAGTGAATCTCTGACCGCTGCTAGTTGGATTGAAAACCCTAATGCGGACTCGTGAGATTCCAATTCTGAATCTATTTTAATCAATAGATCTAACGCATCGGCCATGTGCGAACGTTTCGAAATCTTTTCAAAAGCTAAATAGCCAGACATTGCATGCTCACGTGACTTCGCAAACCTTTCGGCATAAAACAACTGTCCAGCAATAGCAGAATGAACAATCGCGCTTCGAAATTCGTCATCGTGCTTGTTTACTAAAGCTAGTGCTTTTTGGCCTGCGCGATCAGCTTTACCAAATTGCCCTGCGGCAGACAGTACGCTTGAATAGCTTGTATAGATATTGTATGAATCACGCCATTCTAAAAACTGATCCTCATTTTCCTCGTAGAGTTTGATTGCCTTTTCAACGGTTTCAAGTACATCAATAGGCTCTACACCTTGCTCCATTTGTACCTCTGCCGAAGCTGCGAGAATATCAATTTTTGCACGAAGGTTATTGTGACATCTAGAATAGATCTCATAAGCGTCTGAAAAGTCTGCTAACGCATCCTCATACCGCAGATCATACTTATTCAGAAAACCACGTACCTTAATCGTGTTGGCGAAATTCTCTTCTATGTGAAGCGGACGAGGAATTGACAATGAAGAATCAAACCACATTCGTGCAGCGGCTTTGTCTCCACGGCTAAACTCCAAAATACCTGCAGCAAATAAGTACATCGCAATACCTCCAGTATCGGTGCTCGATGTTCTAAACGCGTACAAACTATCTGAGGTCTGCTTGGTGAGCAAATGTCCATCAGGAAACCTAGCTGACAAGTCGACACTACCGAAAATGCACCTAGCGACGCACAAAGGTTCTCCATTTTCGAACGTGCTCGCGATTTCCGCCTGAGCTGCTTGAAAAACTGCACGAGCAGACGATTCGTCCCCTATTGCTTCATCCAGTTTCGAGTGAAACGCACCGAAGGTTTCAATAACGCTCTCCTGATCACAGACACTCGATTGAGCGTAAGTATCTGCTGTAAACGCAGAAAACAAGCCGAAAACCAAGACTTTCAGCAATGCAAAACGCATCATATGTAGACCTTCTTGGACCATGAACGTTATTGTATATCAAGTACTAGACCAATGTTAGAATGACACCTTCAGACCTAGTAGAAAACAACCATTCGTGCGCTTGGATAGTCGCCAATAAATGCTAATGCATCTCTCTTGGTGGTAAACTCTAAATGAGTTAGCCATACTAGATGACACTAATTCATCTCTGCTATTGACTCTTTCATGCGCTTGAACTTGTGAATGTTGTCGGTGCAATTGGTCGGCAATTTAACAGTGAACACACTACCCTCTCCCGGATTTGATTCTACCGCAATTTCCCCATCAAATCTATCTACGATCTTCTTGCACAGCGCTAACCCCAAACCGGTGCCTTCGTATTGATCACTGGTATGGAGTCGCTTAAAGAGCTCAAAAATTCGCTCTTTGTACTGCGGGTCAATCCCGATTCCATTATCCTGCACTTGGCAAGTAACGTAGCCATCGACCTCAGCAATGGACACATCAATTTTCGCGTCTGCTGAAGTATTGTACTTAACGCCATTCTCGATTAGGTTTTGGACTACCTGCATAACCATCAAACGAGGAGCATTTATTGATGCGCCTCCTTTGACAGAGATGTCCACGTTCTCATTGCTGAGGCGGTTGGCATACTTCTCTACTTCTTGTCCGAGCTCAAACGTTTCTGAAAGGGTTTCACTGTCTGAATTCAGCTTTGAAAACTCAAGCACATCATTAATCAAATGATGCATCTGTTGCGCGTTCTCAGAAGCGATTTGAATAAATTCCGAAAGGCTTTCATCTTGACCTTTCGGTAAGCGACGCTCAATCAGGTTCAGGAAACTGACAACATTACGAATAGGAGTCTTAAGATCATGACTCGCGATGTATGCGAAACGCTCAAGCTCTTCATTAGATTCTCTAACACGCTCTGCTTGAAGACTTAAGGCTTCCGTACGACGAGCGACTTCAGATTCCAATTGAAGTTGAATATCTCGTTTTCTACGAAGCCTGCTGTAAATAATAAATGTAAATAGAACAGAGAGTAACGCCAGGCTAATAAACCCAATTAATTCTAAGCGCTGTCGCTTCACCTCTTCGGTTTGTCGGCCACTATTCTCCTTAAGCAATGCGAGCTCGGATTGCTGTGTTTCGGATTTCCGTAAGAGCCTAGCAGAGTTTGATTCAACATATATTTTCGCCGCCTTCAAACTATCCTTAAGCGTATGGTACCGATCTGTATACAGTAACGAAGCTTCAAACTCCCCGCTTCTTTTTGTGGTTAGAATTAGCTCATTCATAGCCAAAAGCTTCGAATAAGGATCTTCCCCTTTCGTGTACGCTTGAATCGCTAACAGTGCCTTTTCTTTTGATTCATCTAGGCGATTATCCCTTCGCAAAATGCGGCTCCAAATACAATGGGCATTACCTATGCTTCGACTCAGCTTCGATTCTTCGGCGTGTTCGAGAGACATCTTTACAGAATTGTAAGCTTTTCTTTTCCGCCCAACCCCATGCTCAGCTTCCGCCAAGTTGATCAAAACACTTGCTGTCACCCCTGAATATGAAAGTGTATCTCTGTAGCTACCTAGACTTAACAAGGCTCGATCAGCAATCTTTAAACCTTCTTCAAAATCAAAAAGTAAGTTCGAGCAATGAGAAAGTGCGTTGAGCGTGATAATTTTAAGCCTTAGCTGATGAGGCCCCAAAGGAATATCTGAAGCTTGCTTGAAGTATGAAACAGCTTTCTCATTATCATTTGCAAAATAGGCCAAATACCCTTGAAAAAAGTTGAACTTCGCTACAGATACGGAAGACAAACTATCTATGGGTAGTGCTGCTGTTTTATTCAGGTATAAATACCCTCCTTCAAAATCCTTCAGTCCTATCCTTGTTCGAGCGATCGCTAGGTACACTTCAGCTAGATCAGCAATACTCCGATCCTCGTTCTCCCATCGCTTTGCACTCTCTCGTAAAACTTCTAGGTACTCATAAGCATCATGAAGATCACGGACCAGGCGCTTACTTCGATTCAGCGTTGAAATGTAATCATCAATGCTTAGGTGTTGAGCGTTGTTACACACCTCCCTCAATTCTTCGAGCAAAATTTCACGCTCCATTAAAGAGGTATCCCCTGCAGCAACGAGCTGTGCTTTCAAGCGTTCGGCTTCGAAGAAAGTTGAATCCTGCGCAGTTGCTCCAATTGCTATGCTAGGGCTGATAAAATTCAGCCCTAGCAAAAAGCAAAAGACTGCTACTCCACACGAAATACCTGCGAGGTTAAAAACATCTCGTTTTAGTAGGTGAGAATTCATGTGAACGGTTGATGGGTAGCAGTATTAGTAGTCTAACACTAAAGGCGTAGTCCAAACAATACGCCAATGCCAGCATGTTTAATGACAAAAAAGCCGACCTGCATGCATTCGGACTGGAACAGTCTTTTCAGCGCGTTAAGCTCAGGACTTCATTTAGCTATGCGATCACCTGGGTGACACTCGAACTACTTCAACCAGTGGTTCGGGAATTGCCAAACTCTCTAATAGAGAGCCCCCCTATGGGCCTTGACGTACGGAAGTACACACCTGATACACATCAGGCTTTTTAGCTAGTGCATGTCAACAGACAACACGGCACTCCAAGTCACCTTTGACCTATGCCCAGCGTTGCGTTTGGCGAACCTCATGCACATGAAAACGGCCGACTTCAATCAGAAAAAAACCTATCTAGAAAACCGCCCGAACGTCGAGGTTTTGCTAGAGAGTGAATTCACAAAAGAAATTCGAATTCTGATGAAAGCAGGACAACTAATGAAAGAGCATAAAACACCCTTCCCTATCGTCGTACAACTCTTGGAAGGAAAACTTGACTTCGGAGTCCAGGGTAAAGTCACTACGATTACTGCCGGTGCTATTCTCAGTTTAGAAGGTGGCATTCCGCACGACCTTAAGGCACTAGCAGATAGCTCTGTACGCTTGACACTCGTCAAAGGAGATGCAGCGCAACGCGTTGAAGGTGTTGCGAAAAGCGAGTAAGGTGCCACGCACTGCGAATCACCAGATCGTAGATATCCGAAAACCATAAAACCCACCAATGAAAAACCTACTTCTCGCTCTACTCAGTATTCTTTTACTGACAGCTTGCGTAACCAATCAAGATTCCAGTAACCTCGCCTTAGACAACGGTAACAAATGGCACGTCAACACAGAGATGAAGCCACACCTGGAGCAAGAAAACTTGATTCTAGAGGATTACATTTCTCAGGGTCGAACAGATCATTTGGCACTCGCAGAGGCCTTAAAGGCTCAAAATGGAACGCTGATAAAGAGCTGTACGATGAAAGGTGAAAGTCATGACCAACTGCACAAGTGGCTACACCCACACATGATGTTGATCGACGAGCTCGCAAAGGCAGATGATGCAGAAGAGGCGAAGATTGTGGTGACTCAATTGACAGAGTCTTTTGTTGTCTATGCGCGCTTCTTCGAGTAGTACACTACCGATAATAGCCCTTCAAGCATTGACTTCAATTCATCAGGTAATTACACGACCGATAACGGGAAGATTCAATTCATAAACTTGAATAAAGGAGGTCAAGCACTTCCTTTTCCTGATAGTTCTCAAGTCTATGACTACGCCATCAATGGCAACCAATTGATGTACAATTTCATTCAAGACACCTTTTCGGTCTCTCCGATTACTGGAGACACTAGTCGTTTTGATACCGACTTGCTAAATACGTTCGTACGTAACTAGTCAAATCTTATCGCACCATCGCAACCCCACGATTTCTAATCGCACTACCCTCTTCATAGTCAACTACGCCATCGGTTTTGGCGAAAGCTGGAGAGGCCTCATCAGGCTGTGTTTTGGCAGAAGCTAAAGCAAGCTCCTCTTGGTAGGCCGCATACTTCGGCAGTCGCTTCACCAGCTTAGCTGGAACACCAGCTACGACAGTGTATGGCTCTACATCTTTGGTTACAACCGACCCGGCAGCCACAACAGCTCCGCGACCAATTGTTACTCCTTTGAGAACCATACATCGCGTCGTGAGCCAAGCCCCTTCTTCGATGATTACCGGACGTAATTTCCCTGCGGCTTTGCGATCCTCGACAGAGTGAAAATCGCCATCCATGATGTGCGCCCATGGACCGATGCGTGCACGATCCTTGACAATTACTTCAGAGTTCGCAGAAATAATGCAGCCATTGAGACGGACGTCATTTCCAATCACCAAGCGTGCTTTGTGTCGCACACTCAATCGTGTTTGGTGAACACCTGATTCTAGTCGTACTTCTTCACCAATTTCGAGATGCGCACCACGCTCCATCTTAATAACGGGCTTGCCGTAAGCAAATACTTTCTTGCCCATTGAAGCAGCTCCTCGCATACTCCAACGAGCTTGCCCCCATGCCATCGTGAGTTGAGTAAGTCTTTGAAAGAGCTTCACCTCTAGCATAAGACCTGTATATCCTTGCTCTGCGTATGGCGCACGAAGGCGGTTGAGTTGATTCATCATAACTTAAGATTGTGGTGTTGGAAGACCTAACATTCGGTGAAGATTCCACCAGAATGCACGGCCCATAGCGCGGATATGATCGACACGACCTTCACGCAGAAAACGATATATATTCATTGGAACGCCTACAAAGATGTAGTAGGCGTAAAAGGCAAAAAAGGCGCCTTTGCTAAGCATTCGCTGATAGAAGACGATACGGTTCCGATGCAGGTAGTACGTCTTACGTGGATTGCCCACGCCCATACTTACGCTTTGACGGTGACGTATTGAGCTCTCTCCGCAAAACATGATACCGTAGCCGAGCTTGCGCGCTTGAACCGCAAAATCGTGCTCTTCGAAATACATGAAATAGAACTCAGGTAGAGGTCCAACGAGGTCAAAAAGTTCTTTACGAACAAGCATACATGCTCCGTGAGGTAACTCTGTATCACGCACGTCATTGTACTGACCTTTGTCCAACTCCATATGTCCAATCTTGGTACCTCGACCAAGTATCGGCTGTCCGATAAATGCACCCGCATATTGAATCGTATCCTTTGGATCTGTAAAAACTATCCGAGGGCTAACAATTCCAACATGAGGATATTGATCTAACAGTTTGACCATTGGTTCTAAGAACCCTTTAGGCACATAAGTATCGTTGTTGAGCATCAGGATTAGATCTCCCGTAGCTGTTTGAATACCGAGGTTTGTGCCGCCAGCAAAACCTAGATTATCTTCAGATCGTACATGAACGATATTCGGATAGTAATAGTCCCATCGTGCAGATTCATCGCTCAAACTCCCGTTGTCAACTAAGACAACTTCGAGGTTTGGATACCCACAAACAGCAAGTGTTTCGAGCATATCACATGTCACCTCCGGTTGACGGAAATTGACCGTAACCACGGATACTTTAAGGAAACTCATATTGCAATTTTCATATCCGGCAAACTGACTCGAGGACGAACATTACCCATGGCATTTACGGTCGGAACTTCACGTTCTCCGGCCTGTTGAATTCCGATACCCCTGTAAACTTCCGCCGTCTGAGCGGCTATTCCAGCCCAGTCGTAATAAACGGTCGCCCTTAGACGCCCCGCCTTACCCAATCGGGTAGCAAGAGCAGGATTATGGAAAACATGGTTGATACTCACGGCTAGCGATGAAGCATCTCCAACAGGAAAAAGCAGGCCATTGTAGCCGTGATCTACCATCTCATTTATTCCAGGAGCCTGCGCCGCAATAACTGGGCGGCCGCATACACCTGCTTCAAGTAGCACAATGCCTTGAGACTCATGGAAGCTAGGAAGAACGAGCGCAAAAGATCGTTGAATCCAATAGCGTACTGACTCTGAATCTTGGTTACCTAAGAACTTCACGCGAAGTCGCAGTCCGAGTTTTTTGCTGAGTGTTTCTAAAGCCTTTCGCTCTGGGCCGTCACCTATAAAGACAAGGTCTATTCGCTTGTCCATTAATGGCAAGGCCTTCAATAGAACAAATACTCCTTTAATTGTTTCGAGTCTACCGACGAAGACCAGCTGCCACCTTTCTTTATCGACGACAGGGTCGCCAAAATGCCGGCTAACACCGTTTGGCAGAATAGATATAGGGGAAAGATCTCCTCCGATATACGTGATGAGTTCACGCTTCATTTCCTTGCTCACAGCGATCACATGATCGGACTTGCGAGCGGCTGCGCGTTCGGCATAGCCCATGATAAGTTGATGAAAAAACCCATCCAATTTCCCGGTTCTCTGACCATCGTACTCGTATTCCACTTCGAGTAATCGATGAAACGTGCTGACAACAGGAGTACTGCTAACATCACGATCTGAGGCGGCGTAAAAACAGCCGCTTCTTCCTTGCAAGTGAATCCGATCGTAGTCTGCTTCGTGATTCTTAACCCAAGTATGTGCTGCTACATTAAAGCAAACATCTTCTAAGGTCTTCCGAAAAAACGGAACCTTCCTTCCTGGTAGATAAGGTAATTGGATTAGTGTCCTCCCTTCCTTATAGATGATTTCGGTACCATTCCGCCAACTCCCGGCAGTCAAAATCGTGATCTCATGTCCGGCTGCAATCAACTCCTGTGTCAGCTCCCACACGTGGGTCTGAATCCCTCCCTTGTAGGAGAATGGAAGTGATTTACAAACGAAGAGGAGCCTCATAATTTACTATCTGATCCAGAAATACTTCTGGATTACTTGCTATTTTTTTCAGCTGAACGTTTGGCCATTACAATACCAAGACCGACTCCTCCTAAAAAGAGCGGGGTAAGGAAGTTCCACGGCATTCCAGCCAAAAAGAGTGACGCTGTATTAAACATGTACTTCCTCATTTTCTGCAACAATCACTTCAGCGTGTGGCGTGTGATAGAAGGTTTTGGCGGAAGCTGGAATCATCACTACGGCGCGACATGCCTGCCATACCAATTGAGGTAACCTCGAAATCAACATCCAGCTTGCAGACTCCCACATAGAAGGAGGAACAGCAAGTGCAAACGAAGACACGTTTAGCATAAATAACCCTGCAAAAACAGCGCTATAGTTGAGGTTAAAAGGCAAGCAAGCTGTCGCCAAAACCAATAACGATACTGGCAAAAGCAACCTTGGAGGAAGCGCCATCTGGATCGCCTTGTTGAAGAAATCGACCTGTCCACGTAGAACGAGTGCGGCAATCCCCTTTCCTACAAAACGGCGAGCATACGTATACTGAGCAGCCAACCAACGTCCTCGTTGACGGGCAAAAACCTCAGGATTACCAACCTTTTCGTCGTAGACAATAGCATCTTCTGCGTAGGCAATTGACTCGCCCATTTGAGTAAGTCGCAGTTCTAATTCTTTATCAAACCCTCCGATAGCATGCACGTCTTGCATGACTTTCTTGAAAAGATTAAAGTCGAAAATCATCCCAGACCCAGCCAACCTAGCGGACAAACCAATCGCGTGGTGGCCTGCGCATAAGATGTGGTTATTGATCGCTTCTGAAATGGCATCCCATCTAGCGGTTTCATTGAGCCCTTTTAAGGGTGGAGCTGTGCGCTGCCCTTGAACGGCACGGAATCCAGCCGACATGTATCGATTGGCTTCGAGTAAAAAGTCAGGCGCCATTTGATTATCAGCATCCAATACAATCGCTCCATCGTAATTGAGGTGGTCAACGGCTGCGATACCTTCGCGAAGGCTCTTACTCTTTGTACTGTCCGTAAAGTCCATTTCAACTACACGTATCGGTAGCT
This sequence comes from Saprospiraceae bacterium, assembly GCA_045110575.1. Taxonomy (GTDB): domain Bacteria; phylum Bacteroidota; class Bacteroidia; order Chitinophagales; family Saprospiraceae; genus CALDTK01. The sequence continues at coordinate 14,507 of JBGCGF010000061.1, forward strand.
TTCTAAGCTTGGCAATCGTAGAGTCTCGCATTTTATCAGCGAGTACGACGATCTCGAAAAGTTCTTGTGGGTACCGTTGACGAAGTGCTCGACGAGCGGTTTCGACAATCACACCGTCCTCTTTATATGCAGCAATGAAAACTGCAAAACTTCGCAATTTTTCATCCCTGGCAATAGGCTTGGGTGTAGGTAAAAGGCCAGCAATCGCATAGCCAAGTTGGTAAAGCACACCGAACCCGAGGTACAGCGCAACTAATAACAGGAGTATTTGGAGTACTATCATATTTGTTCTTCGCTAAGTCTATTCCAGTGGTCTGATAAAATGACTGGCAGGGCCAGGCAGATGATTAGAGCGGTGGGGAACTGGTTGAAGACGCCATTACCATAACTTGCGAATAGCATGCCAGCGTAGCCGCAAAGCAGCGCCGCTCGTTGATGTTTGAGCACGGGATCGGTCGTATGCCATACCCGATAACCGCCTGCACCAAGGAAGAACCCCAGCATTAGCAGGTGTAGGCTCAATCCGATTATGCCGGTTTCCACCCAAACTCGTACGTAATAAGAATCGGTAGCTGTCTGTGCAAATACCGTATTTGGGCTAAATCGATTTCCCCAAAAACCAGAAGATCCAATGCCAGCACCTAGTGGCTTATCTGCTAGTTGACTTCCTAGAAACTCCTGGTTACGAATACGAACCATGAGACTTGGCTCATTGGGATCCAATGCTGTACGCATACGTTGAACCTGCTGTATCCCAGAAAACATGCTGGTGTATCTCAGGATACTGAACGTGCCTATCATAACGACTAGCCCTAGAATCAAAATCTTCATGTTCCGACTCACGACCAAGTACATCAAACCACCTGCCGCAGGAACAGCGAGAGCTCCACGCGTTCCAGAGATTCCGAAACCGACAAAGCAAAGAATTGCCGTAATGATGTAGAATACCCGTGCTCGCTCACTGCTAGGTTTGAGCGCCATGATACCTGCCATCAAAAACATCATGGCCTGCGAAGCTCCAAATTGGCCTGCATCTGAATAAAACGAGAAGGTTCGCAACTCCCCAAAAAGGATGTGCTGCGTAGCATGCTCTTCGGCGTAAAGCCAATGCTCCTCAGCAGCATCAATCCAGAAATACTTCTGCCGTATGCCCCAAAGTGCAGCTACTACACTAATTCCAAAAATCACGTGCAGCATAAACTTCAGCTGCCCTCGTGTACGGATATGGAAATATGCTAGTCCAACGGCAAGCACCTGATAGAAGCCCATGTTGCGCATCGCATAAAACCAAGCCTCACGACTTGAAGCGTCTGGGTTGCCTAACTCTACGAGAATAAACATGAACCAAAGCAAGGAGAGGACGAACCCGTCTTCTTTCAGTTCTTCCCAAGTACGGGGATCCCCGTCTGTGTCCCAATTTCGAGGAAACCTTCTAGCAAGTGTTGCTACCCATCCAAGCACCAGTGTCGCGTCAATCATCAAACCCCACTGTGCAGGGATGTAGCGCGAAATTCCATTGGCTCCAAAACAAAGAAGCAAAAGGAGGTAAATACTGACAACGGGATACCTAAAGACGACCAACACCATTGGGATCACATAGATCAAGATACTAAGCTGAATCGTCTTATCTGCTCCAACCTTGAACCCAAGACCAATCAATGCAGCCATCGTCACCACAAGGCCGAGTAGACCAATGGGGTGCGTCAACCAATCGTGACCTGACCTTAATGATGATGTAGACATACTGGGTTTAGGAAAGGAGGTTTTGTTCCCAATCGGATTGATCGGGTACAGGAGTTATTGGAGTCGGGAGCCCTAGAGGCGCTGATGTCCCTGCTACTTCTTTCAGGGAATCCTCCCAGAACTTAGCGGCTTGAGCAGCTTCTTGAATTTCTACTTCGGTTGGAACAGCTTCTTGTTGCTCTTCCTTCTCTGCTTGCACATGAGGGAAAGGAGCGGGAGTTGTTGGCTGCTCCGGGAGACTGAAAAGTGGCTTTCGTTGAGAAACGATTGGCGTTTCTACCACTACTTCTTCTTGTTTCCTGACGACGGCTGTCACGACTTGCGATACAGGTGCGACAGCAGGCTCTTCTTCAAGTACTGGAGGAAGCTCTATCGGCATAAGCGCAGGTGTCGCAATAATCGGAGCAGGCGCTTTTGAAGACAATTCGGCCTCGATGTCTGCAAGCTCCTCGTCTTTCGACCAAGATTTAATTTGCGACCAGGTACTACCCCACTCGTTTAGGAGGACATCTGCAGAGATTCCGTTAAGGACCATTTGCGGAGATCGACCAAGGGTATCTTTTAGTTGAGCTAGCCCTCCATCGTGTGCTCCGGTCCAGCCTGCGCTTGCAGGATGAATGAGTAGGGCATCGTGTGAGTTACGGGCGATATCTACAGGCAATCGGCCAGTAGCCATTGCCGGTAGTTCCCAAATAACGACATCGAGAAGCGCCCAATTCTCCTCGGTAAAACCCGCTAACTCCCTAGCATTTGCGCCAGGTGACATCGCCGCTACTGAATCTATGGCAACCCAGGTGACACCAGATACGGGTTTGGCTGAAGTTCGCTTATCCTTAACGACGCAGATTTGCATCCCGCGATCGGCAAGACGTTTTGCCAATAGATTGGCGACATAGCTTTTACCTGCACCGGGGCGAAAACTGGCTAGCGCAATGATATGGGGTCGCTCGGTCATGTCTCCAGCATTACCGCGACTTCTTAGTCCTTGCCAAAGCAAGTCTGCCGTTGTTGCGCGCAAAGCCGATTCGGCCTTCCGACGTAAAATTCGCCTAACTGTTGACCATCGTGCCACGCCACCTACTACCAGTAATTCGGATCTGCGCTCACCTTCAGCGAACGACAATATGGCTCCACTTAGAAGCTCTAATGCGATCGCAAGGATGATGGGGAAAGCACCTCCGACAATAAAGGCCACAATCACCATGATAAGGCGCTTGGACTTTTCAGGCTTGTTTGGTAAGGAGGGTTGATCAACCAATCGGAGGTCGGTGATTGAACGCTGGGAGTGCTCTTTTTGGAGCGCCTCATTGAGGTTTCGAAGGTTCTCGAGATAGTCTTCCTCCGCGATATGAACCTCTCGCTCAATCTTCTTCATCGTCGAACCGAGGGAGGCCATGTTCGTATAAAGAGATCCAAAATCAACTTTCCTTGAGTTAAGGACTTCAATTTTACCTTTTGCCTCTTCAACTTGAATTGAAGCTACGAGCCACTCACTGATAAGTCGCCCGAGTTCAAGTCCTTCAGGACCGTTGTATACACCTTGGAGAGAGCTAATGTCTTGACTCAACTCCTTGCGGATACCGTCCATTTGCGCCTTGATACCCTCAAGGTCAGACTCCGCAGTTTCACTTGAATCCGCACTCATGATTTCGAGGCGAACTTGCTCCCTAGATAGTTGACCAAGCTCGCGACGTCTATCATCGACGACATTGTTGAGTCGCACCAAGTCCATTCGTTTAGCAAGCTTCCCTTCTAACGTTTGCAGCGTACTGTCAGCCGCCGCTTGCTTCATCCTCTCTTCTATATATCTACTATCAACTTGGTTTTTCAAACTCGCGATAAAGCGCGTTTGCTCGTAATAGTTGATAATTTTATTGTCGGTAGAGAAGTCTCGCAACCGGTTCTCGACTTGATCGAGCTTTGTCCTTGAATTGGCTGTTGCCTCTTTGAAATAGGAAAGTGCTCCACCGCTACGTTGATCTTCAACGAGCTTGTGTTGAGCTAAGAAGACTTCTATATGTTCATCGAGAGTCAGCTTACACCAGGCAGCATCAACCGTGGAGTAGCTTAGCTCAAGCAGGTCACTCATGCCCTTGCGATTGACACGCAGACTAGCCAGAGCCTCCATGCCTACCAATGGGTCAGTCCCATAAAGCAATTCCATGAGCGGGTGCTCCGCGGTTGCTTCTCCAAATCGCTTGAGCGAATCGCGGTCAGCGACGATTGCCTCGTATATGCGCTCTTCTGAGCGCATTGCCTTGTATCGTAATACAAGGCTAGAGTCTACTTCTGCGAAAAAGTCATCGTATGCACGAGGCGAAATGATGTGCGAATCACCCCGATCAAGGGCAAGCAACTTTGCAAAAAGGACAGCTGATAATTCTTCGCGCGTTTCAAAACTTCGCGCGAGATTCATGATGTTTTCGAGCTCGTTGAGCACGAGGTCTCTCACATAAGTACCGCTGCCATCGCGACCGGTCATGATACCGGTGTTTAAAAGTGCCTGACTCCTGTAGGTTGGTCGCTCATCAGCCGTTAGGACATAAACTCCCCATCCTGCTAGTATTGCACATAGCAGTGCGGGCGCCATGGCCCTAAGAAAAGTTCTTTTCCAACGGAAGAAATCCATCGATTTAGCGGAGGCTAGGTTTTAAGTGAGGCTAAGGAATTTTCCCATAGACTCGCTCCATGAGTAAGTGGTAATAGAGCCGAAAATCGCCACGTGCATCATGGAATTTCACAGTCATATCTGAGGATTTCGATTGAAATTCAGTGTATTCACTCAACGACATCCCGCCTTGCCTGAAGAGGCGTTCGGCAAGTTCTGCTCTTGCCGTAACTACCTCCATTGCTTCTGCCCGGAGATCCATCATGTCGAGTGATTTTTGCGCCATGTTATAGGCATAAATGACACCTTCTTTAACCTCATTTGCGATAAGGTCTTTCTCTGCTTCAAGGCGCTGGCCTTCAAGACTAGCCATCTCAACTTGTCTTCGGGACTTTAAAAAGCTGATCGGATTTAGCTTTAGACCTACCGATCCTTGGAAGTCGAGGTTATCAACCACTGTAGCATTCGGCACAAAGACAGTGCCGTCTGAGTTCACCGAGAAAATATCTCGACGACCTGCAATAGCTGCTCCCTGAAAGGTTAAGATGTCAACCTGAGCAAGCTTCCAGAGTTTTTCTCTTTCCTTCTCCTGTTGTTGAGCAATGTCTATTTGACGACTTTTAGGAGCCGATTGAACAGCCACTTTCAGCATGTCTTTAAGAGGCGGTAAGCGCATAAGCTCACCCTTGGCTTCGAGGAGCTTGTCCTCCGTATCGCTCACCCCTTTGCCCCCTTGCCCGTAACTGAGCATTGGACAAATCAGCAAGCAAAAGCCGATATAGTAAATGGATCGTAATATTCTCACACTCCCTAGTAGGCCAAAATCGTGCCTTGACCAGAAGTGATTGCCCGTGGAGCCGACTTACACACCTGCTGAGTGGTCAAACGTATCCTATTCAGAAACCTTAGGTTAGGCGCTTCTTACCTATTTCTAAAAAGAAATGGAGGCCCCAATGCAAGCCCTGGAGGAGGGGTTTTGGCGAAAGCTGAACTGGTCTTAAAAGTCGAGCCCTAAGCTCAAGTGCCAGCGAGGGTCTAACACCTGGCCCGTTTCAACTCCCCATGCACGATCGAGGCGCAAGAAGTATCCAAACAGGTTGACACGCGCGCCAAGCCCGTAGCCTAAAACCACTGGATCGCGGAAGTAATTAACCGTCAAAACGTACGAAGGATCCTCCGCAAAAGTGACGGTATTGATTGGATTTTCTCGCGTAAACGGAGTTACTCCAGACCATGCCGTACCAACATCAGTAAAGGCCACAAGCTGGAACTGACGAATAAAGTTACTTTTCGAATTCGGCAGAATGTACCGCAAAACAGGGCTTCTAAATTCAGCGTTACTCACCGCAAAGCTGTTGCCGTTACGGATGTTCGTTTTAAACCCACGAAGGTGTGTAGCCGCCATTTCATAGGCGAAGTCTCCGCTAGCAATCGGAATACTTTGATCGAACGAACTTCCTATCGCTCCTTCTGAAGAGCCGAGGTAAAAGAGAATCTTCTCGGCGCCCAACGTTGTTGCCGCAGCAGCACGAATCGCAAAAACACTGTGCTTAAACACGCGCTCATAGTGTCGCATATCAAAGCCAATGAGCGTAAGTAGGCCTTCATTGAAGTTGAAAGAAGCTTCTCCGGCAAGCTCTACATCAAATCGTTTGGCGACCTCTCCATAAAACTTTGCTCGACTGCCGTGCTTAATGTTCAGTGAATAATCAAGCGTGTTGTCAAACACATATTCCAGACGCAGCCCCATTCGCTGCTCTCTATCCGTATTGATATCGATCGTAGAATCGTCGATAAGCAATGGCGTCAATCGATCAAAACGTAAGGTTGTTGTGGCCCTCAAAGAGCTGAACACGTCGAATGGGTATGAAAATCGAGTTAGGGCAATGAGGCTACGAGCCTTCACACGTTGCTCCTCTAGTGAGCCTTGGGCAGGTTCAAGAACTTGACGGCGAGTGCCGTGATAAAAGCCATACCGGATGTCAAGTCGATTCTTTCTCGAGTCTAGGTATCCGTAGTATTCAGAAGCATCAAACGTGGTCGCGAATCTCGCGCCCAGCTCTAGAATGTAATCTTCAAAAAGCTCCTTGTTGTTGAGCTTGACGAGCAGACCAGCTGGCTGTTGCCTGAAACTTTGCGGGGTGGCCGCGAAGTTATCTAGTCCGCCAAACAGTGGTTGATTATCAAAAGTCGTCGTGAGAAAATCTGTACGAACACGGTACTCGTATGCACGAATCCGCGCTGGCCTAAAGGCATGCAATGCATTCTCTTCACTCGCACTTTTCACACCAGCCGTCAACAAATCGAGCCCGAACGCACGTTCAGTATTTGCCGTCGGTATTTCGGGCTCCTCAAATTCACTTTGAAAGAGTTCTCCCTCGTCAATCACAAGCTCTTCCTTCAGCTCTTCACTCTTTGGATCATCAGCACGATGACCGCTAAGCCAAGCCGGAAGGACGCTCGGTGGTGACTGACTGAGATTAGACTTGCCTTGTTGCTTAGCAGCAAAGATTGTGTTTCGTGGTACCCGCAACTGAAGACTATCGAATCGAAAACGATTGTATTGATTCAACCCGTTCGGATACTGAGACAATGCAATTGCCTTACCCGTACGCAGGCTAACATCCAATAAATCAAGGCCAGACTCAAGGTCCGTTCGACCGGTTGTCTTACCACGCAGACGAATTACTTCAGCACGTTCGATTTTCTCAATGTTCGCTTCAATCGATGCACTAGGCTTCCAATCCTCTGGCAATCGACGAACGTCACCATCCTTGTAATAGACGACTTGCTCGTAGTAAGCGATGTACTCTTCGATTTCTCCGGTATAGAGATTAGCTATTCCGCTTTGGTTATCGATGTACGAGAACCGCTGACTGTCAATTGAAACAGGTGAAGAGATCGTACTCCAGTTCCCATCGGCCAACCGAATCGGATACGCATACTTACTCTTCTCGTCTGGCAAAAAGAACAGGCTCGAAGGCTGAGTTGGCAATACACTGTCCAGCTTAACTCTGGTTAGCGCTGTGTCTGGTCGATTTGAGGTGTAAAAGATCCCCGGCATGCCACCGACAATGCCTCGGGTAACTTCTAGCTCATTATAGTAGTCATCCGTTAGGCGACCACTTTGTCTTGTCTCAATGAAGTACTTGTAAATGTCCGTAATTCCTCGAACGCCTCCAGAAAGGATAAGCTGCGAGGAGTTGGAATAATCCATGGCATAGATCCGCTGAAATTGCGGATCAATCGGTTCTACAAAAGGCTTGTCTTTTGTTCCTGGATATACGCGTGCGAACTGCAACACGTCTCGACGCTCGTATATGATTCCTAACTCTGTATTGTTAGGGTTCCATGAAAGCAATGGATAGCGGTAATCCGTCGCTTGGATTGCGTTGCGGTAGCCCACTTTGAGTACTCGCTCACGCTTGCCTGTTGCAAGATCTTCGACAAAGACTTGCTGCTTGCCTATCTCATTAATGACATACGCCACGCGCGTCCCATCAGGACTTAGTTGGAGCTGGGTAATGTTAGCCTTGTGCCGATTCTTTATACTTCCAACCGCTTGCCCGCCAGAAACGAGCCCTGCGATGGATTGGCGATTGGCCGCATCAACGAGCACTTGCTCGCGGTAATAGGCCTCCCAACCTTCAGAAAGCTCTTCAAAAGAAATCGCATAGATATAGTCTATCGCATTTTCGACCGACCGGCTAATTCGAGTGAGGTACAAGAGGTTTCCGACAGTGCCTTCACCGTAGGTCATGGAGAGATAATTCCACCAAGAATGACCGGCTAAGCGAGGGTCATAACCTACAAGCTCAAGAAACTCAGCATCAGGCCGAGATTGAAGAAACTGTCGTAGTCGTTCATCAGCATCGACTGTCCAGTTGTCGCCACAATAGGCAACAAGGCCTTCGGAGTACCAAAGTGGAATATCAAGGAGGACTGCGTTCTGAACGATCTCTTGCAGGTTCTCACCAAACATCATCGAACTGAGGATAACGCTTGCTGTTCCTTCTCGAATTTGTCGTTCAAGGTCTTGGTGATCGCCGTCGAAGTAGACGAAGATCTTATTGTCGACAATCTTAACGCGACCTGGCTGGTTGCGAAAGGAGTCATCGGCCCCGATGTTGCTTTGCTTAAGGTCTGAGAGATCTGTGTAGACGACCAATTCGAGCTTATCGCTCATCTGGTGCTCTAGCAGTTCTTGAATGTCAGCGTAGTTGTCCTCAGCTATTAAAACAGCTGCTTGGCCAATGTTCCTTGCTTCACCATACCAGTAGGTGATGTAGTTCTCCGACTCATACTGGAGCCACTCATCAAACTTGTCGTGAAACTGAACGCGGTTCTTACCGAACTCGGTACGCATTTGTTGGGCATACAAGATTCCAGCTTGCGCCAAAACACAATACACGAAAGCAAAGCATAGGAGTCGTCTCATCTGGAAGCAAGGTAGCCTATAGAAGTAACGGATTATAGGGATGGGTGTTGCTTTTTCGACGAATAGGATCCCGTATTTGTCGCACAACACTCCTATAAGCCCAAATCACCCACCACTTGGAGCTTCGCAAACTTCAAGTGAAGCTTACGTTTCGGGTTGTCAATCCCCTCTCGTCGCAACCTTGGCGTTGGCGCCGCCGTCGAGGCTTTGCATTTACCGTGGTAAAACCTGCAGCTAGACCCCCTTTGCACTTAATCAACGGAAGTCGAAGCGAGAAAAATGGATCTTGCATAATTAGATTCAAATCTACTAAACCCTGTCTTTGACCAGAGGCGAAATACCAAAAGAGCGAATACCTGAAAGTCGTTTGTAAGAACCTTTTACTCCAGTAGCTGGAATAATTTTTCTTTTCCGAATTAGCAAGGAAACACTTGCTTGATCAGCAAGTATATCATAACCCATTTCAAATCTAAAAATACCGACAATAAATATTTACTTACTGTAAATAAATAAGGGATAGCCACAAGAAAGCTCTTGTGACTACCCCCTTAAAATAAGGCTACAAACAAGGAAAAAAATCTCCACCACGGCCAGGAACTCCGATTATAAGCTTTGCGTATCGATATCGATGTATGTGGTGCTTAGGAACAGTAAGATAGACGTCTAATTCTCTATAATAAATTTCATCTTCAGCTGACACATGAGCATCAATCAAGTACCATACTCCGTCAGAATTATCCGAAGAAGAAGGCATTAAAGAAGCCGCTAAATCAACCCCACTGTTCCTGTAAGAATTTTGCTTAGCGAATACAAAACATCTGTCCTCCTTTTTCTCGGGATCAGAGGAAGCAACGTGAGTCATATATTGCCCCTCGTTCTCGTAAGGACTGCTTGCCGAAGCTGAGGGGTAATTTCTCGCTTCCTTTTCGAATAAAGTTGGAGTTTCCCAATCTGCTATATACCTAACGATACTAAACCCTACTCCAGTTTCCATAACAACTACGTTGGGGTTATTGTCACAGTTGGGAATTGAATTCTCAATCGATAACTCGAAAAAAGTATTTAAGTCATCAGGAGATTTCACACTACCGCAATCTGCTACAGTGAAATTCCCCCACGAGTAATAAGAACTTTCTTCGACTTCTCCCAAACCATCAGTAAAAACGACATCTACGAGCACTTTACGTTGAGATTTTGATCGGCCACCGTTATTGTACAAATCGACAACTAGGACGTTAGCGGGCGCAACATCATACTTTGCAAGTCCATTTGAAATAGCAGACCTTACTCGCGTATCGAGTGTTTGAGCATCTGCTGCACTCCAAGAGTCCAACGCTAAATCATTGACTTCCACTTCCACAGTGAAATAATCGGTGGCCTTGCCATCGTATCCAGCTTCTGAATAAATAATATTCTGCATTGCCTCTTGCATAAAGAGGTCAGATTCAAAACTTTGTCCAACATCGCCCTCAGGCTTCGAACTCTCAAGCGACTCTCTATAGCTGACGACGTCATCGATATTAGTATCCATATAAAAAGCCTTTGAATCGACTTCTTTTGACCGAGATTCAAGGCTCCCATTGGCCTCTTCTAATTGGGGGTTAAGGGTATCCGAAGTTAATTCGGTGTCTTTATCGCAGCTCATAAAGCCTATACTTAACGCAAACGCGAAAAGTGCGATGGGTGCGCGGCGCACCAGGGAACGGGTATTATACATCTCAATGGATATTTGCGCTTCATTTTATTGAATGAAGCGAGTTAATGATCAATTCTTAAAAGGTTATTCGTGTCAATACGAAAATCGTATTTAATAACTTTCAGAATTGTAATAGTCTACAAATTATTTTAGCTGCTGTGCTAATGAACGCCAAAGTCATTTAAAAAGTGTGAAGTTCATAACACTGATGGAGCAACGGTAGACTCCATCCGACCACCGGTAAATATGAATGCTAAAAATGTCTGTCCCCAGACAATGCAATATGACTCAAGACTCGCTTATAGGGAATCATAGTGCAAGTGATCGATTTTCTAATTCCCTCTATCGTCTTGGTGAGGATTGAAGAATCAACGACTTCCGAAGATGTACCACAGGAGTGTTATTTATTAACTGTCACTTCTAAAATTAATGACAGTTTTAGAATTGAAGACCAACCTTTTTGAAATCGAGCGCACTCTCGCTCTAAAATCACCTTCGCCCAAGACCTTGTACAAAATCAAGACCAACAACCTCTAGACAAGCCTAGACATTTGGTCAGCTGTAGTCCTGAAAAACCTTCGCCAACGACACCACTACGTCCTAAAGGCTGAAGCCTTTAGGACGTTAACAAGAAGGTGAATACTCGTTATTAGTAAGCCGAATCCCTATAAGCCCAAATCACCCACCACCTGGAGCTTCGCAAACTTCAAGTGAAGCTTACGTTGCGGGTTGTCAATCCCCTCAAAAAGGATCGTCGCAACCTTAGCATTGGCGCCGCCGTCGAGGCTCAAAACCTTGCCTTTTCCGAACTTCATGTGAAGTACCTGGGCGCCTGGGATGATCTTCTCGACTGGACTCGGAGCAAACGTTGCCGGATCTACTTTGTAGCCACGAGAAACGCCTGATCGTTGTTTGCCAAATGCGCCTGAAACTCGTGCACGAGGAACGATATCACTCGAACCTCCAAATTGGACACCTCCTCCCCTACTCTTCTTGAGGTGACCGCCAACATCTTCGACATGTAGATCTGAAATCTCTTCTAAGAAGCGGCTTGGCTCATTGTGTCGCAGGTTACCGTGCTGGTAACGACTATTCGCATAGGTGAGGAACAGGTGTGATTCTGCACGTGTGATCGCCACGTAAAACAGACGGCGTTCCTCGTCGAGGTCTTCTGGATTCTCAAGTGATCGGAATGCAGGGAAGAGCTGCTCTTCCAAACCAACAACAAATACAGCTTGGTACTCTAGGCCTTTCGCCGCGTGGATACTCATCAAACTGATGAAATCTTGGTTGTCAGGATCCTCCTTATCTGCGTCTGTAACCAGCGCGATGTTCTGGATGTAATTGGTAAGCGTTTTCTCTACAGGAGCAGCTTCTGGCTCCTCGTCTTGACCAGGTAACACTAGGCCTACAACGAGTTCGTCATCATCGACAAATTCCTTGATGCCATCGAGAAGTGCCTCCACGTTTTGAAGTCTACCGACACCTTCAATCGATTTATCGTCCTTGTGCAGCTTGTGCAAACCAGACATTTGAAGGATGTACGTCGCGGTCTCATACGCATCGTCATTGAGCGCTTTCTCTTGAAACTGAGTCAAGAGATGAGCAAAGCTTCGCAACGTATTCACCACTTTTCCTCCAAGACCTGCTTCGGCAAGCGAGGTTTGGATGCAATCGAAAATCGTCAGCCCATTCTCGGTAGCGTACTTCGTAATTTTACTAAACGTCGTATCACCGATTCCTCTTTTCGGGAAGTTGATAACGCGGCGGATAGCCTCATCATCAGTCGGGTTGATGGCCAAACGCAGGTAGGCAATTGCATCCTTGACCTCTTTACGCTGATAGAAACTAAGTCCACCGAAGACCTTGTAGTTCAAGTTTGCACGGCGGAAATACTCCTCGAATACACGACTCTGTGCGTTTGTACGATAGAGGATAGCGATATCGCTATTGCTTAAGTGTAGACGGTGCTTGAGGTCAATGATTGAATCGGTAACGCGCTTACCTTCTTCAGTATCGCTAATACCGCGGATGATCTTGATCTTCTCTCCAACACCTTTCTCCGAGCGGATTTTCTTTTGGATCTGCCGCTTGTTGTTGTTGATGACTTCGTTGGCAGCAGCAACGATATGCTCGGTACTACGGTAATTCTGCTCGAGCTTGAAGGTCCGAATGCCGTGCTTACTAAAGTCACGCTCGTAGTCGAGAATGTTCTGGATTGTCGCGCCACGAAAGGCATAGATGGACTGTGCATCGTCTCCAACTACACAGATGTTCCGCTTTGAGCCTTCGTACTGAACGAGTTTTTTGACGATCGAATACTGGAGTGTATTCGTGTCTTGAAACTCATCTACCATGATATACTTGAAGCGTTCTTGAAACTTCACGCGGACCTCTTCATGGTTTTGCAGAAGCTCAAACATGCGGAAGAGCAGGTCGTCAAAGTCCATCGCTCCCGACTTCTTACATCGGTTCACATAGCGCGTATAGACCGTCTGAAAGTGTGGACGCTTAGCAATTTTATCCTCAGTGATTAGGTCTTCGCGATTGGCGTAGGCCTTGGGAGTCACTAAGCTGTTTTTGAGCAAGCTAATTCTAGAAAGCACTCCTCTAGGCTTATAAATCGTCGGATCAAGACTCATCTCTTTGACGATCGTCTTCACCACATTTTGCGAATCTCCCGAGTCATAAATGGTAAAGTTCGATTTATAGCCGATCCGCTCTGCCTCCGAACGCAATAGTCGCGCGAAGATGGAGTGGAACGTGCCTGCCCAAACAGAATTAGCTCGACTACCGATCACTTTCACGATCCGCTCCTTCATCTCCTTTGCAGCCTTATTGGTAAAGGTCAAGGTGAGGATCTCCCAAGGCTTGATGCCCGTTTCGATCATGTGGGCGATGCGATAAGTAAGTACACGCGTCTTTCCAGAACCAGGTCCGGCGACAACGAGTACAGGCCCTTCTATGGCAGTTGCGGCCTGACGCTGAATGGTATTCAACTCGGCTAAGAAAGGGCTATCGGTATGGGAAGAAATAGTGCTCATGCTGGGGGGCAAGTTGGTGCGCCTTTCGGCAAAACCTCACATCGGCAGGCTGTATAAGACTAACAGAATTTGAACCGTGTGCGGCCAACAAATAAACAAAATGTTTTTGAATCAGCGCACTCTCATCCGAATCGTCTCCATACAATTTCAATAAGGATCCGGAGTCCCTGAATTTACTGAAACGTAATCAAGCTCCCAACGCACACAAGCTACAGGCATTGCAAATATTTGTCACAATCCACAATTGCCAACATTAAAGACTGTGTACAATTTTACATACACCAAAAAAATCTACATAATAATTTACTAATCAAATGATTACAACATAACGGAACTACCTAGCGAATTGTCAACAACCCCAACAGACTAGCCGAAAATGACACCCAAAATGCATAGACAACGAAATATTGTTACTTTCGGCAGTTAGTTTTCGGTAAAAACCACCCCGAAAGAGATATCCTACAAAATTAAAGACAAGCCGAAGTCAGCTCATTTTACAAACTAGTCCCGTTCCAAACAAACAGATGTAGCACGGGGCAACAAAACTTCACATATGATTTTTAAAACTACACGATGGCTAGTAGCACTATGCTGCTCAGCATTACTTTTTTCTTCTAATTTTTCCCTCAACGCTCAGTGTACCTCAAATACAATCCTTTACCCAGCGGCCAGTACCGCGGTTGCAACTGACGACACACCGGTGCAAATCGAAGATTGTAACTATACTGAAGAGTATAGTGAGATTACAGGCCTAGCTGCAGGAGATACCTATGAATTCAGCTGCGTAGACGACTTTGGCGTTGATAAATATGTCACCATTACAGATGTAGGCGGACTTAGCGTTCTTGCTTTCGGTCCTTCTCCACTTTCTTATTCTCCGGCTTCATCAGTAGATATAGAAGTCTATTGGAATGATGATGCAGCTTGCGGGATAACCACCGATTGTCACATTACGACAGTAACGTGTACCTCATGTGCCAGCTTACCAGCACCTGCAAATGATGAGTGTAGTGCAGCAACGATGCTAACGCCAGAAGCAGACTTGTCCTGCTCCAGTCCAGTCTCTGCTTCAACAGCTGCAGCAACGCAAAGTCTTGTTGGCTGCACTGGTACTGCTAATGATGACGTTTGGTTTACGTTCACAGCAACCTCTGTTGAACACTCTATATTAATAACCAATACTGCTGGAGATTCTGATATTGTTACCGAAGCATTTGATGCGTGTGGAGGCACTTCTCTGGTATGTCAGGACTCTCCTGATTCACCAATAAACCTATCTGGTCTCACCATTGGTTCAACGTATACGTTTAGAGTATTTACTTAGTTCACTGGAACATTTAGTGCTTTCGAAGTCTGTGTGGGAACTCCTCCTCCTCCAACACCTGGAGATGAGTGTGCAACAGCATTGCCAATTGCTGTCAGTCCAGGATCAGGTTGTACCTATACCTCTTTGACTACTCAAGGAGCAACTCAATCCACCTCTCCAAGTTGTACATCATCGAGCAACGATGATGACATTTGGGTCAGCTTCGTTGCAACAGGTGCTGATCAGCTGTTTAGCTATCAAAATCTTGTAAACACAGGACCGGGTGGTTCCTCTGGTCTTGGTTTTGCCGTTTACGATGCTTGTGGCGGCACACAGTTAGATTGCGACTTTACCTTTGGCGATGGCCAAACGGGCTCTCAACTCGTAGCAGGTGGCTTTACTACAGGAAGTACCTATTTCGTGCAGCTCTTCCTTCAAGGATCAAACAACGAAGGCACCTTTGATTTCTGCGTACAAGAAGTCACTTGTACAGCACCAATAGCGGCTGTAACAACTGTATCTTCTACATCTTGCCCAGCAGGGGTCTCGTTCAACGTAGACGTAACTAGTCTAGGAAGCGCAACTTCTTTGACGCTTACCACTGATGCAGGTACAACCCCCGTCCCAGTAACTGCTGTTGGAGTTTACGCTGTTGGACCGATATCCGGCGTAACAGTTGTAAATTTTACTGCCGTACATGATCAAGACGCTTCGTGCACTATTGCAGTTGGAGGCTTTTTAGTTCCTGGTTGTGCTCCAGATCCTCCTACCGGAATTGTGTGTACGAACGCTGGTGCAGCATCTAGCGCATACACAGACGAACTCGATGACCTTTCAAACTGGACGGGTGACATTGGCACCTCTGGAGGAAATTGGAGATCTGGATCTTCTACGGTATCATCTAACACAGGTGCAAGCGCCCCTGAGAGCGGCTCAGGTTTTATCTATTTCGAAGGATCTAGTGGTGCAGGCCTTACAGGGACCATCGTCTCTGGCCCTATTGATTTAAGCAATTTTGAAGAAGATGCTGAGATGAGCTTTTCAATGTTCGCTTTCGGTGGCTACATGGGTACATTTAATGCCTCAGTAAGCACTAGCCCCACTGGGCCTTTTACAAACGTATTCACTTACACGGGCCAACTACAGACCAACAATACGTCCGCAGCATGGGCACCCGCAGGTGTAGATCTTACTGCTTACGTAGGGCAAACGATATACTTAGAATTTTCAAATACCGCTGCCGCAACTGGATCAGGAGATAATTGGGAGTCAGATTTTTCAGTTGATAACCTTGTGATCGAATCATGTGCAGCTCCTCCAGCTGTCGCACCTGCAGCAGCTTGCGCAGGACCGTTCACTGGGACAGTTGACGGTTCAGGAACTCCAGCAGTTGTCGACATCGTAGATGGATCAGGTAATATCATAGCTTCAATTGACAACGCTACAGAAAATCTTGGCCTTGTTACTGTAAGTTTAAGAGGCGGTTCACAACGAACCACTCCGAATGGAGATTATATCTTAGATCGTAACGTCGCAATTTCTCCCGCGATCATGCCAACCGGCCTGATCTCTGTTACTATTTACGTTCTTGGTTCAGAAGTCACCACACTAATTGGTCTTGACCCGTTAGTGAACTCTGTAAACGACTTACAATTTGCAAAAGTCTCAGGCTCGTCATGTAGCGCTGAGTACACCGGCGGAGGTGTTCCAATTGGTGTGGCAGCTATACCGTATGGTGCAGACTGGGCATTCGTTTCAAGTGTAGACCAATTCTCTGAGTTCTTTGTACTACCAAGTGCGGCCCCGCTACCTGTCGAGCTTTCTAGCTTCAATGCGTATGCGACAACTACTGGCAACCGTGTAGAGTGGACCGCTTCAACCGAAGTTAATCTTTACATGTACTCCGTAGAGCGTGCAGTAGACCCAGCAACCTTTAGCGCTTTCGCTGATGTTGCCCCAAGAGGTACTGAGTACGCAGAGGCGGTTTACGCTTCTGAAGACCTTTCACCTGCAGCCACGACTTACTACCGCCTGCGCATGGAGGATCTTGACGGAACAGTTGAGTATTCTGACGTGGTAGCTGTTTCTCGCGACGACGTTCGCGGCGGCTTCACCTTGTTCCCTAACCCTGCACATGACAAGGTCACGTTCGATGTATCTGGCGATACGTTCAACGATGACAACGTAAATGTTGTACTCACCGATCTAAGCGGACGCATGCTTCGTCAATGGAATCTAGCTGCAGGACAACGCACCGAAATTTCTGTAAGCGACATCCCTAGCGGTGTTTACATGGTAAGTGCTGTATCAGCTAACGGTGTTCAGAGTCAACGACTCATCATTGAGTAGGTCTTAGTAGACAACATCACATGTAAAGAAGCCCCTGCCGATTGCTCGACAGGGGCTTTTTTATGCTTGACATTCTCACCACTCCCCTACTTCAACACCACTTGCTTAGTAGAGATTGTAGCCCCAGAAATGACGCGGACGAAATAGACTCCTTTCGGTAAGACTGCCGTTTGGAATTGGACGGTCTCATCTTGAGTAGATTTCTCCAAAACGGTTCGTCCGGCAGGGTCAAGTAGCTGCACCAATCCTTGTTTTGCGCCTTTGATATTGAGCACGTCCGCAGTTGGATTCGGATAGATGCTGACAGAGATAGCTTCCGCCAAAACCTGCTCTACATAAACCACATCGCTCATAGATGTTGAACCGTCTAGGTCGACAGCAACCAAACGATAATAGTCCTTTCCTAAAGGCGCCTCATCAACAAAGCTGTAAGATTGCAGGGTCGATGATTCGCCAATTGCAGCAACCTCTCCAATTTCTTCAAATAAGCTTCCATCGCTAGAGCGCTCAACGAGGAAGTAATCGACGTTTTGCTCTGTTGCTGTTTCCCATTCAACCTGTGTAATAGCTGTGCTAGCCTGCCCTGAGCTTGTCGAAGGAAAAGCTGAGAAAGAAACCAGCTCTATAGGCAACGGTGCCGACGACGAGCTCAAGAAGAACTCAGAAAACGCCGCGACAGAAGTCTGTACATAGTAATCTGTTCCGAAATCTCCTGTGGCTGTATTCGGCAACTGCACACCTCCCCCAGGGAAAGTTCCAGAACAAGACGAGCCCGATACCTTCGTGAACTGCAAATCTGTAATACTTGTCACACTTGCATCCGCAGCAATGAGTGCGTCAATTTCGGCAGCTGTAAAAAACAAGCGAACCGCAATCGTAGCTGAAGGTGAAACCGTAGGGTTGATCGTAATATTCCGATCTGCAAAAGGAATACCAGCCGACGACCTAAGCGCGCCAGGGTTTCCGAATAGATTGATTGATGTTGATCCCAGCGCTTCGGTGTCTTTGACTTTTCCTACCAATGCTCCATCAAGGATAATTGGCAACCAATCTCCTGACCCAGACATCGTAATAGGAGACGCTGCATTACAACCAGACACAACACTGATGCTTGGCAAAGTATTACACGTAACACTGAGCGTGAAGGCCCCTGCTGCATTGTCTCCAAAACTGCTTTCGCCAACGTTCACGTAGTATACCTCGTCGGCAAGAGAGATGAATGCATAGGATTCAACTACTCCACCTATTTCTGAATCCTGGCAAAATTCTGAAGTAAGTGAACCACACGATCCTGTGTAGACTTCAAAAGCAACATCATTGGTGCTTGATGGAGACGCAGCCAGTGTCATCATGCCTCCTGTACCTACTACTGTGTACCAAACACCACGCGTCACACAAGCAGTCTCTGCAGAAGGTGTCGCTCCTCGATATGAATTCGTTACACTTCCACCGCAAGCAAGGCTTGTTGCAGTACTGCATGCATCATTGCCAGGAGGCACAACCACCTCTATATCAAAGGCCATGGTCGACTCTCCTGTGGTAAGGTTTGAGAATACTTGCACGTAATATGTTTCGTCAATCGTAAGCCCTGTGAGGTAAAGTGATTCACCGCCAAACGTATTACATGACACACTTACAAGCGCGTCACAACTTCCGCCGTGCACGCCCATTCGGAGTCCGTCATTACTACCACCGGTGCGGTTTACGTAGACAGAACTGGAGCTTGTCGTGGCAACAAAAGAATACCACACATCATCGTTTGCTAGGCTATTGCCGCAAGGATCAACCCCACTATTGGTTGCTGCCGCGAGGTTGCCACTCACAGCAACTCCCATCGATAAAGAAACTGCATCAGCGCAATCATCATTGTCAGGTGCTCCAGGCGTCTCAGAGACCATAACATCGAACGTTACAGCTGAAGGACTTTCCAGAAAAGAGTAGACCTGGAGAAAATACGTCGTACCCGCTGCAAGCCCCGTAAAGGTTCCTGTTGTCGAATTACTGAAGTCCTGACAGCTGTAAGTCTCCCCACTCAAGGAAAGGATCGAAAGCGCAGGGAATTGATCTACGCCTACCGGGTTGGCTAGGGCTACGGTGATATTTCCTGAACTAGGAGCAATGAAGGTGAAGAAGATGTCATCATCCTCGTCATTAAAGCCGTTCTCACAAATATCTAAGCCTGAATCTGTAGCCCCACTCGTGGTTACAGATGTAACAGCTACTCCAAGTGTAAGAGGGATCGCATTGCCCGGATCATCATTGGTAGGAGACTGAGCGATCATTCTTGTTCCAATCAACAAAAACAACACGACCAAGACTAGTCCACTGCACTTGCTTTTGGTGCCGTGATTATTCTCGAAAAGTCCGCCTAATAGAAATTGAGTCATAAGAAAGGTGTTTGTGGGGGACACCTAACCAATCTCAAAACATGAACCACAAACACCTATTTCAGCTCGCAACGGCGACATTACTATAAAGTAGGTAGCCCAATAAAACGGGGGCTTCCCGAGCAAAACCTAGCCTTTCGGAGCAACATTACCATAAAGAAGGTAGCCTCTTAAAGCAGGGTCTTACCAAGTGAAATTCAAGCCCGCTCCAACCGTTAGGTATTTAAAATCGCGGATTCCTTTACTCACGGTGAGATTTGCTGACAGACGCCCGTTCGTCGAAACGCCTCCTCTGACTACCATCGGCTGATCTAGCGTTCTCATCCAGCCTGAATATCCAGCCCATTCGACGAACGAGTGGACCTTCTTAAACCGTTGAGCACAGCCAATAGCATAGGTATAGGCATCATTTTGAGGTGTTTCCCGATCATACATTTGCCAAACGAAAAATCCTGCAGAGGCGTAAGGGCGTAGCGTGATATCGCGCTTTGCCAACGAATAATCTTTGCCAAAGGAACCTTCAAACGCATAGCCTGGGGCATCGGTATGCCGCATTCCTTCCAAGCCGGTACCACTCGCTGTCTTTACTCGAACGGCGATAGTGAAGTCTGGAAATGTAGGATGATCCTTAACCGCCTGAAAAAGGCCATCAACCATGACATCCCCATACGCAACACCACTAAGCTCATCTCGAAGCACGTTGCGCGACAAGGCTAACTGTTGAGACATGTTGAACCGCTCCACCAATACATAGCGAACACGGATAGAGGCACGATCACCAAATGGATAGCGGAGTTCAGCTGTCAAGTCTGTTGCACGATCGCCTGGAGCAGTATGGTAGTTTCCGCTTACGCTAAAACTGGCACTAGAATCAGCCTGACCGCGCACCGTCACCATAACGGGAAGTGCATTAGGGCCCATGTTGCCAGGAGCAATGAACAAGTAGCTTCTCCAATCTTGGCCCGCCTGAAATCCATTTCGGCTCGCCCAATCAGAAAATGCCTGAGGACTCACTTTCTGCGCCTGGGTTTTGGCGAAAGCTGAACACAAGACAAAGACGAGTAACGCGATGCGCAGGAGCTTAAAAGAACCTATCATGCTTTTCGCTTGGCCTTTTTCTTTGGAGCAATAATCTTCTTCAACGCACCTGAAGTTTGAAATCTTGGACCACTTTGCGCCATTAAGGCCTTTGTGCGCTCTAAGAAATCAGAAGCTGGATACTGCTTCGCGTAGTTGATAACCCCTCCGAAATTAGCAGGGAAACCCCAGCCGTAAATCGACCCTAAGTTCGCTTCAGAAACCAAAGAGATAACGCCTTCATGCAGGCACCACCCAGCTTCGAGTACTTGAGAGAATAACAAACGCTCTTCTAAGTAGGTACGATCGAAATCGATCTTCTTCGTGACGTACTTATCAGTCAAACCTGACCATAGCTCTGGAACATCAGTTGAGTAATCGTAAAAGCCACGTCCTTTTGCTCGGCCCGTTCGGCCTTCAGAAAGCATGAAGCTCAGTACTTCAACAGCAGGATGCTGCACGTACTTTTTACCGTAGTGATCTGCGGCTTGTTGCTCGTAGCTCATCACAATATCTAGCGAAATACGATCGGCAAGTATCAACGGGCCAGCTGGCATTCCTAATTGCAAGCCTAGGTTTTCTATGAGCGCCGGAGGATAACCTTCGAGCAGCATCGTGATGCCTTCGAGGATATAGGTATTTTGAACACGAGCCACGTAAAAGCCCCAATCGTCTTTGACTAAAATTGGCACCTTCTTAATGGCGCGCACGAAGTCAAAAGCTCTAGCGATGGTTTCATCAGAAGTTTGGTCTCCACGGACAATTTCGACAAGTGGAACGCTTTGCGCAGGTGGAAAGAAGTGCAACCCGACAAACTGTGACGGCTGATAAGAAGACTTGGCCAATCGACTGATTGGAATGGAGATCGTATTGGAGGCCAATAGGGCGTACTCGTCCATGTGCTGGCCGATTTCGCGGATCACCTTACTCTTCACTTTTTCGCTTTCGAAGACCGCCTCAATAACGAGATCGCAATGCTCGAAATCGTCGAATCGCTCTGTAAAGGAGAGTCGCTCTAGCAATTGATCAGCCTCTTTCCGACTGAGCGTACCACGTGCGACTTCATTTTCTGCTTCCGCTTCTGCGAGTTCCTTACCCTTCAAGGCAATTGCTCTACTTACATCTTTGATGATGACGACCAGTCCGGCGCGAGAACAAGCATAGCCCATTCCTGAACCCATTTGGCCTGCTCCTACGATACCTACGGTACGCACGCGGAATTTGCCAAAGCCTTTTGGTCGGTTGGCTCCAGAATTGAGCTCTCTGCGCTCAAACCAGAACGCGTTGATCATGTTGTGTGCCGTCGGGTCGGACAGTAACTCTGTATACTTTCTAGTTTCGATACGCAGCCCTGTATCAAAATCAACCTTACTTCCTTCTGCAAGGGTATTTAGGATTGCCGCGTATGCGGGATAGTGGGTTTTATGCGCCTTGGCGATAGCCGCTGCTTGACTCACGATGTAGCGAGAAACGGTTGCATCTCTTGCGGTCCCGCCCGGAATTTCTCCTCCACGGTCCCAGCGACGACTCCCATGAGGAGTTGAAAGAATGTACTTCTTCGCTGCATCGAGCATTGCCTCCTCGTTGGCAACGAGTTGGTCTACCAACCCTTCAGCATGTGCTTCAGATGGCGTGTAGCGATGTCCACTAGTGAGCAATGGATACGCTCGCTCAATACCGAGCGACCACATGAGTCGCATACAAGCACCCGCACCAGGCATGAGGCCTAGGTTGATCTCGGGCAGGCCAAAGTTGACTTTAGGGCTGTCGATTGCGACGCGATAGTGGCAAGCAAGGGCAAATTCGAAACCAATGCCGAGCGCAGATCCGTTCAGGGCTGCAACAACAGGCACACCGGGGTGCTCGAGGTTTCTGAGTAGCATTTTCAACCGCTGGGTGAGCACAAACAACTCAGCCGGGCCTTCATTACTCTGCAGGTATTCTAGCTCGCCGCCAGACATAAATGACCGCTTGGCTGAGCGGACGATAATGCCGCGGAGTGCACCACGCTGTTTTTCGTCTTGTAAATGCTTTATCACTGGCTGAAAAGCGTCGACAATCTTATGGTTGAGCAGGTTGTCTGCACTTCCCCCCATGTCGAGTTCGAGCGTAACAATGTGATCAGTATCCTTGGTAAGGCGAATCATACGGCGAAACTAATACGACAAGATACAGCAGCGGTCTCCACGAGGAAATCACTGCGTAAAATTTCTGGAGGTCAACCTTTCTAACTGGTCTTGTGCGCTGAAAGGTTCGCTAATCAAGAATTCAAGTCCACCAACACTTACTACTAGAAGTCGCCTTGACCGCCTGCGTCGCTTTTCTGGTCGTTCGCGTTGATCTTCGTTTTGCGACGAGAGGTGTTTGCCTCTAGCGATCCGAACTTGTAGCGAACGTTGAATCCGAAAGAGCGGAAAAGGATCTCGTAATCAGAGGTCGTTGAGAAGCCGTCTCCGTTCTGCACGTTTGGAAAGGACTTTGAACGAGAGAAAGGCTCCACTACTCTTAGTCCTACGCGCCAACGGTCATCGGCTAATTTCTTTTGCGCTCCAATACTCCAAATGGTAAAGCTTGCGCGTTCTCCCTGCAACGTTTGTCTTGGCGCTCTGTAAAAGCCAAAGGCCTCTATCACGAAGTCTTTTGGTAGTTCTGCGGTTGCAGATCCATTTCCATCGTATTGCCAAACATCTCGCTCAATTCCTGCGAGTCTTCCTGAGCCGCGCAGTTGAATGAACTCAGCATTTAGGCCACCTCTCAACTTCAAGACCTTACCAATCTTGTAACTCAAAAAGGTGTTTGCTCCGTATGAATTCTGCTGACCGATGTTTAGGAAAAGTGTCCGAGCCACGTCCCCTTGGAGATCTATGAACGAGGTAATTTCATCGGTTGTACGTTTGGTATACACGCTCAAGTTGAGAAAACCATTCTTGATTCGAGTGTTGCCTGTTATCTCATATTGGTCCGTGAGCTCTGGCAAGAGCATTGGGTTTCCGTTGGAGATGTTACGTGTATCACTGGCCTGAACAAACGGGTTGATGTATCGAAGGCTTGGACGGCGAATTCTTCTTGAATAAGCGACGCGCACACTCGAAGTCATGTTGAGCTTGTACTGGAGACTCAGGCTAGGTAGCAAGTTGTCGTAGTCGTTAGAAAATGGATCCTGACCTGGTTCCGGTCTAACTAAATCGCCAGATATGTCTGTATACTCATAGCGGAGGCCAGTGATGGCACTTAGCTTTTCAGAAATCGTTGTCCTTAGCGATACATAACCAGCGAAAATGTCTTGGTCGTAGTTGAAGGTGTTACTTCTTCCTTGATCAATTACGTACGCATCTGTAGGCAGATCGCGATTGAGGTAGCTATACTCACTGGTGATTGTTCGTAAGATTCCCTGTGCTCCTGTCTCAAAGAAGAATGTCTTGTTGAGTGGTTTTTGATAATCAACCTGGCCGATCAGTTCTAAGTTTCGGCCTTCGTTAAAGCCTTGCTCATCCCTCACATTAGGAGGAAGATCGCCGGCTGCTATTCTCTCATAGTCGCTATCACGCAGGCTTCCGCCGACCTGAAGGGCCACATTGAGCTCGTGATCATCGCCTTCGTACTTGCGCTTGTAGTCAGTACTCCAGTCATAATTAATGCCTGGACCTGTCTTGTCCGTATCTAAGGTATACACTTCATTGATCCCAAGATCAGGCTGAATGAATTCGTTGTTCTGCAGAAGGTCAGATGTACTGTTTCGCCCACGAATGCGCAATGAAGTCGTAAAACTGTTGTAGGCGTTCAAGTCATAGAACGCTCCGATGTTACCTCGAAGGCCACCTCGATTAGAATTACCAGCTGCTGTTTGCGACAGACTTGCCAGGTTTCCTGATGGGAGAGAGTCTATACGAAGACTACTTGTTGTCGTTGGGCGATTCCAACTAAAGCGACTGCCGAGTCCTCCATTGATTCCGAAGCGGCCTTTGCTGTAGTTGATACTACCTCCAACGTTATTTGATCTTGTACCAATGCTTGCGTTGACGTTGCCAGTCAATCCCTTAAAGCCACCACGTTTAGTAATGATATTGATGATGCCTGCAGTGCCTTCGCCTTGATAGCGAGCACCTGGGCTTGTGATAACCTCTACTTTTTCAATTTCGTCAGAAGGCATGGCTTGGAGTGCCTCACCGACGGAGCCTGCAAACATGGTTGACGGTCGACCATTGATTAAGATCTGAACTTGATCGCTACCACGTAGCGAAACGTTGCCATCAAGGTCTACAGAGAGTAAGGGTACACGACGCAACACATCTGCGCCGTCTCCACCTTGATTAACGACGTCTTGGCTAGCATTGTAGACGATCTTGTCCACGCGGTTTTCGACGAGCTCTGCTTCCCCCACAACGACTGCCTCTTGCAGCAAAGCTGCAGAAGGATCAAGAGAAATCTTACCCATTGCGCGGTCGGGTTGCTTTCCCGTAAGGATGATCTTATCCACTCGTTGCTTGTCGTAACCAATGAAGCTGACAACAACGGCATAGGTACCAAGCTTCACTTCCTCAAAACGGAAATTGCCATCCATGTCTGTGATCGCACCGTCGACTTGCTTTTCTTCTGTGATCGGCGCAGGCTTTCCACCGCCTCGAGAGGCGAATCTCTTTTGCGCTTCTTCGATTTCTTCCGCTGTTGGCTCGCGACCGAGACGCTCGGTCATACGAGCTTTCATTTTTGCTTGGCGAACGCTATCTGGCTGAGCGCCAGCAGCGGGACTTCCGGGACGTCCACCAGGCCGGCCTCCGGGTCTGCCTCCAGGCTTTCCAGTTGGCTTTTCACCGGTTGGTATTTGCATCAGGATTAGCGTTGCAAACTCTACGGGCTGCCCTGTAGATGCATCTATGACTTTACCTGTTATCGCACCAGTAATAGAAGGAGCACCACCACTTCTCCCCCCAGGCCGTTGCCCGAACATGGAGAACGTGAGTAGAAGAGATACAAATAGTAAAGTAGAACGTAACAGAGATGACATGTCGGGGGGTGTATTTCGAAGCGCCTACAAACTTACGCCCTCTATTGTGACGTAAACAGTAAATAAAAGTTTAATATAAATACGTGTCAAAGGCCTAATAAGGTCTAATAAGGTCTAATAAGGTCTAATAGGGATGCAATTATCGAGAACCACCTGCTTTCATGTCCTCATATCTAGGTACAGATTACCCCCAAAGTGCAATAGCTACCGTTACTGAAGTCAAAAGCTTACTTTCGCTTAACACCCCTTGTATATTCATGGAGAAGCTCATATTTCTAGATCGCCTTTCTGACTTCACCCCTGTCAGTGAATCCTGCCGACTGGCACTTACCAGAATGGCGAGTGTGCGCAACGCAGATGAAGATGAACCGCTTATCAGCGGCAAAGAGTCGCTTCTCCTTATCATATCAGGTATCGCTAGGGTTTATGTAAAGACGGACGACGGAAAAGATGTAACTCAATACTTTGTTAGAGCTGAAGACTTTGTGCTTCCAAACATCGATTCTCCCCGCAACCTCTTTGAATGTGTCGAGGCGATTACCGAAGTTTCCTACGTCTCGCTACCGTACAAGCGTTTTGAGGCGATGATGAGTACCTATCCAGAGTTGGTCACCTTCCTTGGGGCTCACTTGAACGAACAATCGCTACGTGCGAAAGAGCGTAATCTTCGACGTGCTCGAAAGGAGCCTTCTGATACGTATGCTAGTTTCTTGACGACCTATCCAGGATTGGAATTGCAGGTACCGACGGCGCACCTTGCTAGCTATTTAGGCTTGAGTACATCTGAATTTATGCGCGCACGCCAGAAGTATAAGTCTCGCGGTATTATGTAAGACTATTGTTGCATTTTAATTTGCAGCTACTCTTTCAATTTGACCAGATAGAAATTCCCATTTGAGGAAGTTCGGCTTTCGCCAAAACGGCCCTTTAGCCAACCAAGCGTTTCAGGTTCGAAGGCTTTCTGAGGATCTCCCATTGTAAGAATGTAATCGACATTCCTTTCCATCCATTTCAAACTTTCGAGATTTATTCGAGCAGGATGCTCTTCTAGTCCACTTGATAAAGCCTTAAAAGGGCTCATTCCTTCTTTCCAATGAAGTGGGAAGTAACCTACGTAGGCTTCGTAGTTGTCTAGCAGCACGATGTCACGGGAACAGTCCAAATTGGCTGCGTAGTGATGCAGTACAGGTTTTAGCGAAAGCTCTTGTCCATTAATTACTGCGGTCGCTGAAGCTGATACAGGTAAGATTGACGAACCAACTGGAATAGTCGCAGAGAATTCACGATACTCTTCAAGCACATCTACGATTGGTGGCAAAGCATTGGACCGGTGAAAGGTTAGACCTCCGATCGAAATCCCCACGAAGACAACAAGTAGGTACCCCATTCTATAAGTAAGCAGGTTGTCTTTCTTAGACTGCCTCGTATAGATGTGTGCTGCACACCAAAAGATCCAAACGAAAACAATGGGTATTAAGCGCTGGTGGATGAGTGCTCCTCCTGCAAAGTAATCGGGCGAAAAAACAACCGCGGCGACCAATACTCCGGCTCCGACAGCAGCCAGCGTAATTGCCTTTTCATGTTTCCAGAGAAGCTTGGCGCCCCAGCCGATAACGATGAGGCTTATCAGCATCGTAAACTTCGCAAAAGGCATCTCTCCAGCACTGAAAAGGGCTAAATCGTTATGGTGATAGGCGAATCCGAGAAGACGCCACGGCGATGCTCCTCTAAATGTACTGACCTCTGAATGCGTGACGATGTACGTAACAAGCAACGCCAATGGAATTCCAAACCAAAGCAAGAAAGACTTGCCGAAGGAGATCCAGTCTCCTGTTTTCGGTTTCAACAACGAGGTCACTAAGTCCCTACCTAGTAGTTCTCGAAGGCAGAACGTACCCATGAAAAAGAGGAAGGAGATTGGATGGCAGAAGTATGTAAACAAACCCCAGCCAATAACAGCGAGTCGGCGTTCTGACTTCAAACGCGAAGTATGTGTGAGGCCAACCATCACTGCCACCATACCAAGCAAGTAATTCACGAAGCCGAGTTGCCAGATCGCACCGAACAAAAAGATAAGCGAAAGGAGGGCTGCGGCTATTCTCCATGGCCAAGCAAATTGGCCCGAGCGAAAATCAACGCGAGGAGCCAAGGCCGATCGAGCACTCAAAAATGCAAATCCATTCCCGAGCACAAGTAAAAAGACGAAGGACTTTTCGGCCAAGTGCATGGGGACAGCTTTCGCCAAAACCCATAGAATTCCGTGTCCGATCCAATTTGGTTCAGGGAACGTATTGAATCGAAACCACTCGTGATAGTAAGACTGGGGATCTGCTCGAAGTTGTTCGAGTACACATGCATTATAGCCGTGCACATATAGATCTGCAGCAAAAAGGAAGTCGTACGCTAGAAAGGGATATACCAATACCAAGGCCAAGGCTAAATAGATTAGCCAAGGCAGGAGCTCAGATATGCGATTAGAAGATGAGTTGTGCAACGATGAGTGAGTCTCTAGCTAAAGGACCCCTAAAGTAGGTTTTTGAATGTTGCGATGTGCGCGATAGAACTAGCCGATTAAGGGCAAAAACGCACTCAATTAGTGGTATTCCTTCTAACATTCCCGGCGTTGCTTGATGATAAAGAACCGCCAGCGCAGTGTCATCGTGGCCTTGAGAATAAGGTAATCTTCATTTCTTCAAGTAGCTGGGAAGCCTAATTTTACGCGCGACTAACTTGGTGACGACCAATTCTTTGCAGGATCTTTTTGATTTAAAAATCGCACCCCGTTCTTATCCTATTCTAAGAATAGCGCATTTTCTTTCAGCCTCTAAACCACTTGCCAGGCTATTTTTGCTTCTGTCCTCACGCTGGGAGGACAGATGATAAAACCCTTCCCATGCTCGATGCCCCCCGTGTTCAACTCATTGCTTTCGATGCCGACGATACACTGTGGGGCAACGAGATGTTTTTCCGTGATGCCGAAGAGGAGATCGCTACCCTACTCTCGGATTACGAAGTCGCACACGTAATCCAAAAGGAGATGTACGCCATGGAAATGCAAAACTTGCCGACCTACGGGTATGGCATTAAAGGGTTTACGTTAAGCATGATTGAAGTGGCGACTAAAGTCTCTGCAGGAAGAGCTGAGGCTGCGGTGATCAATAAAATCATAGCCATTGGCAAGCGCATGCTTACTGCTCCTATTGACCTACTACCAGGTGTAGTTGAAACCTTGAAAGAGCTTCAAGGTCGTTATAAACTCATCGTCATAACCAAGGGCGATCTCCTTGATCAAGAACGTAAACTTGAGCGAAGCAATTTGCTCCAGTATTTCCATCATACCGAAGTAGTAAGCGACAAAAAGCCAGCAGACTACAAGCGCGTATTCGACCGTCTAGACACGCCTACCGAGAACATCTTGATGATTGGCAACTCTCTAAAATCAGATGTACTACCTGTACTCGATCTCGGTGCACAAGCCATCCATGTGCCTTACCACACGACCTGGGAACACGAAAAAGCAACGGCAGAAGATCACCATAACTATGTAGAGCTTGACCGACTTAGTGGACTACTGCATCTCTTGAAATAGTCAACAACTAGTAGCCTATCGCATTGGCAAAACCATGCTCAATAGCACCACCATCATAAAAGCAGCGAAGCCTACGATTGCGAACAGAGGCGTCCATGTACGAAGTGTTTCCTTTTCCGTAAGTCCACCCATTTTGGCGAAGATCCAAAAGCCAGAATCGTTCATCCAAGAACCGACGAGACTACCACAACCAACGGCAAGTGCCAAGTAAACAGGCGCGAACGAAAGCGTCTCTAAATTGACGACGGCAGCTACCATTCCACTTCCAACAATCATTGCTACAGTACTTGAGCCCTGCGCAATTTTAAGCATCGAAGCGACTGCAAACGCTCCTAGTAAAACCGTGAAACTTCCTGCAGTACTTAAGTCTACACTCTCTGCAATAACATTGGCGATTCCTGTCGCTTTTAGTGCTGCCCCAAAAGCACCACCAGCAGCGGTAATTAAGATTATTACACCAGCGCCTAAGAGCGATTCTTCCACCTCAGCAGACAATCCTTTAAAGCTAATTTCCTTGGTGCGATACAGCATTGTGAGACCAATAAGCGCTGAAATGAACAAGGCTATACTCGGATGCCCAAGAAAGGAAAGCAGTGAAAACCAAGACGGTCTTAGAGCGTCACCCAAAAACACCCTTGCGGCCTCCAAGGAGGCGATAAGTAATATTGGAACAACGATAGGCGCCAAGGCAAGAAGCAAGGGCATTTGAGGTTTTGTCCTTAGATCTTCGGCCTGTGGAAGCGAAAGTCCCGCCGAAAGGCGAGGATCCTCGTGCTCCGCACGGGACTGCGTGGACGCTTCATACTCCTCTTCCTCTCCTGGTTGAAGCTGCATAACGAGCGGAGTTTTCAGGTCTAACCATTTAGCCGCCTGATAGGCTACAATGCAACCTGGTATCGCGACCAGTAATCCAAAACCCAAAGCTTCAGCGATACTGACCCCAAAAGCATCTGCCACTAACAATGGACCAGGAGTTGGCGGCACGAGCGCGTGCGCAGCTGCAGCACCTCCGGCCAAGGCCATTAGACATAGCGCATAGCCGGCTCCTGTTCGCTTGTGAAGTTTTCGCGCAAGCGGGACCAACAGGTAAAAAACAGTATCGAAGAATACAGGAATTGCGAGGAAAAACCCACCGCCCATCAATCCAATAGGAGCACGTTTTTCTCCAAGTAAGGAGACGTTGGCGCCCACAATACGATCTGCTGCACCAGAGGCGAGCAAACATTTACCAATGACCGCTGCGAGTGCGATGACTACGCCAATTTTGCCGACGGTTTCACCAAAACTAAGGAGTACAGGTCCGACGGCGTCTGCAAGTCCGACGGTAAGTACGCTGACCGTAAGTGCTGCAATTAGCAGTGCAAGGAAAGCATGCACACGCAAAAAAAGCATAAGACCGAGCACGAGGACAACACCTGCAAGCACTGCAAAAGGTGCAGACATCAGTGCGTTCTGCGTTGTCGTTTGAGCAATGAGCGGGATAGGTAAAGCGATTGCTGCTGTGAGCAAGACTTTACTGCGGCTGCGGATATTGATCATGCCGAAAAGTAAGCCTACAAATTGGCTTAGCGATGGCGAGCGGTGCAATAGGTTCTACGCAGCGATTTTCTTACGGCCTGCACGAACAGGTTCGGGGCTCAACATCGGGAATGAAAGAATGAATGTTGTTCCAACTCCAAACTGAGACTCAACACGGATACTTCCGCCAAGCTTCTTCATGATACGCTGGCACAATGCCAAGCCTATACCGTTGCCTTCGAAGTTTTCGCGAAGGTTGAGTCTTTCAAACACACCGAACACGCGTTCAAGGTTTTCTTCAGCGATGCCGATACCGTTATCCTGGACATAAATTTCGTAAGAGCTATCAACAGCTTTCGCAAAAACATGAACTTCAGGAATAACGCCTTCGCGCTTAAACTTAAGTGCGTTAGAAATCAAGTTTTGCAGTAGTTGCTGCGACCAAGTTGGTGTAGCAATTACTTCAGGTAGATCATCTATAATCAGGCTTGCTCCTTCTTCAGCTAATCGAGCTGAAACAGTTTGCTTCACCGTTGCGCCTATCTTATTGAGGCTGACAATTTCGGTCGTGATTTGATCTGTACCAACCTCTGCAAAACGAAGTAGATCCGTTACAAGGGTCGTACCGCGCGATGCTGCTTCTGTGATGTAAGAGATATACTCACGACCACTATCATCTAGCTTATCGGCATACCGACGATCGATCAATTTTGCGAAGTTCGACATTGTGCGAAGCGGCTCTTTCAAGTCGTGACTCGCTGCGTGGGCAAACGTTCGAAGCTCACGGTTGGCGTCTTCCAATGCAAGCTGAGTCTTCAGCTGATTGGTGACATCACGAAGTACACTTACGCGAATTTGATCTTCTCCAGGAATACAGAAGGTGAAAATTTCGAAGTCGATCTCTACACCAAACTTTGTGCGATGACGCCAAGGGTATTGTAAATCTTGACCATCATCGAGCTTGGTCTTAAGTTCTTTTCTTACCTCCGCAGAAAGTCTGCCGTCAGCTTGATGCGTTGGGCTAATATCCAACGGGCCATGGTTGTACATCTCCTTTTGGGTGTAACCAAGTACCTCTCCGAAAGACTCATTGATCTCTAATGGACGATCATTCTTACCATCAAAGATGATAATACCGTCGAAGGCATTATTGAAGAGTTTACGGTAACGATTCTCAGAATGCGTAAGATGTTGAAGTGTTTCTTGGTGCGCGGCAGCTTCACGTTCAAGGTCACGCGTCTGATTCTGCATGGTAAGCGTCAATGCTTGCTGCTTTGCAAATCCTGCTTTCCATCGATCTTCAAAACGCTTGATTGACAGTTCGATTGCGTGCCCAATGGCCATTGTTATCGCTATGATAAATAGACTGCGAACAAGTCCAATTACAAAAATGGTGTTTGGCACTTGAAAGGACGCATCCTCGTGTTGTCCAGCAATCGCGATGGTGCTCAACGCAAAAATGGTAAGCGCTAATGTTGCTAACCGAGATCGCCTGTTCGTAAAACACATCCACCAAATGATGGGTACCATACAAATAAGATAGACACCACCAGTTGCAAATCCGTTGTTGCGTATTTCTGATGGATAATTCAACAGCCAAATCAATGAGATACAGCTAAAGAAAAACAGATTGAGGGCGATACGCCTGTGCCCTAAACTAGAAAGGGCCATTGTGCCACCGCAGGCAGATAGAAACATAAAAGCAAAAGGAGCTACAGGAGAGCTGTATAAGAAGTTCACACCTATGTAGATGCACATGAATACACAAGACACCGGTACTAGAAAACGTAAAACCCCACTCCTAAATGATGTAGTAAACTCTTCAGACCCCTCAGAAGCCTCCATAAATCGGAGTCCCCTTTCGGTAGTAGAAATGTTGTGTATACCATTTGACATTACCTAGGTCTCTCTAAAAACCACGCCACATCACTACTCACAGCTAATAATACTTCGATTGGTGTAGTAAAATGTGGTTGTTTAACGAATAAAAAAGTGTATCAGTAGTGTTAGGGCAAAAAAAATTCCCCGACGTATAGTCGGGGAACGGTAAAACAAAAACTATGAACAAACACTCGTTATAAGAGGACCAAGAGCCGCCGTGCAGCAAATGGCCGTCTAACACATAGAAGCAATCACCATGCCAAATCAATTGGCTTCGTGCGACATACATATGTGCTGTACTTATACTATTGCAAACCCCGTGCCAAGTATATGATTTTTACGCATACGTTTAGACTTAGACCTTTCTTGCATCTTTGTGCTCAATCCTACCTATGAATCCAAGAGCAGCCATCTACATGCTTTTCAGTTCGATGGCCTTTGCGGTCATGTATCTGCTGGCAAAGCAACTTTCACACTACGGTGGTTTTGAGCTGACCTTCTTCAGAGCGCTGGGTACTTGGCTGATTGCGATAGTCTACCTTTTGTCCAAAGGCATATCACCGCTTGGCAATCGCCCATGGTGGCTATTGGCTAGGGGACTTACCGGAGGCTCATCGTTGCTGCTCTTTTTTTTCGCGATCGAACATGTGCCTATTACAGCTGCTGTAGCGATCCGTTATTTATCGCCTTTGTTTGCGATCGTGTTCGCTATTTTATTTTTGAAGGAGCGCGTTAGGCCTTTACAATGGCTATTTTTCCTTGTTGCCTTTATCGGAGTTGTCTTACTCAAAGGCTTCGATAGTAGAATCGGGGGAATAGGATTAGTACTGATCCTTTTATCCGCGCTATTGGCTGGGATGACGTTTGCCATCATTCGTTACCTCGGCAAAACCGAACATCCGCTTGTCATCGTCGGGTATTTCACGGGGACTGGCATGATCCTCGGCTTGCTGGGCATGCTCTTGACGGAAGGTGCTTACACACAACCTGCTGCGGGCGACTGGTGGCCACTAATCGCGATTGGGCTTGTAGGTTTTGTTGGTCAAATCTTTATGACCGTTGCTATGCAGATCGAAGTCGCAAGCAAGGTGATGCCACTCAAATACTTGGAGGCAGTCTTTCTCTTAGGACTCTCGTTTGTGTTTCTCGACGAGAGCTATGGCGTGTATGCTTTGCTTGGTATGGTACTGATTCTTGGAGGGAACGTGCTGAATGTGTTTACGAAGAAGTAGCCACGATCCGGTTCGGCATGCTTTAGCTCGCTATCGTGGGCTACCTATTCCAGATATTTTTTGCGCGCTACTGCGCTGTTTTCAGAGGCGTGCTAAAGCACGCTGAACCCGATTCTAACCAAACACCTCTGCAAGCAAAGCTTCTAGCTCGACCTTATCCGTCTCATCAAAGCTCGCAGGCTCTGTACTGTCGATGTCTAGCACTGCAAAGAGCTTGCGTTCGCCTGTTTCGCTTACGCTAAAACATGGGACGACGATTTCAGAAACTGAATTTGGATCACAAGCGATGTGGTCTGTCCCTTGCGCGATTGCGTGAACATCCTTTTCAATAATCGTCATCTCTTCAGAAGCTACTCGGCCGCAAACTCCTCTGCCTAGCGCAATGGTGAGGCAAGCAAGCGTTCCTTGATATGGTCCAACCTTAAGCTTACCGCCTTTCAAGTCATAAAAGCCTGCCCAATAGGCGTATGGCAAATACATCTTGATAAGACAAGCTAGCGTTGCTTGCTTCAATACAATGTCGGTTTCTCCAGCAAGAGTAGCCTGTGCAGCAGCACGTAATTCAACATATGCTGCACGCTTTAGCGCAGGGCTTAGGTTACGTGAAGGAGAAACAAAAGCTGGAAAATCGGTAGTCAAGGTCATGAGCGAATAAGTATCAGAACAAGATGCTAGAGGGAAGCTTTAAGTCAACGTTTAAAAAGTAGGTTTTAGCGGAAGCGAACTGAAAAAAAACTAAGAAAGTTGGCCGCCCTTCAACGAATCAGTCGAACTGATCGCTGCCTCAGGCTTTCCCTTACCTAACATCCGTGAAAAGAGTAGTTCCAACTTGTAAAACAAGAGGAACATCACTGGAATGACAACCAGCGTTAGAAAGGTTGCAAAGGATAGGCCGTAGACTACCGTCCAAGCCATCGGTCCCCAGAACGCAGTGTTGTCTCCACCTAGGAAATACTGGGGATCCAGATCACTCACCAACGTGAAGAAATTAATATTCAATCCAATCGCAAGCGGGATAAGTCCAAGAACAGTCGTGATCGCGGTAAGTAGTACCGGACGTAGACGTGTTTTACCCGCAAACTTCACCGCCTCAACGATCTCAGCAGTAGGCAAACGCTCTCCGTCAGCTACGTTGAGCTCCTTTCGACGCTCTTTGATTTTCAAGTTGATGTAGTCCATCAAAACGATGGCGTTGTTCACCACGACGCCCGCCAAGGAGATAACTCCAATTGAAGACATTGCATACGAGAACGTTTGTCCAGTAAAGACATAGCCCAGCAATACACCAATGAGTGAAAAGAGAATACTCAGTCCGATAATGATTGGCGCTGAAAGCGAGTTGAACTGAGCCACGAGAATGATAAGGATTGCAAAAACGGCCAAGAGGAATGCATTGCCTAGGAATGCGATATCCTTCGCTTGCTGCTCCTGCTCACCCGTAAACTCATACGTTATACCCTCTGGCAAGGTGTACGCCGCCATAAGTTGCTTGAGGTCATCGTTAATCTGGTTGGCGTTCGCACCCTCGGTTACGTTGGAGTAAACCGTGATGACACGCTTCAAGTCCTTACGCTTGATAGACGTATACGTACTTGAGTAGTCGATGCTCGTTACCGCATTGATCGGAACTTGAGCAACACGACCGTTAGAAGGGTTACGGAAAGTGATCGGCTGGTTGAGTAACGCGTTGATGTCATCGCGATACGTCGTGTCCAATCGAACGAAGATTGGATATTCATCCTCACCAACTTTGAATTGACTTACCTCGCTACCGTATACACTTGTACGCAAGGCCATTGCGATATCATACGTACTGATACCGTAACGACGTGCAGCATCTCGATTAACATTCACGATTAGCTCGGGCTTTCCAAGCTTAACATCTGTTTTCAATTCTTCAATGCCTCGGATATCCTCTGCGTTGAAATAGCTGATCACATCTTGGGCGAATGGAATAAGTTCATCTATCTCATCACCACGCAACTCTAAGTTGATGGCCTTACCTACTGGTGGTCCGTCAGAGTTTTTATCTACGACAATTTGAACGCCTGGATACTCACCCACCGATTCTCGGATGTCAACCATCGCATCACGGGTAGACAATTCGCCACGGTCAGCACTCGGCACAAATGCAATAGAAATACGTGCCTTATTCGGAGAAAAACCTGGCTCTGGTGGACCTGCAGGATCGGACGTATTTTCTCCAATCTGCGCTAAGACATTCTCAACGATCGTTTCGTAAGGCTTTAGGGCCGATTGCAGCTTTACTTCAATCTGACTGACCAGACGATCGCTGGCACGGATGTCAGATCCTAGCGGAAGGTCAACGAAGATGTTTACATACAGTGGATCTGCAGTAGGGAAGAATTCTGTTGGCGGTGGGTTGGCAGCAAAGATGCCGAACGCGGCAAAAAGTGCAGCCACGGTGCCACCAAAGACAACCCAAGCATACTTCAATGCCCATCCAACAAATGCATCATACACACGCTCTAACCAAGGCAAGAACGAGTTCTGGAACATGAAGCTGAGCGGACGAAGAATCCAGAAGTAAGAAAGGTTGATGATTAGCGCTATGGCCATCAGGTTCCTTCCGATCATAAATGGACGGCCTGGGCCAGCAGCATACGCCTCTGCTCCTACTCCCCCGTCTGCACCTGCACTCACGAAATGGAATACAAGAGCGAGAATCAAGAAAATCGCACTTCCAATGAGGTTGTTGCGGATCTTCTTTCGCCTTGCATCATCTGTCTGTGCGGCTTCGTCAACGCTCATAAAGGTTGACGTGAATACTGGGTTGATCACCAAAGCGACAAAGAGACTTGAGCTCAAAACAATGATCAACGTAATCGGCATGTACTTAAAAAACTCACCAATCAAACCCGGCCAAAAAGCAAGCGGTACAAATGCCGCTAGTGTGGTTAGCGTTGATACGATAATCGGTACGGCAACTTCTCCTGTACCTAGGCGGGCAGCTTCACTAGAGGAATAGCCTTCCTGCATGTACCTATAAATGTTCTCGATCACAACGATACCGTTGTCAACCAAGAGACCGAGGGCCAGGATGAGACTAAAGAGAACGACCACATTCATGGTTGTCCCAGTGGCATCAAGTACTAAAACACCTAGAAGAATGGAGAGCGGAATTGCTAGACCTACAAAACTTGCATTCTTTAATCCAAGGAAAAACAGCAGAACAAGAACCACAAGGATGACACCTGAAATAATAGAGTTCTCGAGGTTACTCACTTGCTCGCGGGTAGCAACACTTAAGTCATTGAAGAGGGATACTTCGAGAGATTCTGGCAGTGTCTCTTTAGCTTCTGCTATTGCAATTTTTATCTTGTCTGCAGCAGAAAGAAGGTTTTGTCCTTGACGCTTAATGACGTTCAAGCTGATAACAGGAAGACCATCAACACGTGAAATTGAAGTTGGATCAGCGAAGCCATACTTGACCTTTCCGATATCGCGTAGATAAATCGGGCGTTGGTTTTCTGCCTTGACAATCAGGTTTTCAAGTTCTCGAACGTTCTCAAATTCACCGACGACACGGATACCTCTTCGAAAGTCATTCGTCACGACTTCACCACCTGAGATGGTGAGGTTCTCCGCTTGGATCGCTTGGGCTACATCATTAAAACTGACCTTGAGGCTTTGCATTTTGGGCAAGTCTAGGTCTACACGTACTTGACGCTCTTGGGCTCCTTGAACTTCTGCGCGGGCAATCTCGTCGATACCTTCGATAGCTTCTTCGAGCACTTCTGCATAGTCCAAGAGAACATCATTCGGAAAATCTCCCGCAACGTTGACCGTTACAATCGGGAGCTCGGAGAAATTAATGTCTTGCACCAATGGATCTGAAGGAAGATCATTTGGAAGTTCACTCGCTGCCTTATCAATGGCATCTTTAACCCGGCGTTTCGCCTCTTCGATATTTTCATCCGATCCAAACTCTGCAATGACTACAGAAAAATCCTGAACACTAGAACTCGTAATGTTATCGATACCCGTAACGCCTTGAAGCTCGCGCTCAATCGGTCGTGTGACAAGGTTCTCGATCTCTTCGGCAGAGTTACCCGGATAAGGTGTGTTGATGAAGATCGTCGGTAGGCTCACCTCCGGGAATTGCTCCTTTGGAATGGTGTTGTACGCTCCGAGACCAAAAATCATGATCATCATGGTGAGCAGGAACACACTGGTTCCGTTGCTCACAGAGATCTCTGTGATTCCAAACCGACGTTTCGGTTCTTCTGGTTGGTTTGACTGCTGGTTAATTTCTGCCATGATAATAAACTAAGAGCGAGGCGGAAGAAGGTTTGACGAGAGGGGCGGTTCTAGTTGGCTGATGCCTTAGCTACAGGTTTGTCAACCTGAAGTGTGATCGCCTCTCCGTTAGTTAGAGAGCGCATGCCTTCTGTAATGAGTAATTCACCTGGCTTTGCGCCACCAGTAATCTCTCTACGCAGCGCGTCGTTCTCACCCGTTTGAACATATGCTTTCGAGGCTACATAAACATCCTTTTTCCCTTCCATGGGCTTGGCGATGTAGATGTACTCACGTCCGTCAATTTCTTCGAGAATGGTCTCACTTCCGGCCATGATCACGTTGTCGTTTTGGTAATCGACCAAGTAGACAGAAGCAAGCATGTTCGGCTTGAGCATACGATCACGGTTGCTCATTTCAAGTTCAACACGAAAGGTTCGGTTGGCAGCATCAATGCTTCGACCGATGTCGGTAACACGCGCCTCTTTGATCATGTCGATGTTTGGAAACTCTACACGAACCTTCTGTCCTTTTTTGACTGAACGCAGGTAGCTTTCAGGAACATCTGCGACAATCTTTACGGATGACACGTCTAGGATTTGCATAAGCGGCATGCCCGGAGCAGCGTACTCACCGGCGTTAATCATCTTCTGCTCAACCGTACCTGAGATAGGAGCCTTCACCGCTGATTTGGCCAAGTTGAGGTCCAATTGCTCAAGCGCCTTGTTCAATCGGTCGACGGTGTTCTGTGCCTCGAGTAGTTGAAGCTCTGTACCGATGTTCTGCGCACGAAGTCTCTCTTGTCTTGCTAAGATGTCCTTCGCTAGACTGAGGTTTGTATTCAACTCAGCTTTCTGAACGTTGACAGATTCAAGGTCGATTCGGACGACAGTCTGTCCTTTCTTCACGTACTGACCATCTTTAACAAGGACCGCTGTTACGCGGCCAGGAATTTCTACGGTTACGACAGCAGTCTCATCGCTTTCGACACTTGCTTGCAACTCGATTTCGCGTCTAAAATTGATTGTTTCAAGCTTCTGAGCTTTGACGAGGCGCGTACTAATTGCTTTATCGTCTTCGCCAGCAGCGCGTTCAAGTTCTGCAATTTGAGTGTTGATCTCACGGATTTCGCGCTTCTTAGCATCGAGCAACGCCAGTTGTTCTTCGCGAGTTTCTGGAACCTTAAACTCTGTTTCCCCTCCACAAGAAGAGAATACCAACGTCATTGCAAGGCAAGAGATGATGGTGAGGAGTGATAGAGATTTCATGCGGTAAGTTCTTGTTGCGTTCTGAAGCGCAGGGTTGATCTGACTTGTTTTGGCGAAAGCCGAATTGACGAGCTGAATGGGATACTTCATTTTAAAGTTCACCGATTGCATCCTCGTAATCGACGTAAGCCACAGCTAGGTCGTACAAGGCATTGGTGAGTGCATCCTGAGCTTGGTATAGCTCAGACTGCGCTGCGTTAACTTCTAAACTTGATCCTACGCCTTCACGGAATTTGATCTGCGAAACGCGGTAGATTTCTTCTGCGAGTTCAATTGAATTCTCGCGGAGGTTGACGTTGAGGCGAGCATTACGTACAGAGGCTTCTGCATTGGCAAGTGCCAGGCGGGCGCCTTCTTCGAATTGCTCTATTTGAATGCGTGTTTTTGCTGTTCGAGCTAGGGCGCGCTCCTTCTGAGCTCGCTTCGTGAAACCGTCAAAAATTGGAACATTGAGTGAAACGCCAACGACAGTGGTTGGAATCCAAGGGTTCTCGTTTGAATCAAAAAGGTCGTTTCGCTGAAGCTGTCGATTGTGACTACCAAAAGCAACAAGACTCGGATAGTAGCCCGACTTGATACGCTTTAGGTCAATCATGTTGAGGCTATCAGCCGCCTGCAAGGTTGCATACTCCGGACGCTGGCTTGGCGAGAAATTATCTAAGCCTCCTAGCTCCTGTACGCGAGCGGTTCCTAAAGCTTCGTCGAGTGAAGTAGTAAGCTGTACAGGATCCGAAATTGGATATCCCATTTGATACTTGAGTACGTTCTCGCTGATTTGAATAACCTGAAGGATTGCCTCCTTTTGCGCGGCTAGGTTGTTGAGTCCAAGTTGTAGACGATCAACACTTAGCTTTTCAGCAAAACCCTCGTCATAAAGTGCGGTAGTCTCTTTGAGTGTAGACTCTAGGTTGTCCACGTTTTTTTGGAGAATCTCAAGGTTACGCTGTGCGATCAGGGTTGCCAAGTAGGCCTTGGCGACTTTGCTGTGCGTCTGGTACTTCGTCTGGTCGACAGTCTTTACCGCTAGGTTTTTGTAAAGCTTGGCTCCTTTCAAGGCGATAAAGAACGTCGCATCGAAGAGCAAAGCCGAAGCTTCTACACCTGCTGAGAGGGAGTTCTTAAGTCCGAAGGTTACGGGTGTGAAAACGTTCGACGGAGTAGGCTGCGTTATAGCTCCACCTGTTCCTTCTACGCCCTCGTCCACTAAAACGCCATACACACTAGGTGTAATGAAGTCTGGGAAAAGCTGCTGCGGAATCTGCGGAAAGTGCTGGTAGCCAACAGATCCATTGATTTGTGGAATTCCGATGGAAGTTGTCTCCTTGATTTGTCCTTCGGCCTCTGCTAGATCTGCTTGCGCGATGCGCACTGCCGAAGCGTGCTTTTCAGCGTAAGTGAAGGCTTCCTCCATGGAGAAGGAAAGTCCTTGCCCGAATGCAGTACTACTGCTGACTGCTCCCAAGAGAAGGAGGAGGCTTAGTGAGAGACGTTGTTTTGGCGTAAGCATAAACTAGGCGTTCGGTGAACGTTCGAGATAAGTAGTGAGTAGCGCGCGACCTGCTGGAGAGCAAACCCCGAGGAGGTGGTAGTGGATAAGCTGGTTCGCGAGGTTATTCCACTCTTCTTGGCCCACACGCATTCGGTCTGGATCCATCATGGCTTGTGGTGCGGAGACGAAAATCTGCGCGATCAATTCAAAGTGGAGCTCGTCACGATAAAGCCCTTCTGACTGTCCACGGCGGAGGTTGGCCCGCACATGCTCAATCATTTTTTCGTTGTGGTGACCATCAAGTCGCTCCCAGCTTTTGCGGTAGTACTTCTGAAGGTCGTACAGGCTCGCGGGGTTGGTATCACGCATCGTTTGCGTGAAGTGCCGAGCGATTTCAAGCATCTCTTCAATCGCATCGGTGGCCTTTTCACTGGCCCCAAGGATTGCCTGATCATCACACTCCATATCCGTGTCTAGCACAAGGTCAATGAGTGTTTGTTTATTCCCAACCACCTCGTAGAGTGTCTTTTTAGACATGCCAAGATCACGCGCCAGGTCGTCCATCGTAACAGACTTAAAGCCGTGACGGCTAAAACGTTTGGACGCTACCTCCACAATCTCCTGCCGGAGCTCGTGATGCGGGTCTGTATTTGGTGGGATTTTAATCATTAGCGCCACAAATGTATGCGGCAAAAACTTAGGAAACTTTACTAGGACCTAAAGTTTCCAAAGTTTTTTGAGTTTTCTGCTGTTTGCAGAAGGACATTTTGTAGACTCGTTGGTTTGACAATAGAACTGCGACCTTTCCGTCATGCCACAGACTATTCTCTTTACGTATTTTGAGCTTCCCACGTTACGAGACAAGTGGTTTGCCTTCCGCAACATGGGGCTGGGCGTGGACCATTACGGTCTGCCAGCCGAAATGGAATGGCTAAAACTGCTAGGCTCTGGCAGTGACAATGGCTTCGGGTTATGGCCAAATTGGGGGGGATATGCACTGTTGGCAGCGTTCCCCGATGAGGATTTGGCGAAAGCAGCACTTCAATCTGGACTTTGGAAGGCGTACGAGGCACATTCAGCTTCCGCCAAAACCCTCTTGCTCAAACCTCTGCAATCGCATGGCATGTGGGACGGTGTGGAGCCCTTTCGGTCTTCAGGTGCATACGATCGAGAACAAGAAACGGTCGTTTTGACCAGAGCGCGCATTAAAACCAAGCACCTCTTGGCCTTTTGGAAGAAGGTGAAACGAGTAAGTGAAAGCGTGTCTGACTTCCCTGAGCGCACCTTTTCTGTCGGTGTCGGCGAACTGCCCATCATCCAACAGGCGACAGTGTCACACTGGACAAGCGGAGCAGCGATGGAAGAATACGCCTATAAGAGTCGTTACCACGCCGAGGTAGTAAAGCTCACACGGCAAAAGGGGTGGTATTCGGAGGAGTTGTTTTGTCGGTTTGGCGTGATCAAAGCAGAGCTTTGAGAGAATTGCTAGTTGATAATTGTCAATTGATAATGTTCGTTGACGGCCTTAAATACGCGAGTCACATGCCCAATAGCGCTTTCCGGCCCCTACGACAAGCTCAGGATGTTGAAGGATAATTAAACTCGTTTCTCGCTCCATTCAAGAAACCGATTGTGTTGTGAATTCAATCTTGAACCAACCCTGACAACGCTACGACATATACCCTAATGCCTTAGCACTAAAGGACCTACTTTTGAGGCATGATGCTCCGCTGCACCTTCCTTTTCTCATTGCTCTTCTACGTGACGTCTCTGGCCGCACAACGCCAACAACCGTTCGAAGGTGTAATTACCTACTTAGTAAAGACTGAATTAAAAGATAAAGACAACCCATACAACAAGTTCTACGCGCAACGATTTGGTGACACACTGAAGGTTTACTATCACAAAAATGGTAGCGAACGAACTGAGTTCAATAATACAGGACAACTAGGAACTGAATGGAACATTTACAACAAAATCAATAACGAACAATACACCAAGTACAATAATATTGATTCTGTTTTTTACGGTAGTAGTGCTGACACAATTTCTCGATTAGATACACTCATCGGGGGAGACACCTTAACGATCCTAGGCAAGCACTGCGAATCGCTACAAATTAAGTCGACCAATATTTTTAGCGGTGAAATTTATCGTAAAACGTTCTACTTCAGCGGCGAAGAGCACAGTCCGCCGCACACATACACGCAACGAAAGGCAGAACACTTAGACAAGCTTTATGCAGAAAGCAAGTCACGCTTCTTACGCTGGGAGATAGATCAAAAGTACATTTACGCTACTTTCGAAGCAATATCTATTGAGCAGATAAAAGTCGATCCTAACCTATTCATCG
This sequence comes from Saprospiraceae bacterium, assembly GCA_045110575.1. GTDB lineage: Bacteria > Bacteroidota > Bacteroidia > Chitinophagales > Saprospiraceae > CALDTK01. The sequence continues at coordinate 57,750 of JBGCGF010000061.1, forward strand.
TCCCACGAGGTGTCACCAAAATAAAAATGTAATTTTACAGCATGAACGTTACCCCTACCTTTAGATATATCCTTATCGCCGCTAGTGCAGCCATCATTACGATTAGTTTAATATTCAGGTCTGCCTGGAATATAGGAATACTCCTTACCCTCTTAAGTAGTGGACTAGTTATTTTGTCTCAAGTCGTGGAGTTGCGAAAGAGCGCACAGCACTAAACACGCACCTATAGTAGGTAATCTTTTAAGACGCTAAATGCCCGTTTGCGCTTAAGCTTTCATGCTCGCGATCCTTCCCTGCACCCAAATTGCTCGGCAGGACAAGCACACAGCTATGAAGGCCTACGCGAACGTAATGAGCCTCTCGACTTTGCGCACGCTGCCCCTCTGCGAAGCAGAAGGCCGTCTCTGCGAGAAATGCAGCTCGAATACGCTAGCTCGCCTCCTTTCCCTGCGAACCAATAGTCCAGCAGGACAAGCACACAGCTATGAAGGCCTACGCGAACGTGATGAGCGTCTCGACTTTGCGCACTTTGCCCCTCTGCGAGGCCGAAGGCCGTCTCTGCGAGAAATACAGCTCGAGTACGCTATTCTTTCCTGCGAACCAACAGTTCGGCAGGACAAGCACTCAGCTATGAAGGCCTACGCGAACGTGATGAGCGTCTCGACTTTGCGCACGCTGCCCCTCTGCGAGGCCGCAGGCCGTCTCTGCGAGAAATGCAGCTCGAATACGCTAGCTCGCCTCCTTCATCAACGTCACCTGCTTGATCTCACTTCTAAAACCCGTCCACGTCGGCTTGCCATTCTTAAGAACAATCGCTTGAGGACTCATGTGCTCAACGCCTGTCTTCTCAGCAATTTCTGCTTTTAGTTCAGGAGCATACTGAACCACAATACCGTAGATATCAAGGTCATGCTTTGCGTTCGCAACCTGCTCCTGCGCCTTGGCAGAGAATGGACACGTTGCCGAGTGCTTGAAAATGACAACTGGGTGCTCATGGCTCTTGGCAATGGCGGCGTCTAGTGCTTCTGAAGTATGGATGATGTCGAACATGGCTATGTAAAGGTCTTTTAAGGGTAATTAGTTGAGTGAGAACTCAACTTCTGCAAATTGGCGTGTAGGTTGCGATCATGTTGAGGAACCTAAACATCCTTTTTTGCTGTCTAATTCTCGCAGCCCATATGGCTGCACAAAGTGATAGCACCTTGGCAACTCAAGAGTTAGCGACGGCAATTGTAAGCTCAAAACCCACTGTGGTTGCCTGGGCCAGCGATCCTAGCGAAAGTCTCGACGCACGAAGGTTAACACGCTTTGCAGCCAGTGATTTCACTCCAGGCCTGAATCGTATTCCAGGAGTAAGGTTCGAGCAGCGCACGCCTGGAAGCTATCGTGTTTCCATCCGAAATACATCGCGAAGAAGTCCTTTTGGCGTAAGAGATGTGCAAGTTTACTGGAATGGCCTTCCATTGACTGAGCCGGGAGGAGACACACCTCTCAATTTTGTAGACCTCGGAAATGTCGACCGCGCAGCCATCACCAAAGGCCCATCGTCTCTTTCCGCAGGATCACCACTTGGCGGTTCGGTAGGCCTATCAACTTCGATTGACGCGCTTAATAATGTTTCCCTTCAATTCGGCTCTTTCGGATCAAAAGCAGGCACATTCAGATACACCCATGGAGATAGCGGTAAGACTCAGCTGCAAGTAAGAATCGCCCACCGCAGCACGGACGGCCACCGCGATTGGAGCAACTTCAGGAGGACTACAGGACAAGCGAGCTTGTTCATTCCGATTAAGACGTCATCTGGATGGTCTATTTCATCGAAAAGCCACGCACTTGCCACTCGGCTAGACTACTTCCTTCCTGGAGCATTGACACCTGCGCAATTTGCAGAGAACCCACTTCAAGAACGCCCTGGAAGCGCTGATGCACTGGCATCGATTGACTATGAAAACGTACTCCTAGGAAGTACTATTAGAGCGCAAAAAAACGACTGGTACCTCACGGGAGCAGGCTACGTAACGGGGTTCCGATTCGATAATCCGTTCAACGTAAACCACAAGCAGGAAACCAATTTTGCAACGGGTCTCAGTGGAGCTGTTTCACGAATTGTCAAAACATCTAAAAATCAGGATCGCGTTCATACCATCTCCGCCGGTGGCGAAACTCAATTCCAATTCAGAGATGCGAATCAGTTTAATCCTAATCAAGGAACCCCCGGAGATTTGCAGTTCAGCGACAAAATAGACAGTCGCCGAGTTGTGGGCTTCACTCGTCTTTCAGGCGTATTCCGAGGAGCAAAATGGCAGTACAAAATTGGTGTTTCTGCCGTCCATGTTAACTATGACGTTGACCGAAGTTTCGAACGTGGAGGAACACCTTCACAGATTCAATCCGACTTTGATTTGACGTTTAGTCCGCGATTGCAGCTTACGCACGCAAGCCCAAAACACAACGTTAGCATCAGCTATTCAGAAGGCAGCTCTACCCCATCCCTTCGTGAATTCCGTACCAATGAAGGGAGCTTAAATCAAAGCTTACGTCCTGAAATTGGCAACAGCTTAGAGCTTTACGGATTCTATAATTTCTCCGACGCTTTTCGTCTTTCGGCAAATGCATACTTGACGCAACTGCAGCAGACGATTACCACCTTTCAAGATACAAGTGGGATACAACTGTTTCGTAATGCAGGCCGCACGACGCAGCCTGGACTAGAACTCGCTATCGATTGGCAGGCGACTAAGATGATCAACGTTTCCCCAGCGTACAGCTACCAGCCGTATACGTACCGCGACTACGAAGTCAATGGGACGAGTTTTGCCGGAAGGCCAATGCCCGGACTACCGACGCATACTGCCGATGTGCTTGTGCATGCTGACCTGACGAAGCGATTCTACGCGGACTTTAACATTCGTTACGAATCAGAGAATCCACTCGATGATGAAGGTGATGTTGTTGCGGATGCTTTCGTGCTGCTGCGCCTTCAAGCTGGTGCTCGTATCAAAGGCTTCCACTTTTTCCTTGCCGGCGACAACTTGCTCGATGCGGTTTATTCACTCGGCAATGACATCAACCCTCAGTTTGGCAATCGCTACTTCCAAGCTGCACCTCCACGAAATGTCAATGTGGGTGTGAGTTTAGACTTCGGAAAATTGAAGCAAAAGAAGGCCTAATACTTCTCGAAACGGTGGAAAGCTTAGTACTTCAATACAAGTAAAGTAATGGCGCCTAGAGCCTGTCTAAGAAATCCCAGTTCGACTAAAAATTGGATGATTTTGAACTGATTGTTGTTAAAAATGCTCGAATTAGCCAGCTAATCCTTGCGCTTTTTGCCTAGCTCAGCTCAAAATTTTCTCAATTTCGCCAGAACCTGAATTCTTAGACAGGCTCTTAGACTTACCTTTCCTTAATGCGCACGTTACTTCTCCTTTTAATTGTTGTTCAATTCGCTTGCTCGGGTCCACAGGCTCCTTATGGAAACCTCGATCCGCATCAGCGCGCCGTGACGGGTGGCCAGGTGGTAGGTTTTAGCGAAAGCGGAGTAGACCGATGGTATGGAATTCCGTTTGCAACACCTCCAATAGGCGACCTTCGTTGGCAAGCGCCACAGCCTGTGATGCCTTGGGATAGCATTCGATCAACGAAGGCATTCGGACCAGCAGCAATGCAGCACAACATCTGGGGCGACATGCAATATCGCTCGGACGGATTCTCTGAAGATTGCCTCTACCTCAACGTTTGGGCTCCTGAAGGAGCAAAGGCAAACCTGCCCGTTTTACTCTACTATTACGGCGGAGGATTGATGGCTGGCGACGGTTCAGAAACACGATACGATGGTGCAAGCATGGCCAGAGAAGGAATGGTTGTGGTGACGACCAACTACCGCCTCAACGTCTTTGGATTCCTGGCGCACCCTGAGCTATCGGCCGAAGCACCTTACAACGCCAGCGGCAACTATGGTCACTTGGATCAGGTCGCAGCACTCGAATGGGTACGCAATAATATCGCAGGGTTTGGAGGCGATCCGAGTAAGATCACCATTGCTGGCGAAAGTGCTGGCGCGAAGTCTGTAAGTACGGTTTTGACCAGTCCGCTTTCGCGAAAACTCATTGCAGGCGCCATCGGAGAAAGTGGTGCTGCAATCAAGCCGACGATGTATCCAATTCCATTGAATGAAGCAGAGGAGGTAGGTACAGCTTTCGCCAAAACCATCGATGCTAACACCTTATCGGAACTCCGTGCTGTTCCTGCAGACAGTCTCTATGCGCATTACTTACGTGCTGAAGTTCGTTTTCCAACGGTACTAGATGGCTACCTCACCACGGATCAAATCGAGGGCACTTATACCCAAGGAGATGTGCCCAATATTCCGCTTTTAGTCGGCTGGAATTCACAAGAGATGCCTCCGCAAGTACTCTTAGGAAAGGACATGACCACTAAGAATTTCGTTGCTCAAGTCAAGGAGCGCATGGGACCAGTCGCAGACCAACTTCTCGCTGTGCTTCCACATAGCACCGATGAAGAAGCGATTGCTTCCGCTACCCTACTCGCATCTGATGGTTTCATTAGTTATGCGACTTGGCGCTGGAGTGACCTGCACGCCAAAAACATTAAAGCGCCGACCTTCCGCTACCTGTATGATCATGCTCGCCCTGGTGCAACCGGTGGCGCGCCGCACGCTGCGGAGATCCCATACGCGCTTGGTAACCTCGAACTGCACAAAACCTACGAGTGGGAAGATGCGGACAGAAACGTATCTGCAACCATGAAGGCGTATTTCGCCAACTTCATCAAGACGGGCAATCCGAACGGTGAAGGTCTGCCGAAATGGACGGCCGTTGAAGCGACCGACAATACTCCTTCGGTGATGGTGATCAAAGAAGTGAGTGAAGAAATTGAAGCTGATGATCGGAGGTATCCGATTGAGCAGTCGTTTCATGAAGGGATGTAACACGATCTGGTTCGAGGTGATCGATCCGGTTCGGCGCGCTTTAGCTCGCTATCGATATGTTGCGCGCTGAAGCATGGTGAACCGGATTGTTCGTATGCAGTATGAAGAAGACGCGCTAAAGCACGCTGAACCGGATCATGGGCGCCAAAATCACGAAAGCACGCTAAACCAGATCGTTCGTATGCTATTGGCGCACGCACATGTTAGCCCTCGACAATTCATTAATTCTTCCTTCTTTTATGGATATGAAATCCATACCTCTACTTATACTTCTATTCCTCTCAACGCCAATAACCTCACTTGCCCAGTGTGGTCGAGATTTTTTTGACTTTGATGCCAACCAGATAAATTCAAAGATTAGCGTCCTCGGCCTCTGGCTGGACGGAGAAGACGCTGGATTTGAATACCCTAAGGGAAGTGGAATCCACGCGAGCTTTATAGCAGGATTCTGGATCTCGGGAATATTGGATGACACTGTTCGTGGTGCCATTCAAGGATATGAGGGCGTTGATGGTCGATTCGATTTCTCAGTAGGGCCAATCGGAAGTTTAAATGATCCGTATTTCTGCTCCCCTTTCAGCGTGACAAAAGACCAAGTCAATGCGCACATCCTCGACTTCGCCGACGGAATCCTTGACCAACCTATCGAAGCAATCACATCCTGGCCTGGTCGTGGAAATGCAAATGGTCCTGCCATACTAGCAACCGATCAATTCGCTCCTTTCATTGACCTTAACAGAAATGGAATTTACGAACCTACAGCCGGTGAATATCCCGACATAAGAGGCGATGCAGCTAGCTGGTGGGTAGCCAATACCAACATTGCTAGCCAGGTTACGGGCAGTTCTTATTGGCCAGCCGAATTACACGTGCTCCTTCAAGCCTACGACACGGTGCAAACAAGCCAACTGAGTAGAACACAGTTCTATTCAGTCTCCCTGATCAATAGAGCGACTACACCACTCGATTCAGCAGCCTTGAGCTTTTGGACAGACTTTGACCTAGGATGCTTTACCGATGATGGCTTCGGTACGATCCCTGAACACCAACTGATGTATTCATACAACCTAGATGCTGTAGATGGAACTGTTGACAGTACGTGCGACCAAAACGTTGCTAGCTATGGATCAAATCCTCCGATTTTCAGCATGCAGATACTAGATGCTAAAACAAGTAGCGGCACTAGTGAGGTGGAATTCAGGAGCTCCTATTTCCGTTATAGTCCAACAGGTGTTTTGGATCCTGCATTTTACTATCCGCGAAATGGCATACCTAAACAAGTTTACGACGTAACACATGGACGCTGGAGAGACGGCAGCCCTTTAACTTTTGGAGGCGGCGGACTTAGAGGAATGACAAATACAGACTGGCCTTTCTCTGGCGATCCAGCTGACACGTCTAGCTGGAGTATGTCTAACCTTTACGGTGATTACACAGGAATCTTCGACACCCCACTCATCCACGCAAATGCTTCAGCATCTTTAGCTCCAAACGAACGATTATTAGTCAATTATGCTGCTTATATCGTTGAGGGTGTGTCTGTCCCAAGTCCATCTACTGAAAAAATTAAAACTACGGCAATAGAATTAAAAGAATTCTATTTGGATGAAGTATCATCAATACGTACCATCAATACTTCCGCAATCAAAGGAATGAAGGTTTCTCCTAATCCTTCGAGTGGTGCGTTTAGAGTGGTTTTGCCGAAAGAGCGCGTACTTGAAAATCTACAAGCGGTGGACTTTACGGGAAAATCTGTTCCACTTTCGTGGAAGCAACAAACCGACATTGTAAACGCAGAGCTGAGTACGCCAGGAGTCTACGTCCTCATTGCTTCAGATACAAAGGGGAATTTGTACAGGAGTCGAATTGTGGTGGAGTGAGTCATACGATCCGGTTCGGCGCGCTTTAGCTCGCTATAGATATGTTGCGCGCTAAAGCAGATCGATCGTATGCAGTATGAAGGAGGCGCGCTGAACCGGATCGTTCGCACACAGTACGAAGGAGGCGCGCTAAAGCACGCTGAACCGGATCGATCGCATGCCGTCTTGAAGGCCGTCACGAACATTCAAAATTCGTAACTCAAAATTCAAAATTCAGCCGCAGGCTGGCTACCCTTCCAAATTCGCCTGTCGCACTGCACGCCAAACGTGCTCCAGATCAGCAGCGGTATACGGCTCCTGACTTTGATGAAGTAAACGTACAGCTACACCAGACCCCACGTGATCATGTGTATGATTAATGTCCGGTCGCGCCATCAAGGCACGCGGAAGTCCTACAGATTCTGTCTCATACGCGTGCGTCGTACACAAGATTGAGAAGTAACGGCTGTAGTTAAAGCTATAGAAGTGACAAGCCCAATACGGTCGACGATTGGACTTAGGTTCGGTGATACAAAACGGTAATTGTTCACGCCTTAACCACTGCAAACTTTGCTGAGAAACGCCGATGTAATACTTCGGTTGAAGCCGCAAAGAGTAGCTCATGTTAAGCTGAGAAAACAGCTTATCATATTCAACCATTGCGTTGCGCATGTGCGCATCGGGCAAGTCTTTGGATTCCATCTCATCGAGCGGATACCAAAGTTGAGACACATCATCAAACGCTTCGAGTGCGCCAACGCGACGCTTGTACTCAAAAATGTCGTTGCCCGGAACGAGATAGCCCGAATAGTGATACGACAAGCCCCAAGCCTTGCATTGCTCTACCTCAAACGCAAGCGTATACAAGCCCATCGAAAAGTGCTTGTAGGCAGGATCATAAAAGCCACTGAGGCTTTGAACACTATCTGTTCCTAAATCGAAATAGGAGAAAGCGACCAAAACCCCATTATCATAGACACTGATCTGCCAGGTATCAAACGGAGCATCGGGATCTGCGCGCAAGTAGGAAGCGGCCGTATCATGCAACTCGTAGTCCTTTTCGACGACGTAGCGCTGAAAGACGTCCTCTTCAGCGTGCTCAGCCCTGGCTTTGTGGATTTCAATCGTAAAGCGCTCAGCGTTGCGGCGAAGCAACTTTCGAACGCGTTTTGAGGCAGTATGCTCTTTGAGCGGAAGCCTTGTCCAAACCGTTGTCAGAAACCCCCAAGGATAGAAATTGTAGCGACAGGTAAACATGCGCGTACCCATTCGGTACCAGCCGCTGGCTAAGTATCGATCGAGGAGTTTGCCTGTAAATCCTTTGTGCACCATGGAGTGAGACTGCGCTTCTAGAGAACAACTATAAAGATACTTATACTACGTTCTAGTTGCTTCGATTGTGTCACAATTTCATAATATGATTTCGCACATGTGTGGAGGGATTGCTAGCCTAGAAGCGAAAGAAATAGAAGTTGAGGATCCTTTCGAGTGTTCCATTTCGTAGTTTATTGCACTTGGCTTGTGCCCGTGAAGGCCAAGTATTCTCTCACCAATCACCCCTCAACCCCGATCCAATGAACATTCTTACCATGGGCGTTAGTGGGTGCGGCAAAAGCACCGTCGGCCAACGAATCGCTAGCCATTTCAACCTCCCATTCATTGAAGGGGACGACTTCCATCCGCCAGCAAACGTTGCTAAAATGGCAGCCGGAGAGCCGCTGAACGATACAGACCGACAGCCTTGGCTCGAAGCCCTAGGCGAGGTTTTGGCGAAAGCTGAAAACCCTCGTAAAAACGGGGCTGAACAAGAAAATGGAGCCGTCATCGCCTGCTCTGCGCTCAAACAAGCATATCGGGACACTTTACGCAAATCGCTGACCGACGACCTGCTCATCATATGGCTTGATGGCAGCCGAGAAGTACTCTTGTCGCGACTTCAATCTCGCAAAAATCACTTCTTCCCTGCCCACCTCCTAGACTCTCAGTTGGACACCCTCGAACCTCCAGCCACTGCTTTTCGTATCGATATAGACCAACCGATCGATGACATTCTCGACCAAGCCGTAAAGGCTTTGTCAGACAGTTGACAAGATGTGGAGGCTTTTGCCCAAACGCAGGCCTACTCCCCTTCCGCTCGGTGTATCTTTTTGCCGTTAATAAGCCCCCCACTTATGCGCTATCTGAGTCTACTGCTTGCCCTCCTGCTTCCAACCTTGGTTTTAGCGCAAGTCCAGGCTGACGGCGACGATCCTCGTGCTTCGCACGGGACGGTATCCTCAATTGAGCACTCGGACGGGCATGTCCTGTTGACACCAGATGCGCCTGTTGCGGTTTCAGACTTCTTTCCAGCCCCGCTTGACGAGGGTCCTCGCGCTGCGCGCGGGACTTTCGCCAAAACCCTCCGCACAGACGCGCACAGCTCTTGGACGGAGAAATCCATGACTGGGAGCGAAGAACCATCTGCACTTACACACCACCGATTTGCGCAAGCGATCGACGACATTCCAGTACTCGGAGCAACGCTCATCCTCCACGCAAAGCAGGGTGAGGTGCAATTTGTAACTGGAAAAAGCTACCCACGACAAGCAACCACCGCTACTGCGAACCTCTCGAAAAGTGAAGCAACACGTCAAGCAATTATCGCTTTCACCGCTTGGTCGAAAAGACAACGTTTACATCCGCTAGAAACAGATGTCACCGGAAAACCGCTTAGGGTCGATGGGACGTCAAACGACATTGCCTTATCTGCTGAATCACCAAGACTCGTCTACGTTGATCGCCAGTATCCAAATTACACCGGTAGCCTAGTGCTCGCTTATGAAGTCGAAATTGGCCCAGGCGTATCGCACAGAGCCATGTATCTCGATGCGAACAATGGAAAGCTGATCACCTCGATTCCACTTGTCGCGCACAACACTGTTCCAGGCACCGTTGAAACGGGCTACTACGGAACACAGAATGTGATGGTGGACCAAGTTGGAGCCAATTCCTATCGCTTGGTTGATTCAACCAGAGGCGTGATCGTGCTCAACAGCCAAAACCAAGAAATCAATAGCACCTCCTCTGCTTTTGGGCTACTCGCCGGTGACAAAGGCGGAATGGCCAACGATGTGTTTTACGGCAGTTCACGATTCTACGACCTGCTAAAAGACAAGTTTGGCTGGCTAGGCGTAGATGGTCAGGGCGAGTTTTTCCTTTCAACGGTAGCGAACACAGACGGCGATTTGGTCAATGCATTTTGGAGCGGTGAACGCGCCACTTTCGGTGGAGGAAGCTGCCACTTCGATCCGTTGACGACAATGGATGTTGTCGGACATGAATTCGCACACGGCATCACCCAACGCACGAGTGCACTCATTTACGCTGGTCAATCAGGAGCGCTAAATGAAGGCATGAGCGACATTTATGGTAAAGCACTTGAGCTCTACGAACAGCCTGGACAATTCACATGGACCCTAGGCAACCGATTTGCAGACAGTGAATATGCGAAGCCCTTCCGATCGATGGAAGACCCGAACATTTACAACAAGCCAAAAGCTGTTGGCGGTTCATTCTGGAACGACGGCGCAGGTGTACACACCAACTCTGGGCCACTAGGTCACTGGTTCTACCTTCTAGTTGAAGGTGGCAGCGGCACAAACGACCTTGGCACCGCTTACAATGTACAGTCCGTAGGACTGGACATCGCGTTTAACGTTGCCTTTCAGCTTAACCGCGATTACCTCACGGAGACTTCAGGATACCAAGACGCTTTTACGAATTGCATGGTGTTGGTAGAGACGCTTTATGGAGCCAGCTCGAGTACTTACACAAGTTTTGCAGAAGCATGGAAAGCGATTGGACTTCCTACTTCTGGTGGCGGTCCGACAACCGGTCCTGATTTAACCATCTATAGTTTCAACTCTAACAATCCACGCTATTGTCACCCTGTGGATTCAGTTGAACTCACCGTAGTCCTGGCTAACCGAGGAGATGATGTGTCTGCGGGAACGAGCTACACACTGACAGCTACACTTGACACAGAAACAAGTACCGTAACGCGCACATTTGACGAGGACTTCCTCGGCGGAGAGATTGAGTTCATCGATATTATGTTTCCGATGAGTGTCACTCCTGGCCAATACCGCGCAGAAGTAACGGTTGACCTCACAGGTGATATTGATCCTGATAACGATAGCGGTTCGCAAACGGCCTATGTGTTACAAGCGCCGCACGTGATTGAAATTGACGGTTTCAATATTGAAGAACTTGACTGCTTTGCCACCGAGCGTGAAATCTACGTAAACCTCCTCAACAGGGGCTGTGAGACGTTTGACGGTCCTGTCGTTATTGACTTGTTTGACGCAGACAGCATGGTCGTTAAAACGATAAACGCTGGCAACATCACATTGCCTCCGAACGAGCTAAAATTCGTTTCGTTTACCGTTGCCTACACGGAACTAGAAGGTGCCGTTGGAATGCGATATGACGTACCTAACGATCCGCTTCCCGAAGACAATATCGTGAGCGCAGACCTTGGTCGACCTCGTCTTCTAACAGCAGCGAATCGCATTGATTTCTCAACGGCAAATGCTAACCGCTACGTAGCCTTAGATGATTCGCGAGGACATCTCGGCACCATCAATCAAGCGAGTCACGACTGGCTAGGAACGACCGGATACTACACTACTCCATTCCGCTTGGCTTGCCTGGAGACGGAATCAAACATCGAAGTAGCCTTCGATTTGAGCAATGTAGAATTGTGCGTTGACTTTGAAAATGAGGCGAACCCTAAACTTGCCTTCGACATGAAGCAGTTGCACGGTGAGGGTGATCCTAACTACCAAGGACTCGTGGAAGCAAACCGTGGCCTTTCGATCTCTACACCACAGATCGCGGTTCCTGATGTATACCTCGATTCTCGTCCAGACGGAATTACTACCTCGGAAGAAATTGAGCTACCGGCCAACCACAAAGGCTTGGTACGCTTTACGATCTTCAATGCAGCAGGAAGCCCTACCAACTGGGAAAGTGCGGATCCTGATTTTGAAGATTACGACTACACGTTTATCGACAACATCCGACTTGCAGGCGTCGTCGGGACAAGGGAGCTGAATGCGGAGTATTCCATTCTTCCTAACCCTGCGCGCAGCTATTTCACCGTGAATACAACCAGCCTAGAGCCTTTGCTCGTTGAGGTTGTCAATTCAATTGGTGTGCTGGTAACTAGCCAGTCATTGCTTTCTACGCACACGTTCTCTACGGGGAATTGGCCAAACGGACTCTACCAAGTTCGCATCTCTGATGCATTGGGCGCACAGTCTACCGAGACCTTGATGGTCGCCAAATAGATTGTGAAAGGTTAGCTTAGTCGAATGGCAGACGCGATCACGTTTACGGGAGCAATCATTGAGAAGAACGACGATGTGCTAGGCTATAATGGTAAGCTCTTTGTCGATACCGAGCTCGTTGAGCGCATGGCTGCTGGCAATAAGGGATCGAAGCGCATCATCGTATCGGTAGCTGAGACGATTGAATGGCATGCAGCTTTCATTCCTGGCGGGAAGGGCGACTACTTCATTATCGTCAATAAGGAGCGTGTCAAGGCCTTGCGGCAAAACGTGTCCGACCTCAACAACCTTACGGTTACCCTACTCCCCGACGAGAGTGATTACGGCATGCCGATGCCGGTTGAGCTTGGCGAGCTGCTCGCCATGGATAACGAAGCGGACAAGTACTTCCATGCATTGACGCCCGGCAAGATGCGCGCGCTCATGTACCTCGTTGCCAAGCCTAAGCGCGAGGAGACCAGGCTGAAGAAGGCGGTTGGAATCACGACGTATTTAACGGAGGTACGCGGGAAGCTGGACTTTGCGGAGATGAATGCTTGGTTGATGGGGCGGTGAGGAAGAGAGAGGGATCCCACTGCCGTCGCATTTCATTGCACAATCCCATCTAATATAAAAGAACGAATACACACAAAATTAAATAAATGAATAAGTCAGCACCTAAAGAATCATCAGTAATCGAACCTCAGTACTTCGCATTAAAAGCAACGATTACAGACAGGTTAAAGTCTTCGATTATAGATAC
>JBGCGF010000062.1:0-24546 GCA_045110575.1 Saprospiraceae bacterium
AAGCCACCCCGTTGTGCACCCCGAAGCTGCGTAGCTGCGTCTAATCAGGAGCACTGGGTTTACCCGTGCGGACATGGCGCGGATTTATCACTACCCAAACACCAAATGCAAAACCCCCAAACTCACAGCCAATCCTAACCCCACAAAAGCAACCCGCTTATCATCAGACACCACCAACTCTTTTAACCCCTTCCAACCCCGTGGAATCACCGGAATCGCCACGATACTAAAGGCAATCAAGATCACCCAACCCGCACGCACGAAGTAATTCATGTCCGGAAATACGTATATGATGATGAACTGCAAAGGCACCGTGAGGACGAACGCCAAAATGGCCAGTTTGCGATTGGGCGCTTTCAAAAACGCACACAGGCAGATCAACACCACGATACCGCAGTTGATGAAATAACGCAGCTCATTGAGCGTATGCGTGAAGGCTGCCTCAGGGTTTTTGAACTTCAACACCAGTAACACAATACTCATCGTGATGCCCGTCACCAAGGTCACGAGGATCGTCTGTTTGCCTATCGAGACAAGCTTTTGCTCCGAGGCATTTTTGTTGATGTACTCCTTGTAAATGTCGATCGAAAACAGCGTCGCAATCGAGTTAAACGTAGAATCGACCGTACTCATCAACGAGGCGAAAAGCGCACAAAGGATGATGCCTTTCAAGCCAACCGGCACATACGTATTGATGAGATACGGAAACGCGAGGTCCGGATCTGTAAGTCCTTCTTTGCCGAGAATACCATAGAGCGCGATGCCCGGAATCACAATGATGACCGCCATCACATACTTCATTACACCACCCACCATCAAGCCGATTTGAGCCTCTTTCAAGTTTTTTGCAGCCAACGAACGTTGCACCACAGATTGGTTCGCACACCAGTAATTGATGTTGAGCAAGAACAGCCCGAACACATGCGTCCACGGTAATTTTGGATGATCCGCAGGTAAGTGCAGGTGCATCATCTCAGGGGTTTTGGCGTAAAGCTGACCCCAACCACCCAGGTGATGAATAGCTATGAAAAGTACCACCGCGCCACCTATAAGTAAGATGACAAATTGAACGATGTCCGTCTTCACCACCGCGGCCAAACCGCCGAAGTAGGTATAGAAAGCGGAGAACATTCCCAAGGCCACTGCCAGCGTCGCAATGCGCGTAATGCGATCGTCACTGATGAAGGCGAAGTACTCTCCAAACACTTGGTCGGCCGCATACGCACCCCAGAAAAGTGCCGCGCCGAGCGTGATCGTCGAGAACAAAATAATGCTCGCCGCAGAGTAGAGTAGGGCCACCGTCGCGCCCAGTTTGGTCTTGATAAACTGTGTGATCGTCACCACCTTTTCCCGCAAGTAGAGCGGTACAAAAATGAAGGCCGCCATGAGGATTCCCTGCATGGCATTGATCTCCAAACTCGCTTGCGCCAATCCAAACAAATAGGCTGATCCCATCATGCCCAGAAACTGATATCCCTGGACATTGGTCGCAATCGTACTGATGGCAATCGATGGCCAACGCAAATTTCGACTACTCAAAAAGTACTCCTCCACATTGGCCTCGGTCGACACTTTGCCGCGCATGGCCAGTACCAAAATGACCGTGAAATACGCAAGGACGATGAAGAGATCTAGCATGTTGAGTGAGGTATAGCGTTTCTAAATCTATCGTCTTTTTCCAGCGCCAAGAGGAGTGTCTGGCGTCAAGTTAGGTCTACGTCCCTGTACCTCCGGCATCGAGAACGTCTCAAGTTTCGGCAGTACATATTTGGCAAAAAGCGCGCACTCTTCGAGGTGTGGGTAGCCCGAGAAAATGAAGCTCTTGATGCCCATGTCCATGTACGAATGAATCTTAGCGAGCACTTGGTCGGGGTTGCCTACGATCGCTGCGCCGCATCCAGAGCGTGCGCGTCCGATTCCCGTCCAAAGTTGATCTTCTACGAATCCATCTTGGTCCGCCTTCTCTCTTTGTGCCGCTTGTTTGCTTACGCCAAAACTCTTCGCATCCAAGGCACGGTTCCGAATTTCGTCTCCCTTCTCCTTGTCGACATACTTCATCAATTCACGCGAGGCCGCAATCGCTTCGGCTTCGGTTTTTCGCACAATCACGTGTACGCGCAAACCAAAATCGATCGTACGTCCATAGCCCGCGGCTTTTTGCGAAAGCGAATCGATATGCCCTTGTAACTCGGCCCTAGTCTCTGGCCACATGAGGTACACATCGCAATGTTCCGCGCACAGATCTACTGCCATCGGACTGTATCCTCCGAAGTAGAGTAGCGGCCCACCATTCTGCTGGTAGGTCTTGAGCGGTTCGGTACTGTCGAGTTTTAGGTTGTAAAACTGTCCCTTGAAGTCAATCTGCTCTTGCGTCCAGCCTTGCTTCAAAATCTCGAGCACTTCGCGTGCACGTTGGTATCGATCGGCAGAAGAAAGGTCTTCCCCCGGCAGGTTGGAAGAGATGATGTTTAAGGTCAGTCGTCCTTTCAGGATATGGTCCAGCGTTGCGATCGCCCTGCCTAACATCGGCGGGTGCACTTCGCCCATACGTATCGCCGGAAGCACATTGATCTGCTCGGTCAGTGGCGCCACCGCCGAGGCAAACGTCCACGTGTCTTGCCCCACTTGGTAAGAGGATGGACAGAGGATGTTCCGATAGCCCGCGTTGTCTGCATGCAGCAGAATCTCCGAGGCGTTTTCCCAGCTACTTCGATAGTCATCTTCGTGAAAACCTAGGTGTCGGTCGTCTCCGTTGCAGATAGGCGCAAACCAGGATATTTCTGCGCCGGGGGTGTTTTGGGATCGTATCGCCATGTGGTGGCAATGTAATACGTAGGGGGGGCCCTGTTCTTGTCCTACCGAAACCCTGGTTCACAGGATAGAGAAGCTGAATTTCACGCAGAGCGACCTCTGGTCTTCGCATAGGGGCACAGAGCACAGAGTTGTGATGCTCCTATCATACCCGTGGGCCTTTGTAGCCAAAGACAACAGAGCTGTCAGCACACAAGATTTAGGGTGTCAGATCGCTCCGTTGTCGGAATCGATGTGTTAGGCTCGCCTATTGCTCATTTTGCTAAACTGAAGTCAGCAGCTGTAGAGCATTTCGACCGTTGATGCTGCCTCCTTAAGGTTACCATCTCGCGACTGCGAAGTAGTCGGACAGTACTTACGTGGGGTCGAAAGAGAATCTGAAGAATGTCCATCGATTCCAAGATCAAAGAAAAGCTAAAGGTGAAGGTCACCCTCCGACCCCACTAAGCCAGCTGCCTCTATGTAACCCAAGCTCAAGCATCTTTCACGCACTCAGCAAGTTTGTAAATCGAGACCTGTAAAAATACACATTGACTAATGCGATGCTGAGGCCGAATACTGCAGGGCCAAGTCCCGCTAGGTCATGGAGAAGGTGAAATACCACAGCGTTGAACATAATGGCAGTCATGAAAGTCAGAGAAAGTGGAGCAAACTTATTTACGATGAGACTGATACCGCCAATGACTTCTAGCCCTCCGATAATTTTCATGAAGCCCGAGGTTACGTACAGGTTCATGAGTTCGCCTGCAGTACCTTCCAAGGGGAGCGTAGGGATGAAATGCAAGAACTTGTTCAAGCCAAATACCACAAGTGAGATGGCGAAAAGGATACGTAAGGTTAGGGCAACTTTAGAATTCATCTTCTGCTGTATTTGTTGTTGAAGTATACCGGAAGGAAATAGCTAGCTTACTATTTTAGACCTTTCGACTGACTGCAAAGTTATAAATGCGGTAAAAGAATGTGCACGCACGTTTATTCAATTAGTGCTCAATTTGGTTCATCCGGAATGCTGAAGGCGAATAATTAAATGAATTCTTGAACAGCCTATTGAAGGTGGAAATACTCTGGTATCCGCATTCGAAAGCTATTTCGGATATTCGCTTGCTTCTATCGGATAATAAAATTTTAGCTTTTAGCATTCGTTGTTCAAGTATGTACTTAGCAGGCGTTTGTTTAAACACATTGTTAAACGTTCTTTGAAAAGTAGAGATACTCATTCCACAAAGAAGCGCTAATTCAGCTACTGATAAGTTAGCGTATAGGTTTTGATCTACAACGGTTTTGAAGTTGCATTCTCTAGGTTTGAAGAGTGACGAAAGAAAGTCTAACAGAGAGGGCGCGTTTTCTGTTTTGGAGATGAGCAGTATAAATTCCTTAAGCTTGACCTTCACCATTGAGTCATTTGAAACACTTGGGTTGTCAAGAAGGAATTCAATACTGGCCATGAAGTTGTGCATCAATAAGTCAATGTTTACGATGGTTGCATCGTAATCCGTTTCGAAATCGGATATGGACAGATCGAAATCGAACAACTCTTTGATCATCGAAGGGTATAGGTATATTCCAATTCCTTTCGACCTGACATTATTTTTGTGATCTATTTTCGTCTGTTCGAAAAAATAGCTATTGCATTTGACCAAGGCTCCATCACCTGTATTAAGTTGAAGGAGTCTTTCCGGAGTCCTGAATTGAAAGGAGCCTTCTTGGACATACATGAAACAGGCCTCGGTTTCACCAGCAGACTTTTTTGGAATCCTGTCAAAGTGGCTAAGAATCAATTTTTCAAAAATGACCTTGCCTCCGTAATGAAGCGATTTAAGCTCGATGACCATTTATGAAACGGGTAAGA
This sequence comes from Saprospiraceae bacterium, assembly GCA_045110575.1. Lineage (GTDB taxonomy): Bacteria > Bacteroidota > Bacteroidia > Chitinophagales > Saprospiraceae > CALDTK01. The sequence continues at coordinate 4,661 of JBGCGF010000062.1, forward strand.
TGCCGAACAGGCTTGTGGATGGAATTTACTCGATTTATGAGTTGGATACAACAAGGTTCCTCAAGGTATCCATAATACAGTAACCTGTGCTATGGCCCCCTGTGCTCGTTGCCTTCAAAGTGGTCGGCTCTTTTGCTCGTAACGGCTAGTTAGGGTAAAGTTTGACTAGCTTTTCAGGGGCTACTTTCTTCTCTCCTGTTTCTAGGTAATGCTTATAACTCAAAATGCCAGTTCTTAAGCCAATTTTCCGTAATTTTTTTTCTACTAGACCCGTCATTGGACTAAATTTAGCTCTAAAAATAAAAGCAGAGGCTAGGTAAGTTCTCCCATCGCTGCCTTTTTTGACGATCCACGTGCCATAGGTTTTTACAAAGCCTTTTGTGGATTCATACACGTCATAGGTGAACTCTCGATGATCTCCGGTTCCTTTAAAGTCTATTATGCGTTCCTTGATTTCCATGGTTTTACCTTGGATGTCTAGGTTGCATAACCTCTCTGCGCCCAATCCGCTTGTTATGTCCCCACTCAGGTTACGCGTGAAATTTATTCCTTCGGTTATTTCTGCGATGTGCATGAAGTTACCGGATACCTCACCCCATACTTCATCGACTGTTTTGTCAATGGCCACCTCTTCATAGATGACGTGGAATTTCTTGTTGTTTATAGTTACTCGATCTTTAAAGCCTCCGGTATGTGGATGGGTAGTCTGCGCAACAAGAGGGAAAGAAAAAATCGCGAAGACAAATAGTGCAAGAAGTTTCTCTTTCATCGGTTGTGTTTTAGGTTTAAATTCAATTGAGTCTAGGGCTGAAGAAAAATTCCAAGTTTTCTAGCATATTCCTGTCCTCATTTTAGGAAGTGTATTCTATCCCTTTACTGCAATGGGTAAAGCAGGTTGAGTTTTTCAGGGGCCACTTTTTTTTCTCCAGTTTCTAAATAGTGCTTATAGCTTAGGACTCCGTTCCTTAATGAGCCTGACTGTTCAATTTTTTTCCCAATTATTCCTGTAAGAGGAGCAAATTTTGCCCGGTAGATAAAGACGGTTCCCAAGTATGTCTTTCCGTCTGCTCCTTTCCTTACCACCCAGGTATTGTGCACTTTTACTTGAACTGGAGACCCTTGTGATTCATAGACGTCATATGTGAATTCATTATGATCTGTGCTTTCCTTAAATTCGATTATTCTTTCTTTGGCTTCAACAGTTTTACCTTGGAAATCAATGTTCAAGTATCGCTCTGCTCCTAAACCGCTTAGCTTTCCTGGGCTGAGTGAGTATGATGAATTTGTGCTTTTCGAAATCTCTCCGGCCGTTCCGAAATTGCCAGCTACTTCGGCCCAAACTTCTTCTACGCTTTTATTAATTACAACTTCCTCGTATTGTACATGGAATTTCTTTTCACTTATAATTCTCCTGTTTTCATAGCCAAAAGGACCATTTTGTGCCTTCGAAGTATCGACAGCAAATATGACTAGTATCATTAGCAGCCCTGTCTGTGACATTGAAGGGAAAACAGTGGTTTTATTCATCTACACAAAGGTAGAAGCCCGCATTGCATCTAATTTTGCGGATTCTTTCATTTATTGCCCAATTTCGTTCATTTGAGTCGTTGGTTGAGCTTGTCTTTCATTCATTCGTCAAGCCTTTTACTACAAGGATTGCTGGCTTGCAGCAAAATATCGGAGACATTTTTCCAGCTACTTCGATAGTCATCTTCGTGAAAGCCTAGGTGTCGGTCGTCGCCGTTGCAGATTGGGGCAAACCAAGGTATCTCTGAGCCGCGTGTGTTTTGGGATCTTATCGCCACGTGGTGGCAATGTAATACGAAGGGGTTGTCCTGCTCATGTCCTGCCGAACCACTGGTTCGCAGGAAAGAATAGCCTCACAATGCCAGCCTACACAGCATGCAAGTGTCGTTGGTCCTGCGTCACTAAGGTTACCATCTTGCTACTGCGAAGTAGTCGAACAGCACTAACATGGGGTCGAACGTAAAACCAGAAGAATAGCCATCGATTTCAAGACAAAGGAAAAGCTAAAGTAGAAAGTCAACTTACGACCCCACGGAACCCGAAACCTGATTCAACCCAAGTTCTTGCGTCCCCAAAGGCGAGCCGCATTAGCGTACGACTGCTCGGATGTAGTATGCGATTTATCGCTGCGGCGAAAGCCAGGTCCACAGAAGTTCTGAGGTCATTCGCCTTGCTTAAGGCCTGTACCTACATTTTTATTCTCTCTGCGAAAGTGCCCATTTCGCCTGATGCACGTTAGAAACATAGCGCCATCTGACCTACTCCTTTTTCAATTTTTGAATGAGATCTTCCATGTGCTCGTTATAGCCCCATTGGTTGTCTGTATTCAGTAGGATCGCTTTTTTATAGTTGATGATCGTTCTTACGCTGTCTTTCTGCATCTCGTACGTTTCTGCGATTCCAGCTGCGGAGAGCCACCAATCAGGGTTCATTTTTAAATTGAATTCGTACATTTGACGCGCTTTTATTGGCGTCTCTTGATACGCAAGTGAATTCCCAATACTATTGATATTCCATTTCAAATTGTCGAAGGAATATCCTCTATTCTCCTTCTTCAAAGCGCTATAGCTTGATGTAGCCATCTCGAGTTGACTGCTTAGGGCGAATTGCAGAACATTTTCTTCCAGTGTCAAGCTTTTCGACCTTAGTTCAGGTATTGTTATCCTCGAAATATCATTAATGATAATGTCGTACGCTGGGATCTCATATCCATTCGATAGTAAAATGATCGTTGTCCCGTTATTTACGAATTTCCTGAAACCTGCGAGGTTGCCGCCAGTAAAGCCTATTGAATTTAGGCTATTGATCTTATGCTGGGCCCAACCGTGAAGGAAGTCGTCTTTTTTATTGGTGAAATCGAACGGTGTCCACATCGCCGCTTTCGTTGCTTTGTCTAATAGTTGGTTGTTGTCCAGCGCTATGTTCCATTCGATCAACGTTTTAAGTGAAATATTGAGCCCGTTTCCTGGATGCCCTCTCTTCCCGCTATTGTTTTTATCCTTTTCAAAGGATTTAAACTTGCCGTTATAGAAATACCGCGTTGCTCGATTTGCGATTTCCTCCTGAGAGTTGGATGAAAATAGAACACCTGAATTAGCTTCTTTAAACTGGCTATCGAGGACGTATTTATCAAACGTATTTCCTGTGAGCTTCTCAATGATCTGCCCAAGTAGCCAATAATTTGTCTGGTTATATCGAAATTGACTTCCAGTTTCAAATTCCATCTTGTCGCTGGCCAGTTTCTCTAACAATTCTACATCAGTAAGTGTGCTTTCATAGCGGATGAAGTCTGGTAGACCGGAGGAGTGACTCAGTAAGTTTTTGATTTGAATGTCTTGCCAATGAAGTGGCATATGCGATAAGTGGGTTGAAAGCTTGTCCTCTTGGTTTAGTTTGCCGTCCTGGATAAGTTGGAATACGGCTGTTGCCGTGATTAATTTTGTTGCTGAGAAAATCCTGAAAAGCGTGTTTTCATCAACTTGTTCATCACTTTCTAGTGAGGCTTTTCCTAAGTACTTTTCATAAATGACATCCCCATCCTGAATAACCGCTACTGCTAGTCCTGGGATGTTGTGTAGTTCCTTTGCGTCCTTTAAGTAATTATCGATTTTGAATTGTACTTCTGCTGTATCCTGTACTTCTTGCTGACTAAATCCAGTTAGGCTAATCAAAAGGATTAACAGAGTAGTAACGATCGCGATTCTCGACATGGGTTTTGGCTTTGCTTTAGAGACTCGGGCTTATAACACTAGTTGCATTTGCTGCGCGTCCATACTGTGAGCTGTGTTCGCGTGCGATGCTCGGATGGGCTCTGGGATTCATCCTAACGTCAATTGAAGGCTCGGTTGTTTTAAAACAAACAAATTGTTTCAAAAGTGCTACCTTGCAGCGCCGAGCTGTTCTGGTCTGCATCCCCGTTTGCCATCCAGTTATGTAGTCTCATATCCCACGTCCCTGTAAGCATCCCTACTAGCAGTCCGATATCCGACATCTGAAATCCCAAGTACCATCCTGTATCACACTTACTACTCCCTCCGATACGGCACGCTCTCACCCGAGGCGCTGGTAGAGGCTGCCGTAGCACGGGGCATCACCCGGCTCGTGCTCACCGATATCAACTCAACCGCAGCGGCATTCCCGTTCTGGAAAGCCTGTCGTAAAGCTGGCGTAGATCCCGTCTTTGGCATCGACTTCCGTAACGGAGATGACCACTTATACACCGGCGTCGCGCGCAACCAAGAAGGCTGGGCCGAACTCTGCAAACTGCTCACCGACTGCTCCTTGGCCGGACGCAACTTGCCCAACCTTGCACCCACCTTCGAACACTGCGATGTCATCTACTCCCGCATCCGCAAAGACATCTCGAGTTTTGGCGAAAGCGAATACCTCGGCATACGGGCCGAACATCTCAACCACCTTTTCCGCAGCGACGTAGCTAAATACCCAGACAAACTCGTCGCCTGGAGCCCCTTCACCGTTCTCGATGACGAAGCACACGTCACCCATCGCCTCCTGCGCGCCATCGATCACAACACCGTCCTCTCTCAGCTTTCGCCAAAACAGTACGCACGCCCAGACGAGCGACTCTACTCGAAATCCGAACTACAAGAGCGCTACAACACGCATCCGTTTTTGATCGAGAACTTCGATAAACTGATCGCTAACAGCAGTTTTGACTTTGACGAAGGCGGCAAAAACCTCAACAAAAAGACGTTCACCGAGTCCGAGCAGAACGACTACGAACTCGTACGAAAACTCGCCGAAGCAGGCTGCAAACAACGCTACGGCGCCGAGGATCACAAGGCCCACGAACGCATGGAGCGTGAGCTGAAAGTCATTCGTCAACAAGGATTTTGCTGCTACTTCTTGGTGACGTGGGACATCATCCGCTACGCCCGATCTGTGGGGTATCACCACGTAGGGCGGGGTAGTGGTGCCAATTCGATCGTGGCCTATTGCATGCACATCTCAGATGTCGATCCACTAGAACTCGACCTCTATTTCGAGCGCTTCATCAATCCGCATCGCTCTAGTCCGCCCGATTTTGACATCGACTTTTCCTGGGACGAGCGCGACGATGTGATCGACTACGTGTTCAAACGACACGGCGCCGAATACACCGCCATGATGGCAACCACGGTCACGTTCAAGTTTGCCAGCGTGGTGCGCGAACTGGGCAAAGTGTTCGGTCTCGCCAAAACCGATCTTGATCAGATCATCGCCGACCCAGACAACGATACCGACCATCATGAATTAGGGACCATCGTTCGTCGTCATGGTAGAAGGATCGCCAACTTTCCAAACTACCTCTCGATCCATGCGGGAGGCATCCTGATTTCACAACGTCCGCTGCGCTATCACACTGCCTTGCAGATGATGCCCAAGGGTTTTCCGATCGTACATATAGACATGTACACTGCCGAAGATTGGGGCTTTCACAAGTACGACATCCTTAGTCAGCGCGGCTTGGGCCACATCAAAGATGCGGTCGAATTGATCCGCGACAACCAAGGCCGAGCGGTCGACATTCACAATATTCCGCGCCTCAAACAAGACGAACAGGTCCGCGCGCAGCTCAAAAGTGGTAAAGCCATCGGTTGCTTTTACATTGAAAGTCCAGCGATGCGTGGCCTGCTCACCAAGTTGGCGTGCGACGATTATATCCACTTGGTCGCCGCGAGTTCCATCATTCGACCGGGAGTTGCCCAAAGCGGAATGATGCGCGAATACATCGAGCGGTTTCACGATCCGACGCGGTTTACCTACCTCCACCCGGTGTTCGAAGAGCACCTCGGCGAGACGTTCGGCGTCATGGTTTATCAAGAGGACGTGATGAAAATTGCGCACCACTTTTCAGGCTTACCCATGGATGAGTGCGATGTGCTGCGTCGCATCATGTCAGGCAAGAAATTTCGCAGCGACACGACCGAAGATTTGCGTCGTCGATACTATGACGGCTGTGCCGAGCGCGGCCATTCACTGGAGTTAAGTAAGGAGGTCTGGCGTCAGATTGAGTCCTTCGCAGGCTACTCGTTTTGTAAGGCGCACTCGGCAAGTTTTGCGGTCGAAAGCTTTCAGAGTTTGTACTTGAAAGTGTACTTTCCGCTGGAGTTTATGGTCGCGGTCATCAACAACTTTGGAGGCTTTTATCGCACCGAGTTTTACGTACACGAGGCACGCATTCAAGGCGCCAAGATTCACCCGCCTTGCGTCAATCGGTCCTTGTACTTGACGACGATTACAGGTGAAGATGTGTTTCTGGGTTTTGTGCACTTGCAGGGCTTAGAGCAACGTGTGGGGCATCGCATTGTACGCGAACGAGCGCAAGGTGGAGACTATCGAGACCTGTCCGATTTCATTCGCAGAACAGAAGTTAGTTCCGAGCAATTGGTGCTTTTGATTCGAATTGGGGCGCTTCGATTTACGGACTACAACAAATGCGAACTGATGTGGGAGCGTAATGCAGCGATGGCGCCTGCTTCGCAGCGACGCAAAAACTCGAACGGTTCGGGGTCATTGTTTAGTGATGGTATGGAGGAGGAGTTTACACTTCCCCAACTAAAGGATGGGAAGTACGATCAGGCGTTTGATGAGATCGAACTGTTGGGGTTTCCACTGCGCTCACCGTTCGAGCTGTTGGCCGATCTGCCTGCAGGAACGCTGTGTGTTTGTGATTTTCCGCGTTTCCGCAAAACCACTATTCAGGTGCTCGGGTACTTCGTTACTCGTAAAAGTCTACGTACTAAGCATGGAGATCCGATGGCCTTTGGAACGTGGCTAGATGTGAACGGAGATTACTTTGATACGACGCATTTTCCGGGTGTATGGCAGCGTGGAGACCTGCGTGCTGGCGGTGTGTATCTCATTACGGGTCAGGTAACTGTGGATTTCGGATTTCTCACACTTGATGCAAAACGCGTAAAAAGATTGCCTTACGTCGCTGACGACCGTTATGCCTAACGTTTAATTGGCAAACCGTTTGCATAAGGTGAAGTATGAAGTCAAGCCCAACATCCGTGTCTAGCGTGGAATCGCTAATCAAGGTAGCCTATCGTTTTAGTCTGATTTTAGTTTTATTCCTGTTTGCTGTTGCCCCTTCATTTGCAGCCGACCCGTATGCACCAGACACATCAGAAGTCCGTTTGGTTAAAACGCTAAACTCTCGGATTAAGGAAATGCCTACGCTCACCGAGAAGTTGAACGCATACCTCACGATCATCGATACGTATTCGACGGAGGCTGATTTTCCAGTTTATTGTGAATTATTGGACAGTGCGCACGATGTAGCGCGCTTTCATAAAACGACGGTTAATCCACTTGATAGCTTCAACGACTTTACTGAATCTTTAAAACTAGATGCGTTGTCAACGCGTCAGAAGACGCACATCAAATTCATGATTGCGAAATTTCGTGCATTTGACGGAAGTATAAACGACGGTGAAAAAGGACTACTAGAGATTTTGAATCTACCTGCAGAAAAGGTTCACCCGTTCACCTTGACAAGCGCACACTACATGGCTGCGTATTGTAGCTACTACACCAATCAGCTTGAGCGATCAGCATATCACGCTAGAAAATCGGCTGAAGGATTTTTTGCAATGGGCGATCAACGTCGAGCGCTAGAAGGTTATGACGGAACGAGTACAACGTTTTTCAAACTAGGTAAAATTGACAGTGCGCTGCACTATGCCAGAAAAGGTTTGAGCTTGACGACCAACGTCAAGGAGCGCTATGTCACCAACCTATATCTGAATTACGCAGAGGCGTTGATGGGAAATAATCAACCTGACTCGGCCTTTTACTATGCGCTGACGGCGAATGATATCATCTCACGTACAGGCCGAGCTGGAGCGATTGCAAGGGCTCAAATGTGCCTAGCAAACATTACCTCTTTGTCCGGTAAGAAGAGCCAGTCAATCCCGCATTACCAGAAGGCAATCAAGTACTTTAAGAAAGCAAAAGAGGACTACCACCGCGTAGATGCGCTTGATTCATTGGCCAAGATTCACGGTGCTTTGGGCCAGTATAGAGCTGCGTATGACATCTCTAAAGTGGGATTCCAAACGAGAGACTCTCTCCGCGAAGACCGCCTACAGAAAGACGCAGACAAGATCGTTGTAGAGTTTCAGCGTGATGCATTCAAGAAAGAATTGGCCGCCTCAGAAGGTGACCGTGCACTAGCACAAGCAGTCTTGAAGCGACGACAATCGGAGCGCGTCTCCATGTTTGGAGTTGTATTCTCCTTGTTGCTGCTTATTTCATTCATCTACTACCGAGCGGTAACAAGAAAGCGTCTAACACGTGACCTGCAAGCTCAGGTAGCTGAGCGTACAGCCGTGCTTCGTGAAAATAGTGAACGACTAGAGGTTCAGGCGCAACGCCTAACAGAATCTAACGCAGAGCTGGAACGATTTGCATACATCGCGAGTCATGACCTGAAAACGCCGTTGCGTAACGTAACAAGCTTCTTGGGGCTTATTCAACGACGACTTCCGGTAGAATCTCGTGCACTAGTACAAGAGTACCTAGACATTGCATTGGCAAATGCTCGCCAAATGCACGACCTCGTTACAGATGTACTGGAATTCTCTCGCCTCAATGCAGATGTCGAGGACATTTCAGAGGATGTAAAAGTCTCTGATACCATCGACGCCATTCGAGATACAATGCTTGGAGAGCTCGAAGAGCGTAACGCAACCATTACGATGCAAGGTGATGCTGGTTTGGTTTTGCCGAAAGGTGCACTAGAGCAGATCTTGGCCAACCTGATTGGAAACGGGCTGAAGTACAATGAAGCAGCAGCTCCACTTGTAGAGGTCTTTGTTACTGAGATGGACGAGCGCGTTCGCCTCACTGTAAAAGACAATGGTATTGGAATTGCTCCAGAGTACCATGAGCGCATCTTTGAGGTGTTCCGTCGCTTGCACACAACCGACAAGTATTCTGGTACAGGTGTAGGCCTCGCGGCTTGCCGAAAAGTTGTACTCCGCCTAGGTGGAACCGTTTCGCTAGAATCACAAATAGGAGAAGGCGCTACGTTCCATGTAGACATTCCACGTGACGTGCGTACCGTATCGGCTTCACGTCGCTCGCTTACAGCATCTGCGTCTCTTTAAGAGGAGTAAGTCAACCTAAATATCCAGTGGGCACCTAGTGTGTCTCACCACGATTCGCAATCCAACATCTCTCACGAGGTGTTGGATTGTTGCGTTTAAGCACTTGCCCGATGGCGTATTTACTCAGCGACGGTAGGTGCAAGGGGCCGTTAGACCTGCTTGATTCCAGGCTCCAAAAAGCTGGGGGCAGATCGTTGTTAAGATGTTCTAGACGGTTGTGAAGTGGTATGAAAGGCAGTGTCCTAGGTAGACGTTTTACAGTATTTGGAGCTTATTATGCGGTTTTTAAAATTACTAGTTTACCTTTATATCTCTTATTAAGAGCTAACCAAATCAGTCAGACATTTTTAACTGGTTTGAGAATCACCCATGAATCAAGCATTTACCACGTCTTCATTTGACTGGCCTAGCCGTCGAAATGATGCTGTTGGAGAGTACATCGGGGATCATGTGGCCGAATGGACTTCAGATCCTCCAGCGTCTTCCCTTCAGAATTTTATGCTCGCAGGAGTAGGCCGTAAACTTGGCGGGGCACCGAGTGTCGCATTAGAATTGGTACGTCAATATCTCAATCCACTTGCTTGGCCATTGGATAGTAGTCAGCGCATTTTTGATAGTGGTGACCTACTCGAATGGGCTAATGAAGACATGCGAGACACCGTTATTGCTGGGGTTATCGAAGGGGCGATAGAAAAGGATCTGCTTCCGATCGTCATGCAATCCGAGGCGCAAGCGGGCTATGGTCTCTTTGCTGGCGCGTGCCTTTCTTCCTTGCGGCACGATGCTTCTTCCTTCCCGGGATACATTCGATTGAGTCCCGTACTTCTAACACTTGCGTCTCAAGACGGACAGTCTTCCGTCGGAAGCTCAATGTGCAGGCTTTCAAAGCGCTGTGGTCAGGAATTTCAAGGGCTACAGTTGGGCGTTCAAGAAGCGATCAACCCTAAAAGTGCCTGGGTAGAAGCTGCCGCCTTAGGCATTAATGCGCTCACCCTTGCTGCCTGTGAGGAGGACCTCCTGTTGCTGTATTTGCAGAACTTCTGCAAGCCTTTAGAGCAAGTAATCTTGAGTGTAGACCTCGATGTATTGAGTGAGCCTTATGCCCCTGGAGATCACCGGGGTACAACCTTTGGGTTGAATTTAGATGTCCTGTTACCGGCCATCAGATGGATGGCAGGAGAGGGTAAGCTTCTGGGGATTGAGGTTACAGGAATTGGCCTAGAGCAGCAGCACGAAGATCGCAGACCTCGCTTGGCTGCAAGTCTTACGCAAGACCTACTTTCTCACTGGTTTTAAGAGCGTGTCTAAGAATTCAGATTCTGACGAAATTGAGAGTATTTCGACCGTGTTCAGGCGAAAAGCGCCACGACCGAATGGGGTTAAGGGGCCCCGCTCGGGAGTAAAAGCTGGCTAAATCGAGCATTTTTAACGCAAACACGGTCGAAATAATCCAATTTTTAGGCGAAATAGCATTTCTTAGACAGGCTCTAACACGCGTAGAAGACCAGTCCAGCGAGTACAAGTGCCAGTAAAACATACATCCAAACGGGTTCCGGTTCGCTTTCTTCTTCAACAGAGGCAAGTGCTTCAAGCTCGTCTAGTACGACTTCAAAGTTGTCGATGAACTCGTCCTTGTCTGGAATCGAGTCAATCTCGTTGTGTATGTACTTGTTGCGTTGCCCGGCCCATGCTTGATACGCTTGCCAGGTATCCTCTTCAAAGTGGTCTTTTAGCCTGAACATCCGTTCGCCAAGCATCAGCGGTTTCCCGTCTTGGTTGGTGCGTTCAGGTACAAGCTCGCGCGCAGCACCTTCCAATTGTCGACCGGTTTGAACGACAACGGTATCCAGGTCAGCCTTGCGAAGTGATTTAGCCACGGGGGGAAGTTACGGATAGCCTCCGGCTTCCTAATTTTGAATTCATCAATTTTCGCGACGCTTAGTTTTTCCGGCATGCGACATCTATTTCTCGCAGAGACGGACTGCGTCCTCGCAAAGGGGCTAAGCGCGCAAAGTCGATACGTTCGTGCAGCACGCGTTGGCCTTTATAGCTTTGAAAACTATGCTGCTTTTCTTTTAGTAGCTCCCTATTAGCAGTCCAGCAGCGAAGCGATCCAGCAACGAAGTGACCTAGCCTCCAACAACACTTCTAAAGGTATCGCCGCAGGCTTTTAAGAAACACATCGCGCCCTTTTTATCGCGCTTTCGCCAAAACGCGACCTGATCTCATCCATCGCACCCATGAGGTTAACCTCGCGCTCAGAGTCTTCGAAGAGGTCGACTTGGTAGTGTCCACGCACCAATCCCGTAAAACGAACGCCGACGAGGCGGACCATCTGTCTGCGCTCATGAAGTCGATCAAACAGCTCGTTGGCATGGCGCATGAAATGCCGATCGTTGGATGTATACGCAATGTGGCGTTGCTTGGTAAACGTCTGGAAGTCCGTATAGCGGATCTTGACCGTGATACAGCTCGCCAACTGTCCGGCCTGTCGCAAATCGAAAGCCAGGCGAGTCACCATGTCTGTCAGTACATCGCGCAGGAAATTGATGTCGGTCGTATCCTGCTGAAAGGTGCGCTCCTTGCTCAACGATTTGCGCTCGGAGTGGGGGACTACCGGACTCTCATCGATGGCATTGGCCTTGCGAGCTAGTGCGCGACCGTGTTTGCCAAATTCCCGCTCCAGCAGCCTCACGGGGATCTCACGTAGCAACTTCACTGTACGCACGCCCATGAACGACAGCTTGTGATACGTCTTCTTGCCAAGCCCTGGGAGTTTGGCCGCCGAGAGCGGTGCGAGGAAATCCCGCTCCAGCCCGTTGCGAATCATGAGCGTACCATTAGGCTTGGCCTCGCTGGTGCTCACCTTACTCACGAGCTTGTTGACACTCAATCCGAAGGAGATAGGTAGTCCGGTTTCCTTAATTACACGATCACGGAGTTCGACCGACCATTTCCAGCAGCCCACGTACTTGTCCATGCCCGTGAGGTCGCAGTAGAATTCATCGATCGAGCTCTTTTCGTACAGTGGCGCATCGTCGGCGATGACATCGGTAACGAGGCGCGAGTAGTTCGAGTAGCTCTCCATGTCACCACGGATTACGAGCGCTTCTGGGCAGAGCTTTAGGGCCATGCGCATCGGCATTGCTGAGCGGACGCCAAAGGCCCGCGCCTCATACGAGCAGCTCGCCACAACGCCCCTGCCCGATCGGCCGCCTACGATGAGTGGCCTGCCGATCAGACTCGAATCTTTGAGTCGCTCGACGGAGATGAAAAAGGAGTCGAGGTCCAGGTGTAGGATCGCCCGTTTGAAGGGCGATGTATCTAGTGCGAGCGCACCGTCTGCCAACGCAGTCTCGTCTAGATGCGCAGGCGTACCCTGCTGCTGGTGAGGGTGGCCAGCAGTAAGGCGTTGATAGTCGTATTGGGTGAAGTCTTCCACTACTGCAAATTAAAACACAAAAAGTGTCTAAATCAACAGTGCGCGACTAATTAAAACGAAAAGTTTTACAAGTGAAGTGTGGAGAACGATCGAATCATTCAGAAGGCTACGGTTCTATTGTGCAGCGTCTTCTTTCACAGGAAGAGAAGAAAGGGAAAAGTCCTTGTAGACGTCCATTAGGTCGTCGGCATCAACATCTTTACCTTTTAGCGTAACAATGAATCGTTCATTGACGAGTACGCTTAGTTCGCTGGTTATGCGACCGTTTCGATTAGAGTACTTCTCGTAAGCTTGATTGCCGTCGATTTTGAGGGTACGCTCAGAGCCTTGTTCGGTCTCCTTATCTACGTTGAGGTTGGCAAATCCTGCCATGCCCATCAAAAGGCTGCCAGCTCCGCCACTGTCGATGAAGGTCGCGTCGATACGCTTATCACCTTCGCCATATCGGGCTTCTGCTTTTGAGAAGGTAAAGCCCATTGCGCTGGTCGTCTCACCGATGTGCTTTGTACGGTCCATGCCCGCGGCAGACTTAGGCATAAGCTTCTTGAGCTCGCGGAAATTGATGACCTCTACATCATCCATCCCATTGAGGTCAAGGTTCTCAAGCTTATCTGTAGCCTGCTTAACGGCGTCCTGAAGGTTGTCAAGGTTTACCTCTGAACCAGAGGCCTCGCTGACCGCTTCTGAAAGTTTGCGGTTAAGCTTTTCTTCAAGGGTTTCGCTGCCACAAGCAACGAAAACACTGGCAATAAGCACCAGTATTGGGAGTATCAGTCTCATTTTGAGAACATTAGTGTACTATCGAAGATAGCGATGGGAATACGGTTGTTAAGCATTCTGTTTTGCCGAAAGGCGATATGATTTTACACAGGGAACCTTTCCGGTCGGCTTTAGATAGTCGTAAGTCTTGCCCTGTTAGGAGTCTCGAATTCGCGCTTTTGATTAACTAGTATTGAGCTTTCGCCAAAACAAGACTTTCGCAGATCGACGACAGGAAAATTAAGAGCGTGTCTAGGAATTCGGATTCTGGCGAAATTGAGATGATTTATTGCTGATTTAGGCAAAAAGCGCAAGGAATAGCTGGCTATTTCGAGCATTTTTAACGAAAACCAGTGGAAAATCAGCCAATTTTTAGTCGAATTGGATTTCCTAAACACGCTCTAAGAGCCTGTGTATTAGATTGCTCTCAAATATTTATACAAATGAAAAAGTCCTTACTACTTCTAGCCGCTTTCTATCTAAGCACCTCAGCGCTCTTCGCCCAAACGGACAGAGCCATTTATGGCTCCGTTCAAGAGCCAATTGTGGGCGTTGCGATAACCTCCACAGGGACAGTTTACTCCTTTCCTGGATTTAGGAATTCTGGTGCGGACCAGAACTTCTTTCCGGATACCCTTTCTTTAGAAGGAGTCAATGGTTTTGATCGACAAGAAAATAGTCCGCTAGGAGGGCAAACAACATTAGACTCTTGGTTGGATCCGTCTACAAACATGTACTATCAACTTGAGCTATTGTATTTCAATTGTGATGCAGGTTTTCAAGAAGTTCGAATCATTTCTTTCCCTAAAAATGATCCGAGTCAGGTTGATACCGCAGTATTGGTGCATCAAGCAAACTGGGGCGTCGGTACTCAATTCGTAGTCGCTGGCGATAGGTATGCCATACTTGAAGAAAGTATATTAACGACTGCAAAATTTACGGACCTGTCGGATACGACGATGATTTTCTTGCAGAATCCAATTCTAGAAAAATTCACAAGCCGAGCGACGACAATCGGAGATGTTATCTATGTCTCCGATGGAACGAAGATCCTTAGCATTGATAATAACGCAGATGTTACAGAAGTAAGCATCAACGAGCCAATTATTGGACTAGGGACACACGGCTCATTCAACCCAGATGTATATGCCGTCTGTGCGAATGCTGCATACAAGTTTAACCAAGGCGTTGTCTTTGATACGCTAGCATTCGATGAATCCTACGCGTTCGAGTCACTCATTATGAACGCCCATGGGACTCGGTTTTTGTGCACGTATTCTGAAAATGGAGGCTCCTTGCGATATGGCGTAAGCAGTGGTTTCTCTACCATTGGAATCACGAGCTACAGTCGAGTTGATGGTGCTAACCCCGGTCGATTTGTAGAATATTTACAGACAAGTACTTCTGAAGTTGGGAACGCAAGGAGTGTAGCCGTACTAGAATTCGAAAGGACTAAAACAAGCATTCTATTGTCAACTCAAAATGAGTTTGAACTTGTTGATTTAGAAGAGGCCGATGTAGATCTCGTCGGTGTAGAGATGGGGGTTGAATATCGAACACCTACCTATCAGTATTTCTATGCGAAACCCACTATCCGGAATAACTCTACAGATACAATTGAATCCCTTCAACTCGAAGGCGAATTCTTTATCAGTAATTGCTCAAGTAGAAATACCGTCGAATATACAGATCTAGGGATTCTACCTGGAGAAGAGAGGCAGTTAGATAGCATTGAAATAGCTAGTCCTGCTTTGGGAGTAGTTGGCGGTAATACCGTTGGTAGATTAAATTTGAGCAGCGCCAATAATTTTCCAATAAAGGAAGGCAACAGTCGGACTGCGACCGGTATCGTAACGTTTAGTTCTGCACCCGAAGCTTACGCCAAAACCGTCTCTGCATATCCCAACCCTGCCCAATCAACCGTTCAAGTAGAGCTCCCTGAAGGGGCAATACTCAGCGCTGTAACCGCCACCGATCTACTCGGTCGAGAAGTCACCCAATTGGTATTTAATGGAGGCATAATTGACGTGTCGAACCTTATTTCAGGGGCATACCTACTCGAATTACAGCTCAAAGGAGATAAGCTGCTGTATGCTAGGGTGGTAAAGCCATAACGCATGACTTTTCAAAAACTATGAGAATTCATAGTGCTATACCAAGGTATTTAGCCTCAGCGAGTTGCGAGGAGTAGGGTAGCGGACTAGTTTTAACCAAAATCTGTCTATGCGTTCTTTATTAGTAACCTGTGTGTTAGCGGCTTTAAGTGCCAGTGTTTATGCTCAGGGAGGCAGTATCGAATATGTGGTGAGTCGACAGCCTATCGCGGGCATCGTGATGCCTAGCAATGATGAACCGATCCTTTACCAAGGAGGCTTTGACGCTGCCGACGACGGATTCCTTCCTCCTGTACAGCTAGATGTCGATCAAGCGGTTGCGACGTTGGTCCCGCTTACGCAGGCAGGATTTTCCACTGCTTCAACCTTAGCTTCTTGGTTCGACCAGTCGACAGGAAAGCAATATGTGTTAGAGTCTGGTTACAAATGCGACGTCGTAATTACCGAAGCAGAATTACACTCCTTTGATCGCAACGATCCAAGTCAAGTGGATGTGATTCCAGTGCCAGACCTCTTTCTAAGCGATAATCCAGAGACGGGAATTGCAGTAAGTGGAGACCTGTACTTGATCTTACGTGATGATTACATTTTGGCTGGCAACCTGTCAGACCCGCTCAACGTCGTACGTCATGACCTCTCTATAAGTCTTCCGAACCCAGGTATGCAGCGCTTTGCTACACGTGCCGATGGAAGCATTCAAGTTGCTGATCGCAATACCGTCTACACGTTCTCTTCGAAGAATACACCTGATGTGCAATCGTTCCAACAGGAAATTCTCGGCTTGGGCACAACTGGCAATGACGAGTTGATCGTGTTCGCAACTTCAGAAGTGTACACTGTTGATGCCAACGGCCAGACAACAACAGTCCAGCATAATGCTGCAAACAGTTCATTCAGCTCGTTCGCCGCAGCTCCTCAAAACGCTGCATTCATCTGCACCTATTTCACGCCAACAGGTGATGAGTTCATGGGCAGTGGCTTTTTCGCAAATGGTGAGCTTCAATTGGTCCAAACAGGATTAGTCGACGCAACGAATCGCGCATTTTGTATGAAGCTGGTCGTAGAAGGTGTTCGCCAATTAGGCGTCGTCGGCTACACGGAACACGATACAAAACTTGTCGTCTACATCGACGATGGTGCCCTCGAAATAGGTAGCACCGTCTCGGTAGCACTTACCACCGCAGAGGTTGAAGCGGAAGCCACCATCGTGCCTGGAGGAGACACCACGGTCGCACACATCACGTACACGCCCGTTGTAACGAACACATCGGATCTCGTTATCGAACGACTTGACTTCGATGCGAGTAAGCTTCGTCCGTGGTACTGTCGTTCTTCATCAGGCTTGTTTTACGAAAACCTCAGCCTGCAACCCGGCGAGACGCGTCAACTTGATCCGATTAGAATCTACGGCTACGACTACCTCCCTGCACCGAGCGGAGAGGTTACGCTTCAGCTGAATGCAGCCAATAACCTTCCGATTCTTCCTGGTATCCCACGCACGTACACGGAGTATCCAATGCTCGTAAGTACTTCTTCAGCTTTCGCCAAAACCCTCGAGGTGTGGCCGAATCCTGCTACAGACCTACTTCAAGTCGATGCCTCAGACCTGAGCTCAATCAGCACCGCTGTTGTGAGTGACGTTCTTGGTAAAACACAAGCACTTCCTTTCCGCAATGGGCAGGTTGATATCGCGCACTTACCGAAAGGGCACTACACGTTGATGTTGTTTGATACAAACGGCGCAGCTGGCCGTAGTGTGTTTGTGAAGCAGTAGCGCAAAGGCTTACAGCCTTTGCTAATTTTGAATTGGTACTTGAAGCTTCACTTCTGCGCAATTTTGAATATTGAGGTGACAATTTTGAATGCCGAGATGTCTTGCTCGCCTCAGGCTCATTTTACGTCATTGCGATTCGCCGCGACGAAAGAACTTGCTGACGCGGCAATCTCTTCGTCTTCTCGTCACTTCGACTAAGAGCATCCCGCGAAGCGAGGATCCTTGTGCTACGTAGAGGCCTGGCGCAACCGTGCTCGCAATTAGAGGACGTTGGGCTCTTAAGTGATCCAGTCAATGTACCGTAAGAGGATAATCCTCGCATCGCTGGACTTCCAGTAATCCAGAGATCTAGCCTTTTTCCTCAGATCAACATCCCTACTAGCATTCCGACATCCGAAATCCTTGTACCGAAATCCTAAAATCTCTTCTTACCCGTATTACCCGGCTTTCCAGACATCTTCGCTTTTAGCTTACGAGTCTTGGCGTTTCCACGGTTGGTTTTCGAAGCCTTGAATCCTTTTTCATGGAACGCTCCACCGGTTTCTTTAAGCTTCGTCTCGAGCGTCGGCATGTAGATCTGTGGCGTTTCTTCAGGGGTTAATTCCTGACTGACCTCGATTCCTTCAGGGAATTCAAGACGCTCGATCTCTGTACGCATCAAGCCTTCAATATTCGCGACTTGACCGAGTTCCTTTTGCGTGAAGAACAAGATAGACTCACCCTTCTTCTCCATACGACCGGTACGGCCGATACGGTGGATGTAGTTCTCCGGCTCGCCAGGAGCATTCATGCTGATCACGTGACTGATGTCCTCGATATCAAGTCCACGACTCACCAGGTCAGTTGCAACGAGAATACGCTTGTCGCCACTCTGGAAGTTGCGCAACGCACGGAAACGAGCATTCTGAGCCTTGTTACCGTGAATCACCGTTGAGTGACCAGGGAACAATACTTCGAGTCGATTATAGACGACATCGGCCAAACGCTTGTTTGGAGCGAAGACCAACACGCGCTCAAACCGCTCTGCATCAGCAAGAATGTGTTCGAGTAGGTTGACCTTGGTATAGAAGTTTTCGGCAGGGTAGGCGAGTTGATTGATCATTTTCAGCGGCGTACCCGAGCGAGCTGCGGTTACGTACTCCGGAAAATTGAAAATGTCCTCGATGATCATTTTGACATCCTCGGTCATCGTCGCCGAGAACATGCAGTTCTGACGTTTTCCCGGAAGGAGATCCAATAAATTCATCAACTGCGGACGGAAGCCCAGCTCGAGCATCTCGTCGATCTCGTCAATGATCAGTTTACGAAGGTGACGGAACTGGATCGTACCCGTCAACATGATGTCAAGAAGGCGACCAGGCGTAGCCACGAGGACGTCTAAGCCATCCTGCAACGTCTGCTGTTGTGACAAAATACTTGAGCCACCATAGATGCCGATGGTAACAACGGTCATGTATTTGGTGAGCATTTCGATCTGCTCAACGACTTGTTCCACAAGCTCACGTGTCGGAACGACGATGAGTATCTGCGGGTAAGCATGCTTCGCAAATTTCCACTGGCGTAATGCAGGTAGCAAGTACGCTAGTGTTTTTCCGGTTCCCGTCTGGGCGATGCCCACGACGTCTCGCCCGCTCATTACTGCTGGCACTGCTGCCATTTGGATACGGGTAGGTTCGACCAATCCCATGTCATCTATGGCATTCCATAGTTGCTTGGTGAGGTTGAGGTCGCGGAAAGTAGGTGCTCGTTCTTCTGACATTAGACTGCAAAGGTACAGTCCTGAATCTTGAAATACGGCATTACATTCGCCGCCGATGGAACCTATGGGAGCAACTGATATTATACTCTTCGGCATTCGCTTGCAGGAGATCGATGTGATCGTCACAGATTTGATCTGGTCGATCGTTTGTTTAGTCTCTTTCATTAGGCTTACCAGTATGAAAGCTCAGCTATCAGAGGCTGGCAACTGGTTTAGGTGGATGTTCCTTCTTATGGCCGTTGCGGTCTTCTTGGGCGCATTCATGGGCCATGGCTTTCAATACGTGCTCGGTCACGAAGGCAAGTATCCAGGCTGGATCGTAAGTATGTGGGGCGTTGCCTGTATGGAGCGTTCTGCAATTGGCTACGCCGGTGAGCGGGTCAGCAAACGACTCGCAAGCATCATGAGCGTTGCCAACATTACGGAGTTGGTACTCTTCCACGGACTCATTCTCTATTTCGGAAGCTTCTACTTGGTAGAAATTCACGCAGCCTATGGGTTGATCGCGATTGCATTCCCATTGCACTTCTTGGTCTTCAGGAAGACGGGCTCTAAAGCGAGTAAGTACACTTTGATTGGAATCGTAGTCGCTGCCAGTGCTGTTGTTGTTCACCTCACCGAGTTCTATATACACCCGGTTTGGTTCAACTACCATGATGTAAGTCACATCATTTTGGCTATCGCGACTTATATCTACTACTTGGGTGCGAAGGAGATGGTCGTAGCGCCTGCGGCTTAATTGCCAATTGTCAGTCACTGGTGTCCGGTAAAGAAATGCAGGGGAGAGACAAGCTCTCCCCGCAAATGATGAAATTTGTAGTTACTACACAAACAAATTGTCATCGTGAGCAAAGATCCAAATTTTATCGGACAGCCGATCTTTTCTCAGCTACTA
>JBGCGF010000063.1:0-18208 GCA_045110575.1 Saprospiraceae bacterium
GGTTGTTACCGAAGTTGATGACGTCACCATTGTTGGTGTAAACCAAGTCGTGAGTATCACAGAGCGTACAATTACGGCTCGTGATTTCTGCGGAAATGAGACAACTCAAATCGAGACCTACAGAGTCCTTGATCAAGTTGGGCCATTCCTAATCAGCTGCCCTGACGACCTAGGTCCGATCGTGGCTCGACCTGATGACTTCGCTCAAGTAAACTTTGCTACTCCTGTCTTTGACGACAACTGTAGTTTTAGCGTAAGCGGAACACACGTCAGTGGCCAGGACTTCCCTGTTGGACTTACACAGGTTGTATACACTGCCATTGACGGCGGTGGCAACATCACTAACTGTGTGTTCACCATTGAGGTTATCCAAGCGCTTAACCTTACTTGTGTTCAGCAAAATATCAGCATTGACAGTCAAACAGACCTGACTGGAAGTAACATTAACTTCCCATATGCTGCTACCGATTGTGAGGATTGCCCGCAAGGAGAACCTCTTCCAAGCTTAGATTATCTCGGCTATTTCCGAGGACACCGCTACTACGTAAGTATTGCCGGAAACACACGTTCTTGGACAGAGGCTCAACGCCATGCTGTTAGTCTTGGCGGCCGACTCGTAGAGGTTAATACTGCTGAAGAGAATCTATTCTTACAGCGAGAACTGCCTTACGCTGATGCGTTGATTGGCCACTATACTGGTACACGATCGACGACCTGGACAGGTACATTCTCTCCAGAGATTTATGAGAACTGGGCAAGTGGTTTCCCGACAACGGGTACCAACGAGTTCTTCGCTTTGCTGAGTTCTGCTGACGGAACTCACTCCAACGCAAACCATAACGAGAAGCCATACATCGTGGAATTCCCGTGCGTTGAGATCGAGGTCTCTAACATGACGCCAGACAGCCTGTATGATAGAGGTAATAACACCATCATCTTTACAGCAGTTGACCAGTGTGGCAACCGTGACACCTGTGACTACAACTTCAATGTTGATACCTACGACGTAGTGTACTGTACCCCAACAGGTAATAGTATTCCTCAAGAAGAGGACTACTATGTGACAAGCGTTTCTATTGGTGCTTTCGCCAAAACCCTTGACGCGAACGACTCACACTACCAAGTACGGGACACTGTAGAATTGGCTGAAGATGTGGCCACTTCAATTTCTTTAACTGCAGAAACCAGCGGTATGGAAGGAGCTTCCTTCTCAGCTTACTGGCGCGTGTGGGTTGATGCGAATAAGGATGGCGACTTCTACGAAGACGGTGAGATGATCTATGAAGCTTGGGGCAATGCTGCTCATGCTGGATCTATCATGCTTCCTTCCAGTCTTTCTACCGTAAACCCAACTCGAGTTCGAGTGGCATTCTCTCGATTTGCATATCCTGAGCCATGTGGTGACAATCCATTTGGAGCTGTCGTTGACTTCTCCTTGAAGTCTAACTCTACGACGCTACCACGACTCGCACTAACAGGTGCACGAGGAATGGGACTTCAGACGCTTACCACTTCAAGTGAAGAAGACCCTCAGGTTGATTCGTACTTACTCCTTAGAGGAGCTAGCGCTGATGATCTATCGAAGATTGACTTCTGGAGTGCCGTCTATGGTGACAACCAACGTCACGAGTACACGGTAGACGATCTTGACCCTATGTCATCAGCTTACTATCAGTCTGTAGCACTCGATGACCAAGGCTTGATTCTCCGTACGAGTAACATCGTCCATTTGACGATGCCTACACGCCGCGACCCGATCAACGTATTCCCTAACCCTGCTCAGAACGTGGTACACGTAGACTTCGGACACGACATCGATCGACCGAAATCACCAATCACAGGTCCTGCAAATGGAGAACTAATCTTGTTCGATCCACTTGGACGCATGATTCAGATGCAGTCATTTGAACTTGATTCAAAACGAGCTGTCATGAACTTGCCGAAGCTGGCAACAGGTACTTACATTCTTCGAATCACTCGACCTCGAATGCAAGCGAAGAATATTCGGATCATGATTGATCAAAGTGGACTACACACCATACCTCGTGCATAAACTGCAACTGTAAGTTTTTATTGGGCCCCGACCACGAAAGTGGTTGGGGCTTTTTTTTGGGTAACACGATTAAAGCTTAACCGAACATGTAGTCAAAAATCGAACTCAAAGTATCTTAAACTTGATCAATGGTTATAATGACTCGCGTCCCAGTTGCAATTCCAAATTCATTCTTAAGGTCAACGAATTCAAGCTCTGCACTAAACCCGTAAAGTTCCTTCAGCATCGCGATACGTTCTGCCGTGATCTCCATTCCAAGGCTCTTACGCTTACTAGGCAACTTAGCTCTTCGTTCTTCAGATGCTTCGCGCCCAATACCATTGTCTTCTACGACAATCTGAAATTGAGTTTCACTCGAATTAGCAACGGATATTCCAACCCAACCTTTCTCTTCAATCCGCGGAAGAAGTCCATGCCAAATTGAATTTTCTACAAACGGCTGAATAAGTGTCGGAGGAACTTGAATATTTGTAGCATCTATATCTTCAGATATGCTGATGTTATACTTAAATCTTCCATCAAATCTCAGGCTCTCCATTTCCAAGTAGTAGTCCAGTGTCTGCAACTCTCTAGACAAGGGGATCAAACTTGCTTTTGAATTCTCCAAGACGAGGCGAATCAAACGTGAAAACTTGGTCAAATAGTCAGCAGCCTCATGCCGTCTGTTATCGATAACAAAACTCTTAATTGAGTTTAATCCATTAAACAGGAAGTGGGGATTCATTTGAGAACGAAGTGCCTTCATTTCTACGTCGACAAGACGACGACTGTATGCACGCTCTATTCCTACTTCCCTCTCCTTTGTCAGCACGGCAACAGCAAATGCAAAACACAAAGCCATACCTACGATACCTGCCTCAATGATGTAATCGAAGATTGGCCAAATGATGTTCAAATACCAGCGAACAGGAGCTACATCGGCAAAGGGCAGCACATAAACTTGCGTCGTTACAATCATTACTCCGGCAACTACAGACAGGTTACCTAAAATGAAGGCGCGAGTTGCCGTATCCTTATTTTGACGATAGTGTGAAATAATAACCCAGGAGAATATCAGCAAGGTTACCATCAATAAGATGCGGAACGTTTCAGGTACAAAAGCCCCTAATTTCTGAGCCCAATGCGCACTGGCAAAAACAGCAAGCACCACATAAAAGATAAGCTCAACCAATTTAGCTTTGAATAGAAAGCTAAGCACCTTGTCACGGAGAGGCTCAAAATCGACAACCTTTAGGGTAATCTGTGCAAAGCGAAAGGAACCAAGTAAACCTAATGACCCTACAACGAAGAGCCATGATTCTGACACGCGAACATTCGCAAACATTGCGTGCAGTAAAAAATCGTCGTACAAAATATAGGACATGAGTCCAAGCATCATAAAACAATAAGCGAGACCTAGTCCTGTGCGATAGACCATCCATTGCGTTAGCTGATAAAGGAAAAGCAAGAGCAGCCCTCCCATCATCAATCCACTGAATACCAAATGAAGTCTCGCATCTTGATCCACTCGATCAACTGACAGCATTGTTACTTCCAACTTATCATTGGTACCGTAGAGTGTTTGTCCTTCAGGATTGGAGTACCTGAAAATCAGTTCATAATCTACATCTGCAATCAGGTGAAGAGGAGCAATATTCAAGTAAGACTTTGACCACACGTGCGGGTATGCCCGTTGATTAACCGGTAGGTCATTCCCCATCGAGGCAGAATCAATCACCACCCCGTCTCGAACAACATATAACGTGTTGAGTCCATGGTGACCAGCCTCTACCATCCAGGATGGTTGGGTTTTGGCGTAAGCTGCCGATCCTCCACCTGAAGAATTTTGCGCCGCTAAACGCACTGTTGCTTTTATCCAATAGCAACCTCGTGTATCTGAATGAAAAAATATTTCTTCAGATGAGCGCCAAGGCTCCGACAGCGCATCTGAAATCGTACGAGAACAGTTGGAAGATTCTAAAACCAACAGGTCTTCTCGATCAATCACATACTCCTCTTGCTCTTTTGAGGTCATTCCCCCTTCAGACTGTGCAGTGGCAACCGAGCAAAACAGGCAGACGAAAACTAGCCAACTAAAGACAAGTTGGCTTTGGTAGGTTTTCGAGAACTGATCTTTATGCACGGGGATTTGCACAAATCGAAGGTAATTCCTTCCAAAGAATTCAAGCCACTCCAGTTACCGGAAACAGAATTGTAGAGCTCAACTACCACCTAACAATACACTTGCACGCCGAAGGGTTGACGACTGTTGCAAAACATCTCCCGCAGCATTTGCATGCGCAAGCACATGGCCGCCCCACTCCATCCCCAAATAGCTAGCCGTTAGTTGCAAGGATTGAATCAGAGGCTGCACCTCGTGTGCATCGTCACCAGCCATAGCCGAGGTGAGATAAATTGTCTTGCCTGACATTCGCTTTCGGAAGTCAAGTCCAGGCACCCGCATCCAATGCGACCAGTGATCCAAATACAATTTGGCAGGCGCAGGCATGCTATACCAATACACAGGTGCAGCAAAAACGATATGATCTGCAGCAAGCGTTAAGTCAATCAACTCTTTGGCGTTCCCAGTTGGCATTTCATACGTACGCTCGCCTTCGTGGCGAACATCCTCAAAAGCGTCCAACGGAAATTCACTAAGACGAACCCAATGCTGCTCAACTGTTCCAGGCAACTGCTTTGCCGCTTCACGTGCAAGCAATTCGGCGTTACCATCAATTCGAGAACTAGCAAGAAGGAAGAGGACAGATTTCATAAGACAAGGTTGATAGAGTAAACATCATTACGAGGAATTTGGCTCATTCATCTAGAGAAAAGTAATGACCTTAACGCCATGGCTATCATTGCACACCTTGCTATTTACTGCTCTGACCTTGAGACGATGCGGGCGTTTTACATGAAGCACTTTGATGCACGATCCAACGAACGGTACACGAACGTCAAGAAAGGCTTCCATTCCTATTTCCTAAGTTTTGGCGAAAGCCCGATGAGACTCGAGTTAATGACCCGCGTTGATGTCGTAACCGGAGCTGAAACGCAACACATCGAACGCCTCGGCATTACGCATTTTGCAATACAGCTCGATTCAAAAGAGGCTGTAAACCAGCTAACCGACACCCTTCAAAAAGAAGGCTACCGTATTGTTGGAGCCCCTCGCACGACTGGCGACGGATACTACGAAAGCGTCGTACTCGACCCTGAAGGCAATCGAGTGGAACTGGTGGGATAGCAAATCTGCACCTAGAATTCCGGAAGGCTTTTTAACCTCTGCCGTCTATCCTCGTATAGATGCTATGAAGTTCTCCGTATTATTCATAGCAATCAGCCTCTGCATTTCTGGCCAGCTTCAAGCACAAAACCTGTACTTCCCTCCACTTGTCGGTGACACTTGGGAGCAAATGAGCTCGAGAGATGCAGGCTATTGCGATTCAGGACTGGCGTCGCTCGATTCAATTCTTGAAGCAAAGAATTCGAAAGCATTCATTCTGCTTAAAGACGGCAAGATTGTTCATGAGCAATACTTTGGATCATTTACACAAGACAGTCTGTGGCTTTGGAATTCTGCGGGTAAAACCATGACTGCTGCCTTAGTTGGAATTGCCCAACAAGAAAACCTTCTCAACGTGACCGACGCGACTTCGACCTATTTAGGAACCGGATGGACATCAGCGCCAAGCTCTAAAGAAGACCTGATTACCATTTGGCACCAACTAACAATGACAAGTGGGTTGGACTACAATACTGGAGATGCCTTTTGCACCGAACCTGCCTGCCTCTTATACCTAGCCGACGCTGGCTCACGATGGTCTTACCACAACGGACCGTACACACTTTTAGATAGTGTAATCGAAGTTACGAGCGGTCAAATCATAAATACCTTTTTCAGAACTCGACTTAGAAACAAAACAGGAATCACAGGACTATATCTCCGCTTCGGATATAACAATGTCTTTATTAGTAGCCCTCGCAGTATGGCACGTTTCGGACTCCTTACCCTCAACAAAGGAATTTGGGATACAGACCCTATTCTTACCGATACTGGCTACATCAGACAAATGACTTCTACTTCTCAGAACATCAATCCATCTTATGGATACCTATGGTGGCTCAATGGTAAATCTAGTTATCGACTACCTGGTTCTCAGATAGACTTCCCTGGCTCAATTGCACCTTCTGCCCCTAGCGATGCCTATGCTGCTCTTGGAAAAGATGGACAAATCATAACCGTCATTCCAAGCACCAATGAAGTCTGGATTAGGATGGGTGAAAGCCCAGATGGATCGGGGCAATTGGTTGCCAATATACTTTTCGAGGATATTTCGAAGGCAATCGAAGAAGCTCGGTGTACCTCGAGTGCTAGCACACAGCTTTCGCCAAAACCTGCGTTCAGCCTCAAAACCAACCCGGTTTACAATCAACTTCAGCTGCAAGCCACAGACAACTTGAAGACTGTCGAAATCATTGATGTCAACGGGCGAAGCATACGTTCAGTGAGCAATAACCTCTCTCTTCCGATCGACGTGGCGAACCTTCCTCAAGGACAATACACGGTCATTGGGTGGCGGGCAGACGGACAAGGCTCTGCGAAGCATTTCATAAAGCTGTAAAAAACTCAAGTTGCTCAAATGTGACTTGATACACTGCTTTGAAATTGCTTTACTTACAGCAATAATTCATACAGCTTTTCGATGATCAAAAACAACGACGCATACAGAGCGGCAATCGCCGAAATAGAGCGAACGCCCAGCATCATTCAAAAAACAGGTGGAATAACCGGCTACGGTCCATTCCCTGCCGGCAACATCGAAACTGAAGACGGCGAAGGAAAGGCAACTTTTAAAATTGATATTTCAGGAAAGACAAAAGACATTTCTGTCAAGGTCCACCTGTCGAAAGGTCCTGATACAGCATGGGCGGTACACAAGCTGAAACTGTAAATCGCCTAGCTTCTACGAAGGCGTTTCTAACGCAGGATGCGCATTTTTCTTCCCTTTCTTGAAGCGGTTAATGAACGTGCAATGCTGACAGAAGTCTTCCACCAAAACACCATTCATAAAGCCCTCGCGCATCTTTGTGAAGCGCTCGCTTTCTAAGATACTTTTGAGTGTTTGCTCCTTAGCGTTGCCCAAGTTGATGACGGCATTTTTATCCAAACAACACGGCACAACAGAACCATCTGCATGAATACCGATGTGGTTGACCGCGCCGTGGCAGCGGCCCTGTGTCCCTTGATGAGGAAGCAGAAAACTCGGCCACTCGAAACGAGAATCAAAGTGCAAGTAGAGGCGATTCCAGATTCGCTTAGACTTGATGCCTCCAACTTCTACAGCCCTATTAATCGTTAGGTCGAATTCTTTCTCAATGAGCAAGAAGATCTCTTCGTTATCAGAAGCATTGCTTTGCTGGTTCCAGAGACGATAGTTCGCATACATCTCAGGCTTGACCTCGTGCGCCAATTTCACGAAAGCGAAAATCGGATTGATGTAAGGGAGAATATCTCTCGTAGGAAAGTTATCTCGAAACGCCTGTAACGAGATATTGACTTGGCGAACGCACTTGGAATTGACGATGGCCTCGGCATAGCGGCCGATCAAAATACCGTTGGTCGTCAAGTCAATTTGCGTCTCGTACTTTTCACAAATAGCAAGAATCTCAAGAAACCGAGGGTGCGCTAGTGGCTCTCCCATCAAGTGCAAACAGACGATCTCCGTTAATGGAGCGACCTGCATGAGCACCTCTTCAAACTCCGCCAAATCCAT
Source organism: Saprospiraceae bacterium (assembly GCA_045110575.1). Lineage (GTDB taxonomy): Bacteria > Bacteroidota > Bacteroidia > Chitinophagales > Saprospiraceae > CALDTK01. The sequence goes on from JBGCGF010000063.1 coordinate 7,810, forward strand.
GAGCTTATTGTCCTTCTCCACGATAGGGCAGAAAGAACACTGCACGTTGCAGATGTTGGAGATTTCGAGATAGACTCGTTTGAACATGGCTGGGACGTGGGATGTGAGATTTGGGACGTGAGATCCGCACTGCAAATATACCCCTGCAGTACTTACGGCCATCAATAAGCGTCGTTCGTCGATTGTCAAGAATAAGTCAGCCAGAATGCCCTTTACTTCAATAACATGAACGCCTTACTCAGCTCCTTCTCCGACGCTTGGACAAGTCTCCGATCAAATTTCCTACAGACATTTCTCTCAATGCTCGGCATCATCATTGGTGTCGGTGCGCTTGTGGCGATGTTATCGCTTATCGACGGCTTAGAGCAATTGGCGAGAGACCAAATCTCCGGGAAAACGTCTCTAGAAAACATGTCTATATCCGCTAATACGCATAAGAGGATAGACGACATTCGAGTAAAGAAAGATACGGTAGCCGTCTTCACGCAAGCGCTAATGGAGAGCTTACTCACTGAACTGCCTCAGGAAGCCACAGGACAATTAAGTGTAGGCGGATCGGCACTTGGCTCTTCACGCGACACACAGCAACTAGGTATTACCTATCGAGCAGTTACGTTCCCTGTGATTGACAAAGAGTTCGAGCTTGCAGGCGGTCGATGGCCTGATTCTGCGGCGGCTACAGCCACCTCTACTACTGTTGTAGAGGCGCTTGTCAATTACAAGCTTGCGCTAAAACTTGTGGCCCCCGACACGGTAGCTACTGCAGCTATCGGTAGCACCTTCCAACTTCTAGGTGGCACGTTAAAAGTGGTCGGCGTGGCAGAAAAAAGTGACAAAATTGGCGTCAACGGCACCCTCTTCGGTTACAATCAACTCCCCGCACTTCCCGAAGCCACTCCTGGAGGAGGACAGCTTCAATTATCATTTGCCTCTGTAGAAGATGTGTTGCCTGCCAAGGAGTTCATTGAACCATGGATTGAAGAGTACTTCAGCGGAATTGAGGAGCCCGTCCGCATAGAAACCCATACGGGCTACCTCGAAGCAATGGAAGAAGGCTTCTTGGTATTCCGGCTCGTCATGGGATTCCTGATCGGAATTGCTGTCGTTGTAGGTGGAGTTGGGATCATGAACGTATTGGTTATGTCCGTCGTCGAACGCACCTCTGAAATCGGCATTCGCAAGGCACTTGGCGCCGATCGCAAATCCATTATCGCACAGTTCTTATCTGAAGCTGTTGCACTCTCTGTGATTGGTAGCTTTTTTGGGACCATTCTTGGTGTATGCGTGGCCTTGCTCGGCGCCCCGCTCGTATCGATGTTCTCGACCGAAATTGAATTCTCGGCAATCTTCACCGTGAACACACTGCTGATTGTAGGACTTGTCGCCATTGGTATCGGCTGCCTTTTTGGGACCTACCCTGCCCTACGAGCAAGCAACTTAGATCCAGTAAGTGCCATCCGCCGTTTGTAAATTCGGGACATACCTGCAAAATCTTTAAGACCTTTTATCGGCGCAAAAGACTTCGATACCGCTCGCGGATTTTATCGTGCGTGGGGTATTAGCACCCATCTAACCAATTACTGATCGCCTTACGATTGAGCCTTGTAGCACTGCTCGTCGTTAAATTTTGAAGACTTAACTATGGCTAGGCCTTTAAAATTTGCCTGGATCACTGCTAAAAATTTTCAATCGCGTCAGATCGTAAATACTTAGACAGGCGCTTTGCGAAAGCACGCTAGGACCGGACATGTCTGTCTTTACGATTGAAGGCCAAAGCTTCTACTTGCAGAAGGCCTTCGTAAAAGACTGGGTCGACAACACGATGCTCTTTCTAGAAACTGACGCGCTAGACGATCATTTCGCCCATACCACTTCGCTAGACTTGCCAAGTCAATTCAAAGGCGTACGTGTTTCAGAGATCAAAATATTGGACTGGGGTCGAGAGTACTTCGTGCACGATCCTTCAGGAATCTTATGGCACGTGGGCGAATTCAACAGCTAGACTGCTCAGCCTTAGTAGTCGGCCCTACATGGCTCGTTAATACTTCCAGAAGACTCCAATGTTCATTTGGTCGCGCCCACCTACGGGGAAAAACTGGTTCACATACCCAAACTCGATGCTCAGTGCATCGGTAGCCTTATAGCCAAGTCCACCATAGAGACGATTCCGATCGAACTTATTTCCTGTCGAATTGATAAACAGCTCATCATAGGCTACGAGATAAAGCGTTTTGGCCACAATTGTCGGATTGGTAAGCGCCACTTTTGCGTTGAGCATGTATCTAAACCGCACGCGAAAGTCTCCCTCGACCCAGCGCTCCTCTATTCGGTATCGATGAGCCATACTGAACCTGCTAAAAGACTGCTTCGTGACAAATTGCTGATAAATCCGATGCTCGTTCACATCGACTTTTTCATCGGTAGACCCAACGTAGTTCTGGCTCAAGATGTAGCCATACCCGAGCAATATATTATTATTATTTTCCGATAAATTATATCCTAATCCGGCGCGTAACAGTAGTTGCTCTAGGTCGCCGGCGATATTATAATTACGATACTGAACCTCGTGGTGCAGGTTAAACTTACTAGAAAGTTTTTTATTACCAAAATACATCCACCAATTACCAAGGTCGCTCGACTGAGCAACAGCTGTCATCGCAGACATAGACATCAAAAACGAGAATAGCCATATGGATTTTTTCATACAGCATAGGTATACCTTTTAAGCCAAATTTTGGCAACAGAAGAGTCTACCTCCAGTCAATATTCTCAACTGCTCACTTGAGCGACGGAAGGGAAAAACAACTACTCAACGCCACCTCGTCTAAGAACAAATAAAACCTAACTAGTGATACTAGCCAGGTTTACTACGATAGAAAACTGAAAAAATCTCGACGCGAATCAAGTAGTGATTCGCGCCCAAACCTTAGCATTTACGCCTCATCCAGCTCTATTTCTGCTTTTGCAAGAATTGCCTCTCCGCCTTCAATTTGGATCTTGACAGTTCCTGACGAGACCGATTGAATCGCAAGTGTAAAGTCTCCTTTGTAGAAGATATCTCCATCAGGCTGAATAACGGTGTAGAGCGTATTTCCCTCTTCTGCTAGCGTTGCAACATTAGCATTACTTAATTGAAGGATGGTATCGCTTGCTGATACTCCGTCGATCATAAGGTGCCCACCTTCGTGCACTTTAATCGTAAGTGTGTGCGTAGTTGAGTTTGGCGGCACATCTGTTGCTACCGGAGAAAACGCGAGACTACAAGCCAAGAAAATTGAAGAAATAATTGAGACTGACATAGTAAAAAATTTCAATGCTCAATTATTAATTGAGCGGTTTTAGGTTATGCAGGATATGCGCACTCGATAAAATCAAGTAAGTATCCTACTGGGGTTCATAAGCAAAGACGACTCAAATCTGAAGACGTTGCAACGAATTTGAGAAGTATCGACCAAATTGCATTTTTACCAGACCGAAATAGACCTTCTTTAAGACTAAAGTTGCCGGACTAACCAATGGAGGAGGCATAACCTATGGAGGACTTCAACGGCTAGGCCACGACATTTCCCCTGGCGGAAAAGGAAAGCAAGATTCTCCTACAAATAAGGTCTGGCAAGTCAACTAAAGGAAGAGCGGCGAATCGACAATAACACGATACAAACACCTCTATTGAGTAGCTGATTTCAGTCCTCATCAATTCACCCTACGCACAAAGCACTAGTCGCCTACAGCGCTTAAAGCGGATAAACGTGCAATCCTTTAACGCCTCACTTACTATTATCGAGGCGTTAAAACTTTCAAATTTGAATATCTCAAAAATAAAAATTGGTGCAGCTTTAACAAGCCGCACCAATCACGAAAGACATTAGAAATAATCCTCGACTATTCCTCAACGGCTTCTGCGTGCATTAAAATTGCTTCACCATCCTGTAGGTAAATCTTCATCGTCCCAGAAGAAACGGATTGAACAGCAAGCGAAAAATCTCCTTTGTAAAAGACTTCTCCGTTCGGCTGCATGACCGTATAAAGCGTACTCCCTTCCTCTGCAAGAGTTGCCACATGTGCGTTGCTCAATTGAAGCACGGTATCACCTACCGAAACACCATCAATAATCAAGTTTCCACCTTCGTGTACTTTGATTGCGAGGGTATGCGTGGTTGGATTCGCGGGGTTGATTGGATTCGTTGGGAGATCTGGATTAGTCGCTGTAAGACCAAGTCCACAAGCCAAAAGAATTGAAGAAAGAATTGAGACTGACATAGTAAAGAATTTCAATACCCAATAGTTAGTTGGGCGGGTTTAGGTTTTGAAGTAAACACACTTGAAAGATCAAGCGAGTATCCTACTGGGGTTCGTAAGCAAAGACGACTCAACCGTATAGACGTTGCAACAGAATATCGCAACATCGACGAATTCGCTTCCTCACTAGACAGAACTAGGTCTACATAAAGACCAAGGATCGGATAACATGTACCTTGCCTGAATGAAGGTTTTACTTTCTTCAATAGGTACGAGAGGAGACATTGAGCCTTTCCTGGCTGTGGGTCAGATGATCAAGGCACAAGGACATGACGTAGTCTGTACAATGCCCGAGCAATTCGGTCCATTGGTAGCGGAAGCTGGGCTACAGTTCAGGTCACTAGGACCGGAGTTCATTGACATGCTCGATAGTGAGGACGGTAGAAGAGCAATGGGAGGTGGCGGAGGATCACCCTTGAAGAAATTTGCTTCGATGGTGCGCTTAGCTCGACTTGGACCTATCGTCAATAGAGAGATGATTGCTCGCCAATGCATCATCTTCGAAGAGGAGAAACCAGACAGAGTGGTTTGCAATGGCAAATCAACCTACCCGTTCATCTGGCAAATCGAAGGTCAACACCTACACATTGAACGACCTGCACCCACCGTGTTGATCCCAATTCCCTATATGCATTACGTAGAGGGACACGCACACTTGGTGTTTAATCGAAACTTGGGTAGCGTACTGAACAAGCTAAGCTTCAAATTGACCGATTTGGGATTGATCCAATCCATCATGATTTCGATAAAGAACTTATCGCTCGCACACCCGATAAAGCGAAGAGAAGTAAAGAAGGCCGCTTTCTCAGCGAACACAATCTATACGATCTCCCCTACGCTTTTCCCTAGACCTACCTATTGGCCCCTCAACCTACAAGTGCTAGGCTACCACGAGCGTACAATCCAAAGCGACTGGAAACCTTCGGCTGAGCTTGAAGAGTTCCTTGATTCAGAAGAAAAAATCATCTTCATCACCTTTGGCAGCATGACGAATCCTGCCCCAAAGAAGGTGACTGAATTACTTCTAACGGCTTGTAAACGAGCAGGCGTCAAGGCCGTTTTCAATACGGCAGCAGGAGGCCTAGCCGAACCGGAAACGTATGACAAGTCTAACTTCTACTTTCTGGAGAGAGTCCCTTACGGGTGGATTTTTCCGAAAGTTTACGCCGTCGTTCACCATGGTGGGTCGGGTACCACACACACAGCGTTAAAGTATGGCTGCGCAAGTATGATTATCCCACACATCATTGATCAGTTTGCGTGGAACAAAATTGTAGCATCAAAAGGTGCCGGACCTAAAGGGCCTTCGATTGCAAAACTTCAACGAAAGAAGAACACGCAAATTGAAAGCCTTTTGAAAGACTTAGTGAGCAATGCTTCCTATAAGGTCAACGCAAAAAGACTAAGTCAGATCATAAACTCAGAAGACCATGAAGCGGCTCTACTTCAACGTTTAACCGGAGACTCAAAGAGCTAGCGCACCGGTACGCAATATGAATTAACGGCTCGGGCCGCACCGGTATCAGAAGAAGCTGCTAAGAGCCTCGGCTCTTCCTCCAAGCACAGCCGATCAACTATTAAGTACTGGCAGCACACTTGAGGTCTTCACCTCATTAAACACAAACGAGCTCCTGATTTGAGAGACGTTATCAATCGCTGCAAGCTTTCCTGAAGAAAAGAGGTGATAAGCCGTCAAGTCCTCTACAACCACTTTCAAGAGAAAGTCACTTTGCCCGCCCATGAGGTAACACTCCGTCACCTCTTCAAACGCCTCAATGGCTTTGCTAAAGGAGTTGATCTCGTCCAGCTTCTGACTGTCCAGTGATACCGAGCAAAAAACCACGATGTACGCTGGCAAATGCACTTTATCCAGGATAGCGACATATTTCGCAATTACGCCGCCTTGCTCAAGGCGTTTGATTCGCTCGTAGATCGGCGTCTTCGTTATGCCAAGCTCCGTGGCAAGCGTCTTGATGTTACGCTTTGAGTCCTCCTGAAGCAGCTTGAGCAGCTTCCGGTCTATCGCATCCAACTTGATCATAGGAATTTGTTCGGTTTTGGCGAAAGCATACTAAACAGCACACAGTCTTTTCCTGCAAATTAATCGTTTGCAGGACAGATTCCTAATACGGCGCCAAATACGACACACAGAAACTGTGCAATCTACCTTCGTAGTACCCTTTCCAAAAAAGTCAATATGAAAAACAAGCTCCGTCCAGAAAGCCTAATGATGTCACATGGCTACAAGCCAGAACTCTCAGAAGGATCCATCAAACCGCCAATCTTCCTGACTTCAACGTTTGTCTTTAAGACCGCAGAAGAAGGAAAAGCCTTTTTCGAACTGGCCTACGGTATCCGTCAAAAGGAACAAGAAGAAGAGCTCGGACTCATCTACAGCCGAATCAATAATCCCAACCTGCAGATCCTCGAAGAACGCCTCTGCCTTTGGGACAAAACGGATGATTGTGCGATTTTCGAAAGCGGCATGTCCGCTATCAGCACGGTATTTTTAGAGTTCCTAAAGCCAGGAGACCTACTCGTGTTCAGCTCACCGACTTACGGTGGCACCGACCATTTCATTCATGACTTTCTCGACCTCATAGGGGTAAAAAGCATTGGTGTTACCGTAACGGACACCAAGGAGGAAATCATGAAGCGCATTGATGCTTCTGGGCTTTCGCCAAAACTTGGACTCGTATACCTAGAGACTCCTGCCAACCCAACCAATGACCTGTTTGACATCGCGATGTTCAGGGAAATTGCAGACCACTACCAAACAGAAGAGCGTCAAATTCCACTCGCGGTTGACAATACCTACATGGGGCCGATTTGGTGTAGTCCGACGGATCACGGCGCAGACCTCGTCATCTATTCAGCCACTAAGTTTATTGGCGGACATAGCGACTTGATTGCTGGAGCCGTGCTAGGAAGTGCAGGTCTCATGGGAAGACTGAAAGTCATGCGAACCTTCTTGGGTAACATGGCCAGTCCACACACCTGCTGGTTGCTACTTCGAAGCCTAGAGACACTCAAGGTGCGCATGGAGCAACAAACCAAAAATGCGCAGCTGGTCGCTGCAGCATTAAAGAATCACCCGAAAGTGGAGCGCGTCAACTTCTTGGGACTCATGAGTACCGACGACAAGAACTACGAGCTCTTCAAGCGCCAGTATTCTTCACCCGGAACCATGATCTCGTTCGAACTTTTCGGAGGAGAGAAAGAAGCGTTTGCCTGCCTCAACAAATTGAAGTTGGTCAAACTTGCCGTAAGCCTCGGAAGCACCGAGAGTCTCGCGCAGCATCCTGCGTCAATGACACACATCGGTATCAATATCGAGACGAGACAAAAGCTAGGAATTACTGAAAGCTTGATTCGCCTGTCTGTAGGTATCGAGCACCACGAAGATTTGATAGCCGACCTTTTCCAGGCGATCGAAGGATAAGCACTGGACTACCTGAACAGCGAAAGGATTTCTTCATCGAGACCTTTCGCTGTTGCGTGGTCTAGCGCTGTTTTGCCTTGTGCATCTGTGAGCGCTTTATCAGCGCCGTTGGCGAGCAAAAGCTTCGTCAGTTCAGCTTGACCAAACATGCCACACATCATGAGTGGCGTAGTTCCTTCAGTGTTACGAAAATTGACATCGGCCTTGTACTCGATTAGCGCTTGTGCCGGCTCAAGGTTGCCTTTGAAGGCCATTCCCATGAGCGGTGAATTCCCGCGCGCATCTTTACTGTCTGGATTAGCCCCGCCTTTGAGAAGGAGCTTCGTCATCTCTGTTTGATTGTTGTACGCAGCAATCATGAGGAGACTAAATCCTCTCGAGTCAACAAGGTTCGCATCAAGCCCTTCGGAGAGAGCTGTTGACATTGACGTAAGATCTCCTTGGCGCGCAAGGTCGTGCGGTACTACTGACATAACTGGGTTCTAAACGGAAGCTAACGCTAGACTAACTCATAGCGCCTGTGCTACAAAGTTACGCCTAGTGAAGTGAAAACAACTTTCGGCTTATGCTCAACCTTAGCAATAGATGCCTCAGGTGTAGCGACTACTAGTTGGCCGAAATCCGAATAATAGCGGAAGCTTTTGGACACTCATTGTCTTCACAATCAATATCTCCATCGCCATCGTCATCAATACCGTTGTCACAGATTTCAGTACCTGAAAGCTGGAGCGCAAAGTCAATGTCGTCGGAAAAAGTATTCGCGATGACACTAATCAAGCTGGTTTGCCCGCTGTTCGCTGGATCTCCATCTGAATCGGCATCCGTATTACTCCCTTGCGCCTTAGGCGACATGGTTGTTCCTGAAGGAATCTGTACACTGAGGCGATATGACCCTGGAGTAATTGCATCGAAGAAGAAATATCCAGGATTACCAGATCCATCTGCTTCTGTCTGAGTGGTGGCCAATATCGCTCCTCCACTCGAAAGCAGGTTGACGGTAACGCCATCAACACCAGCCGCTACACCTTCATCTTGAATGCCATTAGCATTGGCGTCGTTCCAGACGTAGTTACCAATGGCACCTAAGCCAGTAGGTACGAATCCAAGATCGATCGTAAATTCAAGATCAGTATCCAAAACTGTGGTAATTTCTGTAATCGCACCTGCATGTCCATTTGCAGTGTGACTAGCCCCGTCACTATCTACTTCTCTATCAGCTCCCTGTTTGGCAGGTGCAACTGAAAAGGTAGGAGGAGTTGTAAAGAAGGCGAAATAGTCTCCTGAACTTAGGTTAGGGAAGAGGTAGGTTCCATCACCTGCTGTAACCGTAAAGCCTACATACGTATCCTCAGAGACGCTGGCAACGCCGTCACCATTATCTTGATAAAGCTCAACCCGGACGTTATTAAGACCCGTCTCTCCAACATCTTGAATACCATCACCGTCTGTGTCAGACCATACACGATCTCCAAAGACACCAGGAACAAGGCTCTTAATAGCTAGCCCCGTTTTCACAGGCTCTGAAGGAAGTAAAGCAGTGGCCGAGCCATCGACGGTAGCAATGAAACCAACAGAATTATAAGCAAGATCACCTACGTTTACACCAGGCTGCGAAAGCACGTCGGTTGGCGTCCGCATCGGCCATTCAAAAACGAGGGTGTCATTTGGTGCAATGAGAACGCTACCGAATTCAACCTTAATTGAATTGACACTCGTGATATCTGTAGGAGGAACGGTAGTCCAGTTTGGGGCCTGACAACCCGACGGGTCCGAAGCTAGAAAACCATCAGCCGCACGACACGGGTTAGATGCTGTTGAATAATAAACCACAACACCGCTTGGCGCATCCACTGGCCCCACAAGGTTTGGTCGCCAAACAGAACTACGTGCTTGAGGATCAACAATTCCAACATCACCTACTTGCGGAAAAATGTCAAGAAAAGTGAAATCACGGAGGTTGACATTACCTTCATTTATCACCGTAAGTCGATAATCAGCTAAACCTCCAGGTAACGTCTCGCCCTCGTCGGGATAGCTTGAATAATCTGTATCAAGTGACCCCTTCACTGAGAGTTCAGAAGACAACGCCACATAGTCAGAGACATCAACTAAGAGAGAACGCTCACACAATTCTTCTGTTGTATTAGAATCTCCATCCAAATCTTCGACATCCACAATTGAAGCGTTATAACATCTTGCAAGCGCATTGCTAGAAGAAGCAATCATTCTAAAATCTAATGCTTCCAATCCTGAAGGAGCGAGGTTACTTATTTTTGCTTCATAGTCAAAATCAATTAGTGCGTCAATCGCTAAATCTTTCACGGCACCTGTCCAATACATCCGTAGGATACTATTACCATTTCCGTCGAAATCTTCAATATATTCTAATTCGGGATCATCAGTAAATCCGTCTTTCCTGTTAAAATCTAGGGATCCAGACACGTAACTAGTTCCCTTTGGAAAGTGTAAGACCCCCATAAAATCTTCCATTGCCTCAGTAGAAAATGCAAGGTTATGATACACAGCTGTCCAAAACGTTTGAGCTAGACATAACCTAGCTTGTAAAACCGTGGGTTTTGTGCTGAAAAGAGGTCCTTTGTGAAATCTAGCCTACCCTGTATCAAACAGTGTTGCTTGTGATTCGATTCTGCCACTGGT
>JBGCGF010000064.1:0-71053 GCA_045110575.1 Saprospiraceae bacterium
GAGTTGGGAAGCTGGTGAATAGCGAAGCACGGCTGCAAGGGTTTAGGCCAATAAAATACGAAATCCATACATAATACCTTAGTCGAATAAAGCTTAACACGCTGATTGTTAGTGCTTTTATTATAAATCAGTAGACCCTAATTAGAAATTAAAGTTCTGTATTCAAGACAACACTTTCTCTGAACTCATTAGCTCTTATTAAAGTACATGACGATAACCAATACGATCAGGCTCTCGACAGTCATATTTCTATTCTTGTCATTACTCGGCTGCAAATCGCTAGATCCAAAACGGATGAAGGTCTACAACGAAATCACAAGCCAAGTGATGCGCGAAACACTTCCCAATTTAGAAGTTGGCCAGAGCGCAGTTGCTAACTCAGGCGAAATCAAGATTTGGTACGAACTGATTGAGACTTCAGAAGAAAGCGCAAAAGGGACGGTCCTACTCATCGAAGGCTTAGCAGGAACGGCCATGGGTTGGGGAGACTATTCGTACCAACCATTTCTAACGGCAGGCTTAAATGTCATCCGGATGGACAACCGGGAGGTAGGCCGCTCTACGTGGACGAAAGACCTTGGTTATGATCTCTTGGACATGGCCGAAGACGTACTCGCGGTCATCAACGATGCAAACCTTGATGCGGTCCACCTTGTAGGGCAATCCATGGGAGGGATGATAGCCCAAGAGTTTGCGCTGAACTATCCTGAAAAAGTAAGCACACTCTCTCTGATCTACACCAGCGCTAACATCGATGACGAGAGCATTCCAGGTCCCTCTAAAGCGTTCATCAATGACATCATCGCAGCCTATTCGACCTATCGAAAAGACGACATAACTTCTCAAATAAAGCTAGAGTTAGCCTCCATGGATGCTTCCAATGCTGGGCCTCTGGCACGTCCCGATTTACTTTTCATTGCGCAGCGGACACGATACGAGATTGAAAGACGTAGAGGAAAAAACAAGCAAGCAACGGATGTCCAACAAATGGCCATAACGAAATCAGGTTCGAGGAAAGACAGGCTGCACCAGTTAAAAATACCGACCCTAATCATTCATGGCGAGAAAGACCCGCTTATTCCTATCGAGCACGGAAAGGAGCTCGCGCGTTTGATTCCGCATGCAAAGACCGTTTGGGCCGAGGAATACGGTCACAATATCCCGACTGGGTTTTCAGAGGTGATTACCAAGGAGATTATCAGGTTAATTGAATAATCTCATCTTTCTCTACGGAAAGGCTCCCCCGTCTCGCAGGTGCGCGAGGTTGTGCTGCTAAGCCCAAGGCATTCGAATGCCGCTTGAGTCTAGAAAGACATTACATTACTCCTAAATCGCAATTACAATGGCTCACCTAAAGTACTACAACGAGAAAATCGAAACGATGCCGTTGGAGCAACTGCGCATTCTGCAAAGTGAACGCCTGGTAGCCTTAGTCCCTCGATTGTACGAAAACGTCCCTTTTTACAAAGAACAGTTTGATAAAAACGAGTTAGCGCCTAGCGATATTAAATCGATAGATGATCTGCACAAAATCCCCTTTACATATAAGACGGATTTGCGCGACAACTACCCGTTTGATTTGTTCGCTAAGCCGATGTCTCAAATAAATCGGATCCACGCTTCCAGCGGTACAACAGGTAAACCTACAGTCGTTGGATATACACAAAATGATTTAGGCGTTTTTGACGAGGTAGTCGCTCGAAGCTTGGTCTGTGCCGGTGCGCAACCAGGAATGAAACTGCACAACGCATATGGCTACGGACTCTTTACGGGAGGTCTAGGAATGCACGGTGGCGCAACAAAACTGGGCATGGCCGTCATTCCTATTTCAGGAGGAATGACAAGTCGACAGCTTACCGTTTTAGAGGATTTCAAGCCTGAAGTAATTTGCTGTACGCCGTCTTATGCGCAAACGCTCTCCGAAGAATTTGCTAAAAAAGGAATCGATACCGCTGATCTAGCATTGAAGTTTGCCATCCTGGGTGCGGAACCTTGGACAGACGCTATTCGTGCCCAAGTAGAAAGTGGACTGAATGTTACAGCGACCAATATCTATGGCTTAAGTGAAATTATTGGGCCCGGTGTTTCGCAAGAAGATTACGAGGAAAAAGGAACTGGTAGCTACATCTGGGAAGACCATTTCTATCCAGAAATAATTGACAAGGATACCGGCGAAGTCCTGCCTTATGGGGAAGAAGGGGTGTTAGTCTTCACAACGCTGACCAAAGAAGCGCTGCCGCTTTTGCGATACTGGACGAATGACATCTGCTCGATCAATTACGATCCTAATGCAAAACGGACGCATATCAAAATGTCGACGATTAAAGGCAGGGCGGATGACATGCTAATTATTCGTGGCGTAAATCTCTTTCATACCCAGGTTGAGGAAGTGATTCATCAGCTAGATTTCCTCAGTCCAAATTATCGATTAGTTGTCGAGAAGAAAGGAACAATGGACACGGTAAGCGTTGAAGTCGAGGTAACCCAAGGTGTCGACATTGACGACGAGAGCCTTCAAACAACCTTTAAGAATCGGATAAAGGATACCGTTGGCTTGTCAATGAATATTGACTTTAAAGCCCCGGGTTCGATCCCAAGAAGTGGTGGTGGAAAATTGAGCCGCATTTTAGATAAGCGTAAGGCATAATTCAAGCAAGCCCTACATCACCTCTGCAAAAAATTAAAATGAAGTACGCACTTAGTATCCTGTTCTCTTTACTCGTCATCGTAACGGTTACAGCTCAGAACACTACACTGATCAAGAACGTGAACGTTTGGAATGGGACCGGTGAAACCATTTTAAAAAATCACGATGTTCTTATTGTCGATAATTTAATCCAACAAGTTGGAGAGAACATTACGGCAGTAGAAGGAGCTGTCATTATAGATGGAAAGCAGAAGTTTTTAATTCCTGGTCTATCAGATGCGCATGTTCACCTAGCCATGACGATGGGGGTGCATGAATTGAGAAACAAGGCGGATTGGATGTATACCTCCGTGCGAGCAAGTAAAGCCGCTGAGAACTTCCTAATGCTTGGATTCACTACCGTACGCGATGTGGGCGGCCCTGTAATGGGCCTGAAAAAAGCTATCGATGAGGGCATCATCGTTGGACCTAGAATTTACCCTTCAGGTGCGTTTATTAGTCAGACTTCAGGACATGGTGATTTACGAAATCCGAATGAGCCAAACCCGTATTGGTCTGATGCAGCGCTGCATTCCATGGATGCACAAGGATGGTCATTTGTTGTAGACGGGGTTCCAGAGGTACTAAAAGCAAGCAGGGAAAACCTGAAAAACGGAGCGTCTCAACTTAAGGTTATGGCAGGAGGTGGCGTCAATTCAGATTTCGACCCGATTCATTCTGTTCAGTTTACCTCAGCCGAATTGGAGGCCGCAGTTCAAGCCGCGCAAGATTGGGATACGTATGTCACCGTGCACGTCTACAATTCAGAAGGAATCATGCGAGCTTTGAATGCAGGTGTAAAGTGTATTGAGCACGGGCACATCATTAACGAGGAAGCGATGAAGCTTCTTAAAGAAAAGGATGCCTGGTTGGTCCCCCAAAGTTGGTGGACGATGCGCCCAGACCTTGACCCTGCAGAACATCCTGCGCATCGAATTAAGAAGTCGAACTTAGTTAAGTCTGGCGCTGTCAATGAGATGAACCTAGCCAAGAAGTACAAGGTCAATATTGCTTATGGTTCTGATGTCTTCGGACCATTAGGCGGTGAGCACAGGGCTTTGAAAGAATTCACCTCTCGTAAAAGATGGTTCAGTTCTTCGGAAATCCTCAAACAAGCGACCTCTGAAAATGCGCGTCTTTTCTACCTTTCGGGAAAACTCAACCCTTACATGGAGGGCAAACTGGGCGTGATAGAAAAAGGTGCTTATGCTGACCTTTTGATCTACGATAAGAATCCATTAGAGGATGTAGACGTCCTTGTGAATTACGAAGAGAACTTGAAGTTGATCATGAAAAATGGTGAGGTGATTAAGGATGAGTTGTAGAAGGGACGTGGGATTCGGGATTCGGGACGTGAAAGCCATTTTCAACTACAACAATCATGGATTTGGCTACATCGCTCATTTGAGAAGCCTTCACCTTTGTCATATCAACTAATTCAAAAATGACAGCTATGAATTTGACAGGAAAAACAGTAATCGTAACAGGTTCGAATGCAGGAATAGGATTTGAAACCGCATTGGACTTGTACCAAAAAGGAGCAAGAGTTTATGTCGCTTGTCGCAACGAACAAAAAGCGACTGAGGCTATTACAAGAATGAAAGCACAAGGTGGAACAGGGGAGCTTGTTTTTGGCAAACTGGATTTGTCTAGCCTAAAATCAGTTGCCGCATTCACGAACAACGTTACAGAGCAAGAAGAGAGACTTGACTTTTTGATTAATAACGCAGGGATTATGATTCCACCTGCATCCAATACAGAAGACGGATATGAGTCGCAGTTCGGAGTAAACTTCGTTGGCCACTTTGCACTCACAGGGCAATTGTACAATCTACTGGAAGCCACAGCGGGATCTAGAGTCGTCACCTTAAGTAGCATCGCACATAGAAACGCGGTGATTGATTTTGACAATTTCCGATTAGAGAAAGCATACAGCAACTGGAGAGAATACGGGCAAAGCAAGTTGGCCGATATCATCTTCGCGCTTGAATTCGAAAAGAGACTGAGAAACAATGGCTCTCAAATCAAGTCTCTAGCTGCACACCCAGGGTTCAGCAAAACAGAATTGCAGAAAAACATGGACAAAGATCAGCTTGCGTCACTTGATCTCATGACTGCTAAAGACGGCGCGCAACCAACGCTAGCGGCTTGCTTGCGTGAGGATGCAAAAGGAGGACAATATTGGGGACCAGATGGACCTAATGAGCAAAAAGGGAAGCCAGCCGTCGCTAAAATTAATGCAGCGGCTTTGGATGAAACGCTTAATGCTAAATTATGGGACTGGGCTCAACAAGAGACTGGCAACAACTTCCCTTTCTAACTAAAGCGGACAGATAAAGCCACCAAGGAGAACACCAGAGCCCATCAATCTAAACGAAAGACGATGCCTTCAGCGAGCCCTACCAGACTTAAAACCATTAGCGATCTGCACCGCTTCAACAACATGGGGCCGCCAGAACATCCGTTGATTAGCTTAATCGACTACGGCGAAATAAATCCAACAGCCGTAGACAATGAACTTAGATGGGTTCAGCAGTTTTATACGATTTCCATAAAACGAAACGTAAGCGGCAAATACCGGTATGGTCAACAACCCTATGACTTTGACGAAGGATTGATGACGTTCTTTTCTCCCGGACAGGTTATTTCAGTGCAATTGATAGACGAGGACCAAAACAGTAGTCCTTCAGGATACATCCTTGCTATTCATCCTGACTTCCTGTTCGGGACTTCATTGGCAGCAGACATCAAGAAATATTCATTTTTGAACTACTCCGTTCGAGAGGCCCTTTTCTTATCAGAAAAAGAAGAGAACACTATAAACGAAATACTTCGCCACATCAAAGGAGAGTACCAGTCTAACCTTGATCAGTTTAGTCAGCAGATAATCATAAGTCAGCTAGAGCTCTTGCTCAGTTACGCGGAAAGGTTCTATCAGAGACAATTCCTCACCCGAAAGGTGTCTAACCATCAGACCTTAGACAGACTGGAAGAGCTACTGGAGGACTACTTCAACCGGGAAGACCTTGTTGATAGCGGCTTGCCAACCGTTCAGGAGATCGCTCAGCAGTTGAACCTCACGCCGGACTACTTGAGTAGCATGCTTAAGAAGCTAACGGGACAAACAACCCAGCAGCACATTCACCACAAGGTGATTGAAAAGGCTAAAGTAAAATTGTCGACAACAGACTTGTCCGTGAGTGAAATCGCCTACGGGCTAGGATTTGAGCACTCACAATCATTTAGTAAGTTGTTCAAACGAAAGACGAGTCAGACACCTGTAGAGTTCCGAACTTCATTCAACTGAAAACAGTAAACAAGCAAGCACATGTACACAGGAAAAGTATATCGGATATGGGACATGGTGAAGTGGACGCGTTTCGAAACGTTTGGGTTCATAGCCATCATTGGAGCCTGGGTTTCACTCTACTATTTCCTCGAATTAGGTTGGTTCAGAATTCCGTGGGCACCTATGTCTTTAATAGGTACCGCCGTGGCATTCGTGATTGGATTCCAAAATAACTCCGTCTACGGACGCATTTGGGAATCAAGGAAGATTTGGGGAGGCATCGTTAACACCTCTCGCACCTTTGGTGCGTTTGTCCAAGACATGCTTTCTGATGAGCACACCGAAGAGCACGTTTCATCAGAGGCTATTGAGAACGAAGTAAAAATACTGACCTATCGACACATTGCCTGGATGACAGCCCTGAGGCATGCCATGCGGAACAAGAAACCGTGGGAAACAGCCAGCGAGCATAGAACGTATTCGGAATGGGGGATCCTACCACCTGAGCAAAGATCTTCGTTAGAAGAGGACATTGCACCATACCTGTCGAAAGAAGATCTAGAGAAAATGATGCGCAATGACAACCACCAAACAGCGCTACTCTACCAGCAATCTCATCACCTTAAGAAGTTAAAAGAAAAGGGGATTCTTTGGGAATTTTCATTCCTTGAACTTGAAGCACTCATTAAAGAGCTCTTCACTTTACAAGGCCAATCTGAACGCATCAAGAACTTCCCTTACCCAAGACAGTATGCTACGCTAAATCACTACTTCATGTGGTTGCTTTTGCTACTACTGCCTATGGCTTTGGTTCCACAATTCATGGATATTGGGAAAGAAATCGCCATCAGCCACCCAAGTTGGGGAGATGCTTTCATGTGGTTTAGCATTCCTATTTATACAGCTATCGCTTGGATGTTCCATACTATGGAACGGATAGGTAGGAATGGAGAAAACCCATTTGAGGGAACTCCAAACGATGTTCCTATCTCCACCATTTCAAGAGGAATTGAAATAGACCTGAGACAAAACTTAGGAGAGGACAAAAGCCAAATACCGGCTCAGTTCCCAGCTGAGCATGGGGTGCAATTTTAGGAAGTGATTTTTTTTCTAGATGCCTCTGCTCCATATGAACCGTCATTTCGACTACGCGACGAGGAACGAGAAGCACTCAGAGAAATCTGTTGAGGGATATGGGAAGTGAGATTTGGGACTATTTAGGGTCACACCTATAATTGGTCGAGATAAATCGCATTTTATCCTTCAACAAACTCGGTGAGTCTATCCGAGCGTCGTTTGCTAATGCGGTTCGCCGATGAGGACGGTCCTTTGGTACGCCACAGTACCAGTATATTCTGGACGCACCATATTCACAAAAAATATCAAATGCCGGATTTTATCAAATCTAGCATCCTCCTTTCCCTATCGCTATTAATTGCTCTAACAGCCAGCGCGCAAATCCAAAAAAATGAACAATTCGAGACGTTTTTAGAAAAGCACTACGTCGGTGGTAAAAAAGCATTCCTGACGAAAGTATACACCCACATCAACTACCCACTCGATGCTCGATCAAACTGTGGGATAAGGCACTTGCACGTAAAAGTTACCCTAAACACAGCGCGAGGGTTAAAAAAATAGAATTTTTGAGCCCATTTGGACTCGGTATCGAGCAAGATGTTACCCAGGTACTAATGAAATCGCATACAGATTGGGTAGGCTTAGATGAGGTTCAAGAATTTGAATTTTCAATTGGCTATCAAATTGGCGAAAGCCCTGAAGTGAAGAGAGGCCTTACGGTATCAGCCCATTCCTCAAATCCTTCCGATGTAAAATCAGGCTGTCCTCACAGCGAAGATCTGCTCAAGGAGTTGAAAAAATACATCACGAAAAAAAAGATAACGAAAGCTACTCCCTTGTGGAATGAGTTGATTCGAAGAGGTTACCGCGGCGAAGAATTCAAGCAACTCAAAGAGATGCTTGGGGAGCTTTTCCCTTCGAAGGATGAGAAACCATCTCCGGAATCGCACGCAAGCTAAGTTCATCAAAAGGAGCTCTCATCTGAACTGCAACGCCAGCGACGGAGAAGCCCTGAGCGCCCTGACTGGACAGAAAAGCGCGATCCCTGCCCACTGTGCGCGCCAACTGCAAGAGACCGCTGGAAGCACTACCTTTAACGCTTCAAATCAAGTGTTCGATCACCGAAAAGGTGAACCAAAAAGAACCAGATGAGGAAAAAAGAGACGTCCACTTTGCCAGTAGAAACAGACAATCCACGAATCAAGTGTTACAAATGCATGAGGCCTTCAAGCACGTGTATTTGCAAGTTCGTTCGTCCTTTCCAGACCAAGACCCGTTTTGTTATTCTGATGCACCCAAAGGAGTACAGAAAGGAGAAAAACGGAACGGGGCACATGACGAAGCTTCAACTCGAAAATTCAGAGATCATAGTCGGCGTCGATTTCACCAATAATAGACTCGTAAATAAAATCCTGAACGACGAAAAAAGCAGTTCATTCCTACTCTATCCGGGAAACGACAGTTTCAATTTATCGACAAGAAAGGGTTCAGAAATGAACTCCTTCATGGGAGACAGCCCACATCTGTTTATTCTCGATGGGACATGGCCCTGCGCCCGTAAAATGCTCAAACTGAGTAAGAATTTACAAAACCTTGAACGAGTTAGTTTTGATAATAAAATAAAGTCAAAGTTCATTACCAAGCAGCAACCTGATCCTCTTTGCCTCGGTACGATTGAGTCAGTTCTTATTGTTCTAGACCTACTCAAGGAAGGCGGTCTAGAAGAATGCGACACCAAAGACTTCCTTCTTCCATTTGAAAAAATGATTGAGTATCAAATAGAGCATATTCTTAATCCAAGTAATAAGAGCTACCGTCCGAGTACTAGCAGGGAGATTACCGTTAAGGACAGGTATAAGAAAAGCACGGAAAGAAGTGTGTTCTTTAAGTTATGAAATTAGGAGTTTTAGCCCTCTAGCTTACAAGCAGGTTTATTCGCTCGGATAACTCTTTTGAAGAAGTACGGATTTCCCCAAACAGTGCATTACACCACCCCACTCCCCTTCTTCAAGGCCTTCAACTCCTTATCATCTTCGGGATGCGACGGATAGAATTTCGCTCCTCAGGTCTAACATGAAAGCAGCAAGGCTAGAAAACCTCACTATATAACGACAGCCCTCACTGACAAAGTGAGGCACTCCATCTACAAATGCATTTCGATATGACGTCAGAGATCCTGCTCGGGCTTAAAACAATTTGGTAATATTGGCAGAAAAGCCTCCACAAAATCCTCTTGTTTGTCATGCATACCAATCTTTTAGGGCCACAAGATGCCTCTCACGTCAAAAGACTTACAGAACTTGAAACATTAAGCCCCAAGGAGAAAGCGATTCTGATCGCCTGCGTGCAAAACAACTACGAAGAAGCCATCCATAGACTGGCCATGTTTTTTGGCATGACTCTTAGGGGTAGCGAGCTTCATTTTGTAGCCTGTATTCTCCGTCAATTTTACCATAAAGCTGAAACGGAGGCTCCCGAAAAATTAGCCGACATAGCCAATGGCAAAAACCTCGCTGATAACACCACAACTAATCTCTTAAAACTATTCCTACTCCAAGTAGACAAAGGATTCAAAGGAGTACCAACCAACGGTATCCCTAAAGCCGTGAAAGAAATATCTGAAGGCAGGATCGCTGAAGAAACCAAGAAATCTCCAAACCTTAGTTCTGAAGATCGTGACTTTCTAAAATTAGCCATCCTTGCTGATGAATTGTGTAACCACACCTCGTTCAGCATGGCTCGAAGAATATTCAGACTCGCGGAGGAAGTAAAAAAAGAGCACCATACTGTTGACTTAGAAAACCTAAAGAGCTCTGAGATCTTTTCAGAAGCACTTGCTGTAGGATCAAAATTGAGAACATTTAACATAAACATTACTAAAAGCGACAGAGAACTATTAAATCGACTTCACAGAGTCCAAGCATCGCACCTTTATGAGATTCAACAAAGACTTAAAAGAGAAAAAAAGAAAGATTACTAGTAGAAAAAAAAGAATACTTAGCACGTCTAGCCGAGCTTGAAAAAGAACGAACAGCTTACAAAGAGCCGGAGGCAATCTTAACAGAAGACCTACTCCGCTTAAATCACTATCAGCCAGAAGATTTCATCGCTGAATTTGGAGGCCTACACATTCCTGACGTAAAGAAGCTTTACATCTACAAATCGACCCTTAAAAATGGAAAGATTCCAGATTCCTTTGCCCAGAAATTTTCACACATAAAAGACTTGATGATTGTTAGTTGCGCAATTAAAGACTTGTCTTCTCTTGAATCATTTGAAAACTTAAGAGTCGTCCAAATCGGTCACGACATATATGATAAGACAGAGATCAATTTAGACTTGACTCCGCTAAAAAAATTCAAACAGCTTGAAACGCTCTCCATAAGCTCATGTTCCGTTTCCAACTTACCATCTGTAGTAAAAGAGCTCCACTTTTTAAAAACCCTCAACTTTTCAAGTGTCAGGCCTTTTCATTTACCGCCAGAGGTTTGGCAGCTTGACTACTTAGAGAATCTTAGTTGCTCAGGCTGCAAAATGACTACTTTTGAAATTAAAAAAGTAAGTCAAAACTCTAAAATCCACACCATTAGGCTGGGTAGCAATCTGCTAACAGAAATCCCAAAAGCTCTCTTTGAGCTACCTTTGCTTCACACTTTATGGATAAGCGGAAACAAGCTGACCCAACTATATGATGATGTCAAAAACGCGACGGCCTTAAAGAACTTAAGAGCAAAGCACAATTCCTTGGACGAGATAGAAAAAGAGAAGATTTCCAATTTAAATATTGAAACGCTTAGCGTATAGTTGCGATTTCAGGTTGAAACCTACACCGCTCCACTCCCTTTCTTCAACGCCTCCAACTCCTTCTTCAACTCCTTAATCTGATCCATCATCTTCGGGATGCGACGGATAGAACTTTGCTCAGAAGCCCACTGACGGAAAGGCTTGGCAGGAGATCCGAAGACCTTGCTGCCTTCTTCTAAGATGGAATCTTTGAGACCACTCTGTGCGGCCACTTCAACACCATCCGCTAAGACGATGTGACCGGCCATTCCGACCTGACCACCGAGTTGAATACGCTTACCAAGCTTAGCTGAACCAGCTATACCTACTTGCGCGGCAGCTGCGGTGTGCTCATCGATGGTCACGTTGTGTGCCACCATGACCAAGTTGTCAAGCTTCACGCCTCTGCGAAGGATTGTACTTCCGGTGATTGAACGATCTATGGTTGTACATGCGCCAACCTCTACATCATCCTCAATGAGGACATTCCCCAAGTGCGGAATGCGTATCCACGCACCATCGTCTTCACGTGTATGACCGAAACCATCGGTTCCAACCACACAGTTAGCAAGCAAACGCACGCGATTACCGACCACACTACCGTGCAGCAGGCGCGCTCCTACTTGAAGTAGGCAATCATCACCCAGCGTCACTCCAGAACCTATGAAAGACTGAGGCTCTAAGATTGTACCGGTACCGACCGTAGAATTCGCACCTACATAGGCAAACGCCCCTACGTGAGCACCCGGATGTACGGTTGCACTCTCGTGTATAAACGC
Organism: Saprospiraceae bacterium; assembly: GCA_045110575.1. GTDB lineage: Bacteria > Bacteroidota > Bacteroidia > Chitinophagales > Saprospiraceae > CALDTK01. The sequence continues at coordinate 11,615 of JBGCGF010000064.1, forward strand.
TGAAGGATCAACGCCCGGATCAGGCTTAGGAATACTGGCCGCATACATGCGGAGTAAGCCAGCAATAGCGTTCTGAACGTCCGCCACTCGAATCACATTCGCCTTGAATGCTCGGCTGGCAACGAAATCCTTAGGAACCAACAAAGCTGTAGCACCAGAGTCGTAAGCGAACTCTGCATACTTCTTCGGGTTGGACAAAAAGGCTAATTCCCCTTCACCAGCATCTTCGATACGACCGATCGTTCGGAGAATAGCCTCAGGATTTCCTTCTATAGTACCACCGAGAAGTTCGGCAATTTGTTGGACGGTAAACTGCATATTAGTGTAAAGGTACATGTCCACCCTGAGGTTTTCGAGGATGGAGCGTGATAAGCCACGTACCTTTGCGCCATGGCAACAAATCCCATCATTCGAATTGGTACCCGAGGTAGCAAGCTAGCCCTTTGGCAAGCTCACTTCTTGCAAGCAGAACTGGCTAAGCATGAGGTGCAATCCGAGCTGGAAATAATTAAGACACAGGGGGACAAAATCCAGCACCTGTCTCTTGACAAGCTTGAAGGAAAGGGCTTTTTCACCAAAGAGCTTGAAGACTCACTGCTGCGCGGAGACGTTCAGGTGGCTGTTCACTCGATGAAGGATCTACCTACCACTATGCCGGAAGGTCTGGTACTCGCCGGCGTAAGCCATCGTGCGAACCCTACCGACTGGATCCTCGTCCGCAAAGACGTCGCTGTCGATAACAAGCCTTGGCAACTGCCAAGCGGTGCGAAGGTTGGAACCTCTAGTGCACGCCGTAAGGCTCAACTGCTCGATTTACGTCCAGACGTAACCACGGAAGACATTCGAGGCAACGTCCCTACGCGGATTCAAAAGCTTCGTGATGGTGGCTTCGATGCGATCATTTTGGCTGCGGCCGGTATCACTCGTCTAGAGCTTGATGTCGATGACCTCGTCGTAAGCGAACTGCATCCTCGTGAGTTTGTGCCTTCTCCTGCACAAGGCGTGTTGGCCTTCCAATGCCGCGAAAACGATGTGACCACGCGTCGCATCATCGCCAAGTTGCACGACAAAGCCACTGCTGCATGCACCAACGTAGAGCGTGCATTGCTCAAACGCTTTGATGGAGGTTGTCACCTACCGCTCGGCGCGCACTGTGTTGCACACGACATGGGCTACAATTTCACAGCAGCTTATGCGCCAAAGCTTGGCGACAAAGTGATCAGAAAGCGCTTGAGCTTGAGTACGTTCGACGGAATGGTCGATGAGATGTACGACATGCTTACCGCAGAGATGAAGGACTAAGCACCTATGTCAAGACGTCTTTTTATTACCCGGCCATTGCCTAAAAATGCTCCGTTGAGGAAGCAACTTGAAGCCGATGGCTTTGAGGTGACGGGGCAATCTATGCTCCAATTCGAGGCGATCAAGATCGAAGCGGTCGCCGCGACAGACTGGTTGTTTGCCTACAGTCCTCGCGGCGTGAAGTTGTTTCTATCCCAACAGCTCGCTGAGCAAAAGGGCGATCAGTTGCACCTCAAAAGTGGGGCGCTGAAACTCGCTGCCGTTGGTCCAGGAACCGCTGAGGCATGGCAAAATGCTGGTCTCACGGTTGACTTCATTGGCGATGGTGAGCCACTTACTACTGCTGCAGCTTTCGCCAAAACCCACTGTACGGAAACCACACCCAAGGTTACGTTTCTACAAGCGGAGAACAGCCGTAGGTCTGTCGAAAAACCTCTCACAGACCATATTCATGTCCAACGCTTGAGCATCTATCGCTCCGTCATCAATGAGGCCGCCTCGATACATCGAGCTGAAGTGTACTACCTCACAAGTCCCTTGAGTGCAGAGGCTGTCCTTCGACAAGTTGACCAGACTCACCCCTTTGACATTTGGTGCGTGGGTAGTGTAACTGCTGGGCATGTTCGGGAGCTAGAATTTCGCGTGCAGCGGATTCGGCCGTTGGTGTAGGGGGGTATCTGCGATTTCAATTTCAATACTGTTCGTAATTCGACGAATTACAAACGGCCTTAAAATCCCCAGGCCACACTGTTCGTAATTCGACGAATTACAAATGGCCTTAAAATCCCCAGACCACACTGTTCGTAATTCGACGAATTACAAACGGCCTTAAATCCCCAGACCACACTGTTCGTAATTCGACGAATTACGAACGGCCTAAAATCCCCAAACCACACTGTTCGTAATTCGACTAATTACAAATGGCCTTAAAATCCCCAGACCACACTGTTCGTAATTCGACGAATTACAAACGGCCTAAAGTCCACAGGCCACACTGTTCGTAAATCGACGAATTACGAACGGCCCAAAATCTCCAGGCCACACTGTTCGTAATTCGACGAATTACAAACGGCCTAAAGTCCACAGACCACACTGTTCGTAAATCGACGAATTACAAACGGCAACAATCAAGCTGCACTTCTCAGCTTTTCAAATTGGATCATCTCACCTAAAATCATCGACACCCATTTTGGATGATTTTCATAAACAAAGGAGTAGTAAGTGTTCGGGCCAAATTCAACGCAATCTATCAATCCAGCTAGGCGCAAGGTCCGCAAATGCTGACTCAACGTAGCTTTATTCAACGGATGATTCGCGAACAAGTATTGAAAGCTCTGTTCACCCGATTGAAGCTGATGCATGATTTTAATCCTAGCAGGGTGTCCAAGCGCGCTGGCAATTCTAGCGTTTCTTCTTTCTCGATTACTGTAAAGATGTGCTTTACTAAAGGCCATGATTTTTTGTATTGGTCTAACCTTTAGACTGACGAACTTCTACAATTGCACGTTTTTGTTTTAAACACAGCGTGTACTAAGCGATTCGAGAGCTGTTCGTAATTCGACGAATTACAAACGGCCTAAAGTCCCCAGACCACACTGTTCGTAATTCGACGAATTACGAACGGCCTAAAATCCCCAGGCCACAATGTTCGTAATTCGACGAATTACAACCACCCTGCAGCCTACCCAACATTCTACCCTAGTCATTCTCTGTTCTTCACTTCGCAACGTCATGACTAGTTTTGGCGTAAGCAGAAGACACTTGTAGCCTTACCCACCCCCATGGCAACTAAACAGAAGAAGAAAAAACAAGCAAAGGCAACGCAACCTGCTGAAGCACAACAACTAGGTAACGTTAAACCAGATTGGCAATACCTCTTGCCTGCACTGATCTTAGCACTTGTCGTTTTCGGCCAAACCATGGGATTTGACTTCGTCAACTGGGACGATGATGTCAATATTTTGGAAAACCGTGGCGTAACCACCTTCGACCTCAAAACCATCTTCACCGAGACGGTAATTGGCAACTACAACCCGCTTCCCATTTTCACCTTTGCGCTTGAATACGCGATGGTAGGGACCAAAGCAGGATTGTATCACTTCAACAACCTCTGGCTGCACCTGCTCAACGTAGCGCTCGTCTACTTCCTAGGTCGTCGACTTAAACTCGATCAAGTTCCTGCAGCGATTCTGGCCTGCTTATTTGCGATTCACCCACTACGCGTCGAAAGTGTCGCTTGGGTAACCGAACGCAAGGATGTCCTCTTCAGCGTCTTCTATTTCGGAGCCCTGCTGGTCTATGAAAAGCATCGCCAATCTGGCAGCAAGTCTAGCTGGCACTGGGGTGTCGCAGGCCTATTCATCTTGGCCCTTTTCTCAAAGATCCAAGCGGTGAGTTTGCCGCTATCCATGATCTGCCTAGACTATTTACGCAACGATAAATTCAAACTAGGAGCGCCATTCAACTTCAACACACATGAGGTTTTGGCGAAAGCTCCATACTTCCTCATGAGTCTTGCCGTAGGACTGCTCGGCGTGTTCTTCTTGGGACGTGACGGCAGCTTGGCAGATGCGACCAACTACAGTGCGATCGACCGTTTGGCCGTTGGCGCTTATGCATATACCGTCTACCTCGTCAAAGCGGTGATCCCGTATGAGATGTCACCGTTGTACCCATACCCGAGCACGCTTCCTACACAAGCGTATCTCTCCTTTGGGATCGTCATTGCAGCAATTGCCGCTATGATTTATGGCTTCCTGCAAAAGTGGAAAGGGATCACATTTACCCTCGCTTTCTTCACCGTGAACGTGATGTTCATGCTGCAAGTACTCGGCGCTGGACAAGGATATTTAGCAGACAGATTTACCTACGTTGGCTACTTCGGACTCTTCTGGGGAATGGCCTTTTTGTACCAACGCCTTTCCGCCAATCAAGGCATTCGGCGCGGACTTCAAATCGGAGTAGGCGTCTTCCTTTTGGTGCTAACGCTCGTCGCTTTCAAGCAAACCCGCATTTGGCAAAACGGCGGCACCCTTTGGACGCACGTCGGCAAAGTCTATCCCCGAGCAGGCACCGCACATGGCAATTTGGCGATGTACTTACGCGATGAAGGTGAAACCGATTTGGCCATGGGCTTGTACCGCAAAGCGATCTCTGTAGATCCGAATGAAGGAAGCTACCACAACTCGTTAGGCAAGTTGCACTTCGACAATGGACGTACCGCAGAAGCGCTTGCCGAATACTCTGCAGGTATCGAAGTGGAGCCAGATCTTGGAGAGCTCTACATTAATAGAGGGGCAGCTTACGCCAAAACAGGACAGTATCCGCAATCGGAAGTAGACCTCAACAAGGGCGTAGAAATGGAGCCTGACAACTTCAATGCATACCTCAACCGTTCGCTACTCTACTATACAATTGGGCGCACCCAAGAAGCATTGGTCGACTACGACGTCATGTTACGGATGCGACCGGAACGTCATGACCTCTTGCAAGAACGTGGCGCACTAAAAGCTTCCATCGGCAATGTTGTCGGCGGCAAAGCAGATGTGCAGCAAGCGATCCGCATGGCTGGACGTTCGCCGGAAGCAGCCAGGTATCAGGAAATCCTGAATCAGATGTAATCTGATTTCTTCAAGCTTACTTCCTTCGACTATTTTGCCTGCCTACATCTATGAAAAAGGCGTCAAGTTGCTTTTAAGGTCGAGGCTCACACGCTTCGAGGAAAACTACTTAGAACAGTACGCGAGTTGCTCTCTATCCTTAAATATGGCCTACGGTTTTCAAGCTATCTCCTCTCAAAATTCTACTCCCGTTTAGATGTCTTAAGAGAAATTAAGGCCTTCTTTGACTTTAGCAAAAGTCAACCAATGTGCACGCATCAAAAAAAAGGCAAACCCTCAACCATGTATGTTGAGGATTTGCCCTTATATCTCAACCGAGTGCTAGCGCCCAGAACCTGATTTAGAATTACAATCTTAATAATGGTTCTAGTTCAACAACACCCCTTGGCTTGAAATCACCCCTTCGGTATTTCCGATGAGACTCAAGAAGTAGAATCCATTGTTAGCATTGAGAACCTCCAACTCAAACGTTTGGGGCTGCTCAGAAAGCTGAACTTCTTTGCTTGCGATTACGCGACCTAGTTGATCAGAAACGATCAACTTTCCTTGTTGGGGAGTCGATGCATAAGCATTTCCTACGCGGAGGTAATCTCCAACTTGCGTAGGTCTGAGTTGCAGTGCAAAAGCTGTCGTACTCGGCGTAACGTGTGCAGCGGCACCTGCTTCATCAATACTAGAGCAGATACCTGACCCTTGAATTTGTAGCACAATATCACTGATTGGCGCAATCCCTTGCTGGATCGCGGAGAGGTTAACGTAGTCTACAGAAGACATGTCGTCGAATTCACCGATCCACGCATGGATGAAGTAATCTCCTACAGTTGACACATCAAAGCGAGGAATCGCAGAGATGGCCTGAATGATTTTATTCGGACCATAGCTCAAGACGTATGTTCGATCAAAGCTTCCCGGAATCACGGCATTTCCATCGGGCAAGCCTGATATTCTTGCCGTTTGATTTACAAGAACTACGGTGTCAGCGGCGACATTGATAGAACCAGAGGCAGCTGCACAGCTGCTTCCTGAAGTGACCTGAAATACAGCTCCGTAAAAGTCGATGTCCGCACAAATTCCTTCGGCGAATATCACGTCGTATGCTCCGAAAACATTAAGGCCATTTGAGATCCAATCTCTACGATCGAGGAAATTCAAACTGGTAGGGTCAGTAGTTTCTGCAGCCAATGGATGCACAGAATAAACCCCAGCTTCGGTAACCGTAAATTGAGGTGTATCGCTCAGTGCTATAATTGTTTGGAGCACTCCTTGAGCCAGAACGAACGTCAACTCTGCGTTTGCAGGAAGGGAAGCCCCACCGTCAGGTATAGCATCTATGGTCGCCTCACCATTTACGAGTGGTACGGTTGCCAATACTGGAATCGCACTACTTGCAAAGGCCGCACATGGAGCCAATGGATCTGGAAGGACAATTACCTCTGCACCTGGAATCGTAAGGTCTGCACAAATCTCACGATCCATAATGTCCGCGGCGAGATCGCCCATGGTGGTCACACCGAACTGGATAGCACCGAGATCGATAAAATCAGGAGACCCACTATCTGTAACCTCTGCATTGAGGTAAAAGACCGTAAACGTATCAACCGTATTCACAGAGAAACTAGGGCTAGAAATACTAAGTGCGACGATTATTTCTGTTGGCCCGACCGTGAGAAAGTACACTGAATCGTAACTCGACGGCACGAAAGCGCTGCCGTCTTGGACAGCATCTATGCGAGCGATACCATTCTGAAGCATAACTGGACTTGCTACTGCAGTAATGTTCCCTGCGTACGCTGCACAAGGTGCAGTCGTAGTTGCGGGCGTCTTCTTTGTTACGACAATAGCGTTACTTCTTGAGAAGCAACCACTTGCGAAACGAACTCCAGAATCCCAAATTCGCTGTCCAACTTCCGCTTGAATATTGCCCGTGTAGCTGAACCCGTAGATCCAGTACTTACCAGCCGACAAGAAAGACATGTCTACTGCAGGTCCTTGACTAAAGCCACGAATAATATTGCCGTCATCAATGATCACGTAAATAATTGGAGAAACGGATGACGTCGTGTGATCAATCAATGGAGCTTGCGTCGTATTCGTATCTACTTTGATGTGCTTCTCACCGTCAACGCGAATTCTTCCGCCATCGACTTCGTTTCGCTCGATGATGATGAAGTTGTCAGTTAAGTCATAGCAACCGTCTACCAACTGATCCGTGAAGATGTTGTCACCCGAGCGAACCTTAAGGCTGCCACTGTAGGCCAATCCGTAGATATAACTCGTGCCTGGGGCTTGATAGCCAAAGTCCTCGTAGGTATTGTAGTCGACCTTTTCGACGTTTCCATCGGTGTCCGTAATAAGGTATACGTAGCGATCGGCATCAGCTCCGGTCACATCATAGCCTACGTAATCTGGAGAGCCGTCTCTGACACATAACGATGCAAGCACCATCCCGTCATCGTCTGTTATAGACCCTGCAACTGGAGCGCTGTGCTCAATTTCGATGTAGTTAGACGATAGCTCAAAACACCCTGTTGCTAAATCAATGGCGTAGACTTTTTCGCCAATCGTAGCTGAAAGTGTTCCCGTATAACTGAGAATGTATGCCCTGCTCTCTCCGTTTGCAAAGCCTTCAAAGTCGAAGGTTTGTCCTGGCTGCTCCGCTAGAATTTCTCCTCGATCATCCGTGATGATCGTAGCAAGTGCGGTTGTTGCCTGAAAGTCAGTTCTGAACGTAATCGCATCTGCTTGTCCATCACCAGTACACAGCTCAATGTCTCTCGTACTGCCAGTTGCATCGTTACGAATCCTGCCCGAAGGACATTGAGCGTATGCATCCAAAGCAAAAAGCGAGCACAGTATGCTGATGGTGAGTAGACGAAGTTTCATTAGACTAGATTTACGGCGTAGGAAACACGCGATTGGAGACGGTATAACCGTTAAGGAGACATATCTCTTAACGTTCAGCTTTCGCGTAATCCTATTCAGAGTACAAAAACCCCTCCAACAAATGCGTAATTTTGTAATGCGAAAGACACACGTTATCAGTTTACTTACGCTATTTATAGCTGCAACCACAGTACTTCCAGCGTGTAACTCCACAGCTCCAGAACCAGGTCAAACTGGAGCTACTGGTGCAGAATCTGCAGTAGGAGGTTTCGCGGCGTTCTACAATCAATTTCACCAAGACAGCCTCTTTCAAATCTCAAGGATCTCTTGGCCATTGAGTGGCAATTACGTGCAAGACAGCACCGGCGCTGCAGTTGATCTGCGGCACGCACAAGCTGACTGGACGATGCATCGACCAATCATTGACAATCCTGACTTCGTACAAGAATTTGTCCCACTCACTGAAGACCTCGTCGAGGAAGTAATCAAAGCACGCGTTGGGAACTATAAAATTGAACGCCGGTTCGCAAAGCTCGACGGAGGCTGGCACCTCATCTACTATCGAACGTCTACGCTTTAAGCACTGCGCCTATTTTTTGCCCAATCGGTGCATTGCCACACTTGCTCCAACCCAAGTCGCCTCGTTGTTATACTTCACGCCCGTCATTTCGCCCTTGGTAATCCGTACAAGGTTATTGACAACCGTTGGACGCTCCTCTCCGGGCCTCCATACCAACATCATTCGCACCTCACACTTTGCAGGTCCAGTTGGAGTTTGGAGTACAGGACCGTAAGCGACTTTACGCTGTAGGATCCAGTTTTGAGGACGTTCAAGCGCTGAGATATCAGCTTCGGTTGGATTGAGGTTTACTCCTGCTCCACTAAAAGAGTACAGTGGTTTAAGGACATATTTAGATAAGTCCCAACTACCGGCGACATATTCATTCGCAAACGTAGTGACGGGGACATTCGGCAAGTGTCCGATTGCAGGAAGCGTGTGCTTACTGATCCTCAAAAACCAATCTGGATGGCCTGCCCATTCCACATCTACCTCTTCACGAAGCGTAAACTCGTACTTGGACAAGTCCTTGGTATTGAGTTCATCCAGGATAACGCGGTTGTAAATCCTCGTTACAGGTATGATGCGCCCCTCACGGCGATAGAAGAGCTTCTTTCCGTTACGCTCGAGCTCTTCTAAGCTGACGGTCGGTAATTGTATCTGGTTAGCTGTAGCTAAAAAGTCAATTCTGGTATTCTGCTTAGCAGGTTCTATTTCAAGAAGAATGACACTTTCAGGGGCATGCTCACCCATGATGACTTCCCTCAACAATTCAACGTAGCTACTTTCGTCAAAACCATTAAAAAACGAGCTATAGCCTGCTGGTACGGGCAGGTTTTCCCGAAAGGAGCGCGCTAAATCTGCTTGAAAAAAGTAAAGTGAAGGGAACCCCTGAAGTTCGATCAACCAAGGTCGAATCCCATCATCCGTCGCGCACAGCGCAAAATCGTATTGCAAAAATAACGGTCGATCAGGCTCTCCATGAATACTCCAATACGGCGCGCGTATGGCTCCTGTAGTTGCTGCCAAACCGCTTGGAGTGGCAATTACATCGCTAATCCGGTTACAGCTGTCAAGAAGTTCGTTCGCTAACTCGTCTGGCAGAAATATGGGCGTCTCAGAAAGTCGAAACGTCGCATGATCTCCAATGACATCATACAACTGCTGATGAAAAGCTTGATACTGCTCATCTGTATAGGCGCGATTATAAGCTTCTCTTACTTCAGGTATCATAGCTGTGGGGGGTAAGAAATGATTACACGTTAACGGGGGCGTCGAGTGCGTTTAGAGCTCTTTGAATAAAACCTGGAATGATGACCTCATTGGTCAATTTGATTTTCGAATCGTCGGCGAGGTGCGCCATCATCTCATCAAATTTCTTCTGACCGTGCTCTTCTAGAATTACCTTCTTTCGAGCTTCATCTTGGAAATATACGGTTAGTCCTTCAGCATCAGCCTCTGGGTGAAACTGAGTACCAACCCACTCATCACTCCAACGAATAGACATGATTGCACGCTCGTAAGGAACATGTGGTCTATACTTTTCGAAGGCCAAAATACTGGCGCCTGTTGCGCCTAGCGAAGCGTAGTTGGCTCGTACAACTTGGAAGTCACGAAAGTCTGCCACGTAAAATGGATCGTCTAGTCCAGTAAAGAGAATATCGACATCCCCTTCGTTGGAACTATGGACAGGAAACGTTCCGAAGCTCATGGATCGACGCTTGGTAATACTTCCCGAAGAGAAGTATCTACTCACCAATTGGAAGCTGAAACAGATGAAAAAGCAATACTTCTTCTTTGAAGGATCGTCTGTGTGCTTATTGATGAACCAAAGCTCATCGAGCATCTTCATGTATCGACGTTCCCAGTTCTCACCGCTTGCTAAAGGAGAACCAGGACCACCACTGCTGATGTATATGTCAAAGTCCGTCCCAGGCAACTCACCTTTGTTACGGACGTCGAACTCTACGATTTCAACAGCATCCGTGAAGCCTGCAGCTATTTCTCGAATACAGCGCATCCCTTGGTTGGGATACCCGTCGTTCATATCTAAAAGGGCCAGACGATGCATAAAGGTCAGAGTCGAATTATCATGCCGATTCTAGTTAAATCGGCGTTTGAACTGCTTGAGAGACAAACAGATGTAAAGAAATGATGGAGTCTACTTCAGTTTTTTAGCCTGCTTACTCCACTCATCACGCTTACCGCGTCCCTTAAACGTCGTGAGTAATGAATCGACGAGATCATAGTCTCTCACTTTCATTTTCCCAACCTGTTCGTAGGTCAGTATACCCAAACCGTTGAGGATGCCCTCTAGTTTCGGTCCGACTCCTTTGATGACTTTCAGATCATCTTTAGCTCCTTTGGCCGCTTTGCCCAAACGGGTAAGCAGCTCTTTGGTATTCGCCTTTGCCTCTTTAGCTGAAAGCACAACAGGTTGATCTTTCACCTTCGGTGCCACAACAGCTTTTGCTTGTGACGGCGATACTTTTACAGCAGCAGGTTTTTTAGCTGCTGGTTTTTTCTTAGCTACTACACGAGGTGCACTTGCTTTCATGTCTGCCTGTACAGAGCGCTTCATAAAGCTTCCCCAAGTGAGGTTATCTCCACCCGGGGTGTGTTGCTGCGCGCGCTCAATCGCATAGTCAACGGAATACTTGACCACCCAGTCGAAGTTCTCCTGACCGACAGAGTTCACGTCTGCATCAGGTGCCGGATTAGTGAAGTCAATCGCATATGGGATACCGTCACGAACGGCGAGTTCTACAGTATTGAAATCATAGCCAAGTGCGTCGCAAAGACGAACCACATAGTCCTCCAAGGTTTTCAGAAGCTTTGGCTCGATGGCGATACCATCATTGACATAGCGCTCATGAAATACGTTACGAGGTTCGTACTTCATTACGCGCACGTGCTTGCCGCCTATGCAATAGCAACGGTAGTACGTGGTAAAGTCAACCGCTTCTTGAAGCAGCATATTCAGCTGTTCTGTCTCGTTATATGCGCTCCAAAGCTCTTCCGGAGAATGCACTTTGTACACATGCTTCCAGCCACCTCCAGTGTTTGGTTTCATGAAGGCAGGAAACCCGATGTGGTCAAAAATAGAGTCCCACTGCAGCGGATACTCTAGGTTAGTGAAGGAATCACTCGTGGTATCTTCTGGATGCTGACGACTCGGTAGTAAAACCGTTTTAGGTACAGGTACGCCGACTTCTTGAGCGAGAACATTCGCACTAAGCTTGTCCTCTGCACTCCACCAAAAAGGGTTGTTGATCACTGCTGTACCTTTCAGTGCAGCGTGCTTCAATGCTGAGCGATAAAAAGGAACATCCTGACTAATACGGTCGAGAATCACATCATATTCGCTCAATCGACCTTGCTGCGTTTCGCCCCAACGGACAAACTCAAACTGTACATCAGAAGGAGCGTTAGCTCGTCCGTGCTCTACAAATGCTGCTGGAAAGGTGCGCTCTTGACCGAATAGGATACCGATTTTTTTCATAGACGGAATATAGAACGAACTAACTTGATTAGGGAAACGAAAACAGAACTTTCGTGATTTCCTTAAGTTCGATTAGGCTCCGAGAACACGACCTAAATAAGCTGGAAACATATCGTTCCACAAAGGCCAATCATGCTCTACCCATCCGCGCATATCTAACCAATGCTTGAGGCCTTTCTCATTGAGCAGGTTGCTCATCCGTACCGTTTCTGGACGACAGATATCCCATTCACTTGTACCTAGAATAATCCCCATTTTATAAAGCGCAGGATTAGTAGGATTGCGCATAAAGTCCACCGGATTGTTGAAGTACACTTCATCATCGTAGTATCCATTGAGAAAGCTACTCACGTCATAACTCCCCGACATTCCAATTAAGTCACTGACGACCTCTGGGAATTTGAAGGCAAAATTGGCAGCAGAGTATGCGCCAAAACTGCAGCCGGCGGCGATCACCTTGTCTGCGTTGTGACGTTCTTGAAGCATAGGAACCAACTCATGACGGATCATGCGATCATACGCCGCTTGCGTACGCACCATGTCTCGAGGATGCAACTGTTTGTTGTACCAGCTCTCGTGGTTCAGGGTGTCGACACAGTATACGATCACTTTCCCTGCGTTAATCAACGGCGCAATGGAATCGATCAAGCCCATGTCTTTCGCTTCGTGATATCGCCCAAGGGTAGTAGGGAAAACGATCATTGGTCGCCCGCTCCAACCAAACCGTTGCATCTGAAAGTCACGGCTAACTTGACTAGAATAAAAGCGTTCGAGCTGTTCTTGCATGTGGTCAAAGGTAGCCAACTACCCAATTGATATGTGGAGAGAATGACACTCTTTTCGGCGCAATCCGAGCGGCTTTCGCACAAAGCGGCGCACTCTTTGCTTAATAATCCAGTGAACACGCTGCCTTTGCTCAGGCTAAGACAGCAAACACGAGAAAACACTTTGTCACACACCACCGCATCCACCACTGGCGGGAACCTCAAATTACGAGGGCTCCTACAACAGAGTTCCGACTTGCTGCGCCAGCGGCAACTCAAGAAGGCACTTAACAACGCCCAGATTGCCAAGGACTTTGCAATGCGGTCTGGCGAAGCCCCTGAAGTAGCTGCCGCAGCACAATTGCTGATGGCTGAGATCTACATTCTCAACGCTTCTTATACCTGCAACGAAGAACAGCGCACCCAAGGATGGCGCCTCATCGAGCAGCTCGAAACCAATAGTGTTAAAGGATCTACTGGGCTCAATCCATTTGATCTTCAGTTTACGAAAGCGCTCTGCAAAAGAAGGTTGGGCGATTTTGCTTCCGCCAAAATCAGCTTCGAATTACTCATTCATGCCCTTCCCGATGATGCCAAACTCGTTCCATATGCATGGGCTGCACTTGCGGCTACCGTCGTTCAACTAGGAACCGATGGGGCGGCCGAAGTTTTGGCGAAAGCTGACGAAATACTTGCTGCTTCAACAGAAGAAACAAAGCAGGAGCTCGCTGCAGAATTGACATACTGCCACGCGCTACATTGCGAACAAAATAATGAACTCGCCGCTGCGCTGAACTACGCGCACGATGCGACGAAATGGTCTAAACTGGCCAATATTCCGGAAGTTCAAATGAATGCGACTACCCTCCTCGGTAGACTAAGTCGCCTCAATAGGAATTATCCAATCGCTCTGCGCATGTGCTATGAGGCGATGGATATGGCCGAGCAGCTTGACTGCAAACCGATTCGAATTGAGACTCACCTCGAAATTGGACACGTATTTCACTCGCTCAACAATGATCGGGAAGCAGAGAAATACTTCAAGTTTGTAGCCGAAGAATCTAAAGTGATAGGTCGAGTAGAAACCGCATACCAAGCCGCACTCGCGCTAGGTAAATCGGCCGAACGCTCTCAAAATACAGATCTCGCAAACGCGTATCTATCAGCAGCACTTCAAGCTGCTCAAAGCCTCGAGTGGACCTTCAAACAAGGTGTTGTTCTTGGTGAAATAGCCTCTATAAAGTTCGATCAAGGAGAGATTGAACTAGCTCGGCACTTTGTCGCAGCAGCACTTCAACGTTTCTCGACAAAACCAGGATATCCTCGTTCTGCTAAGACCTGCTTCGTACAGGCTCGCATTGCTTTCGCTGATGGCGCCTTTCAAGAAGCCATCGCCTTTGCTGAACAAGCTTCGGAAGCTGCAACCAATGAAGGTCGAAGCGAACTCTTCGTTGATGCCGTAAACCTCATTTCGAAGAGCCAAGAAGCACTTGGCAATTTCGAACTCGCACTAAAAGCACAAAACCTAGCGACTTCAAAAGCACTCAAACTACTTCAAGAACAACGCGGCAGGCATTTGCCCGATCTTGACATGCGAGCTGCCTTGAGAAAGAAAGAGCGTGAAATTGAAAAATTAACGCGCGAAAACAGCCTTAAGTCGGCACTAATCGACAAAAACGAGGAAATTGAAAGAGCAAACCGTGACCTCTTGCAGGCAAACGAGGAGCTCCGTCAATTTGCTTACGTGGCAAGTCACGACCTCAAAGAGCCGGTCAGACAGATTGGGAGTTATGTCAGCCTGATCAAGCGTAAGTATGCTCACCTTTTCGATGAGGATGCGCAGGAATACTTCGGTTTTGTGACTGAAGGGGTTTCTCGACTCAATCGACTACTCGACTCACTCATGCACTATGCAGCAGTTGCTCGAGAGGAGAAAGAGGTTTCAAGTGTCGACCTGAATCGACTCATGTTCACGATTGAATCTGAAATTGGGAGTCATATCAAGGACGCCAATGCGAAGATTGCGTATGATGCGCTTCCAGTCATTTACACCGGAGGGAAATTGCTACGTCATGTCTTGAAAGCGCTGGTCCAAAATGCGCTCAAATTCAAGCGTCCAGGTGCCGATCCTCAGATTCAGATTCGCGTACACCAAAAGGGAGAATTCCATCAGGTTGAAATCCAAGACAACGGTATTGGAATCAAGCAAGAATATCAAGACAAGGTCTTCGGCCTTTTCCAAATGCTCAATGCAAAAACCGAGTACATCGGTACAGGTGTTGGACTTGCTATTGCTCAGAAAACGGTGCAACGTTTAGGCGGACGGATCTGGTTTACAGCCAATGCTGACGGATCACCGGGCACAACCTTCTGCCTCACGCTCCCTATAGCTTCCGACCGCATTGCCAGTGGGAAGAGACTCGCCGAAGCCGCCTAGAGAGCTACCTAGTTTTCCCAAGGCCGCCTTTTTCAATTGGCCAGTCAAATCGATGACCGATTGATACTGCTTGTATCGTTTAATGAAGCGTGGCATTAGACTTATTGCCTCTTTCGCATAGGGTTTGGTCAAGACCGGAAGCATAAAGCCAATGCGTTGTGCATCGGTCATTTGCTGCTGACCGCGCAGGATCTGTGCCGTGAGCGTATCGACGATGGGTCCATTTGTTTTGGCGTAAGCTTTCACATACTTAACTCCTTGCTTAGGATTGAGCCGATCTACGGCATCGTGCATCATTCCAACCATACTGATGGCTAACACATCTCTTTTCTCCGAGATAGAAACGTTCGGTCCTGTAGCCGCAAGCAACTGGGCTTGATGAGACTGTAGGTCTTTGGTAAAACCACAGGCAGTTATTAGGCTTACGCCAAAACCAAGAACAAGCAGGTAACAGAGCGTCTTCATACATACGAATGTACTCCTGTAAAGTTAGAAGTCCCCTTCCTCCAAATTGCGACGAAGTCGCTCAGCTTCAAGTGCTTGTTGGCGAAACACTTCACGCTCCTGCTTGGTGTATGCAAACGTGTCTGCAGGGAAATACGGAGCATCAACGTATACCTCTTCTGGCTCGGGTACTCTATAGTCAAGCAGTGACGAACGGAACATCCAAGCGACAAGCGCTCCGACGATTCCACCAAGCAAATGGCTTTCCCAGCTCACATTGAGTTGATCCGGCAAGACGCCAGCGATCATCCCTGAAAAGTAAAATAGGATCACTAAAGCAACGACTATGCTCTGCATGGACCGTTTGAAGATGCCCAAGAAAAAGAGGAAGCTAACAAGTGCATACGCTACCCCACTGGCGCCTACGTGACTGATCGTAATGTCTGCGCCCCAACCTTCTCCTCTTGCTAAAAACCACACTGAAATCCCGGTCAATACGTACATCAATACCATCGCACGTGAAGCGATACGCGGATAGAAGTACGTAAGGAGAAAGATGGTCGCCAGCAGCGGTACAGAATTATTGGCCAAGTGCCCCCAACCGCTATGCGCAAGAGGTGCGGTGATAATGCCGAGTAATCCTTCAATTCTGCGAGGAACGATACCCCACGAACCTGGGGACTGAAATAGAAACAGTCGAACCAAGTGAAGCCCCCACAAGAAGCCAACTGCGACAACACTGGTTTTCAGTGCAGCGAGTAGTTGGTCGCGTTCGCGGGTGATGGATGCTAATGACATGTGGACTGAAAACGCATTGACCTTGAATGGGGTTGTGCGAATGAAGCGTCTTGCAGACGAATGAACACAGAAATAGGATGCACAAGCGTTTACTCGTGCATCCTATTCGATGTTGAAATTCTAGAAATCAAAAGGATTCAGCGGGTTTTAACGCCCCATCATCTTCAGAACGGTCTCTGCGATTTCCTCTACGTTCGGCTTCGTAAAGTAGTCTCCATCCGAGCCAAATGGAGGACGGTGAGCTTTAGCCGATAAGGTTTGAGGAGCGATATCGAGGTGCTCGAAGACTTCTTGCACATCCAGTAGGTTGCGCATAATGTATGCACCTCCACCACCCGGAACGTCCTCGTCTACGACGAGTACACGGTTGGTTTTGCGAACACTTTCACCAATGCTGTGGTGAATATCGAATGGCAACATGGTTTGCACATCGATCAACTCGACAGAGATGCCATGACCTGCTAAAAGCTCTACTGCTTCTTGACAGATAGGGACACATGCACCGTAAGTCACCATCGTGAGATCCTCTCCATCGTTCATGATTTCAGGAACACCAAGCGGCAGAGTGAAAGACTCTAGGTTGGTTGGAACCTCTTCACGCAAACGATACGCATTCAGCGTTTCGATGACCAATCCTGGCTCGCACGCTTTCATCAACGTGTTGTACATGCCGATGGCCTGGAGCATATTACGAGGCACACAAATGTGCATTCCTCGTAACGAATTAATGATCATACCTAGTGGTGATCCAGCATGCCAGATACCCTCTAGACGGTGTCCACGCGAGCGAATGATCACTGGAGCACGCTGCATGCCGTCGGTACGGTACAAGGTGCTGGCGAGATCATCGGAAAGCGCTGATATCGCGTAGATGAGGTAATCGAGGTATTGAATCTCTGCAATTGGTCTGAAACCACGTAGGGCCAAGCCGATCGCCTGTCCAACGATTGTCCACTCACGAATACCCGTGTCAAAAACACGCTCTTCGCCATACTTGTCTTGCAAGCCTGCAAAGCCTTGGTTGACATCACCAATCTGACCAACGTCTTCTCCAAAGGCGAGTACTCGAGCATCACGCTCAAGCAGGCTATCGAAGAATTTATTCAGCAATTGGAAGCCGGGTTGACGCTTAGGATTCTCTGCATAGACGGCAGGCTCTCCTTCAACTTCTCCCACGCTTCCTGGTCCTGATAGGTAGAGATTGGTTGAATAATCTTCGAACCCATCAGCAAGCATTCCTTCAATAAAGGACTGTATGGCAGGTGAAGCTTCGCTTCCCTCGGCAATTAAGCCAAGTTGAAAGCGACGCGCTTGAACGAGGCACTCAGACTTTGTCGCCTGCTTATTTTTTGAAAGCGTTATCGCTCCGGCAGAATCTGCTGGCAAGAGGTTTAATAGCTCCGTTCGTACTCCATCAGCAGCAACTAGAGAATTCTCCCAGGCATCTCTCATGCCTTCCATCGCATCACCTAATGCTCTTGTTTCAGTTTCGAGTAGCTGCTCTTCTGTCGCGTAGTCTTCATCGAGAAGCCATTGACGGAAGTGCTTATTACAGTCAAATTCCAACTCAAAAGCTAGACGCTTCTTAGACTTGTAACGCTCGTGCGACCCCGAAGTACTGTGACCTAGTTGTTGCGTCACTTCTTGTACATGGACAAGCACTGGAACATGATCCTCACGAGCAATCTTAGCTGCTCGTTGGTATGCCGCTACGAGACCAGGGTAATCCCAAGCCTTCACACGAATGATCTCAACTCCTTCTTGTTCCTCGTTGCGTTGCAAACCGTACAGCGCTGCACTGATCGATCCTTTGGTTGTCTGAAACTCTGTAGGAACTGAAATGCCGTAGCCATCATCCCAAACGTTCACGACCATTGGAACTTGCAGAACACCAGCGGCATTCATGCTCTCCCAGAAGACACCTTCAGAGGTTGATGCATCTCCGATGGTTACCCAGCAAATTTCATTTCCTTGGTTAGAGAGATTAGACTCTGAAAATTGAGGAAGACGTCTGAATTTTTTAGAAGCAAATGCTAAGCCCAGTCCCCTTGCCATTTGACCTGCGGTACAGCTGATATCAGACGAGACATTGAACGTTTCTTTTAGAGGAAGAAGGTTGCCTTCTACATCATATGTGCGCGTTGCAAAGTGACTGTTCATCTGACGACCGCCACTAAAAGGGTCGTTTTTCGAGTCAGCATAGAGCTGAGAAAAGAACTGAGAAGGTGTACAAAGGTCGAGCGCCATCATCAGCGTCTGATCTCTGTAGTAACCTGATCTCCAATCGCCTTTCTCAAACTGTGTAGAGAGCGCCACCTGAGGAAGCTCTTTACCGTCACCGATGATTCCAAATTTTGCTTTGCCAGTAAGCACCTGCTTACGACCAAGAATGGAACATTCCCGACTTAAACAACACAAATAGTAATGCTCCATTGCGCTCTGAGCGTCAATGCCGATCGATTTGTTGTCAAGGAAAGTATCAGGAGAATTGGGAGCTTCTGTCTTCGTCAAGGTTAGAGTTTTCGAACTTTGCTGAATCTCGAAGAATCAAGGTCAGCAGAGTCATTGGTTAGGCCTTCAAAGGTAAGCAGAAGGAGCCTTACCCGCGATAACCTATACCTATGAATCTCTGTCAAACTTTGATTACTAACAGAAGAGACCTCTCGACCACGAAGAAATCCAGCAGAATGGGCTGTTTGGAGGCTAAATAGAGGCGTTAACAGCTACATTAACGACGGCTTAACGCGTTATTAGCTTGTCGGAGGGTGCATTTCGACCTCAAGGGCCTTAAGTTTGTACTACTAAATCAAAAAACCTCGATCATGAAAAATATTCTCGCACTTCTCATCCTTTGTTTCAGTGTTGTTGCAGTCAATGCACAAGACGCCGCTCCAGCTGCTTCTGTTGACGGACCAGACATGAACTTCGAAACAACTGAGATCGACTACGGTACAATTGCTCAGAACAGTGATCCACTCCGCGTCTTCAAGTTTACGAACGAAGGAACAGAGCCTCTCGTAATCAAGCACGCAAAAGGATCTTGTGGATGTACAGTTCCTTCTTACCCAAAGCAGCCTATTGCTCCAGGTGAGTCTGCAACGATTGAAGTACGTTACGACACGAAGCGTATCGGACCATTCCAAAAGACTGTAACGCTTACTACAAACGAAAATGACGAGAAGCACACGCTTCGCATCAAAGGAAAAGTTGAGCAAGCAGCAGCTAGCGAAGACGCTCTTCCTGAGTCAGCTCCTAGCCTTCTCAACGGAGGTGGACGCTAAGCCCAGCTTAGATTAAACTTAAAGCCCCAGCAATCTGATGATTGCTGGGGCTTTTTTAATGGTAGGAATGCTGGGTACCCTGACGAATCCTTGAATGCTGAATGAGAGTTGACTACTCTTCGTCTTGCAACTCAACCTCAGACTCACGCATTGGCAATTGCTTTGGTTGATCGTCAGGTCTAAGCTTGAAGAAAAACGGCGTTCCTCGAATGACAGTAGAGAGGTGTAAGGTGCTGTCTGAAGCTTCGTCAACTACAAATGAGTCAAGCAATACAGATCCCCGCAGGTTAATCACTCCATTTTCGTAGGAGTAGCCAAGCTTGAGTGATTCTCCTGTAAAGTTCGTTTCGATGATTTGAGAGGTCGTATCGAATTCAAAAAATGCAGCATCGAGCGTATTCGTCTTTCGACCGTTACGCATCGCTTCTTCTACAGCCCAGCGACCATGTTCGCTAGGCAACTTAGGACCGTCGGTTGGGGCATCTAGGCTGCAAGCCCCAAAGGACACAAAGCCACCGATAAGTAAAGCAGGTTTCCACTTCATAACAGCTCAAATGTAACTGGATGCGGGGATACTTTAGAGAATCGTTTTACGCAGCCACTAAACGAAGAATTGTCACCTCTGGCAAGATCCCTACTCTACCGGGATATCCTAGAAATCCGAAGCCGCGATTCACATAGAGGTGCTGGTTTCCTTTGCTGTAAAGCCCTGCCCACTGGTCGTACAGGTATTGGCTCGGGCTCCAGCGATAGCCAGGAATTTCAACACCGAACTGAAATCCGTGTGTATGACCTGCTAGCATAAGTTGAATGTCGTCGCGGTGTTCAACCACTTGCGCATCCCAGTGTGTAGGGTCATGAGAGAGTAGGACTTTCGTCAAAACACCTTCCGTACCTGCGCTCGCTTTGGCTAGATCTCCTGTTTTCGGGAAACGTCCAATTGTGCTCCAATTCTCAACTCCTATCAGTGCTAACGGCTCTCCATTGATATCGAGAACACGGTTTTCGTTTCGCATGAGGTCCCAGCCTAATCGCTTGTGATTGCGCTCAAGTAGCGCCCAGTTGTCTTCCTTCTCCTTGGGGCCCCAACCGTTGACATAATCACCATAATCGTGGTTCCCAATGATGGAATACGTGCCGTACTTCGACTCTATTTTACCGAAGATTTCGATAAACGGTTCGATTTCATCCGCTTTCGAGTTCACGAGATCTCCAGTAAAACAGACAAGATCTGGCTTTTGGTCATTCAGCAGTTTAATGCCTTCTTTAATTGGGTCGCTCCTAAAAAAGCTTCCAGAATGAATGTCACTGATTTGAGCAATTCTTAAGCCTTCATGTTTTGGCGAAAGCCCCTTGATTGGAACATCAACCTCGAACAGCTCATATCGATACGGATTTCGTATGATACCGTAGCTTAAGACGGCAGCAGGAAGGCCACCCGCAATGATGGCCATCTGGGTTAAGAATTTTGACCGATCTGGCCAAAATGCAGTCGTCTCAGGAGTAAAAAACCGGAACGCAGCTGTCACCAATCTGCGCAGGTCGTCAATCAAGAAGAAACCTGAAGCAACGAACTTGGCCAGGTACAAAATGAACAGAAATGCACGTGCAGGGACGCTAATAGCTTTAGGCCAACTCGGCTCAATATTGAATGTGATAGCCGCCATGTAGGCAAATGCGATCAACGGAATCGACCACCAAACGATAGCGAAAATTTGCCGAGCTCGCTCGGAACGCCCATCTAGCAATGGTTTCAACGCGAAAAACCCGTAGAGATCGAGCGCTAGAATGAAAAGAATGGGTACGATAAATCTTGTCATGAGTTAACCATTAACCCCGAAACGTTGACCTAGTTTAGATTGAACAGGTACCTAACTGAAATTGCCTTACGTTTGATCGTTAGATGCCTTCTATGAAAACCCATATCTCTATCACCTTTTGGACCCTTTGTGCACTGCTTACGGCTACCGTTTGTCAGGCACAACACTTGACCTTCGCAGACACGCTTAGAGGCGCACTACGACCAGAACGGCAGTGCTTTGACGTGACGTTTTACGACTTAGACATTGAACTCTTCCCTGAGAAGAAGTCAATTGCCGGAACAGTATCGATGCACTACATCGGGCAACTTGCCAGTGATACCATCCAAGTCGATCTCGCTCGTACGATGCAACTCTCGATGGTAACTCAACAAGGAAAAGTCCTAGGCTTTAGACGAGTGGAGGATGCAGTCTTTATTGGACTTGATCAACCCACTTGTTTTGGCGAAAGCGGAAACCTCGTGATGACCTATGAAGGCGAACCAGAAGCGGCCGAGAACCCTCCATGGGATGGCGGTTTTACTTGGAAAACGGATAGTCTTGGACGCGTTTGGGCGGGTGTCAGCTGTGAAGGTATAGGTGCCTCCATTTGGTGGCCTAACAAGGATCACCTCAGCGATGAACCAGATAGTGTTAACGTTTCGCTTACCGTGCCTGACCCGTTGCGAGCAATTTCAAATGGTCAGTTCCGTGGTTCGGAGCGGCTAAGTAGTGGACGAACGCGCTACTCGTATGCCACCACCTACCCCATCAACAATTACAATGTCACCTTCTACCTCGGTCATTACCTGAGCTTTCAGGACACGTTGTACGACGTTAGAAAGGGCGAGCCGCTAGAATTGCACTACTCTGTGCTTGACTATAACCTGGACAGAGCCAAAAGGCACTTTGAGCAGGTTAAACCCATGCTTCGTTGCTTCGGGGATGTGCTTGGGCCCTACCCTTTCTGGAAAGACGGCTACCGCCTTATTGAGGCGCCATACTTAGGCATGGAGCATCAAAGTGCAATTGCTTACGGCAACAATTATATGCGCGGCTATCGTGGAGGCATGATTCCGCCTGACATGAACTGGGATTACCTCATCGTTCATGAATCAGGGCACGAGTATTTCGGAAATGCGCTAAGTGTGACAGACCACGGTGAGATGTGGATTCATGAAAGCTTCACGACGTATCTCGAAGCATTGTACGTTGAGTGCAGGTTCGGAAGGGCGGATTACGACAGGTATCTCCTCGGGCAACGCGGGTTCATCAAAAACGCGAAACCAATTATGGGGTTACCCCATGTCAATTTTGATGATTTTGGGAGCTCAGACCATTATTTCAAAGGGAGCTGGGTTCTTCACACGTGGAGAAGCGTCATTGGTGACGAGCAGTTCTTCCAGTTCTTAAAAGGCTTTTACGAGGCGTATGCCATTGGCTCTGTGACCACTGCAGACTTCTTCAACTACGTAGCGAACAATACGCAGGTTGAAGCGACGGAGCTAAATCCAACGATTTTCTGGCAACAGTATCTCTACCAGCCGACAATCCCAGTGCTGCATGTCGAGCAAAAAAGTACAGGAGAGACAATTGCCTACTTCTCAGATGTCTTACCTGGGTTTCAATTGCCGTTAACCGTAAACGGGAAGCGGATCGTAGTTAGCGACCGTGTAGCCGCTTATCCAATCAGTGAGAAAGCTTGGAAAACGTTTTACGCGCCCAACTACCTCATCAAGTTCGAAAGTCAACTAGGTCAGTAGAAACGCGGCCTTTGTAAGGGCCGATAGACCTTAAAGAACCCACAATAGTGGGCACACAAAAAGCCTTCGTCGGAGAATCCAACGAAGGCTTTTTAAGTGAAGTAGACTAACCACTTCTATGTCGCAGTGACTAGTACTGAGACTTCTCGCGGATACGAGCCTTCTTACCAACGAGCTCGCGTAGGTAGAATAGACGTGCGCGACGAACCTTACCATGACGAAGCACCTTAATCGAATCGATGTTCGGGCTACTGAAAGGGAAGATACGCTCAACACCAACTCCGTTACTGATCTTACGAACAGTGAAAGTCTTAGTAGCTCCGTGGCCTTTTATCTGAAGAACATCTCCACGATATTCCTGGATACGGAATTTGTCACCCTCTACAATCTTGTAGGCAACTATGATATTGTCGCCAGCGCGAAACTCGGGTAGAGTGTTCTCACGAGCATACTGGTCTTGTACGTACTTAACTGCGTCCATCGGGTGATACTTTTTAAAAGCGCCGCAAAGGTAATACGGTTTAGGCATTCCGCAAGTACCTATTTACGATTGTTAAATTCTCTTTTCAACTACTCTACCAACGTCACATAGCCCGTGAGGGTCTCTGCGCCGTTAAGCCCTCTCAAATTCACGATATAGAGATAGACTCCTGGCGGTGATTGACCACCATTACGCATGTTGCGTCCGTCCCAAGAAGCTTCAATATCTTCGGTTTCGAAGACAAGCTCACCCCAGCGGTTAAAGATTTGCATCTGAAACTCACTGATGTAACGTGTATATCCTGTCCCTCTAAACAACTCGTTCGTCCCGTCTCCGTTGGGTGTGAAAGCATTGGGAAGGAAATAGGTCTGAAAAGGGTTGATGTTTAAGAACTGAGTCGTTGAGTCTAGGCAACCATTGAGATGGCTGACAAGTAAGTCAATTTGAAAAGCTCCAGTATCTGGAAACGTAAAGACAGGATTTTCTTCTCTGCTAACCCCTAGGCTATCAAAAAACCACTGCCAACTCACTGCCTTCAAACTCTGATCGAAGAAAAAGACATTCGGATCTAGGATGTTAATCTCTTGAGGTGCGAAGCGAAACGAAGCCGTAGGGCTTTCAAGCACGCGGACAGGAACCGTGAGTTGTGTATCTACAAAACAGCCAAAAGGAGAAGTTGCACTCACGTACACGGGATATATTCCAGGCTCCGTATACACAAAGTTTGGATTGAGCTCGGTCGATGTATTGCCGTTCCCGAAATCCCAGAAGATGTCATAGTCGTCCGTCAGCAGTTCTAGTTCTTGTCGGAATAAGACTTCTGCTGGAGCGCAAGGGAGAGTATTGTCTAGACTAACGAGCAATTCTGCGGGTGCTGGAAAATATTCCAGTATATCGCTATCCGAGAACAGACAACCATTATTGTCACGCACAGTGTGCGTGACGAATCTGCGACCAGCTACATCATACCGATAGCTAGGGTTCTCTTCACTACTTCGATCTCCGTTACCAAAGTCCCAGTTGTACCGAACGATACTGTCTGCCTGAGAGGTTACTGCTCCCATGAAGTCTACCGGCCCTTGAATGCAGGTATCATAAGAGAAGGTGAAATCAACTACAGTAGGAGGTGAAAGAACAATATTGAAGTAAGAGGTATCTGTACAGTCAAACCCAGGATTGGCAATCAACCGCCCTGGATAGCTGCCGTAATCAGGAAATTCAAGATCCAACGTACGAGCGGTCGAGGAAACATCGCCCACTGAGGTTCCCTGAATGAACCATTCGATTCCATCAATGAACGTGCGATCTGTCGAGATATCGACCAGCTCTACGAGCTTTTCACCACAAACGAGAATGAGGTTAGGCGCAACACTGTCGACGCCACGCAGTGCTGTAACGTTAGCAGAAATCAATGGATCACATTCAACAATGTTGAACTGAAAATCCCTGTGCACATAGCCTATTAGGTTACCATCGCGATATTCTTCCACGATAATGGCAAGTACAAACTGACCTGTCGTCTGCGGATTGACCTGAAGTAGCCCTGTGACAGGATTGATGTTTATCACGGGATTACCTCCATCAACGGGACGTATCGGCGTAAATCCAGGAACAAATACAAGAGGTGTATACGGTGGTGGAGACTCTGGATTAGGGGCTATTCCTGTAAATAGATTCCGCCCAGCTCCTGATGTATTATTTCCTCCTCCATAGAAAGGCTCTCCAAGGCGGTAACGCAGCTCATCACCCTGAGCGTCTACTGCACTGTGATCAAATTGCAACAATGTATTTGCACAGATTACAATTGGAGGAAACGAAATAAATTCTGGAGAAGAATTACACGTTTGCTGCGCTGTAGGCGAGATTTCTACTAGGTACGTAGCACCTGCATCATCAGGACGTACGATATTCGAGATGGTCCCGTTACGACAACAACGTTGATACGAGACGGTATAGGTCTCATTCGATATCGGTAGATCAATTTGAGTAGTGTATACGCCACTCTCAACGCACACGTCGGGAGGATAAATGACACATGGATTGTCTAAATCGACCGGAAGCCTCGTTATGACAAGATCACTTCCAAAGATCGGATAGACATTAAAAAGATCGTCCCCTTGAAAAATAGACATCTCAAACGGTGTTTGAGAACCTGGTCCAGAATCAAAAAGAGCTCCATTGCCAAAGCAATCTCGATAGAGGAATACTTTGATTTCGTACGTTCTGGTGGTCGCATTTGGTTGCCCTATGCATTCATAGGTAATCTCGCCCCCGACAATGTGTCTGGCGAATAACGCATCTACTGAACTCACCAAAACGAGTAGCAACAAAAGCTTAGCAAAAATTCTATACCGTGTTCGCATACGAAGAGGGAAGTTAACAGTGTTAACGCTATTGCAGGGTCAAAACGTTGTGTGCGATCAGAATTTTGTCCGCCACCTGCTTTTCTTTTTACTTGCGCTTACAAAATATGACAACACCTTGAACGATATGTTTCAATTAGGAGAGACTCTCTCCGCCCTCGAAGCTGGAAAAATGATCCTCTACCCTACTGATACCGTATGGGGCCTGGGTTGTGATGCTTCAAATCCTGCGGCTATTCAAAAAATTCTCCAATTCAAAGAGCGACTTACCGGTGCAGGACTTATCTGTATGGTCGATTCCGTTGAAATGCTTGAAACCTATACAGGAGAGATACATCCGCGACTCAAAACGCTGCTTTCTCATCACACTAGGCCGCTGACCGTAATCTACGAGCACGTACAAGGTCTACCCCAAGAGCTGCTTGCAGCCGATGGATCGTGTGCAATACGCATCACTGAAGATGTCTATTGCAAGGCCCTTATTGGATCTTTTGGCAAACCAATCACTTCAACGTCTGCCAATAAAAAAGGAGAACCGTTCCCTTCACATTTTGGAGCCGTAAGTTCGGAAGTCATTAGAGCTGTAGATCACGTCGTCCGTTACCGACAACGTGAAAAATCCGATGCACAACCAAGTATCATCGCTCGGTGGACCAAGCAGAATGAAATAGAACCCATCCGAGAGTGAAACCTACCGAATTCGACCCAAGAAATGGTTCTTTAGAACTCACCTTCACAGATGGGACCTCCTATTCTGTGGACCTAAAGAAGAAATACCATCGAGAAGACGCTTTTTACGTCGATCTCTACTGGGAAGATTTCAAAGCAGGTTCTACGCTTAGCCTTGCCTTACATCCAAAAGCAGAAGACCTCACACTAAGCTCATGTAAGCTCGTTTGGCCTTTAGAAGAGGACTTTCCGAGCGAAGTATTGACGCAAGGCTTTGTGCATCCGCAGCAAGCCTCATGGTCGAGCACGAAAGTATCCGACAAGACTCCCGGCTTTTGGAAAAAGCGGGCCATACAAAAAATGAATGGCTATGATCCACTACCCCACCCGGCTACAGCCAAGGGTAGTTACCAGTCTGTTGCCTTGCGAGACAAGCATCAAACAGTTGAGATTAGTAGTACCGATGAATCAGCTGCATTGACCGTTTTTTCGCTATCGCCAGACGAGGGTTCACTCACCGCTGAAAACCAATCTGAAGGCTATCAATTGCGCCATTCTTTCCCAGCGTTCGAACTTAAATTTCAAAAATCTAGCGCTCGGAATAAGACCAGAAAAGCGTCTTCTTCACGAGTTCTATCGCTAGCTATATCATCTGAATGGGTGCGGCATTCGACCTTTAATGTACTTGTTACTAGTAGTTTCGTTGAAGAAGCGAGGGTCAAGAACCTCGTACTTCAGCGACACGAGAGCCCTTGTCCAGGGCAGGCAAGTTTTGACGAAAGGCTTTATTCAGCTTTCGCCAAAACCTGCTCTGACGCAAACATTACCGCCGGGATCACTTTAAGCCCGTTTGTAGTTCCTGAAGGCGAAGCGTCCGTTGGAATACAAGTTCTTCAGGAGAAAACTCTCAGACGCTGGTCGCCAAGTCTAGGCAAATGGGTGCATCCGATCGACGTCAGCATAGAAGAGTCAATGCAGAGCTGTGAACAGCACCTCTTACGTTACTTCAGGATGGGTTTTCGCTTTTTCATACTGCAAGACATCGCGCTTTCCTTGCACGATGGTGCAGGCGACTCTACGACTGGACAGCAACTTCACCAACGTATAGACCTACTACGAAGAATCTTGCCTGGAGCAACGGTTATACTCGGAGACCTTTGCTCGTCAGAGGCCTTTGCTGGCTTCCAAGGATTCGTGGGGGAGAGTCCTTCCCGCAATCAACTTCCTAGACTTGCGCGCTTTGCCGAACTAGGCACTATTCCATTTGCACTAGGAAAGTTGGCGCCATTCCGAATACCGTCTCAGACCTTCGCAGCATCACGAGATGCTGCATCAACGGAGAAACATGAAATGCTTGATTTCTCGGATCGGACCCCAGATGATACGATATGGACTGCCTTAGAATCTACCCTAGGGAAAGAGAGTTATCCTCGCTAGTCAGTCAGAAGATCCAATTCAACCGTTCTGGCGAGCGATCAACTGCGTACCGAGTACTGCCTTTAACGCTTCTTGAACGAACGGATCTTGCCCCAAACGCAAACGATTCGCTGCTGCTTGGCCTTCCGTTTTCCTTCTAAGCGCGATCCGAATCTCCGCTTCTACCTCATTTCGATAGTAACTCCACTGATCGGAGTTGAAGGTAATTCCATTCGCCTTGAGTGACGCTTGATAATCGGAAAGAAGATCCTCGATACTTGTGCCGCTATTCGCAGTCTCAACGCCCTCAAACACGAAGTGATCCAGCACTTCTCGCGCTTTCCCAAAATTCGGCTCAGCGATGTGGCTCACGGCTGCGACTTCAATATCTGGAGAGATCCCACTGCCGCTGAATACAGAACGACCTGCGGCGGTAACATACTGTTTTGGCGAAAGCTGATCAAGACTATCAAAGCCTGCACGGTATGCTCCGAGGTCTTCATAATCTCGCTGAATAGAACGACCAGAAGGAGTAAAATACCGAGCTACAGTAATGTGCAAGGCTCCTCCATTTTTGAGTGGATAGAGTTCTTGGACTAAGCCTTTTCCAAACGAACGCTCACCGACGACCACTCCCCTGTCCCAATCTTGAACGGCCCCTGCTAGAATTTCACTTGCAGAAGCAGTTCCGTTATCTATGATCACAGAGACATTTTCTACGCTAAAAAAGACACGCCCTGAAGCGTTATAGTCTTTTCGCGGACTGTGTTCTCCTTCTGTAAAGACCATTAATTGACCTTCTTCAGGAAACAGCTGACTCAACACGTTCACTGCTTCTTGCAAATAACCTCCACTGTTACCTCTCAAGTCGATAACAAGGTGCTTAGCTGCAGAGTCTTGCACCAAGCGCTCGACTTGTTGCATGAATTGCTGATAGGTATCGGTTGCAAACTGACGTATGTGAACGTAGGCGACCTCCTTATCCAGAAGAATACCTTCACTCACTGTTGGAACGATCATCTCACTAGGAGAGACCGTTACAGGTAACAGCTCTCCCTCCCCAGGTCGATAGACTTGGAGTTGAATAGCACCTTTAGGAAGAGATTTGAGGATTGCCTTTACGGTCGAGAGCGATCGTCCATCGCCACTGACAATAGAGTCCGCAATCGAAATAATACGATCATACGGCTGCACACCAGCTTTTGAAGCGGGGCTTTCAGGGATCGCACTCACAATCGTGACTGAATCTCGAATCATGAGAACGTCTACGCCGATACCCGTCGTGGTTCCATTGAGTTGCTCTTTATGAGCGGCAAGCTTAGTCGGGGAGATGTAGCTAGAATGCGGATCAAGTTCAGCGAGAAGATTATTGACCGCACCATCAACTATGGCCTCACGGTCTACGTCATCAACATATTTCGCTTCGATATAGCGGAGGATTTCTTCAATCGAACCGATTCCGTTGCTATTGGTGAGATTATCATCGACTTCGGTAATCTCCATGGCCGGAGCAGCAGATTGCTCGAGGGTAACCCCTACGAGCAGCCCTACAACCAATAAACCAGCACCAGCGAGTGGCAACCAAATAAACCAAGAAGGACGCTTTTGAGCTTTGAACATGAAGTGAGGCTATCTAAAAGACAAATATGCGGAACAGCGAGCGACTCGCGTACGTAATAAATGGTCTTGTCAGAAGGTTTTCCATCTGGCGTGGCTTGGTTATTGACCAAAAAGTAAATATGGTGTTTTGCCGAACAGGTATTATTGTTCTTGTAGCCCTGCTAAGTGTAGGGTTTGCGAACGCTAGCACCGTGCCTAGTGACACGCTAATGCCCTCGGGCATTTCGTATGTCGGGTACCGCATTTACATTCGAAATGTTAGTGTTGTCAAACAAAAAGGTAAGGAATTCCTACTTCGGATGGAGGTTGTGAATACCGGTAAGCGTCCGATTTCATTTGGACCGGGCTTTCCTGCGCGCTACTTACAAACTCGTTTTGACGAAAGTCTAAAGGCTTCAGGCTTACTCCCACTTGGGCCCCAAATCCGAGAAGGATTGCTCAATACGAGAGAATCTATGGATGTTGGCGCCTGGAACAAGGATGTTGAATTACTTGTCCGTTCCGATGTCGAGATCAAGTATGAAAAGCTGAGTAGAGACAATTTCGAGCGTGTTTCATCTACGATTCAGCGCCGCCCTTCTACTTCGAGTCGAGCTGCACAAGCGCAGAAAGATGCTTCCGCCAAAACCCCTTCTGACTGTATTGACCTTACTCTTTCAGAAGTAAAAGTCCTCCAACAAAATAAGAAGACCGCGATGGTCCAACTCACGATTACAAATAGTGGATCGACGGACTTCCCTCTCGACAATGTTGACGAAGGGTTGAGTCTAACAATGTTTGTGAGCGGATCGCCTCGACTATCTAGCTCTTCTAAGCGAATTGAGCAGATTAATCTAGCGGATCGCCTCAAAGCGCAAGGTCAGGCGGCCTTAGCAAAAGGCGAGAACATCGTACTTCTTGAACGCGTGGATGTCTCAAAAGCCACACGCTATACGGCGGTTCTCATTGCCCAACTGGACAGTGGGCAGGTGCTTTCTGAGTGCAGCGAAACCAATAATGAGACACACGCATTGCTTTTCGATTAGAAGAGCAATGCGTGCATCAAAAGCGTTTTAGATAAAGCGCTTGCGGTGAACTCCAGCCATTCGCTTTGCAAGTCGCATGACTTGGCAAGAGTAGCCAAACTCGTTGTCATACCATGCATAAACAGAAAGGCCAAAGCCATCGCTACTTACTTTGGTAGAAGGTGCGTCAAACACGCTTGTTGAAGTCTCTCCAACGATATTTGAGCTAACGTACTCTTGAGAAGCGCTGTACATGATTTGCTCGCAAAGTGGGCCATTTAGGCTGGCTTGACGAACGATCTCATTGACTTCATCCTTGTTGACGGGACGGCTCGTTGTGATCTGAAGAATCGCTAGACTTCCGTTTGGAACAGGTACACGAACAGCATTTCCGGTAAGCTTTCCCTCCAGGCTTGGCATCACCTTGGTGACTGCTTTTGCAGCTCCTGTAGAGGTAACAACCATGTTGAGCGGTGCGGCACGACCTCTTCTTGGCTTCTTGTGAAAGTTATCAAGCAAATTCTGATCGCTTGTGAAGGCGTGAATCGTCTCGATGTGCGCGCGTTCTATCCCAAGCTTCTCGTTGAGCACTTGGATTAGCGGAGCAACAGCATTGGTTGTGCAAGATGCCGCAGAGGCGAGCCTTACATTTTCCCAATTGTAGTTGTCGTGGTTGATACCTACGACAATGTTTGGTACTTCATCGCCTGGGGCGGTAAGCAACACAGACTTAATTCCTGGACGAAGGTGACGTTCTAGGCCCGCGCGATCACGCCAAACACCTGTATTGTCAATTAGAAGTGCGTCTCGGATACCAAAGTCCGTGTAGTCTAGGTCTTCTGGCTTATTAGCGAAGATGACAGGGATATGGTTACCGTTGATGATGAAGCCTTCTCCGTCGGGAGAGACTTGCGCCATGCCCGCGAATTCACCGTGAATACTATCGGTTGTAAGCAACGCGATACGCTTGGTGAGTTCTTCGTGACGGTCGGCAAGCTTTGCGCGAAGAACAATCGCACGAAGGCGAAGCTGGTTACCGCGACCGGTTTGCTCAACGAGCAAACGAGTAACAGCACGACCAATACGACCGAAACCGTAGAGTACGACATCGCAACCGCTGTCTTCGTCGTCTTGCGTGTTCTCTTCTGTGGTTGAGAAACCCGTTAGGCGATCAGACACAAATGCGTCTAGGTTTT
The DNA here is from genome assembly GCA_045110575.1 of Saprospiraceae bacterium. Classification (GTDB taxonomy): domain Bacteria; phylum Bacteroidota; class Bacteroidia; order Chitinophagales; family Saprospiraceae; genus CALDTK01. Next base: position 43,516 of record JBGCGF010000064.1, read on the forward strand.
CAAAGGCTTCCGCCTCTGCTAGCCATTCAGTAGCGAGGCGACCGATATCTACTTTACAAGCGCCTAGATCTTTGATCTGGGCAACTGCATAAGCGATACTCAACGTGAGATCAATATCGATTGGGCGCTTTGTGTACGCTTGACCGACTTCGTGGGCACGCAGCATTTCACTCGGGCGGGTATCGTAAATCTGGTGACGAAACAAGGTGAGGTCTATACCTCTATCAAAGCGTAATTCACCAACGACCTGTAAGAGATCTAGTGCTGTCTTTTCTTGTTCGCGCCAGCGCGCCAACTCGAGGTTACGCAATTGGCGGACTTCAAGAGACTTTTCCATGGAAAATTTTAGAAAGGGCTAAGGTTCTTATCGAAACAGAACGGAAACAAAAATGCCCATCGAACGCAATGGATCGACGGGCATTTTAAGATCCGCTCTACAACAGTTTCAGCTTTACTGAACCTGTCGAGTGCAAATATAGGATTGTGGACTAGGCGCCGAGGTAATTTTTAAGCAACTTACTCTTGTTCTGAGTACGTAGCTTATTGATTGCCTTGTCCTTGATCTGACGAACGCGCTCACGAGTGAGGCCGAACTTCTCTCCGATGTCTTCGAGAGACATTGGGTGAGGAACGCCGATGCCGTAGTAAAGCTTTACTACGTCTGCTTGGCGGTCTGTCAGGGTACCGAGTGAACGCTCAATCTCGCGGCTGAGGCTCTCTCCGTACTCAAGGTGACGGTCTGTACTGAGGTTGTTCTTGTCGTCAAGAACATCAAGAAGTGAGTTGTCCTCACCTTCTACGAACGGAGCGTCCATAGATACGTGGCGGGCAGCAACACTTAGTGTTGTCTCAACCTCAGAGGTTGGGATATTAAGCATCTCAGCGAGCTCATCGCTTGACGGCTCGCGTTCGAACTCCTGCTCTAGCTCAGAGAATGCTTTGTTGATCTTGTTGAGTGATCCGACCTTGTTGAGTGGAAGACGTACGATACGACTCTGCTCTGCAAGTGCTTGAAGGATAGATTGACGAATCCACCATACAGCGTACGAGATGAATTTGAAACCACGTGTTTCGTCAAATCGCTGAGCGGCTTTGATGAGACCGAGATTACCCTCGTTGATGAGATCGGAAAGGCTAAGGCCTTGGTTTTGGTATTGTTTGGCAACAGACACCACAAAACGAAGGTTTGCTTTTGTCAACTGCTCTAGTGCTGATTGGTCACCACGCTTAATGGCTTGCGCCAAGCTCACTTCCTCTTCGGGAGTAAGTAGGTCTACTTTACCAATCTCTTGAAGATACTTCTCGAGCGATTGACTTTCTCGATTCGTGATCGACTTAGTAATTTTCAGCTGTCTCATTCAGTAGTTTGTTTGTCAGTGAGGAGGGTGCCGTACGAATCCATTTCTGCGATAGGTACAACACATACGAGTAGGAGCACCTTTCGGTGTTCCAGATTTTGGGAGGTTTAGCGTTTCAGAGTTTGGGAAAATTCGACCGTCGAACGGTCTCTGGGGAGGGCAAAGCATTACATCCGCGCTTCGCCAATTGAGTTACAAAGGTATCCTTATCAACAATGCCGATCAAGGGCAAGTGATGGATATCAGCTAGACAGGGTATGCGAGTCAATGGTTCGGGGATAAATGAATGCATGCGGTACCTCAATAATCCATACCGGTGCCTAAAAGTTCCCAAACTTTTGGAAAAACCGGCACGGTGGCTTTAATTGCCCAAAAAAAACCGCTCAATTGTCAGAAAAAATGACGTTTATGCGGTTGTAACACTCCCAGAAGCTTTACTTACAGACTAACAACACACCATGGCCCGCGTTAAAATCCAATTAGAAGAACTATTCAAGAGCTCTCCGAAGATGCTCTACCAATTTATTACCGACCCTGCATGTTTGGTACGTTGGTTTTGCGACGAGGCAGATCTTGAGGCCGATCGCTACGAGTTCACCTGGGACGGCCATCCTGAAATGGCATCCTTGGACGAAACAGATGAGGATTCACGCATCCGTTTCAAATGGGACGATGCCGATGACAAAGAAGAGTACCTCGAGTTCAAGATGTACAAGGCTGGTGTTACCGATCAAACCGTATTAGAAGTACATGACTTCTGTGACGACGATGAAATCGACGATTCCAAAACACTTTGGATTAGCCAACTCAAGCGTCTCAAGCAAGAAATCGGAGGGTAACTCCTACACTGGGGCCAATCGTACAACAAGGCCCTCCATCTCATCTGTCAGTTTTAATTGACAGCCCAAACGGCTGTTGTCCTCTACGTGGAAGGCTTGATCTAGCATGTCTTCTTCATCCTCTGTCATCTCTGGCAGGTCATGATCGCTTTCCACGTACATGTGACAACTGGCGCAGAGCGCCATTCCTCCACAAGTCCCTTCCACAGGAAGCTCACTTGCCTTGCACAGCTCCATCATGTTGAGGGCCATGTCTGTAGGAGCTTCGATTTCGTGCGTCTTGCCTTCGCGATCTATGACGCTGATGTTGATGTCTGCCATGCTTAAGCCTATCTAAGAAATCGCTGCGCGACTAATAATTCGTCAAAATGAGCCATGTCGTCTTTCGACAAGGCTGTACTTAATTGAAGCCTAGAGCCTGTCTAAGAAATTTCGATTCGACTGAAAATTGGATAATTCAAGTCTGATTTTCGTTGCAAATGCTCGATTTAGCCAGCTAAATCTTGCGCTTTCCGCCTAAATCTATCTTAAATTCTCTCAATTTCGCAAGAATCCGAATCCCCAGAAAGGCTCTTAACGTCCTACAAAGTTGGCTGCACGCTTTTCAACGAACGCCGAAGCACCTTCACGGAAGTCCTCTGTATTACAGCACTTTCCGAAATTATGCACCTCAGCTGCATACCCATCCATGTTATTATCGGAGAATGCATGGACGCTTTCAATGACTCCTGCAACAGCTAGCGGAGCCTTCTTTTCGATCTTAGCGATGATCTCTTTTGCCTTAGCAATTTCCTCTCCTTGCGGCACAACGTGATTCACTAATCCTAGTTGAGCAGCTTCGGGCGCGCCGATCATGTCTGCTGTAAGTAAAAGTTCGATCGCCTTGGTTCGGCCGATGAGCTCAACCAATCGCTGCGTTCCTCCATATCCAGGAATCAATCCGAGATTTACTTCTGGTTGGCCGAAACGTGCACGTTCGCCTGCAACTCGCATGTGACAAGCCATCGCTAACTCACATCCTGCCCCAAGCGCGTATCCCTGAATCGCTGCGATAACCGGAATACGGCAACGCTCAATAGCCATGAAGATGTTTTGACCTTTCTCACTCATCTCGCGGCCTTGATTGCCGGTTAGTGAAAGGAATTCCTTGATGTCTGCACCTGCAACAAAGCTCTTCTCCCCTGCCCCACATAGGATCACAGCACGAAGACCTTCCATCGTCTGCAGGTCGGTATTGAAGAGTTGACCGAGTTCACTCATCACCGTCACATTGATGGCATTGAGTGCTTCAGGACGATTAATGGTTACGATAAGGGTATTTCCTTCTCGCTCGGCGAGTAACGCTTGGTATTGAGGCATAGCGCAAAAGTAAACCACTCCTCAACTTATTGGAGCTCATTCGAGTCAGAATCGAGCGTACGGCTCAAAAAGAACCGACCATAGCAAGAATAGAGCGGAAACTAGACAGGAGCAATGAACCAGCAATCGTCTTCACAAAATGCTTCAACCTCCAATTCACATGACATAATCTAGAGAAGCCGTCTATTTATTCTCACTCAATTGCTTGCTAGAAACACATTGGGTCATTCACATTGTGCTATAAAACTACATTTGCGCGAGAAGCCATCGGAATTAACAACACGACTCTGATTTTCCACTCTTAGCGCCCGCCTATGTTCTATCCAAAATTAGCGGAAACGATCTCCGCATTCAGGCAGGAAACATCCCAGATCTCTCCTGAACGAAAACTGCTTTTGACTCGTCTTGCGGACTATATCGCTCATCGACGACAAGAAGGAATTGTCAAGCTGAACTTCATTTGCACGCACAATTCCCGACGTAGTCACCTCGCGATGATTTGGGCAGCCGTTGCTGCAGCCGACCTAGGTTTGACAGATATTGAGACTTTTTCAGGAGGCACAGAAGCTACAGCCTTTAACCCTCGCGCGGTAGCTGCCTTAGAACGCATAGGATTTCAAATCAAGAACCCAGGAGGAGAGAATCCTCACTACTTGATTCAATTCTCGGGCGACCGTCCAGCACTCGTTTGCTTTTCAAAGACCTACGACGACAGTGCCAACCCAACCAAAGACTTTGCAGCAGTAATGACTTGCTCGGATGCCGACGAAAACTGTCCGTTTATCCCTGGTGTCAATCTCCGCTTGCCCCTTACGTATGAAGATCCCAAATTGGCCGACGATACTCCTGAGGAGGAAAATCGGTACAATGAGCGCAGCCGACAGATCGGACGTGAAATTTTCTACGCATTCTCCCTAGTCCAACGGACTCAAAATACAACTCAAGATGAGCAGTAAGAAGAATTTGTCTTTCCTAGATAGCTACTTAACGCTTTGGATTTTCTTGGCAATGGCCATAGGTGTCGGACTCGGATATTTCCTTCCTGCGTTTCCTGAGTTGATCGATTCAATGTCCAGCGGAACAACCAATATTCCTATCGCAATTGGTCTCATCATCATGATGTACCCACCTCTGGCCAAGGTGAATTTCGCGTTGCTTCCAAGAATCTTTAGCAACGTAAAGATCCTATCGATATCCCTCTTACTCAATTGGGTGATTGGGCCAGTACTGATGTTTGTACTCGCCATCACTTTCTTGCGCGACTATCCAGAGTACATGGTAGGTCTAATCCTAATTGGATTGGCTCGCTGTATCGCAATGGTGCTTGTGTGGAATGACCTTGCCGAAGGAAGCCGTGAATACGGTGCAGGATTGGTAGCCCTCAACAGCATTTTCCAAGTGTTTGCGTATAGCTTCTATGCATGGCTATTCATCACGATTCTCCCACCCTACTTCGGGTTTGAAGGAGCTATCGTAGATATTTCAGTAGGCACCGTTGCGCAAAGCGTCGCCATATACCTCGGTATTCCCTTCTTGCTTGGCATCATGAGCCGTCTCATACTGGTTCGCGTATTTGGTGAGACTTGGTATCAAGAGCGTTTCCTTCCTACCGTTTCGCCTTTGACCTTGATCGCCTTACTCTTCACGATTGTCGTGATGTTCTCGCTGAAAGGTGAGCTTATTGTCACTATCCCGATGGACGTGTTGATTATAGCCGTTCCTCTGCTCATTTACTTCGCACTCATGTTCCTTATCGGCTTCTTTATAAGCCGGGCAATGGGCGCTCCGTACGATGAAAATGCGGCGGTATCCTTTACTGCAGCAGGAAACAACTTCGAACTCGCGATCGCTGTAGCCATTGCGGTGTTTGGCCTAAACTCAGGTCAGGCATTCGCAGGTGTTGTGGGTCCTCTCGTAGAGGTTCCTGCACTCATCTTACTGGTCAGGGTTTCCTTCTGGCTGAAGGACAAATACTACCCGCAAAGCACCTAATTAACTTAAGGTTAAAAAAACTTAGGTCTTGCGCTTCTTCTTTTCTGCTGCTGGAAAAAGTACGTTGTTCAAGATCAAGCGATAACCTGGGCTATGCGGGTGCAAGCTTAGATCTGTTTCTGGATCGTTCACATAGTGACGGTAATCTTCTGGATCGTGGCCGCCATAAAACGTCCAAGTTCCTTCACCGTAACTACCGTGGATATAGCGAGCTTCTTCGACGGGCTTTGTCTCACCGAGGATTAGCACTGAGCTTTTGATATGCTTGGTGCGATAGGCCGTTGTCTGTCCCATGAATCCTTTCACGGTGCGTGTGTGGTTCTGTGTCAACATCGTTGGGATTGGATCCCACTTAGCCGAAAAATCAAATAGCGTAAAGTAGTCTTGCTTCGCATCTAGCCTTCGTGTGAGCGTCGGGTCAATGGTCGAAAATTCGTACTCCAACGGGTTCTTCATCAGCTGAAAATCCTTGAAAGCAAAGGTGTTGTCAAAGTTCAATTTCGAATCTGCATCTGGATCTGCTGCGTCGCCGTCGTAAATGTCTGCGCAGATGTCAATTCCATCGGATGCAAGCGCAATGTCGTAGGTATCCGTTGCCGAACACATGGCGAACATGAATCCACCTCCACCAACAAAGTCTCTTACAGCTTTGACTACGCCCAACTTGAGTTGACTAACCTTGGAGTATCCTTCCTTCGCAGCCAATGCCTCCATTTGCTTCACGTTTTCGCGATACCAAGGCTGCGTATGGAAGTTCTTGTAAAAGCGACCGTACTGTCCCGTGAAATCTTCGTGGTGCAAATGCAGCCAATCATAGAGCGCGAGGTCTCCAGCGAGTACCTCTGAATCGTAAATCGTTTCGTAGGGAATCTCTGCATATGTCAGCACAAGCGTTACCGCGTCGTCCCAGGGTTGGACTCGCTCGCCTTTTGCGTTAAACTGCGGTGTATACACCGCTACTTTCGGAGCAGTCTCGAGTTTAATAGCATCCATGTTTTTTTCTGGATGCGAAATCTCGGTGAGGATGCCGTTGAATTGCGCGTCTGAGATTACCTCATACTTCACATTTCGAGTCTTGCATTCCTTTTCAAATGCGGCGTTTTGCCGAAAGGCGAATGACCCTCCACGATAGTTAAGTAACCAGTACGTTTCCACCTTTTTGTCTAACACCCAGAAGGTTACGCCATATGCCTTAAGGTGATCACTCTGGCGATCATCCATTGGCACCAGCATATAAGCGGCTTGTACAGATTGCGCTGCGAACAGCATAGAAATAACGAGAAAGAGTACGCGCATACCCATATAACGATAAAAGGCCCTATTAAGATATGCTACAACAGCTGTTTTCAGTCGAGCGCTAGCATTTCAGCTACACCTAAGATTCCTGTCTGCGGAATCATAATCCAGTCTGGACGACTTGAACGCTCGTAAGCGAGCTCATACATCGCCTTGTCTGCCAAGTAAAACGCTAGCATTTCCTTGCGTTCAGGGGCTCCGTTTGGAAGAAAACTGGACTCCCCTACTTCATCGTGATATGCAGTCAAAAAGAGTCGACTTGCGACTCGATACCACATCTTGGCCGCAGCCATAGCCCACTCCGCGCCATCAACTTCTTGCAGCGCATATGCATAAGGCGCATAATGCAGGCTGCGTACCATGCCAGCAACGTCTTTGTACGCCGGGTGACGCTGACGACGATAGGCCAAGGTGTACAACGGTTCACCTTCAAAATCGATAATGACCACGTCATTAGGTGTGATTAATACCTGACCGAGGTGATAGTCTCCATGCACTCGGATTTTACCTCCATACACTTCAGGAAAGGAGATAGACTCCAACCAGCCTGCAATAGCATGTTGAGCCTCGGCGACATCAGGTTTTGCGAAGGCAGACTCGTTGCGGAGTCTATCCATAAGACCTGTTTTGGCGGAAGCCCAATCGGCACGAGTCAATGCCTCAGGAACTAATCCGGGATCATTTGCCTCACCAAAAAACGAGTGCATTTGTGCCGTTCGTTGGCCCAATTTCAATAGCCGCGCAATCGTCTCTTCTCCCATCGCTAGACGGATTTCGGAAGGAATTAGATCGGGAACAAGTCGCTTGGACAGGTGACCTGAAAAACCTACTTCCTGTATCCCTGGAGAATCTCTGTAACGCTTTGCATAGCCAGCTACATCGTGCAAAAAGGTCTCCCATGCTTCGCCTTGATGATCGATTTTACCGAGCATCAATCCAAGTGTAATCGGATCTCCTCCGTTAGCTGGTTCAAAACGAATTGCCCCGCCAAAAGCAGGCACGTTTTCAAAGCCACACGCTTCACTCAAGTACGCAATCAGTTCGGCGTCTGGATGCAGTCCTGCTTCCGTTTTCCGAAAGAGCTTAAAAAAGCCATCAGGAGGATAAACAACAACGCTATTGGAAGAATTCTGAGCAGGAATGTGACTGTTGGATCCATCGGACTGGTTGCGACAAACACTTCCGGCTTGTCCAACTATTCTGCCTGTTTGGGCAACGATCATGGCTTCATTTGCCATCAGATCATACATGCTTTCGCGAAAACCCTCTTCACCCAGCGCGTCAATAAGAACGCCCTTCTTTGTTTTACAAACGACACGCAGATCGTCAGGTGCAAACGCACGATCAACCTCCGCAACGGCAAGTACACGGAGCTCATTTGAATTGTCACTGAACTTCAAGTTTGCAAGCCAAAGACCGTGGTCTTCGTTTGCTGAAGGAAGCCCCGTCAATTCAATGGAACGAATGGTTTTATCCTTACTGGTATACCAGCGCTGGCGCTGTAGGAATGCAGGTAAATGGGTGGTGATTATCGCATTTAAAAGACGAGAATCATCTAGGAGATATTGAAGCGCAACGTGCATGGGATTAATGTAGCTCGATTGAGGACCAAGTTGTTTGACTTCGCGTCTAATTTCTGCATATCGACCTTACTCAGCATACTACTGCCAGTTGCCGACAGCCTTTCTCCAGCTCCAAATTGCCTTAGCCCTGATGGCTTTCAGCTTAGCGCGAGTGAGTAGAGCCTTTTGCAAACTTTGCTCTCGACTATTGAGCAAAAACTGTGTGCTCTCTCCGAGGTCAAACAGTTCTCTTTCAAACTGAAGTAACTGTGCCGCCTGAGCGGCAAGGGCAGTTACATCTTGAAGTTGTGCATCGTACGCGGCCGCTGCTCTTGAATACGCGTCTGCCTTCGTAACCAATGACTGCCGTTTTGCTTCGAGCTTTGCCCCCGTCTCTGCCAACTTAATGTCGGCCATCTGGACGTTTGCTTTTGCCGTACGGTTTAAGATTGGATAGCTGAATGTTGCTCCAAACTTGTATGCACTCGTGAAGAGGTTTCCGACACCGGTATCACCGTCTGCAGGAGTCAAATCAAAGCCATCACCAAGAAGCGAGTAACTCAAATCGAGCTTCGGCTTCAGGTACTCACGCTTGAGTTGACGTTCAAGTTGGAGGTCCGCAAACGAGGCGCGTAGTTCCGCCAATTCGGGGTTGCTGGTTACCGAGCCGAGTGATTCAGGAATGACCGTGTTCAACGCCTCTTCACTTGGAAGAGATCCGTCTGGCAACTCCCAATAAATGGCGCGTAATTCTTGCTCCGCGACCTGCGCATCTACACGGGCTTGCTGAGTTGTAAGCTGCTGATTGAATAGTGAGACGCGTGCCTCCAAGGTGTCAACAGCTGGCTTGTCACCTTGCTGGTAAAGCCCAAGCGTGTTTGCCAATCGGACAGCAATCAACTCCTCTGTTTCTTCGTAGATCGTAAGGAGCTGCACAGCGTATGACCAGTTCGTGTAGGCCACGGCAACATCGTAGCGCAACTCGTTGCGAATGATATTGGCTGCGGCTTTGTTGCGCTGTACGGCTACTTCTCCTTGTTTAACACCTACACGATACTTGTCGGTCAACAAGCCTTGAAGCACTGGAAGTTTGAGGGAAACGTATGCTTGTCCAGCATCGGGAACAGTACGCTCATTGTTGAGGTATACGCCATCAGCCCACTGGTGACCGGCTTCGATTTTAAGTGCCAAAGGACTTTGCCAAGTGACTCCTACATCTGCGTAATTGAAGTACTCCGTCCCTACGTATTCTTTGCGCTGGAAATCTCCGACTACTGTTGGATCAAAACCTCCGCGAGCACCCAAAAGTGCTGCTGGTCCACGAGATTCTACGGCCTTCGCTGCGATGGCAAGTGGATGCTTTCGCAAAACCCAAGACATGGCTGTGTCTAGGAGAATCCCACCCGGAAGCTGAAGACTTCCGCCCTTGACGCGCAGCAAACTTTGCTGTTTATCAATTGCTGTAGGTCGCTCGTTTTCAGAACCGAATATGCGAAGCTGCGACCTCATCTCGCTGCGATTCAAGGTATCTGAAGATTGAACAGCCTTGGCTTCGTTCTGACGTTTTATGTCTTGCAGTTCTTGTTGTGTCTCGAGCGCAGCACGAGGATCTTCGCCTGAAGGTGGAGCTTTCGCCAAAACACTATTCACCTGCGCTAGGCCAATTTGCCAGCACAATACGAATAGCACTAGAAAAGCAAGCAACCGCGGCAGACGCTGGTCGAAGCTTGCTTGAGCAAATGACTTGATCATTTCGCAAGAACTTTTGCAGGTGCTTTCATTTTCACATCCTTCCCTTGTTCTCCTTTCGGATCGTAATAGTCTGGAGGGAACGCGTTGAGTTGTCGCCAGAGTTCGTACCAAACAGACACCCGGTTGAGAAGGACAACGCCTTCAGCTCCTGAGCCTGGACGCAATGCTTCTGGCCAGAGGTTAGTTTCTTTACTCGGCTTAACGAGAACGCGGTAACGTCCTTTATCGTCAATGATGTTGTCGACAGCAGCGATTTCACCTACGAAGGTTCCGTAGGAGAGACCTGGCCATCCACTGAATACAATTGCTGGCCAACCGTCGAAAAGGAAGCGCACTTCTTCGCCCACTTTGACGAGCGGTAGGTTGAATGGATCGACAAACATTTCTACTGCAGGAATAAAGGTGCTTGGCAGAATGCTCACGACCTCGTCTCCTTCCTTTACGGTCTCACCAATTCCTGGCTTCAAGACTTTGGCGATGATGCCATCTTGAGGTGCGAGGATGTGCTCAAAATCCTGACGGATCCGATAATTCGCTTCTTGAGAATTCAGCTTCTCCACTTCACCAATAGATGTGTAGTAAGCGGTCATTGCGCTCTGTCGATCACTTTCAATTTTAGCGAGCTTACCGTTGTACTCCGGCTCTACCGTTTGGATGGCGAGCTCGGCCTGCTTCACATCTGTTTTTGCTTGGTCAACCTTGTTGCGAAGCGCAGTCAGCTTGGCAGATGCTTCACGTGCCTTTAGACGCTTAGCCTCTTGATCGGTTAGCGGCTTTAACCCTCTACGGTAAAGGCTATCCGCACGGGCGAGCTGGTAGTTTGCAATTTCTACTTGCGTTTCTTGCTGTGCTAAATCAGCAGCTAACGTGGAGACGTAAAGTCGACTTTGCTCAAGCTTATTCTTGGTTTTCCGGAGGGTCAAATCACGTTCCTGACGGGTGGTTGCCGCTTGGTTGGCGAGTGCTTTAGACTTGGCCAGATAACCGTCGGCTGAGCTGCTTTTCGCATCTCGTGTTCGGCCGGTTCGAGATACTAATTCAGGATCGAGATACTCGGGTTTTATCTCTGATAGTCGAGCAATGGTATCGCCTTTCAATACGGTGTCTCCTTCCATCACAAACCATGCCTCTACCCTACCAGGGATACTTGACTGGACGGTTTGCGGACGTGAAGCAGGATTGAGTGCAGTCACTTTGCCTTTGGCTCTAAAGTTCTGAATCCAAGGGAGGAAAAGCAAAATTATACCCACTGCGAGTGCAGAGAATACCCATCGACGAAACATCACCTGCCCCGTAGGCAGATTGATTCGATCGATGGACTTTAGGCCCAGTTCCGAAAGGTTTTCTAAAACGCGTTGAGGTGATAAGTTTAGCATGGAGTTAAACGTAAAGTCGGAGAGTCGAAATAGGTTTTGGCGTAAGCTGAAAGAGCTTACTAAGTAGGAGTAAAGCCTACTAGGCTAAGTTGTTCGGATCACTGGTCCAAACTCCACGAATTGCGGAATTACGGAGTGCTACGCTCGGGACATCGAGACCAATCAATTTACCTCTACGAAGAACCGCTACTCGATCACAGAGTTTGGCAATCCGAGGATCGTTGCTCGTGATCACAAGCGTCCAAGGATTCTTTCTGTCGATGAGGTTTGTGAAGATCAAGTCACGAAGGTCTGGCTCCAGATGCTCTAAAAGTCCGCCGATAACGAGCAGACGCGGACGCCTAACGATCGCTCTTGCAATCAAAAGACGTGTGCGCACAGATCGAGGTAAGTCGAGTCCTTCAGCTACGAGTACCGTTTCATAACCATCCGGTTGCTCGGCTACCCATCCTTTGAGACCTGACATGAGTAGTGCCCACTGAATATCAGAGAAGCTCACGTCTGGGTGTCCGAGACAGATGTTGTCGGTAATGTTGGCCGGGATGATTTCCTCTTGTGGAGTGAAATCACCAATCGCCTGACGAAGCGTGTCGAGCGAATAGTTGGCAATTGGGGTACTGTTGAAGAGCAAGCGACCTTTAAAATCAAGGCGCAATCCTGCCAATAGTTGAATCAAAGTGGTACGACCAGAGCGGTTGAAACCTGCGATACAAAGGCGCTCATTACTTGCAATCTCAAGATCGAGGCTTTCTAGCGCGGTATCTCCTGAACGAGGATAGACAAACGAGAGATTTGTGATTTCCACCGTCATTCCCTGTCCTGTATCGAGCTCTGGAAACTTCATCTTTCCGCCTACTTCAAGAGGAAGATCTGTAACGGTTGCTATTTTCTCAACGCCGGTAAGCGTGTCATATACGGTCTCGAAGGAGTAGACCACTTTCTCAGCATTGCTTATGATCGAAAGGATGACAAGTTCGGCTGCAACGAACTGACCGATGTTGATCTGGTTGTTGATGACCAAGTAGCCACCAAGCAATAAGAAGGTGAGCGTCACAAAAGCCTGGATCGCAATAATCCCACTGAAGTGCCAAAGCAGCAAGCGGAAGTGAGCAGACCTAAAGTCGAGGTATTTCGAGACAAGCTCGTCGGTGCGACGCATAGCTAGGCGTGCGCCACCGGCCAACTTGAACGTGTTGTTCGCTCTAGCTACATCTTCTAGCCAACTGGCCGTTGCGTACTTGTACTTACTCTCGGACAGGCTTGTCGCCAGTGAGTTATTGAATAGAACACGGATCAAGATTAAGAGCAAGGCAATCATGACGATACCCATGATTCCGAAAAAGGTGTTGTAAAACGTGACCAGTAGAAGACCGAAGATGATCTGCATGATGGCTCCACTAAAGTCAAGGAGGATTTTAGGAAGTCCTTTCTGGACATTGACCGTATCGAAGAATCGGTTGACCAACTCAGGTGGATACGAGTCCTTGAATGCTTCAAGGCGTATCCGGGGCAATCGATAGGCAAACTCCAGTGCTGCACGAGCAAAAAGCCTACGCTGTATGGCCTCTGCGATGATCTTCTGCATCACTTTAAGGACTCCTACAAAAATGAAGGAGAGCGTCACGACAAGTGCCAAGACCACTAGAGACGCATTGAATTCTCCGCCTGCAATGAGGTTGATGATCGCTTGGACTCCCAAGGGACCGGCCAAACTGACCACACCAATGAGTACGGCATACATGTAGATATGCCCGATATCCTTGCGATCAGGTCGCAACAATCGCCAAAAGCGCTGTACCGGTGTCAGCGGAATTGTATCAGTAGTGGCTGCCATGAATAGAAGTTTTGCAATTTACAATGATAGTAATGCTATTCGAACCAAAAAGGTTCTCACTCGTTTAAAAAGTATGGCTATCATCGTCACCATCGCTCCGAACGACCAATTGTACTTACGAGATCCGCAATCTAGTGATCTTGGCAAGCGAATCTTAGAAAATTCTTGTCTCGAACTCCATCGTCTTGGACTAGAGGAATTAACCTTTAAGAAGCTTGCGAAGGCTATTGGTTGTACGGAAGCTAGCGTGTACCGTTACTTTTCGAGTAAACAACAGCTACTTCAGTATCTCGTTGCATACTATTGGGACTGGGTTCACTTCTTGATTGATACGTCCATTGCTCCACTTCTTTCTCCAGAAGATAGACTGCGTGCAGCGGTCAAATCACTGACGGAGCCGATGAAGACGAACATGTCTGTTCCATATATTGATGAGCAATTACTTTATCAGATTGTCCTTACCGAAGGACAGAAGGCCTACCACTTCAAGTCGATCGACACTGAAAATGACAAGGGGATATTCCTTGGATATAAAGCGTTGACAGAGAAATTGGCGACCCTCATCGCTGCTGTCAATCCCAAGTTCCCATACCCAAGGGCCTTGGCGAGTAGCCTTTTTGAGATGGCGCACAACCACACCTATTTTGCCGAGCACCTGCCTCGACTAACAGACTTAAGTACAGGAAAAGGCTTTAAAAGTGAACTAGAGAAAATGCTTCAGTTCTGGGTTGATTCGCTGCTCCGTGTTTAAGTAATTTAGGTTACACCGTTTAGGTTTCGCCTTTTGTAGCTTGCTTCAACATGGGGAACACGCACGACCATCATCATGAATCTGGGCTTGCCGCTGTTTTTGGCGAGCGTACTGAGCTGTATTTTGCTGTTGTTGCGGGAATATTTTGGCTAACAGGTTTAGTCTTTGAACTCTCCAATACTGGATCAGAACTGCTACATATCGGACTGTTTGCTGTAGCGATCGTTGCGGGAGGTGTATTCCCCGTTATAGAGACATGGCAAGGACTTCGAGCTCGAATCTTCGACATCGATTTCCTTATGCTTGTTGCTGCTGCGGGAGCAATTGCCCTAGGACGTTGGGGAGAGGCCGCCTTGCTTCTATTTCTTTTCAGTCTCGGTCACGCGCTTGAGCATTACGCGATGGGAAAAGCGCGCAAGTCGATCAGTGCGTTGGCAGACCTCACTCCTCCTACAGCCATGAAGAAAAGTGGCGGCGCATGGTTGGAAGTTGCTGCAGAAGATCTTGAAATCGGAGACCGTTTACTCGTGAAGCCGAACAGTAAGATCCCAGCAGATGGCTATGTCATTGAAGGTACGAGTGCAGTTGATCAAGCAGCGATTACCGGTGAAAGCGTTCCTGTTGAAAAGAGTCCACTGGCCAGTACAAACAGCTCTCAATTACCAAGATTTGAGTCGTTGGTTGCTGAGCATCAGACCTTCGCAGGCACGATAAACGGAAGCGGCGCTTTGGAGGTCATTGTACTTAGAAAGTCAGCCGACACTACCCTATCTCAATTGGTCCGCCTTGTTGAAGAAGCGGAAGATCAAAAGTCTCCAACTCAATTATTCACGGATAAAATTCAGAAATACTACGTACCAGCAGTACTCCTTGTAGTGGCGTTACTAAACCTAGCGTTTCTGGTGCTTGACGAGAGTTTTGGCGAAAGCTTTTATAGGGCTATGGCCGTCCTCGTTGCTGCGAGTCCCTGTGCTTTAGCGATCTCTACACCGAGTGCAGTATTGGCCGGTGTAGCACGTGCTGCGAGGGGAGGTGTTTTGGTAAAAGGAGGTGGACCGTTAGAGTTGCTCAGTCAAATCCAAGCGATCGCATTTGACAAGACCGGAACCCTTACTGAAGGAAAGCCTACCCTGACGAGTGTTTCACCTTTCGGCAAAACCACCGAGCAGGAACTGCTCCGCATTGCAGTAGCGATAGAGCGAGGAAGTGACCACCATTTGGCTGCGGCCATCGTGAAAGGTGGAGAGGCCAGATTGGGTGATCTTACTATTCCTGAGGTCAAGCATTTGAAAGCGCTCACCGCGAGAGGCGTCCAAGCAGACGTAGATGAAACGACGTATTACCTAGGCAATCGCAGGCTGTTTGAAGAAGTCACAAGAAGCGCGATTCCAGAAGCGCTCGACGAGACCATGCTAACGCTAGAACAAGCTGGCAATACGGCTATGCTCGTCGGTTCGGCAACAAGTTATTTGGGGGTTATTGGAGTTATGGATGTTGCTCGAACAGAAGCCAAAGCAGCAATCAAGCACCTTTCAGACTTGGGCATTTCGCGTACGGTAATGCTTACTGGCGATCATCAATTGGTAGCCAATGCCATTGCGAAAGAAGTGGGCATTTCAGATCCGTTGGGAGGTCTACTTCCAGAGGAAAAAGTAGCAGCAATCGAACGCTTACGTGAAGAGCTTGGCGAGGTCGCGATGGTTGGAGATGGCGTTAACGATGCTCCGGCAATGGCACGCTCATCGGTAGGTATTGCAATGGGATCGGCAGGCAGTGACGTCGCACTACAAACTGCAGACATTGCTTTGATGGGAGATCGTTTAGATCGCCTTCCTTGGATCTTGGGGCTGAGCCGAAAAGCGCACCGCATCATTCAACAGAACCTATGGATTAGTCTTGGTATGGTGGCGATTCTAGTACCACTTACGCTACTCGGTATTGCGGAGATTGGACCTGCAGTTATTGGTCACGAAGGCTCTACGATTGTGGTAGTGTTGAATGCGTTAAGGTTGTTGGGGTACAAGGACTAATGGCCAACTTTAGCCGCTGAAGCCTTGGCGTCTTTACCTCTGGTAAGGTACCTTCTTAGCACACCGCCTTGAACACTGTGCACATCGAATTCTACGATAAATGCAGCTTCGTCAATCTCGGCGAGTAGACGGTATAAGCGACGCATATCGATGCGATTAACGATGGTATGAATGATGAGACGTTCATTTGTCTGTCCTTTATTCCCGAAGCCTCCACGCCCCTTGTAAATAGTCATTCCTGCCCCCAAGGTCTCGATGATGGCTTTCTGTATTTCTTCGCTTTTCTCTGAGACAATGGTTACTCCAATAAAGTCTTCAAAGCCACGAATGATCGAGTCTGTCACTTGCGCGGTAACGAGATAGGCTAACGTTGAATACATGGCCGTTTCCATAGAAAGCAGCATAGCGGTGACAGAAAAAAGTATGACGTTAAAGCCGAGGATGACCTTTCCGATGGTGAGACCGAACCGGTCATTTACGAAGATGCCGAGTACCTCGGAGCCATCGAGCACAGCTCCATTCCGAATGGTAATCCCGATGCCGAGCCCAAGGAGAAGTCCGCCGAAAATCGAGATTAGTAATTTGTCTTCGGTGACCACTTCAAAGTGACCGAATTCTAGCGCAACGGCCAACAAGGCGATACTGATGATCGACTTGTAAACGATTCGCTTTGACACCGTGAAGTAGGCCAAGATGAGAAACGGAATACTGAGCAGCGGCAAGGACACGGACATGCGAAACCCGAAGAGGATCTTGAGCAAAATCGCAATGCCGGTCACCCCTCCATCGAGGAAGCCATTTGGCAAAAGGAACGACTTGAGACCCACACTCGCAATCGCGACGCCAATGACAATATTGACTAGTTCGAGAGCTGTGGATCGTGCAGGGTTAGTGTTCATCTAGGGAGTGGAATTCTATGATTGCCCGCAAGGTACGCGGCTGTTCAGACCGGGAACAGAATCGTTTTGAGCAAGGAATGGAGCTTGCTTGCGTTAGACTACCTGGAGCTCATATTTCGAACACCTCCTTAGTGTCTAATAGCGACACCCTTAAAGACGACAATGAGCTTTCTCTCAATCGTCAATACCGAGTAGACCTTCGTTGATCCGCCTTAACTGAGCCCCTGCACATTGGTCGTGCTGTTCATTCCAATAATCAATACCTTACAACAACAAGGTGAACTCAATGCAACACAACACTGTCGTAAAAGCCATTATACACACGCTATTCTGGTTGTTCTATAGTGTCATATTATTTGTATTCGATTGTCAATTCCAAACAGATCTAACGATAACGTGCTATGACCTAAATGACCTGATCCTACTATCGCTCGCAGTAGGACTGACTTATTTCAATGAACTATTCTTACTCCCCTACTTTTTCAAGAAAAAGGCATTCGCAGCTTATTCAGCCATCGTAGCTGGCCTGGTATTTTCTGTAATATTTCTTTACTGCTATTTCGTGCTACACTGTCAAGATAGTGTTGGGGCGTGCTTTGCAGATGACCTCTGGGTTATTGCGCTACCACTAGTGTTCCTGTCTTTCATCTGGGTGGTAATCCAGTTCTTCGAAAAACAGAAAGAGATAGAAATCCTTCATAAAGATCGGTTAGAAATGGAGCTAAAGTTCCTAAAATCGCAGATCAACCCACACGTTCTATTCAATAGCTTAAACACTATTTATGCGCAAGCGCTGGTAGAAAATGACCGGATTGCAGAAATGATACTGATGCTTTCTGAAAATTTGAAATACGTCCTAAATCAAAGCAATGATGCGTTCGTAGATCTTGAAAAAGACATAGACTTCATAGAAAACTACCTGGAATTCAAACGATTACGAACACAAGGGATCAATCAAATCAGCTACACGAAGGACATTGATTCATACAACTACTCGATCGTCCCACTCATTCTCGTCGACCTAATTGAGAATGCCTTTAAGTACTCTGTATACAAAGAAAACGAACTAAGTGAAATCATAATCGACTTAAGCATAAAGGATGGAAACTTAAAATTCGTTTGCACGAATGAATACGACGAGCATTCAAAAATCGAAAAAGGCAACACGACACAAATTGGCCTAAAGAACCTTCGTAAGCGATTGGATTTACTATACAAGCATGACTACAGCCTCGATATCAATCGAGACAAAAACATGTTTACCGTTGAGCTAAAATTGAAACTAGCATGAAGTGCATAATCATTGAGGACGAAGTACCTGCTCAAGAAATACTGATCCGCTACATTGAAAAGGTAGTAGACTTAGAGCTCATGGGGGTATACAACTCCGCGTTGAAAGCTAATACCATATTGCACGCTGAGTCAATAGACATTATATTCTTAGACATCAACCTCCCAAATATTTCTGGCATAAATTATATCAAGACACTCAAAAATCCACCATGGATAATCATGACAACAGCATACACCAACTATGCAGTTGAGAGTTTTGAACTTGACAGTATCGTTGACTACCTGGTGAAGCCCTTTAGCTTTGAACGGTTCCTTAAGGCAATCAACAAGTTAGAATCAAGACAGAGGAACGTAGCTGGTAAGCAAGAATTCAAGTCTGTAGAAGTCATAAGCAAGGACGTCGACTTCATTTTCATCAACGTGGACAAGATCTTGCACAAGATCGACCTTAACAACATCATGTATATCGAGTCTGATAGAAACTACGTAACCATTGTGACCGACAAGGTGAAATTGCCAATCATAGACTCACTGAGACGATGGTCGGACTATTTAAACCAGGATAATTTCATCCGAATTCACAGGTCGTTCATCGTCAACATCAACTACATAGAGAAGGTCACCGCCACTTTAGTCTATATCAACAAGCAGAAAATGCCCGTAGGAAAAACCTACAAGGAGGCCTTATTTGAGCGAGTAAAGCCGATAAACTAATCTTCATACTTACAAAATATCTTAAACCTGTCGCACGTCATTGAACAAGGCAGGATAATTAACCAGTATTAGAGAAGAGTAAGATTTAAAATTCTTTATAACGGCCACTGGACGATCAGCTCCAAGCAGAACAATGCAGGCCCAAACCCCATTAAAAATAAGGACAGCAAAGCGTCCCATCTAAAGTTCCAGACTAGCACCTTGGCAAGTCCTCAGCGACAAAACCAATGCCCGCCATCTTTTAGCAAGACTATAAATACTGCACAAACTCTCATTCACACCTTCTCCCTACCTGTTAATACATCCTATTAGCATGAAAATTTAGAAGCACATACATTTACCAGCACAGGGGAATTAAACCCGTCAACTGATAAATTATGGAAAGGAGAAAATTTGTAAAAAGCGCAATGTCTTTTTCAATGCTTATTGCCTTTCATAGAGAAGCACAAGCCATCGAACGCTTAGAAAAATCACGTAAACAACCAGGGGCTAGACCGTGTAGGTTCCCCAAAATGACGCTATCCACCTCGAAGCTGAAAGAGCAACGCGAGTTCTACGCAGACGTACTTTCGCTGCCTGTTAAAGATATTGGTAAAGCATCCTTTTCCGTCCAAATAGGAGAATCCACTCTCACCTTTAAAGAAGTAAATGACGGAAGCAATCCCTTTTATCATTACGCGATAAACATCCCTTCGAATCAACACTTGCAAGCAAAAGAATGGCTTTCAAAAAGAACTCCACTGTTGAAAGCAAATGGAAGTGATTCAGACCTCCTGTACTTTGACTTTTGGGATGCACACGCCATGTACTTCAAGGATCCAGCTGGCAACATCGGAGAACTAATCGCAAGACATACGCTAGACAACGACAGCGAAGGAGAGTTCGGCGTTTCCGACTTACTCTACCTTAGTGAAATAGGTATGCCGGTCGAAGACCCACTAGATCTTGCAGCCGAATTGAAGGAAGCATACGGCTTGGGGAAGCTAGGAGAATCAATGTTTATTGGAGACGAGTACGGGCTTTTCGTAGCTGTTCCTGTAGACAGGCTATGGTTTCCAGAATACACGCAGCATGCGAAGATTCATCCGACTGAAGTAACAGTGACCGATAAAGGCGCAGATAATTTTTCTTATAAAAATTACCCTTACCGTATTCAACGAGAACGATTAGACAACGCAAAATAATCCAGCCTAATCTATCAATCCAATTTAAAGAACAACACGAACGATGCTACAACTAATCATGAACCTACCACTGATACTACTCATCATGTATCCTGGGTCCCAGCCAAATGTCGATTTAACACAAGCGACTTTTCCAACTAATTGCCCCGCCACAGTGACGGCCCAAACAGATACGTACAGTAAGATCAAAGCAGGAAGCTTTTTGAAATGGCACGCCGCACACCTGGGCGGGATTGACCCACGACAAGGGAAAATAAAATACAAAGAAGCGAGCATCTCCATAGAGCAGGATAAAATCCTGAGTGCAAGAATCATAGTCGACATGCACAGCCTTACGGTAGAAGACCTCCCAGAGGAAGGGATCGTCAACCTGACTAGCCACCTAAAATCGGATGACTTTTTTGACACGGAAAACAACCCAACATCATCCTTTGAGTTGATATCGAGCGAGCAAACATCTGGAGCGTATAATTCCAAACTAACTGGTGAGCTCACTATTCTAAATGTGACCAATTGCGTCACCTTTAGCGCAAACGTTCTTATCACGAATGAGCAAGTCTCTGTGAAATCAGAACAATTCGTCATTGATCGATCGGACTGGGGCATGACGTACAATGCCAAGGGTACGCTTGGAGTACCGCTTGACTATTTGATTTCAGATGATGTTGGATTTGCAGTGGATGTAACGCTGACAAAATAGCTCGAGGAAGCCCCACTCCCCCCTAATGACACTCCAATTCCGGGTGCATCACCAAGTAATTCATCCAGTCGGCTGGCAGTTCAACCTGTAGTCCTCTGAAGAGCAGGACCGCCCCAGCGATCAAGGAGAAGATCGGAAAGAGTTTTGACGAAAGTCCTCTCCAACGCAGACTTACATACGACACAGCCATCAGCAAGGGAGAAGTTGCTATGCCGAACGAAAGCATGAATACCGCTCCGCTGAGAGGATCACCAAAGGCTAGACTTGCAGCAAGTGCGGTATAGACCAATCCACAAGGCAGGAGTCCGTTTAGCAAGCCAAAGCCTAGCGGCGCGGCCGAACCGAAGCGCGCAGATGTGTATCCAAAAGCTTTCGCCAAAACCGTCGTCGCACCAATTTTAGCCTCCAATTTTCTACCGAACAACCCTACAAAAACCAAGAGCACACCCGCAAAAATTGAAGCGTATGATTGACCCGCTAAAAGCTCCAGAGAAGAACCAAAGTATCCAAACAGCAACCCTAAGGTGACGTACGTACTAATGCGGCCGAACTGATAAAGCAAGCTGGCCTTATTGACGGAAACGTCTCCGCGGCCTGCCCCCATACACGCAGCCACAAGCGGGCCGCACATGCCTGCGCAATGCAAGCTTCCGAGTGCTCCGAGCGTAAGACCTGCGAGGATGGCGGTTTGCATAACGAGCGAATTTTGAATTGGAAAATTTTGAATTTTGAATTTCCCTGACGGCCAACGGCCCTCGATCAACTGTTAATTCAGATAAAGTGTGTAATCCTTCACAACCCGCTCTGCACCAACTTCCCACTCTAGTCGTGCGCGCCAGCGCCCGGGAAGTAGTGTGGGCGTTTCGACCTTGGTCACTTTAGACACTTTTGTGAGATCAACCAGAACATCTTCCATTTTAGAATCTGGACGCATGAGCAGAAGCTGCGCACCACTCGGCACATCGTCTCCTAGAAACTGAAGTTGAAGTTGACCGTCATCCATCTGCTGCAACACAACGGGAACTTCCACAGCCCTGTTCCGGGCATCAAGCGTTTTTTGAAAAGCTAAATCTTGTTCGTAATAATTGGATGCCACAAGGCTATGGTCAATGGTTGTTGACTTATAAACCTGGTACCCTAACGTGACCACGAAGAAGACATAGAAAACGAAAATACCGTGTCCGAAATTGAACTTCATAGTTCTTGAATTTTGCGTTGATTACTGCCCAGGTGATGGACCGAGAAAAGAGGTTTGGACAGCGTCTAACTGCTCCCCGTTTGAATCGAGGATCTCGATCGTGACCAATGTTGATTTGCCGGTGAGCATAGTCTTCGGCAGTTGAATAAAGAAGCTACCTCTGGCTTGTGTACGACTGCCTACAACAGGTGCTTCACCAATGAACGTGACGCGCGCTTCTGCTAGCCCTACCGCCTGAATGGTTACCGGCAGAGGCTCGGAGGTTTTGTTGTAAAACTGATAGTTGTACAAGTTGGATACCATCCCTGGCTCAGGCTCTTGGTATAGCATTCCGGGCGTTCGAACGATGGTTGCTTCAAGAGGAGCCCTGTTAATCAGCAAGAAACTATTAAGCGTTACCAAGGCGAGAAGTACAGCGCCGTAGGCATAGGTCCGCTTTGTAAGGTATTTACTCCGTTTTCCTTTTAGGCCATTTGCAGAATCGTATCGGATGAGACCGGGCTCTTTACCGACTTTTACCATGATGTCATCACAGGCGTCTATGCATGCAGTACAGTGCACACACTCAAGTTGATTGTTGCCGTCACGAATGTCAATTCCCGTAGGACATACACGAACACAAAGTCCGCAGTCAATACAGTCGCCTTGCACTTTTATAGGGCCTTCTCGCAACCCTGCGGGACTGACGTCGTCAAAACCAGCCACTGAAGCATCGTTAGAGATCGGAAGCCCATTAACCATTTCGAGGACGGAAGGAGTCGTCGGAGGTTTTGTCCTTAGACCCTCGTGTAGCGGGGGCGAAAGCTTCTTTGCTTTCGTGACTTTACCTCTGGGCTCACCACGTATCACATCGTAGGCTACGCCAATCGTATCGTCATCAACGAGCACACTTTGCATTCTTCCATACGGGCAAATGGAAATACAGACTTGCTCACGAAGTCGCGCAAACACGCCGTAGAACAGCAACGAAAAACCCATCAGTGCCGCAAATCCTCCAGTATGCTGCACAATTGGGTCTGATGCGACCTGATACACTTCCCGCCAACCAATCATGTAACTCAAAAAGACATGAGAAATCCCAACTGCGATCAGAAAAAAAATGGTGTGCTTTAGCAAACGTTTCCAAATCTTCTTTGTATCCCAAGGAGATTTATCCAGTCTACGCTGCTGAGCTGCAGACCCTTCTACCCAATACTCGACACGGCGATAGACCATTTCCATAAAAATGGTCTGCGGACAAATCCAACCGCAGAAAAGTCGACCAAACGTTACGGTAAACATGGCAATCGCGACGATGCTCGTTACCATCATCAAGCCAGCTAAGTAGAAGTCTTGAGGACTGTATCCGATTCCAAAAATTCGAAATTGACGCCCTAGTACATCGAATAAAAAAAGCGGTTCCCCATTGATTTCAATGAAAGGAAGTCCAACCATTACGGCAAGCAATAAATAGCTGAGTATTTTTCGCTTATCGTAGAAATAACCCTTCGGTTTCTCAGGTCGCAACCATATCCGTTTACCATCGGCCGATACAGTTCCTATGCTATCACGATAGCCGTCAACTTCATCGAAGAATACGTCTGGTGAATGTTGGTCTGAAGACATGAAGTAAAAATTGAAGGCGCTAAACGAAAACGACAGGGTTACATTTCTACTTCAACCGCATCGGGCTGGGTGTCAGGAATAGTCATCTCTCCCCCACTCACGAGATCTCCCTGAGGCTCTTTCGGCTCAGCAGCAGTTTTCCCTTGAAGGGTGATGATATAGCTTGCCACTTCGTGGATCTTACTTGCAGAGAGCTGCGTCTTCCAGGCGATCATTCCCTTTTCCGGCACGCCGTTTTTAACCGTCGTAAACACGGGCTTAATCGTACCGTCACCGTGAATCCAATAGTTGTCCGTTAAGTTTGGACCAACGCCACCGCCACCATCGGCAGCATGACATGCAACGCAATACATGGTGTAGGTCGCTTCTCCCCGGCCGAGAGCCGCAGCGTCTGTGAGCAACTCCGCATTGGTCTCGTCAACGAGATCTGCTTGGTTCGCGAGGTATTCTTCCACCGCAATTTTAGCAGAAGCCATCTCAGCCTTGTACTCCGCAATTTGATGCAAATTCGAATCAGGATCACTCGTTACAAACACGCCCATGTAAACGACTGCAAATGCAATTGCGAGATAGAACGAGTACAACCACCACGGTGGCATCGAATTATCTAACTCACGTATACCGTCGTAGTCATGATCGAGCAGAATATCTCGCTCCTGGGACATTGGAGTCGGCTGATAAATGTATTGGTGATAGAGACGGGTCCAAGTAGATTCTACCTTGACGCCTCTCGCTTCTGCCTGCTGAAGGTTCTGCGTATTGATGAGTGAAAACACCGTAGCCAACGCGCCAAAAAGCACCGCAGATACGGCCAACATTAGCGTGAGCGGAACAACGTTTTCGCCAGCCCAATCACTGAAAGTTTCGACTTCTCCTTGTGAGTAAGCCATCGAAATGAAAGCTGCCATCGGTGTGAGGGACAGCAGAAAGGCCATGAGCTTATTCATGCGTGGCTATGTTTAGTGGTTCAGGATCAAGATCAAGTGGCAAACTCGCCATATGATCGTGGAAGCTGCGCTTGCGAACGAAGGCAGCAAAAACGGCAATGCAAAAAATGGTAAACAGCGTGAGTAAGGCAAGTAGTGCCAGGCCGTTGAGCCCGTTTCCCGCTGAATCGATGAGGTACTTATACATGATTTTCAGTTTTTAAATGAAGAAGGATTGCTGGGCCGAAGCCCAACAATCACATCTCTCACTAATGGGGTTACTTCTCTAAAATCGCGTCTTCACCAACTTCTTCTGCTGGCTTATTTTTGATATCTGTACCTAGTCGCTGGAGATATGCGATCATCGCAACGATCTCTTTTTTCTCTAGGTTTTCGATATCCTTCACTCCGTTTTGGCGCAAGCCGTCAGCAATTGATTTTGCTTGAGATGCTAGATCATTCTGAGCCGCACCGTCGCCGTAGCCTTCCGGGTAAGGGACGCCGAGTCCAGCCATGATGGTCACTTTTGCTCCTGTATAATCCGTGTCCAAATTGTCTTCCACCAACCACGAGTAAGGAGGCATGATGGATCCTGGAGAGGTGCTCGTCGGATCTATCATGTGGTTGTAGTGCCACAGATCTGGGTACTTACTTCCTACCCGATGAAGGTCTGGACCGGTTCGTTTAGATCCCCAGAGGTGCGGAAAATCGTAGACAAATTCACCTGACTTTGAGAACTCTCCGTAGCGCTCTGTTTCAGATCGGAACGGACGTACCATTTGTGAGTGGCACCCAATACAGCCTTCGCGGATGTAGAGGTCGCGGCCTTCTAGTTCGAGCGGCGTAAGCGGCAAGATGGAGGCGATCTGCGGTACATTACTCTGAACGGTAAACAATGGAATGATCTCGACTGCACCTCCGATTAAGACGGCGATTGTTGCTCCGATCATGAGCTGAATTGGGCGACGCTCAATCCAACGGTGCCAGTGACCGTGACTCTCTCCGTTATCCTTTTCAAGTGGCGGCACGATAACCCGTTCGTCTTTCTCGAAGGTTCCGATACCTGCTGTTTTGATGAGGTTCCACATCATGAGGACTACCCCACCGACGTACATCGTTCCTCCGATTGCACGGATCATGTAGAAGGGTAAAAGTTGAGTTACCGTCTCCAAGAAATTACCATATGCCAAGAGGCCATCAGGGGTAAATTCCTTCCACATGAGTGACTGCATCCAGCCCGCCCAATAGATCGGCACTACATAGAACACGGTTCCTAACGTGGCAATCCAGAAGTGCCAATTGGCCGCTTTCTTACTGTAGATATCCGTTTTCCAAAGTCGAGGTATTAACCAGTACAACACACCAAACGTGAGCATACCATTCCAACCAAGCGTACCTACGTGCACGTGTGCGATTGTCCAATCGGTATAGTGGCTAATGGCGTTGACACTTTTGATGGAGAGCATCGGACCTTCGAGCGTTGCCATTCCATAAGCGGTAATCGCGACGACCATAAACTTGAGCACCGGATCATTGGCGACACGATCCCATGCACCACGAAGCGTGAGCAGACCGTTGAGCATTCCACCCCAACTTGGAGCGATGAGCATCAACGAGAAGACCATTCCTAAACTCTGCGCCCAATCGGGAAGACTGGTGTAGAGCAAGTGGTGCGGTCCTGCCCAGATGTAGATGAAAATCAGTGCCCAGAAGTGGATGATTGACAGCTTGTAGGAGAACACTGGTCGGTTGGCAGCCTTCGGTAGGAAGTAGTACATCAACCCGAGGTAAGGTGTGGTCAGGAAGAAGGCCACGGCGTTGTGTCCGTACCACCATTGCACCAACGCATCTTGCACACCTGCATAGATTGGGATTGAATCCCACATGCTAACGGGGATCTCCATCGAGCGTCCGAGGTGCAGTACTGCAACCGTGATAAACGTGGCGAGGTAAAACCAAACGGCTACGTATAAGTGACGCTCGCGGCGCTTCATGATCGTACCGATCATGTTGATTCCGAAGGTTACCCATGAGATCGTGATGGCGATATCGATCGGCCATTCTAGCTCTCCGTATTCCGACGAAGTGGTGATTCCGAGGGGCAACGTAATCGCTGCAGCAACGATGATCGCCTGCCATGACCAGAAGTTGATGTTGGAGAGTTTGTCACTCCACATTCTAGCTTTGACAAGACGCTGGAGGCTATAGTACACCCCCATAAAAATGCCGTTTCCGACGAAGGCGAAGATCGCAGCGTTGGTATGCAGCGGGCGTAATCGACCAAAGGTGAGGTAACGCGACATGTTGGCTTCGGGCCAGATCAGCTCGATCGCGGCAATGAGACCGACAAGCGTTCCGACGAGTGCGAAGACCACACAAGCGATCGCAAATTTGCGGACGATTTCGTTGTCGTACGCAATGACGTTGGCTTCATCTTGCTCAGGTTTGCCGGAGTCCCGTCCATCTTTCGGCGCATTGGCTAGCGGCTGGGGATTGCCCTTCTGGAGGGCATCAAAGGTTGTACTCATATCAACTTAATCAGCAGGGTCATCGTCGAACAGCATGCGCACTGCAGGCGTGTGTTCGTCCTCGTATTGGCCATCACGCACTGCCCACCAGAAAGCACCTAAAAAGATGATTGCTACGAGTAGACTTACGATGATGAGTAGGGCAAGAATGGCCATGAGGTTTACCAGTTTGGTTAACGCTGTAAAGGTCATCTCATCGTCATTGAGGGCCCGTGATGGCGGTCAAGCGAGGGGGCTGATGTGGGTCAGGTTATGAGTAATTGGTAGTTGCCAATTGATAGTTGATAATGTCGTGACGGCTTACAAGGACGTGGGCTGGAGGTTTTCAGCTTTCGCCAAAAC
>JBGCGF010000065.1:0-83970 GCA_045110575.1 Saprospiraceae bacterium
AATGCTGCTCCAACCGGAGGAGGTCCAACACCATGTGATGGTTTAACAGGCCCATCGATAGTACTACCTGATACTGTAGTTACTAGCGGCGAGATCGTCTGTATTCCAGTATATGGCTACGAGCTAATTGACCTAATCGACTTTACGTTCGGTTTTGATTACGATCCAGCCAAGCTTTCGATGGATTCATTGATCAATATTCACCCGCTTCTTACGGGTGTAATGCTCAACCCTGTGAATGGTCGAATGCTCTTCAGTGAGGCAAATGGAATGGAAATCACGATTCCAAATTGTGATACACTATTCGAACTTTGTGTGACCGGCTTGGGAGCAGGTAATACAACAGATTTAATTGGATTCGCTGCAGCCCCAGCACCAGAATTCAACACCTTAGGCGGGCAATTTGCAGTCGGCATTGTAGGATCAACCGTAACTATTAATGCTGCTCCAACCGGGGGAGGTCCAACACCATGTGACGGTTTAACAGGCCCATCGCTAGTACTACCTGATACCGTAGTTACTAGCGGCGAGATCGTATGTATTCCAGTATATGGCTATGAGCTAATCGACCTGATCGACTTTACGTTCGGTTTTGATTACGATCCAGCCAAGCTTTCGATGGATTCATTGATCAATATTCACCCGCTTCTTACGGGTGTAATGCTCAACCCAGTGAATGGTCGAATGCTCTTCAGTGAGGCAAATGGAATGGAAATCACGATTCCAAATTGTGATACACTATTCGAACTTTGTATGACTGGCTTGGGAGCGGGCAACACAACAGACTTGATTGGATTCGCTGCAGCCCCAGCACCAGAATTCAACACCTTAGGCGGTCCATTTGCCGTCGGGGTTGTAGGATCAACAGTAACGATTAATCCCCCAGCCGGAGGAGGTCCAACACTATGTGACGGATTAACAATGCCTACGGTATTATTCCCAGACTCTGTAGTTGTTTCTGGCGAAGGAATCTGTCTTCCTGTGATTGGATATCAATTAGCAGATCTAAACTCATTTGCATTTCAGTTTGACTACACCGTTGGTACATTAACTGTTGATAGTGTGATCGGAATTCATCCGCTAATTCTTAGTGGCTTCCAATTTGTAGAAGCTACCTCAAGAGTTCTTTATCAAGAACCTGGAGGATTAGAGATTGACTTCCCTGATTGTGATACCCTGTTCCACGTTTGCGTAAGCGGAACTGGCCCAGGTAATACAACGAGCCCGATTGGTATTGCACCAGCTCCGGTACCAGAATTCAATTCTATTACAGGTCCAT
The DNA here is from genome assembly GCA_045110575.1 of Saprospiraceae bacterium. GTDB lineage: Bacteria > Bacteroidota > Bacteroidia > Chitinophagales > Saprospiraceae > CALDTK01. The sequence continues at coordinate 1,280 of JBGCGF010000065.1, forward strand.
TTGTAGTTGATTTTCCTGCCGGGACCATCACTGTAAACCCACCCAACGGCGGTGGACCTACTGGAACGCCTTGTGATTTTCTCGGCGAACCCTCAGTCATAATCACTCCAGATACTGGAGCCGTAGGAGACATTGTTTGTCTTCCTATTCTAGCCTTTCAGTTAGCAGATATCGTCTCTTTTGCATTTGAATTAAATTCAGATAGTACGATCGCGAGGTTTGTCGACACTATGGATGTTCATCCATTAATTTCTGGAAACGGCTTTTTATTCAACACGCTAAACGGACAAACAACTCGATTCTTATGGTCACCTCCAGGTGTGAATCCTGAGATAACCATAGATGATTGTGATACGCTTTTTAAAGTGTGTTATGAACTCGTCGGTGTCGATTTGGACTCAACAGGTATTGTTTTCGGAACAGGTATACCTCCTGAATTTAATAACAGTGGAGGAAACTTAGTAGACTCTCTCTACGACGGATTTATTCGAATCGAAGGCGGTTTGGTTCCTTGTGATCCAATTGTAATCACTGAAGGCATCACCTTCCCTCTCTGTAATGGAGACAGCAACGGTGAGATCGACGTTACTGTAACTGGTGGCGACGGAATGAACTACACCTTCAGCTGGGCAGATGGCCCAACTACTGAAGATCGCACAGGCCTTGCTGCTGGAACCTACACGGTAACCGTAACAAGTTGTACTGAAACCAATACGAAAAGCATCATCGTTGGTGATCGAGATGTGCTCACTGCACCAGCGACCATTACTGATGTACTCTGTAATGGAGGGCTAACAGGTGAGATTGACCTTGACCCAATGGGTGGAGTTGCTCCGTACGATTACGATTGGACAGGTTTCGGTGTCGTAAATGGTATCCAAGACCAAGAAGACCTTCCTGCTGGAATGTACTCGGTAACCCTAACGGACGATAACCTTTGTACAGTCACAAATTCCTTTACCATTTCGGAGGAAAATGCTATCATAATTAATGGTCTTACCACTAACCCTTCCGGAGGAATGAACAACGGCGAGATCAATATCACTGTAACAGGTGGAGCAGGAGGCTTTATGTACAGTTGGATAGGAACAGGTGTCGTAACCAACGATGAAGACCAGACAGGTTTAGATGCTGGTAACTATGCGGTGACGGTAGAAGATTTAAACGGCTGTACAGCTACTGAGCCTTTCACACTCACACGTAATGCACCAAGTGTTGTAATTACCTCAACGCCATCTTGTGCAGGAGCTTCGACAGGAACGATAACGACCGTAATTACAGGTGGAAGACCTCCTTACACACTTTCATGGTCGGGAGGACTTCCTCCTCAACTAGACCATACAGGTGTGGCTCCTGGAACATACGATCTTACGCTTACGGATGCTGACGGTGTTATAGTCATGCAGAGTGTAACTGTTGGAACACATCCTGCGATTGTGTTGACTGCTGATATCACTCCTTCTGACGGAACAGATAATGGCGCGATCGACCTTATGGTTAATGGCATGGACGGTGGCCCTTACACCTACGTGTGGGACGATGGCCCAATAACTGAAGATCGAACAGGACTAGCTGCTGGCCAATACACCGTAACGGTGACTGATCCAGCAACGGGTTGTACGCAAACAGATACTTACGACGTGCCTGTGGAGTCAGATATGTTGAGCGTAATTGTTGAAGTAACAGGCGTTCAATGTAACGCAGCGAATAGTGGTAGTTGTGACGGAGAGCTTTCTATCTCTATTGTTTCATCTGCAGTAGGAGATATAACCGCAACGTTCACAAACGCAGGTGCAGTTGGTCTTCCAGCTACAGCAATTCTTACTGGCCCTGGACCTCACGTATTCAACGGCTTATGTCCAGGCACATTCGATGTTCAACTTATCGATTTTGGAGGACAGCCTTTCTCTAGCACTGGTTTAGAGATTACAGAGCCTACAGAAATTGAGATTATCGATTTCGTCATCATACCTGTAGTGGGGAATGGTGCTGCTAACGGTGGGGTAGACATTACACCTTCAGGCGGAACACTGCCTTATAGTGGATTCCAGTGGAATGCAGGTCCTAATCCTATGAATGAGGACAACCTCGGACTAATTACGGGTAGTTATGATGTGACCATTACCGATGCAAACGGTTGTGAGTTCAATTCATCTCCATTTATCGTAGGTCAATTCGAGCTATTTAATGTCAACGTAGTCGGTGTTACCTGTGCAAGTGAGCTTAACGGTTCAATTGACATTAGTGTGCGAGGTGCTGTAGGACCATTTACCTATCTATGGAGTAACGGTGCAGTCACGCAGGACTTGGTGAACGTCCAAGCAGGTACTTACACCGTTACTGTAACGGATACCCGCAGTCTTAGAGAAATTACAGGAACGTACGAAGTTGTTTCTCAATCAAATTTGCTTGCCACAGCGCAAGTCATTTCTAACTTCAACGGCTTCCAAGTTTCATGTATCGGACAAGAAGATGCTACGATCGAAGGATTTGCTTCTGGAGGTTCTGGCAATACCGTACTAACATGGAATACTGGATTTGTCGGTAACCCTTTAACAGGAGTTGGAGCCGGAACGTATTGGGTGGAGGCGCAAGATGATCTTGGTTGCATTTCTAGATCAGGAGACGTTATCGTTTCTGATCCAGATCCTATGCTAGCGGACATTCGTGCAGACAACATTCGTTGTGCTGGAGAGGAGAACGGTAGACTCACAGCAACCATCACAGGAGGAGCTGGCGATCATACCTATGAATGGTTTGATTCAACTGGCGAATTCCTTTCTGGAGAGCGCGTAGCACCTAGGCTTTCTGCAGGCACGTATACTTTAATTGTAACTGACGATAACGGATGTACACAGACGTTTACGGCAGGAATAACAGAGCCTATACCAATGACGGTAACCGCTACTGTTATGAATGCGACCCAGCTCATTCCAGGATCAATCCAGCTCAACATTGCAGGAGGCACACAGCCTTATGTTATTTCTTGGGAAGGTCGTGATGAGACGACTGATCGTTTGGGACCTATCCCATTTGGTACATACACGTACTCCGTGACTGATGTCAATGGTTGTGAAATCATTACAGATAACGTGAGGGTCGCTAATGGTGATTTCGAATGTCTTGTTGGATCAGTGGTCATCACACCCGCAACGATGGATGGACTTAATGATCTCTTCATGATCAACTGTATTGAAGATCACCCAGACAACACTGTAGAGGTATTTAACCGTTGGGGCCAGATCGTCTATGAGGATTCAGGATACGACAACGTAGCCGTAGTATTCGACGGTCGTACGCGCTCTGGAGAGGTTTTGCCGGAAGGTGGATACTTCTTCGTATTACGCTATCGGGATACTAATGGTGATGAGCAAATCAAAAAAGGCTCACTCAACCTGCTTCGATAGCCCGCCTATCCCACCCCAAAGACCTGACCCCTTCCCTTCAACCGATTTAACTCAGCTTTCTAATGAAGAAGCTTCTCTACATAGCCAGTCTTCTTTTTGTAGTAGGTCAATTGACCGCTCAAAACGAAGCAATTCTTACTCAATACACGGTTCAACCGTATCTTCTTAACCCGGCACTCTCTGGATTCGATGACCTTCATCAAATCCGAATGAACTACCGTTCTTCTTGGACGGGATTTCCTGATGCACCAAACACATACGCACTGAACTACAACGGTCCAGTGAGTAAGAACTTTGGTATCGGAGGTCAAGTTCTAGGAGAGAACGTTGCCAGCACTTTTCGCTACAACGTTAAAGTCTCTTACGCCTTTCATGCCGATGTGAATGACTTTCGCTTAGCCGGTGGATTTTCGACCTCATTTTCTAACTTTCGATTGAGAGATCGTGCAACTGCAGGAAGCGTCTTCGCATATGATCCGAATGATCCAGATGTGTTGGAAGCCTTAGCTGGTAAAAACTCATTTGATGCAGCGCTTGGATTTCATGCTCGCTACCGCAATCAGTCTTTCGTAGGACTAACCTTCCCTTCTTTGATTTCTGCTCGCTTGGACGAGATTGATACAACTCCAGATGAAGTTGGCGGTGCAGACAATTTCATTCTCCGAATCGGACAAGACATTCGCATCAAGGAGCGCAACTTCCAGGTTACTCCTTCTGTGGTTATTAGCCGCGTCTTTGGAGCGCCTTTCCGCGTTGATTTCAACGCAGTCGCTAGCTTCCTTGACGAGCAATTTGTTGCTGGCCTAGGCTACCGTGCAGGTGCAGGTAACGATGTAGGTGTATTGCTAGGAACTAAATTTGATCGTCTTCGTCTATTCTATAGTTATGACCTCAATTTTGGAACCTTCCAGACCTACAACGGAGGATCTCATGAAATCACCTTAGGGTTTGATTTCGATTCGAAAGAGAAGACGGTAGATGCCGCTCGCTACGAGTAAGAGAGAATAGCGTCAGTTCTATTAAAAAGCGTCCGTGGGTCAATTGATCCGCGGACGCTTTTGTTTTGCTATTCAACGGGTTTTTATTTCCAGTAGACCAATTACGGGGCTTCTGGCAAATGATTTGCTTTAGAGTAGGTAACAACAGCCGAAAAATGAAACGAGTTCTAATTACCGAGAGTACCGAAGCAAAAGAGATCCTCCTTAAAAACGCATTTGAAGCATTGGATGACTCCTATGCACTTTCATTCGTTTCTTCTGGTGAGGAATGCTTGGCCTATCTCCAAAACTCGGACAACTATGATCTGTGTTTCATTCTCCTTGACCTCAACGTTTCAGGCGTAGTAGGGACAGACCTGCTGTCTCGTCTTTCGATGGAAGAGTCGTTCCGCACAATTCCAGTGATTGTATTCTCTGAGAATTCAGACGCTGAAGAAATCGTGAAGTGCTACAATGATGGCGCAAACGCTTACGTAAAGCGTCCGGAAGCTGAAGAGGATTACGCAAAAGTAATTGCGACGATCACTGACTTTTGGGGTAACATCAATGTGCTGGCAAAACCAGAGGCTGTTGTAGAATTCTAAACGAGCAGCTCATACGCTACTTGTTTTCTTTAAGAAACGATATGGTTTGCTGGATACCCGGCAAACCTTTTCGTTTTATAGGGGACTTCTTAAACACCTTTCGAAAGGACTCGTCTGTGATCTCTAGCCAATCGTTAGAACTCATTGTTGCTAACTCAGGATAAGGCGTCAACTCCTCGTCTTGATGAGGTTCCGAGAATCGATTCCACGGACAGACCTCTTGACAAATGTCGCAACCGAAGGCCCATCCTTCCATGTTTTGGCGAAAGCTCTCGTCGATGTTCTCTTTTAGCTCAATCGTTAAGTAGCTGATACATTTTCCAGCATCTACTAGGTATCCATTTGGTGCGATCGCATCCGTTGGACAGGCATCAATGCACTTGGTACAGGTGCCACAAAAGTCATCCATTGGTCCATCAGGCTCGAATTCGAGGTCGATGATGAGTTCACAAAGGAAGAAGTAGCTTCCCATGTCGCGCCGCAGCAATAGGCTGTTCTTGCCGAGCCAACCTTGGCCTGTTCGTTGGGCCCACTGGCGTTCTAATACGGGAGCTGAATCGACAAACACTCGCCCTTCGATCGCACCGTACTGCGTTTGCAATTGTTTGAGTAGCTCTTTCCCTCTGCGCTTGACCACGAAATGGTAGTCTTCACCATACGCGTAACGCGCAATTTTTGGAGACGCTAAAGAAGGCGTCTCATCTGCTGGATAGTAGTTGAAACCCAAAACCACTACGGTCTTCGCACCTGGCACCAGCTTCGTTGGGTCGACGCGCTTGTCGAAATGGTTGGCCATATAATCTAGCCGCGCGTGGTTGCCACCATTCAACCAGCTTTCTAGCTGCCGCGCTTCCGGTTCCATGAACTCGGCCTTCGCCACACCACAAAACGCAAAGCCCAGTTCATGGGCTTTGCGTTTTAAATCTTGTGTGGGAAGTAGAGACAAGTTCTAGGTATTAAGTGCTCCACATACGCTGATGGTTTGCCCATTCACGTAGGAAGAAAGGTCGCTTGCAAGGAAGACACATGCATCGGCTACTTCTGTAGCATTACCCAATCGGCGCATTGGAATCGCATCCATGAAGCCTTGCTTGGTTTTGTCGTCAAGCACCTCAGTCATCTCTGTTGCGATAAATCCAGGTGCGATAGAATTGCAACGAATGCCTCTCGATCCAACCTCTTTGGCGATACTCTTGGTGAAGCCGAAGATGCCCGCTTTACTCGCTGCATAGTTCGCTTGTCCAGCATTACCGAAGTCGCCTACCACAGAGCTCATGTTGATGATCGAGCCCGAGCGAGCTTTCATCATCGTACGCATGACGTGCTTGGTGAGGTTGAAGACAGACTTAAGGTTGGTGTGAATTACAGAATCCCATTGGTCTTCAGACATACGTAGCATGAGGTTGTCACGCGTGATGCCAGCGTTATTTACGACAATGTCGATCTGACCGAATCCTTCAAGAACGTCTTTGATGAGCTGCTCCGCTTGCGCAAAATCAGCTGCGTCGCTTTGAAACGCTTTGACGTCATCGCCAAGTTCGGCAACGATCGCATTGGCTTTATCAGCCGAGCGTGCATACGTGAAGGCCACCTTGGCTCCGTGGTTGTGAAAACGTCTTACGATCGCTTCACCGATACCTCGGCTTCCTCCTGTGACAATGGCAACTTTTCCTTCGAGCAACTTCATAGACTTTGGCGTAAGTGAGTCACAAAGAAAACAGAATATGGTCGTCTTGAACAGGCTCTTATTCTACCGTGATCACGTGACCGTCGTATCCTAGCTTCATTCCGGCAGGAAGGCGACGTTCTATACTTTCGTGAAAACCTGCCAAGTGGCTCATGTGGATGAATCTCGTCTGTTTGGCTGCGATCTCACCAGCGAACGCAAGTGCTTCCACCTCGTTCATGTGGCTATGGTGCTCATGTTGGTGTAGCAAGCTCGTAACGAGTGTATCGAGATTGGTCAACATTGCCTGTGATTCCTCAGGGACCAGCTTGACGTCTGTTAGGTAGGCCGTCCTGCTTACGCGAAAACCCAAGATCGGAAGGTTGCCATGCATAACGCGAAGCGGCATGATTGGAGGTAAAGAGCCAATCGTAAGCGCTTTACCTACTTCAAGATCGAGCAACTCAAACCTCGGCGCGCCCGGATAAGGGGTTTTGGCGAAAGCATACGCAAAACGCTGTCTTATCTCCTCTTGAACTCGAGGCTCTGCATAAATAGGGAAAGCCTTTTTGCGCTTGAAAATGAATGGACGGAGATCATCCAAACCAATCAGGTGGTCATTATGCTCGTGTGTAATCACCACTGCGTCGAGGTCATCAATGCCTGTCTTTAACAGTTGTTGACGGACATCAGGTCCACAATCGATGAGCACACGTGTGTCACCGTTGTCAAGCAGTGCCGCACACCTTAGACGATTGTCTTTCGGGTCAGTGCTCGAGCAAACCTCACACGAGCATGCAATCACAGGTATACCTTGTGATGTCGCTGTTCCAAGAAGAGTAAGTGTAGTTGCCAGAATACTGAGTTAAGATTCAGTTTCGGTAACTGGATTCGTTTTCAAGATATCCGCAAAAAGCTCGTGATGCTCTTCAGGAAGGTCATCATAGCTCAACGCTAGGCCAGCAATGAGCTCGCGGAGTTTGAGTATGCGCGCCGCAGGGTCGAAGAACCGATTAACAACGATGACCTTTCGTTCATGAACCACACAGTAGCCCGCACGAAAGTGACCTCGCTCATAGCGCAAAGAGTAGCCAGCAGCTTTGAGCAAGGCCTCTGTCTTTAATAATTTTGTCTTATCTGTTGCCACGGCTCAAAGATGCAAAAGTCGAGGCTACCTTCTCACTATCTTCGCCCACATGATGACAACTCGTGGAATACTTCTACTCGTTAGCCTGTTCGTAGCTATTAGTGCACAAGCGCAAACCTTCAAAGGTTACGTGGAACTTGGTCCTAACTTAAATCAAATTCAAGGTGACGACCTAGCTGGTTGGCATAAGGTCGGAGGATTCGTCGGTTTAGGGGTGTATACAGACCTATCTGATCGCTGGCGCACTTCGCTTACCATAGCCTACAGCCAGCACGGTAGTAAATCGACGAGTAGAGAGTCTATCCTTGCAATTAGTATCTACGATAAAGTTGCCCTAGACTACATATCTGTGCCTGTTAAGGTCCACTACATGGACTGGTTGAGCGAGGATGAGACCTTTTATCAGCTCGAGTTTTATGCAGGAGTAGAGTACTTAAGGCTGATTTCTGAAAAAGCTGAAAGCCCGGACGGAACAGATTTGACCCCACTGAATCCTTACCGTCCAAACGGCGCGAACGCATTGGTCGGCGCTTATTATGCTTGGTCTCTTAAGTGGGCAGCAGGCGCCTCTTATCATGCTAGCGTAACGCCAATGCAACTCAATTCAAGCGAACAAAATCAATTTTTGACACAGTTGGGCTTCCGTTTGCGTCGAACGTTTTAACCTTGTTCCATGAATCGCTACTCCCCACTTGTTATTTCACTCTTGTTCACGCTGTTAATCTTGGCGTGCGGTGGGAAAGATTCTGCTGAAGGGCAAGACAATGTTATTGAAGAATCAGCTTCCGCCAAAACCCCAGAACCAGAGAACGGCGCCTTGCCGAGGATTCCGAACGAACTCATGCAAGCCCTTGTTGATAGTGCTGATTATGTAGACTATCTGTTTTACGAAATGGATTTCAGCATGAGCATGGACAACAAGCAAGGTGTCATGTACGCACTTGCAAAAATTGGGGAAGCTCCGGCTCCTATCAATGCATCATGTAAGCCGATTGGACGTATTTTCTACCAAATCAAAGGAAGAAATGCAGCCGAAGCCGACCTCTATTTTTCGGCAGGATGCACTTACTTGGTCTTTATGAAAGACAATGCCCCCATCTACGCGAACAGCATGAGCGAGGTAGGTAAGAAGTTCCTCAACAATCAGTTTGGGGCGATTATGAAAAACTACGTCCCCATTGAGTAAGCAACTATTTGCGTGTGTCGACCTTGGTACCAACACGTTTCACTTGCTCATCGGGCACTGGACGAATGGGAAATTAGAAGTCGTTTACCGCGAGCGGCACTTTGTGAAAGTTGCTGGAGATGGTATTGAGACCATTGGACCTGAGCCGATAAAACGAGCAATCAATGCCGCTACTTCTCTAGGCGCCTCTTTGGCTAAATATGAAGTAGTAACTGCAGCGGCTTTTGGAACAGCCGCAATGCGCACTGCTACCAACGGTCCTGCCCTCAAGAAAGACCTTGAACAACAACTCGGTATTCCGATTCAAATCATTGATGGGAAACGAGAAGCTGCACTCATCGCCAATGGAGTGCTAGCTGCAGGATTGCCCGTTGATGAGCGATACGTGATCATGGACATCGGTGGTGGTAGTGTCGAGTTTATCGTTGTCGATAATGGCGAGACTCGTTTTAGCGAAAGCTATCCAATTGGGGCCCAAGTGCTACGCCAAGCCTTTCATAAGGACGAACCTCTACGGGGCAAATCGTCGAGTGATCAAGAAGATTCTTTGTTCGCGCACCTAGCGTCCACACTCGCCAATTTGAAAGCTGCGATTGGAAGTGGAGCTAAACTTGTCGGTGCAAGTGGCACTTTTGATGTGCTTGGTGACCTTTTCGGAGAGCCCGTTACGACAGCAGTCAAACGCTTGTCTGCCTCCAAAGTGCATGCGCTTTACGAAGAGGCTGCAATCATGAATGAAACGGACCGTCTGAGTGATGACCGTTTGCCTGACGATCGAGCCGATATGATCGTTGTAGCCCTTGCTTTAATCGTATACGTTTTACGTATTTGCCCCCAGGAATCCATATATACCTGCGATTACGCCCTGAAAGAAGGCGCTTTGCTTGAAATGGCTACAGCTAACGCGCTTTAGTGTATTCCTTCAGAATATAAAGAAAAAGCCCTGCTAGACGCGATGTCTGGCAGGGCTTTTTACGTCCAAAATAAGCGCCTGATTTCTGGCTTTACATGTGAACGATTCGCACCGTTTCCTTGCCACTTGTCGTGTCAACAACGAGGTTGTACATGCCAGGAGCAAGGTCGCTTAAGTCGAGGTACTCTCTGTACGATCCGCTTCCTTGGGCTAGGGTTACTTGACGTACGACGCGTCCTAAGTTGTCTACGAGTGTGGCGTTGGTTTGCTCCAGTTCGGTAGAGAAGGCAAGCGTTACGCCTTGCGTTCCGACAGGTGTTACGCTGTGCACACGGAAGGTATTTGCAGGGATACCTCCACCACTGAAGTAGTCGTCTTCAAGCTTTCTGATACCTGGTGTTCGAATGAGACTCGGAGCGATACGTACCATCGCTTCGTCGTCCTCGATAGGCGTACAGCAAAGTCGGTTGTTTGGTGTACTGTCGCTGTCTCCAGTATCAGATCCACTCACTTGCGTAAAGGCTGTTATCGCCGGATCACCTCGCATAGTAAAGAGCGTTAGTTGCAGGGTAGCTGTTTCGCCAGGCGCTACCGTAGGCAGCGTCCATGTCTCGAAGTAGAGGTCATAGTTGCCACGGGATGAATTGTGGTTGGTGTAAACCATTCCTACTGGGCGAGGAAAGTGTACTTCAACATTTTCAGCTTGAGCACTACCTGAGTTGACGATTTGCGCCGTGAAAGTGATGTCTTGTCGGGCACTGAACACCGTTCGGTCTGCAGTCAGCGTAAGCGAAATATCTGGCGTCGGGTTGGGTTGACTTCCTGTGATCACCAATACTCCACGATCATCTTCACCAGGTGCACCATTGTTTGGTGTACTGTCAGGATCTGGCTGACTACTACTCGCAATTTCTGCCGTGATGATTGCACCTGCAGCAGGTGTGATTGTGCGGAAGGTCAATTCAAGGGTGTAGCCTTGATTTACACTAAGTCGACTGATGTTCCAGCGAGAGCCGCTGATGTTCGTTCCTGAAGGAATGTTAGAGCTGATGATAGTTAGTCCAGTCGGTAGCTCAATTTCTGTAGAAATGCCAGAGGTTGGATCTGGTCCTTGATTGATGACAGTCATCAGAACATCGAAGGTTCCATCTGAATTGACGGCCATTTGCGGACTCGACATCGTGAGTGAGAGATCGGCCGATTGTGTAGGAGCGGTGCCGTTAATGGTAAACACGGCTTCGTCGTCCTCGTTGGCAACGCAACAAACACCGTTTCCTGGCGAAGAGTCAGGATCTGTTTGGCGCATGTTGATGACCTGTGTAAACGCTGTGCGGATATCGTCACTCAAGTTAAAGAGCGTCACTTCTAGTGTTGCTGATTCACCAGCTCCAAGTGTTCCAATATCCCAGTTAGCATCCCAAGAAGAGTAAACTCCTTGGCTTTCAACGCTACTTACAAAACTCAACATTTGAGGAAGAGGGAACTCAACACGGATATCGTTTCCTTCTCGTAGTCCCGTATTGGTTGCGGTGATGAGGAAGACAACATCTGTGTTGCGAGCTACGGTTGTCGCATCTCCAACGATTGATAATTCGATATCTGCATCGTTAGATCCGCTTCCGCCACCGCCTGTTGAAGACGTTACGTTCAAGGTGTTCGAAGCAAGACTTGGTAGGTCTGTGAGATCTTTTGCTGCACCTGCAGGAAGTCGCACAGTTACAATACCTGAACTTACAGGAGCAACGGTGAGCTCGTAGCGGTCAGAAGTTCCACGTAGGCTAATCACGTCACCGTTAGTAACGATGAAATCAGCTAAGGAGAGACCGTCCACACGTTCAGACCATTGTACGGTAACATCGAAGTTTCCGCTGACCGTATTGCTTGCAGTGGTCAAGTTCGGAACAGGATTGGTGTTCGGAGTTCCGTTGCCTTCTGATACGAAGTAGACAGGACGAGCGTCCAGTTGAATGTTCGTCGGGTCAACGAGCGATGTGTTAGTGGTCTGAGAATAGTCCCACTCATACTTGGTCAATTGGCCAAGGTTTAGTGCAGCAGGGAAAGAGAACTTCGCGCTTGCATTTTCACTCAAGTCGGTTTGTGTCTCAGCCCAAAGTGCGTACACATATCCGCCGTCGGTTTTGGCGAAAGCATAAGCTCTGGTACCTGGTTGAGCATTTAGTGCCTGCGTGTGTGCGTCGTCAAAATCGGTCGGATAGATCAAGTCTGCTACCGTCTTGTATGCGATGCCTTCATTGTTGAGCTCTTGGTTGTATGGGCTAACGCCTTCAAGCTTTTTGTAAAGCCCCATGAGGTCAAATTCGAAGCCGGCGTCTTGCTCATCCACTTTGTCAGCGATAGAGTAGACGTGCATCTGGTGTACGTCATTGGTCTTGATCGCAATCAGTGCTTTGCCAATAAAGTTGACGACTTCCTCTGCACCACCGAAATATGATCCAGAGAAAATCTCACGGGGAACGTTGATCTCCGTACAGATGTGTTGCTTCTTTGGGTAGGTGATACCATCGTAACCGTAGTTGTAAAGTACCTGCTGGTAGCCACCTAGACGGCGGTTGATAAGGCCATCGGCTGCACCATCAGAGTGGCGCTCGTAGTAGTTGTCTGGTCCGAAAACTGTAGATCCATCGAGGTGTGGGTAGGTGTGGAAACCAAGCACGTCGATATACGCGCCACCTAAGTTTGGATAATCAGGAGTGATTGATCCGTCAACTGGATTGTCCGAGTTTCTAAGCAGCGCATCGAGAAACGACTGTGATCCGACACCTGCAATCGCCACGTAGTCGTCTGGACTGATCGTTTTGATGATCTCGTATGAAATACGGAGTGTACGAATGAAGTGCTCGATAGGAGCGTGGATAGAGTAGTCACATGGATCTGGATCGTTCACCCACCAAGAACCTGGGTAGTCAGGTTCGCCCCAAAATACCTCGCTGTCGTTTCCTGTGTAAAGTCCTGGCTCGTTCCAAATCTCCCAAAAACGAACATCGTCCGTATAGGTCGTAACGATCTGGTACATGTATGCAGCGTACTCGTTGTCCTCGTTGTAAGGTGTGCCGTCTGATCCGTCGTCCCAGATTGGCTCGTAGATACCTTTGAAAAGCGCGTTCCACTTTTCGGTAGTAGGGCAGTGGCGGTCGGCCCAATCACGGTGACGATCGCTTGGGAAACCTACAATTGCAGTAAGCTCAGACATGCCGAGGTCTCGGAAATAGTCGTAAGCATCTACGTTAAGACCATAGCCGTACTCATCAAGTACTTTATCAAAAAGACCCGGACGCGTGCTTCGTGCACCGATTCCAGGAACACCAATGGCTGGATTACCTGCTGCAAGGTCTCCAAGCTGGAACGTATTCCATGGAGGAAGGTATCCGAGATTTACTCCTGGACGAAACCTGCCTTCGTAAACAGGATTGATATCGTTAGAGGTATACGGAACTTGGGCCGAGACCGAAAGGCTCATTGCAAGTATAAAGGCTGAAAGGACCGCGGCGTAAAGCTTAGGCATGTAAGTGTGTTTGCTGTGTGTGATTGCGCTACAAGGCTAAAATAGTCGTCGAAGTAACACGAACCCTGTTTATAGGTATAAAACCACTTGTTTCGGGTAGGCGTAAAATGGAGGTTTAACGTCTGGTTTACAATTGGTTAGACGTTACTCTCTTACCGTGTAGTTCCTGATATCGGTTATTGGACAGGAATAGAGATCCAGTCAGCTTTACTGAAAGAGGAATTCACTAAAACCTTGCAGTACGTCGTAGGTTTGTTTTTCGTGGCATCACCAGAAAAATCAAGCGCCAATTACGGCTTGCTCAGGAGAATCCTTCGAGAGGCTAGTCCCTATCGAGGGTTATTGATCATAAGCGCCCTCTTGGCGATTGTATCAGCACCGTTAGCTGCCTTGCGACCGCGCTTGGTGCAGGCCATGGTCGATGACTATATCGTCAAGTTCGACCTCGACGGTCTCCAGAAAATGACGCTTGTTATTGCAGGCGTTCTCGTGCTTGAAGCATTGGTTCGATATGGCTTTACCTATATCACCAATTGGTTAGGCCAAAGTGTGGTTAGAGACCTGCGTGACAAAGTGTTCGCGCACATCACGAGCTTACGTCTCACGTATTTTGATCGTACACCGATTGGTACTTCGACCACCCGGACCATCAACGATATCCAAACCTTGAATACGGTCTTTACCGACGGAGGGATTGCGATCATCGCTGATATTTTGGTGGTCTTCGTTGTGCTTGGAATCATGTTTTCCATCTCATGGAAGCTCACCATGATCTGTCTCACGACGATTCCGATACTCATTTTCGCGAGTTACATTTTTAAAGAGAAGGTCAAATCCGCTTTTCAGGTGGTCCGAACGCAGATCAGTAAAATGAACGCCTTCTTGCAAGAGCGCATCAGTGGTATGGCCATCGTGCAGGTCTTCAACGCAGAGGAGCAAGAGGCTGCGCGTTTTCGTACGATCAACCGAGAGTACACGCAGGCCAACCTGAATTCAATATTCTACTACGCTGTCTTCTTCCCTGTCGTTGAAATACTATCGGCTGCAAGCCTTGGACTTATGGTCTGGTGGGGAGCACGTGGCGTTATCGGAGGAGAGGTAAGTCTTGGAGTGCTGGTCGCTTTTCCGCTCTACCTCAACATGTTGTTTCGACCTATTCGAACGCTTGCAGACAAGTTTAACACCCTGCAAATGGGCCTTGTCGCAGCTGAGCGCGTCTTCACGGTACTTGATCGTACAGACGTTATTCCAGACGAGGGTCAGCTTACGCCAAAACACTTTGAAGGGAACATTAAGTTCGACAAGGTCAGCTTTGCGTATACCGAAGAAGAATGGGTATTGAAGCAAGTTTCCTTTGCACTTGAGGCCAAGCAAACGCTTGCAATCGTTGGATCAACAGGATCTGGAAAATCTACGATCATCAACTTGTTGAGTCGCTTTTACGAGATTCAGAAAGGTGAGATTAGCATTGACGGAAAGCCGATTCAGGAGTACAAGCTTGATTCACTTCGTTCTCGCATAGCCATTGTACTACAAGACGTTTTCCTCTTTGGAGGAACGGTAGCGGATAACATTACCCTTGCAGACCCAAGTATTTCACGGGAGCAGGTAATCGAAGCTTCCCAAATGATCGGTGCGCACGAGTTCATCATGCGTCTACCTGACGGCTATGACCACATTGTGCATGAGCGCGGAGCTACGCTCTCTATGGGACAGCGTCAATTGATCTCGTTCGTAAGAGCATTGGTTTTCAATCCAGACATCCTTGTACTTGATGAGGCGACGAGTTCAATCGATCCAGAATCGGAATCGGTTATCCAGTTTGCGATCGAAAAGCTCATTGAGAAGCGTACAAGTATTGTGATCGCTCACCGCTTAGCTACGATTCGCCACGCTGATAAGATCTTAGTGCTCGACAAAGGCAAGGTCGTTGAGTTTGGAAACCGCGACGAGTTGCTCGCCATTGAAGGTGGCCACTTCCGCGAGCTGTGGGAGATGCAGTATGTGGAGGCATAAATAGGTTCGAGGTTCGACAAACTTCCTAAGTGCGCTCCACTTTGGGACCTTGGTTCAAGGTGCGCGGATAGTATTGCAAGGTTTGGAGCTGGGAATCCCGTCCCGAATTTCAAAGCCCGTCGAAAATTCACCCACACTCATCGAATACCCCTCAACAAGCAATGCCCTCGGCGAGTTACTTTAACACCATGACGCAACACCAATACTCTGCTCGGCCAAGTTTGGGATCGGCCATCGTAGGATTGCTGGTCTTTTCCCTCTTCGTTTACGTCTTGTTTCGAGTCGCAGCCTTCACAGTGAGTACACTCGTTTCTGGACTCCCTATATTCTTTGGAATCGGTCTCATCGTAGCAGCAGCAGCTTACTACGTTGACAAGCGAGTACCTACCGATTTCGTGAACTGGCTAGGAAAGACCTTTACTTCCAATCCGCTCAAAGGACTTGTCATTGGAGCGGCAACCGTGGTGTTCGCACCATTTGTAGCATTCTACTTACTTGCGAAAGCACTCCTCCTTAAAAAGGTAAAAAGCGCTGTCGGTGATTTTCAGCAAAGAGCTGCAGACCAGATGCGCGACCAATATGGAGGCGGCGCAGCGATTGGGGTAGATGATTCTGATTTTACAGAAGTGAAAAAGGACGATGGCTTGGTCATTCGAATCCCAAAGGAAGAGTAAGCGGCTTTTTACGCAGCTCTAATTATTTCGGGCGACTTTCGTCCTGTGCTTGTCTTCACCATCATTGCTTATACACTAGCGTTTTGCTACGTCTTTATCCAAGGGCGGTTTTATCGCAATTGGGTCGAGGTATTGAAAGCACCGCCAGTAGTTAATCCGCGGTCTGATGCTGTTCAGTGGAGCATCATCGTTCCTGCACGTAACGAATCTGCTCGTATTCTCCAAACACTCGGGAGTCTTCCAAAAGACGGCGTTGAAATTATCGTCGTCAACGACCATAGCACAGATGATACAGCCGCATTGGTTTCTGCGCTTGAGAACGTTGTTTTACTGCACTTGCCAGAAGCCTTGTCGGGTAAGAAAGCAGCACTTACTTACGCGATTGAAGTCGCAAGAGGAACATGGATTGCTACGGTAGATGCAGATGTGCGCGCGCAGTCTGGCTGGCTTCAAGCATTAGAAACTAATCGAACTAAAGAGACTGTAGCGATTGCCGGTCCTGTCATGCTTGCTCCTGCCAACTCTTGGTTTGAACGTTGGCAAGCTCTCGATTTTTGCGGCATGATGGCCATCACCGCGGCCAGTTTGCGCATCGGTGCATATGCGATGGGTAATGGAGCTAACCTGGCTTTTTCAAAAGCTGCTTTCGAAGCCGTCGGCGGCTATGCTAGTCCTAAGGGGAAAGAAAGTGTGAGTGGTGATGACATGGTCTTGCTAGGTAAATTGCTCGATAGGTATCCAGGCCAAATAGCTTTCGCCAAAAACCAACAAGCTGTTGTTGTCACACCACCTCAGCCTGGTATGGGTAGTTTTGTGCAACAACGTTGGCGTTGGTCTGCCAAAACGGGACTCAACCAACAAGTATCTCTGACCGTCACGTTAGGATTGGTCTGGGCTTTTCATGTCGGATTACTGGTTGGTATACCGCTTGCCATTTTTGGCTTAGTGGACGTTATACATCTTGTCATGGCTTGGTACTGTAAGCTATTTGTTGATTTCTTGCTCTTGCGCAGCGCATCCCAGCACTTTGGACGAGCGCACCTTCTCAATTGGACCTATCCATTGCAGAGCTTTGTACACGCGCTTTACGTCGCAGGTGTTGGGACACTTTCCTTGCTCCCCTTTGAATTTGAATGGAAAGGCCGTCGTGCACGACGATAGCATCAACTGCATTCCAAGCCGAGCGTTTACATACAATGCCTAAGCTCTCTACTGCCACGACGAAGAACGACTATCCCGTTACAGGAATGTCTTGTGCAGGATGTGCGGTGAGCGTCCAGCAAATCCTTGAAGATTTGCCAGGGGTAGGACTCGCAGAGGTCAATTACGCAAATGCGTCTGCGCGCGTTCAGCATGATGATTCTATCACCGCAGACGAGCTGCATGCTGCTTTGGAAGCAGTAGGGTTCGGACTGATCGTCGATGTTGAAGACCCGATTGGCGAGCAGCAACAGCTTGAAGAAGAATCCTATCAAACGCTCAAACAGGATACCCTTTGGGCGGGGCTTTTGACTTTACCTGTCTTTTTGATTGGCATGTTTGCCATGGATTGGACGTTTGGCAAATGGATTTCGTTGGCCTTGTCGATACCGATCCTATTTTGGTTTGGTAGGCACTTTTATGTGGGGGCGTACCGACAGACGAAACACGGGCGCGCCAACATGGATACCCTGGTTGCACTGAGCACAGGGATAGCCTTTGTCTACAGTTTGGCGAACACATTTTTTCCAGATTTCTGGATAGCGCGAGGTCTTGAACCTCATGTCTACTTTGAAGCGGCAACGGTCATCATCACGTTTGTATCGTTGGGGAAGTTGCTAGAGGCGAGAGCGAAGTCAAATACCTCTTCGGCCATCCGGAACTTGATCGGACTGCAACCGAAGCACGTTACGGTGGAGCGTGATGGAAAAGAAGAACTCATCGCCATTGATGATGTGCGCATTGGAGACGTGCTACTCGTTAAGCCTGGCGAACGCATAGCGGTTGATGGGAAAGTACTGAGCGGTACTTCATATGTCGATGAAAGCATGTTGACAGGCGAGCCTATCGCTGTCGCTAAAACCCTTGGTGAGACCGTTTCTGCAGGAACGATTAATCAAAAAGGGGCTTTCAAATATGTAGCTGAGCGAGTTGGAGCCAGCACTACGTTGCAGCAGATTATCCGCTTGGTGCGTGAAGCGCAAGGAAGTAAGGCGCCCGTTCAGCAATTGGTCGATCGAATCGCAGCGGTCTTCGTTCCTGTCGTCCTCGGTATTGCTTTGCTAACCTTCGTCGTTTGGATGCTATTAGGCGGTGAGCAGGCATTTACACATGCACTGCTTACAAGCGTATCTGTACTCGTAATCGCATGTCCTTGTGCACTTGGCTTGGCGACGCCGACGGCCATTATGGTAGGTATTGGAAAGGGCGCTCAAGAAGGCATCCTAATTAAGGATGCGGAGAGCTTGGAGCTCGGTCGGAAGGTGGACGCTGTCGTGCTCGACAAGACTGGGACATTGACGGCCGGTAAGCCGGTGATCTCTGATCAGGTCTGGATTGTTAATCCGGAACTTCAGCTTTCGCTAAAACCCATTTTACTCGGAATTGAACAGCAGTCTGAACATCCATTAGCGGAAACGATAGTCGAAGCACTTTCTAAGGAAGGGGTTTTAGCGAAAGTTCCTGAGAGCTTTGAAAGTATCACTGGAGCGGGCGTGATTGCAAAGGTTGAAGGGGAAGTGTACCACATCGGTAACGAGCGATTGATGCGACAAGCAGGCATTGTTTTGCATCCTGAAGCGCAACAGTCTAGTGAGCAGTTTTGCCGAAAGGCGTACACCTCCATATACTTCGCAGACTCAAAGAAGGTCATCGCTATTCTAGGCCTCCATGACGCGTTAAAGGAAGGATCGAAAGAAGCGGTAGCCCAATTGCAAAAGCAAAATATTGAGGTCTACATGCTCACTGGCGATGCCGAACCAGCAGCTCGAGCAATTGCCGAAGCAGTGGGTATTTCTGAATTTAGGGCTGGAGTTCTGCCGAGTGATAAGGAAGACTTCGTCGCTGATCTACAGGGGCGTGGTAAAGTTGTCGCGATGGTTGGCGATGGCATCAATGACGCCCAAGCCTTGGCTCGAGCAGATGTGAGCATTGCGATGGGGCAGGGTAGTGATATCGCGATTGATGTTGCCAAGATTACGCTCATGCGGCCTGATTTACGGGTTTTGGCGAAAGCACTAAAGCTGTCGAAACTGACGTCGAGGGGTATCCGCCAAAACCTCTTCTGGGCCTTCGTTTATAACCTGATTGGGATTCCACTTGCTGCGGGATTGCTTTACCCTATCAACGGCTTTTTACTCAATCCGATGATCGCAGGCGGAGCCATGGCGTTAAGTTCAGTGAGTGTGGTCATGAATAGCCTTCGACTTCGCAACATGAAGTTATAGGCAAGTGTTAGTAGGACGAACAACGGCTCTCTGCAGCTTATCTTTGCCCTATGAAAAAGTTATCCTTCACCACGAACATCATGTGTGGCAGTTGCCTGAGTAAGGTCAAGCCAAAACTCGATGCTGCCGAGCAAGTTGCCGAATGGTCTGTTGATACTGCCAGTAAGGATAAAATGCTGACCGTCACACTCGCTTCAGAGGCTACTGCTGAAGATATAGTATCCGTTGTTCGAGCCGCAGGATTTACTGCTGTTTCAGTTCAATCTTAAATTGAAATTATAATGGCAAAAGTTGATCACTTAAGAGAGGATTATCAGCGAGGTGCGCTCGAGCGTGCAGATTTGATAGAGGATCCTGTAGAGCAATTTGGAGCTTGGATTGGAGCTGCAATTAATGATGAGCTAGCTGAGCCAAATGCGATGACATTGGCGACGGTTGATTCTTCAGGTAGGCCCAATGCACGTATCGTTTTACTCAAAGGTTTTGATGAGCGAGGTTTCGTGTTTTATACGAACTATCAAAGTGAGAAGGCAAAAGATTTAGATGCGAATCCATCTGCGTGTCTAGTATTCAACTGGTTGCAACATGAGCGTCAGGTTCGCATCCGAGGAGCTGTGCAGCGTATCTCACTTGAGGAAACAACGAAGTACTTTCATTCTCGTCCAAAAGGGTCGCAGATTGGTGCGTGGGCAAGTCCTCAGAGTCAAGTGATTCGGGACCGTTGGCCTTTAGAGTCACGTGTCGAATCGCTGAAGACTAAGTACGCTGATGCAGAAGCTTTACCTGTGCCTGAGCATTGGGGAGGCTATCGTTTAGCTGCGGAAGAAATTGAATTCTGGCAAGGACGTTCGAGCCGACTCCATGATCGTTTTCGCTTTTGCAAAACGGATGGAGATTGGAAGATTGATCGTTTGGCTCCATAGCAAACAGGCTAAATAAAATAACCCCCAATACGGTAAAGTATTGGGGGTTGTGAATCCCGGTAGACTCAGAAGAGGCTTGGGTTTACTGCTGAGAAATAGTTGAGGCGTTGTTGTTGCCTAGCTGACTTGTGGTCGCCATGTTATTCGCACCATCTTGTGTGATGAAGCTTTGGTTCAGCATACCATCTTGGTTAAGCGTAGCCATGTTTCCCATCCCGCTTTGAGTTAATTCCGAAAGGCCATCTTCTCCGTCTTGATTGATGTCGCCAATGTTGTTGGTTCCACCGATATTTTGGGTGATGATGGACATGTGGCGATCACCGACTTGATCTAAGTTGACAAGGTTGTTCGTTCCGTTTTGGGTTACTGTACTGTTGTTGTTGTTACCCATTTGGACTAAGATTGCTGAGTTGTTATCAGCTACATCTGTTTCGAGACCTTGCGTTGTTGTGCTTGCGTTGTCATTGCCGGTCTGTGTTAGCGTGTGAGAGCTGTTTTCGCTGTCCTGTTCGACGCTGGCAAAGTTGTCGTTGCCATCCTGCGCGATATCACTGAGGTTGTTGTCGTCTGCTGGGCCAGAAAAGTTGACTCCTTGACCAAGAACGTTAGCGACGTTGCGATCGCCGTCTTGGTTTATTGTACTTATTTGATCACCGGATACGTCACCCTGGACAACCGTGGCCATGTTATCGTTGCCCATCTGTGTGATGGTACTTTGACTATCCTCGGCCTTTTGGAGAGTGTTAGCGGTATTGCCATCACCGGTCTGCAGGTGTGTGATGCCGGAGTCATCATCGTCTTGGAAAGTCACCGAAGTGTTGGTATTTCCAACTTGAGTAACAAGTACAGTGCTGCGGTCCTGATTGCTGTCTTGGTCAACCGAGCTGGAGTTTGACAGGCCGCTTTGATTAACATCTAAGTCACCTTCTTCACCATCTTGTAAGATGGTCGACGTATTATCATCTCCTGATTGGTCTACGTAAGCGTCGTTTGTGTTTTGTGTCTGTGCGAGCGTTGACGAGTTGTCATCGCCTGTCTGATTCACATCGGCTACTTGGTCATCGCCTGCTTGAGTAACAGTAGCATTGTTTCCTCCTCCTATCTGGTCTATTTGAGCAAGGTGGCTCAGTCCCGTTTGCGTAATTGATGCTGTAGATCCAATTGATGAAGATGCTGCGCTATTGCCCGATTGATTTATGAAAGCGTCGCTTCCCTGTGAAGCCGCATCTTGTGAAACAGTAGCTGAATGCGCATTGTCCATTTGGTTGGTCGTCGCAGTGTTGCCAGTACCAGCTTGGTCAACAAGGCTAGAGTTGCCGTATCCAAGGCTTTGCGTGATGGTAGCTGTCTCTGTTGTTCCGCTTTGCGTGAGTGTAACGGTATTTGCTTCTCCAGCAGACATCGCAGTACCCGATTGGGTAACTGTGGCTGCGTTATCATCACCTGTTTGTGCCGAGTTAGTAACGTTGAAATCGTCGCTTTGATCCAACACTAAATCGTGATTGCCGACACCTGCTTGGGTTGCTGTTCCTTGATTGCTATTGCCGCGTTGAGCAGTCGTGATGATATTGTCAGAGCTCCCGAATTCTTGTGTAAGAGTGAGTGCGTTGTCGTTACCGTTTTGTGTTGTTAAAACGGTGCCGTCATCTCCATCTTGGTCTGAGGTAAGTTGGTTTCTCTCGCCATCTTGGACTGCGGTACTGAATGCCGTATTAGACAGTAGGTTGCCATTGCCACTTTGAGTAATCGTGGCTGTGTTTTCTTTTTTCTTCTGATCAATTCGGACCGTGTTGTCATCACCTTCCTGAGTGATTGTCATTGTGTTTCGAAATCCATTCGATCCGCTCAGAAGTTGGTTTGTGTTGACGTTGTTGCGACTTCCAGATTGGATAACGGTTTGAAGGTCACCTTCTCCACGCTGATTAAGTGTTGCGGTGTTTGATAAGGTAGATTGAGTTAGGTAGGCTTCGTTGTTGTTGCCTCTAACGGTAATGGTACCATTCTGATCTTGGTCCGTCTGTGTGATTGAATTGATGTTAGCGTTTCCGCTCGCATCTATAGTCGCTGTATTATTGACCTGCCCGAAAACAGTTCCTACACTAATTATAAGTGCAGGAAGAATTAGTTTTTGAAAATTCATTTCACTGATTTTGTTGAGACTGAAAAATTAAAATCATCTTTTTAAGACGACCTTCTTTCTACTACCCAATCCCCCGCCAGCACAGAATGCCGACGGGGGATTGGGGTTGGTTTTTGCCGTTCGGCAAAAACGATTACTGCTGAGTAATGGTAGAAGAGTTACCGTTACCCATGATGGTCACGTTGGCTGCATCTGACATACCGCTTTGTAGCACATTGGCATTGTTCATGTCCCCGTCTACATCAAGCTTTGTAACGTTGAGGTCGTTGGTCTGGTCAATGTTTATGGTGTTGTCAGATCCTACTAAGTCAAACCAGATTTGATTGTCTGCTGCACCTTGATTAATGTTAATCATATTTGCATTTCCACTGATTAGTGCAGTGTTAGCAGTTCCAAAACCAGCGTCGCTAAGAGCAAAGCGGTTATCATCTCCTACTTGTGCGAGGTTGACTAGGTTTGAGTTTCCTACTATGTTGGTTAGCATTTTGTTAGCGCTTCCTGTTTGGTCGATATCAGTTACGTTGAGTTCACCAGTTGTTTTGCGAAAGCTTGAGTTATTGGTTCCTACTTGGTCAATAGCCGTTTCGTTTTCGACACCACTTACCTGGTCGAATACTTGGTTGTTGCCGTTGGCAGCAGTAGCACCACTTTGGTTTAGTACGAGGATGTTATCGTCTCCATTAACTACTGTGGCTGCCTTGTTGTCGGAATCCTGTTGGTTGAGGATAGATGAGTTGCCGCTACCTGTTTGGCTAATGCCTAGGCGGTTAGTTGTAGGGTTAGCGCCGAAAGCTCCGATAGGATTGCTCGCCGCATTATTGGTACCTGTTTGGTTGATTTCTGCGCGGTTGCCATCACCAATTTGTTCAGTGAATGCGCTGTTGTCTGTACCGTTCTGAGTGATGTAGGTACCTGCGATGTCACTTATAGAAGTACCGCTGTTTCCTGCAGTGCTTCCAGCAGTATTGGATTGATTTGTAATCGCCTCATTGGTGAGGCCGCTTTGTGCTACTATGACATCGTGGTTGTCACCTGTTGGTTGGTTGTCGCTTCGTTATTTACCTGTGCGAAAACGGTTCCTACACTAATTATAAGTGCAGGAAGAATTAGTTTTTTAAAGTTCATTTCACTGATTTCGTTGAGACTGAAAAATTAAAATCATCTTTTTAAGACGATCGTCCTTCTACTACCAAATCCCCCGCCAGCACAGAATGCCGACGGGGGATAGGTGTAGGTTTTGCCAGAAGGCAAAGACGATTACTGCTGTGTAATAGTTGAAGAGTTTCCGTCACCCATGATGGTAACGTCCGCTGCGTCCATTGATCCGAGCTGGTCAACGTCTACAGTGTTAACTGCTCCGCCTGTAATTGGTCCTCCAATGTCTAGGGTAGTGGTGTTGCCGTTGCCCATTCCTTGGTAAACGTTGATGTTGTCTTCGTCGCCAGCAATACCAGTGATCACGATACTGTTCTCGTCGCCATCTTGGCTGAATAGGATTACGTTGGTTGAACCAGATACATTACCTCGTTCTCCTGCCGAATCTCCGATCGTGTTCTCATCTCCAGTTTGATCAATGTCAAAACTGTTTGAAGCGCCACTAATGTTGAGTGCTGTAGAGTTGTAGTCACCTGATTGATCTAGGTCGTACTCATTTGCATCACCAGTAACCAAACGGTTAGACTCGTTCCAAGCACCTGTTTGACTAATTGTAGCCTCGTTGTCGTTAGCTGTTACAACGTCACCAGCTGTGTTAGATCCACGGCCAGCCGTTGTTGCTCCTTGATCTAAGACGAGAAGGTTTCTGTCACCGGTTACTGCAGTGCTCGCTCTGTTGTTGCGGTCGTTTTGGGTAATCGTAGTAAGGTTATCTGAACCTGTCTGTGAAATACCATATTGAAGACTACCAAAGAAAACAGGAACATTGCGTGCCTTGTTGTCTAATCCATTCTGAGTGATGGTTGCACTGTTGCCCTCTCCTACTTGCTCAATAGCTGCATCGTTATTGCTTCCTGTTTGCTCGATGTTCGCTCCACCGTCAGCAGTTGTTCCGGCAAGGGTTACAGCTGCAGCTCCGTTTCCGGCTGCAACGTTACCTTCTTGGTCGATAAGTGCGTCGTTAGTGAAACCTGCGTTTTGAGTAATGTTTGCAGCATTACCATACATCGTTTGATTGATGCGTGCACGGCTTATTGAAGAACCTGCATTTTGAGTTACAGCTGCGGTACTTGCATCACCATCTTGATTTACATAGGTGAAGTCAAACGTTCCGTTTAAGTCCGCTGTAGCACTGTTGTCGTTGCCTGTTTGGTTAAGCTCGGCAGTATTTAAAGATCCGGCCACGTTTGCGGTTGCGCTGTTGTTATCGCCGCTTTGAGAGAAATCGACACTGTTGCCATTTCCACTTACATCAAATCCATCAAGTGCTGAGATTCCAGTTCCGATGTTGTTGTCGCTTCCTGTTTGGTTTGCGGTGATGTCGTTTGATGCACCACTAACTACACCAGACGTTAGGTTTCCTGTTCCTGTATTTTGATTAACAATTACAAGGTTGCTTGCAGCGCTACCGTCTGCTCTAACTCCTGCGATGTTGTCATCGCTAGCTTGGTTAACAAGAACGGTGTTGTCATGTGCACCAATCGCTATTCTGCTTGAGGTTAGGTTACTGTTCGCTGTCTGATTGATGAGGGTAATGTTGCGGTCACCTGCTGCTGTACTGATTGCACGGTTCTCGTCACCTACCTGGTTTATTTCGGTGTCGTTATTGTCTCCACGTTGTGAAATGCCTGGAGTAATACCTGCCGTTTGAACGTTCGCTTCGTTACTGTTACCCAGCTGATTTAGGTAGCCGCGGTTGCCGCTTCCAGTTTGCTCGATGTACGCAGCGTTGCTTTTGCCGTTTTGGATGAGTTCAGCTCCTGCTGATGCACCTGTTACTGCCGCTTGAGATCCGTTATTGGCGTTCTCTTGAACAACAATTGCATTGTTCGCTTCTGCAGCAGATGTTCCCGTTCCGGTTTGTGTTACTGTTGCGTCGTTTGTACCTGTTTGGTCAACATCAGACGCGTTGTAAGTGTCGAATTGGTCTACGGTTGCATTGTTCCCAAGTCCGCCTGCGGTGCTTTGAGAAATGTCGCTGGTGTTGTTGTCACCGGCTACATTATTCGTAGCAGTGTTTTGTGCTACTACGGCTCCGCTACTCAAAAGAAGCGTTGCGAAAAGAATTTGCTTGTAATTCATTTGTGTATTTTTTGAAGAGACTGAAATTGAAAAAGTATGTTGATTAAGCATACTTCTTCTACCACCAAAACCCCCGCCCGCACATAGTGCAGACGGAGGTTGAGTATAGGTTTTGCCTAAAGGCCAAAAGCTATTAGTTCTGAGTGATGGTTGACATGTTACTGTTACCATTGATGATTACTGTACCAGAGTTAGCTCCGGCATTTTGATCAACAGTTACCATGTTCAAGTTACCTACAACATCAAGAGCTAGCATGTCTTCGCCATCCTGATTTACAGACAAATCGTTGTCGTCTCCAGATAGTACAGCGTCGTGAAGGCGGCTATTAGCGTTGCCGCTGGCCATGCCATCAAGTGAGATAACGTTGTCGTTTCCTTGCTGATTGAATGCCATGTCATTACTATTTCCAGTAATTGCAATTAGAGACTTATTGTAGTTTCCATTTTGTGTGACCTGAGCTAATTGGTTATCGTTACCATCAACATCACGGTAGCTATGGTTGCCACGACCTACTTGACTGATGGTTGCGCTGTTGCCATCACCGTCGGTGAAGTCACGGACTGAGTTTTCGCCAAATGAGCTGATGTTACCAGTACTAACAGGTCCTTGTGAAACAGTTAACATGTTATCGTTACCCTCAGCAGTTGAACGAGCGCGGTTATCACGGCCATTCTGGCTGATAGAGTAATCGTTGTTGTTACCAACCTGCTTAATGCCGTAGAGTGTAGGAGCACTGCCTACTTGCCAACTTCCTCCGTCAGCAGTGTTGTAACGACCCACTTGAGTGATCGATGCTACGTTACCAGTACCATCCTGTGCAGTGATAGAACGGTTACGATGGCCGTTTGAGTTGACAGTGGCAGTGTTGTCTGCACTTGCATTGTCGTTAACTCCTTGCTCGACGAAAGCTATGTTGTTGTGTACTGGAGTTGCATATACGTCGTTCTTCTGGGTGATGAATACACCCGCTCCATTTCCACTATTTGTGCCGTACTGGGTGACTTCCGCTACGTTATCAGTAGAAGCGTTTGTGCTAGTACCTTGAAGGACAACAGCGGTGTTAGCAGTCGTCTGGCTAATGTCAGAACTGTTGCCGTCGCCATATTGCTCAGAAGTAGCAGTGTTCTGTGCTACTGCTGTACTTGCTCCAGCAACTAGTGCTGCGAATAGAATTGATTTGAAATTCATAAGTTGGTTTGAAAGGGTTTTTACCCTGTTGAAGAGAAAGAAATTGGAAATTTTGGTAATAAAAATTACCAGTTTATTTAAGATTTAATGAGCTTGATTGATCCTCCATTCCATGCTGCTACATAAGCTCCTGCAGGCTGCGTGGTGAGAATGTCAATGGTCTGTATTCCTTCCGGTAAAACGTGCTCCAAAATGAGCTGACCTGAAAGAGAAAAGAGTTGAAGCGCTTGGTTGCCGACCGTTTCAACGGTAAGTAATCCATTTGCATTTGAAACAATTTTAACTGCTGATGTTTTGGCGGAAACTGCGTCCTCGAAAACAATGTTGCTGGTGCTTTCTGAATTATCCAAGTCTCTAGTCACAAGACGGAAATAGTGAGCCTTGTCAGCAGAAGCTAAGACGGAGTGCTGATAGTGTGCAATTTTGTTTTCTGCTCCTTTAGTTGACACGGTGACGGCAGATTCGAACGTCTTTCCATCACCAGAAACCTCAATGTCAAAATGTTTGACATTAACTTCACTTGCGGTAGACCATTGAACCAGTACCTCGTGATCGTTTGATCGCGCAGTTGAGAAGTCAATAAGCGTTGCTGGTAATGGAGCAGATGTCGAACCATTTATACTAAACTCATCTACGTAAAAGGCGCCGAGAGCAGCTGTTCCGTTAGTCGGGTAGATGCGGATTGTAATCCTTGTCTTTCCGATAGCGAAAACAGGAAGGTTTATCGGAGTTTGAGATCCGATGCTTACAGGGAAAGTGCCGAGTGATTGCGGATCACCAAAACCAACCTCTGTGCTGTACTCAAGTTGCATGCTTGTCGGTCCGCCTGCACTAGACTCAACGCGAGCTGAAAAGCCAGTAAGGTCGCAATCTCCAGAAGGGCAAAGCATTTGTGCTTGGTAATACCCTCCGCGCGCAGCAGTTAATGGGAAGAGAGAACCCGTAAGTGCATCTCCGCCATTTGGACTGGGGTTGATCCCGCCATTGAAAGCTCCACCAGTAAATGCATTTGAAGCAGGAATAGCGCTGCCCGGAGCTAAACTTGTACCATTTAAATTTCCGGACTCATAGTCCCAGATGCAAAGTGGCTGAGCTTGTAATGAGTTCCCAATGATGGTAAGCATCACCACGACTAGTGTAAGTAAAGTGTTTTTCATGTTAGGACTGATACGGGGAGCGGAAAAGAATGGTTTGATAAGGCTTTTTGAAAGCCACCGAAAATTAATTCTGAATTATTACAGCTTCGTTATTGTTTCCAATGATATTAACTGTAGCAGAATGTCCGTTACCTATTTGATTGACGTCTACAACGTTGAAGTCTTGGGCAACATTTACATCTAGGATGTTATCGTCACCAAATTGTACTCCATAAACTTCATTATCTAATCCAGAAACCTGGATACCATCAGCTAGAATGCCGCTACCTGACTTGTTGTTTGTGCCTGATTGAAAGAGTTGAGTAGTATTGTTAATTCCTTCCATAAAAGAAGATGCAGTATTTCCCATCCCGTTTTGGGTGATGAATGCATTGTTGCCTTGGCTAGTTCCGGAGAATTGAGCTCCTGTAGGTCGTTGACCCATTGGATTACCAATTTTCAGATAATTCTGATTCATCATGCCGCTCTGAGAAACGGTAGTCAGGTTACTATTTCCGTGAATGTTAAGCTCAGCGTCATTGTTGGTATTAACATCTTGGGTAGTATTCGTGATGTTGCCTTCTCCGTTGATCGTATTCAGCGTGGTGTTCCCTGCTGAGCGTTGAACCACGAGGTCCCGATTCATTGCACCTATTTGGATAGAAGTAGCAATGTTATTTGAAGTGGCTTGATAAACTATTGAAGAGTTCGATTCGCCTACTTGACTTATTGTAGCTAGGTTGCTCATATCAGACTGCCCGATAGCTGCTACATTCTCATTGCCACTTTGTGTTATGGTAGCGATACCTCCGATACTTGCAGATAGGGCAGGGTTGAATGGTGCAGCCGGAATTCCGATCATTGCCATTTGTGCAGAAGGAAATTCTCCTTGGACGATTCCTGCTCTGTTGGCATTGCCATTCTCTTGGGTAACAGTTGCGGTATTGCCTGAGGTGGCTGAGTTGTTTCCTTGTAAGGTTGCCGCTACATGGTCATCTCCGGTTTGAGTGATTGTGCTCTGATCGTTAGTACTCGTACCTCCGTTCTGGCCTTGTAAGGCTAGAGAGAAGTTGTCATTTCCTGTTGCTGTCGTTTCACTGCTATTGCTTGCTCCATTCTGTATAACATTGGAACTGTTTCCATTTCCATCATGGAGCGATACGCTAGCGTTAGTATTACCTTCTTGAAGAACGTCGGTATTATTGGTGTTACCTATTTGGGTAATACTACTTGTGTTACCATCCCCAATTTGTTCAGTAATGTCAATATTTGAATTACCAGTAGTAGTACTGGTTGCAATATTTCCAGTCTGTGCAAATGTTTGCAAGGAAAATCCTACCAGAAATAGGCTTAAAATGTTTTTGTACTTCATCGTAGGGACTAAATTGACCTGACGACCCGAGGTCGCTACCGAAATGACTTTACACTTTTTTTCAAGTCGAATGAACTCTTAATAAGTAAACATGCGACAGTGCTGAGGTAGGTTACGAGGCTGAAAGGTTTTGGTTTCGTGATTGATTTTGGTTCGGTAAAGATATGTTATAAGTCAGCGGGGGACAAACAGTTTGAAATCTGATAGTGGCTATGTCGATTCGTAAGTGCCTGTTAGTCAGTGAGTAATGGTTGGGTGCTGGTTTTTTATTACCTGTATTCAGGTAAGTACTTAAGGTGTAGTCAAGAGGCATTCGTTACGCTGTTTGAATTAGATATTAGTCCATTATGCGTAAGATTTTGATATTATGATATTTTATGTATGGTGTAGAAATGAGTGGACATATGGTCAGTTAGAAATAAATTTGTACAGTTCCAGATGTTTGCATGCAGTTCTTTTTCTGGACAAGGTGAGAAGCGTAAGTATATTTCGGAACTAGATTCATATATTTTTGGATTTTAGAATAAATTTAGGTGTTTTGGTTACGCATTTTGAATAGATTTACCCTTGTGGCCTTGCTAAAGCTATCGATCTTGTTATGTTTTGACTATATTTGTGTAATCTGTAATTTTGAATCGTTTGAAATTACTAGTGAGTTCAAGTTAAATCAGTCTAAAATGAAATTCGCACTCTCCGTATTGGTGATTGTCTTGTTCGCTTCTGCAGGAATCTCTCAGACGAATACAGATGTTTCCGAAAATGTCAACCAAGACCTGTTGACCTCTGATGAAAGGGCTCGTGTAAGCGCCCTTAGAAATGATCTAGGTCTAATCGTTGGCCAACAAGAAGAGGATATACGTCTTGTGCAAATGGGTGATGGAAACTTAGCAGACCTACAGCTTCGCCAAACCTTAGAATCGGATAGAGCTCGACTAGCTGTGTCGCAAACGGGAGGCGTTGTAGGTAACAGCATAAATCTTCAATTTCAGGGATCTGGTGTAGACATGTCTGTATTGCAATTGGGAGATGGTAACCTCTATAATGCAGACCTTACAGGGACGGCACAGTCGTTAGATATCCTCCAAGAGGGCTTTAACAATGAAATTCGGCAAAATGTAGAGCTAGAGAGTGGAGCTCAGATTGAGTTAATTCAACTGGGCGATGATAATTTTCTCAATGCAGATGGCGTGGGCCGCTCTATTCAGGTTACGCAGCGAAACGGTGGAAGGGCCGTTCTGTCTGAACTAGACAATTAGCACATGCGACATTGGGTTCGGAGTTCTTCAATTGGGCTATGTTGTTTGATGCTGTTCGTACTACATGAATCTCTGGTTGCTCAAATTGACCCCGGCGAAGCGTTTGAAATAAGCTACTCTGCCAATGTTGTTGGAGAGAACTTAGAGTTAACCCCTCTCATAAAAACGATCCGAAAAGATATTTCATCCTTTAATTCCGTAGTCGAAATAATGGCTACGGATGCAGCAAGGAACCAATCGTTTTTTACCCAGCCAGGCTTGGTTTCTGTCCCTGCAAAAGGTGAAGCCTCGATGACTAAGCTCGTCATACCGGCAGAAAATCTAACGATTGTAGCATTAAAACTTGAGCTAACACACGTGCAAGAAGGTTGGTCTTTGCGGGACACTTTTATCTATAGATTCAAGCTTTCGCCAAAACCAGCCAAAAATACTGAAAGAGATCCCGACTTTATTGAGATCGATGGGTTGGTAATAGATCGCACCATTACCAAAAGTGGTCAAGATTTCTACGGACTTTTCTTCAGAGACTGGCAGGCACCCTTCGGTGCTCGTTCATTTTCTATAATACTTGAGGAGTCTCCCTGGAGGGGAAGGCAGACAATGATTAAGGTAAGTATTGATGATCAATTAATATATCAGCGAATATTGCAGCCTCGGTACGATGCATTGGAAGAAATGTCTAAGCAGGCAATTGCTTATGCCTATCAAACGCTAAGTGTAGCGGTTCAAGCGGCGCAAAGTAGAGATGGTCAGGTAAACGAAGTACTCGAGGAGTTTTGACCTCCTCATAGAACTGAAAGAAATGAAGAACTCAACTATGAAAACATCTCTACTCTGCGGATTCTTCCTCTTGATTTTCTCTACGTTCAGCCTTGCTCAATCGACAATGGATAGCCTTATGAGACTAGAGGATCAAGCAAAAGTTCGGTGGGTTGTTGATACTGCTGGAGGGTATGTGGATGTCAATATTGAGATCCATAATGTTGGCCCTGGACCCATTAATTTTTCATACAAGATCGGCGTCTCGAAAAAAGGGATCACCGGTAATGCGAGTAGAAGTTCACAGGGAGGATCCAAGATGATAGGATCTGGAAACACCGTTACATGTAGAGCAGTCAAGCTCAATGTTCTGGCAGGTGACAAACTGAATTTAAGCTACGAGGTTGAAGGTGAAGGTTTTAAAGATCAACTAGTTGATGAAAAGCTGGTTGGTTTATGAGATTACTATAAAAAATCTGTTTGAAAGTTCATTCATGTGGATGATTTGTGTTTACTTTATTGTTGAAATCAGTCCTAAAGAAAAAATGTTACTAACACGACGCGTAGCCCTATTGGGCTTGCTTTGCCTGTTCGCGATTGTCGGATATGGCCAGGATTTGCGCTATACTCCCAAGAATCCAGCTTTCGGCGGGAATACCTTTAACTATCAGTGGTTGCTTTCCGGTGCGCAAGCGCAAAATGGATTGACAGATGTCAGTGCGGCAAGAACAAGCTCTTCTCGGACTTCCTCTTCCCGGAGCACGACATTAGATGACTTTACCGAGAGTTTGAATCGGCAGCTCCTAAACTCAATTACCCGGCAACTTTTTGATTTGCAAATCGGAAATGGAGGCTTGACGGAAGGCAGCTATTCTCTTGGTAATTTTCAAGTAGATGTCGTTGAAGGAGCTGATGGCGTGATCATTACTATTGTAGACATTGTAAATGGCGGTACCACAGAGGTAGTTGTCCCATATTTCTAAGGAACTATGAGAACATTACTATCCCTTTGTGTAGCAATTTTTGCTACCCTTGTTTTGCTGAGCAGTTGCGGGCAAAATGTATTCCGTCCACTTAAACCTTCTGTGGCTGTTCTGAACGAGCCTACCGCGGCAAGCGTGGAGCTTCGAAAGCTTCCTGTTCCAGCCGAGCCGGTAGTTGTCGCAGTCTACAAATTTAGAGATCAAACCGGTCAGTACAAGCCTACTGAAAATGGTTCAAGTTTTTCAACCGCCGTTACTCAAGGCGCTACAAACATCTTGATAAAGGCACTTGATGAAAGTGGCTACTTCACCCCAATCGAAAGAGAAAACGTAAGTAACCTTCTCAATGAGCGAAAGATTATCAGATCTACGCGTACTCAATACGGAGGTCCAGAAGCTCAGGCAGGACCGGTTCTTCCTCCACTGCTATATGCCGGGATTATCATTGAAGGTGGCATTGTTAGCTACGACGCAAATGTGATCACAGGAGGAGCAGGCGTACGATATTTTGGCGCAGGTGCAAATACGCAGTATCGACAAGATCGAATTACAATCTATCTCCGAGCGATTTCCACCTCAAATGGAAGGATCTTAAACACGGTCAACACTTCGCGTACAATTTTAAGCCAGGCGCTAGATGGAGGACTGTTTAGGTTCGTCAAGTTTCAGCGTCTACTTGAGGCTGAGACAGGATACACCTACAATGAGCCCGCAGAAATTGCCGTACGTGAAGCAATCGAAAAGGCTGTGCAAATGCTCGTCCTTGAAGGCTTGTCTTCAGGGCTTTGGATGACGAGTGACACAACGAGTCTTGCCGCTCAGCAAATCGGAACGCTGCGTGAGAAGCAAGCAACGTATGATCCCCATCACTTAGCAAGTAATTTTAGTCTCCCGGCAAGACCTACTGTCTATCTCGGGGCCTCAGCCCAAGCGATGCAGTACGCCGGAGATCTCTTCAATGGTCGCTACGAGTATGGTGGGGGCGCTCGGGTTGGCCTGAGGATAAAACCACAGTTCGGCATTGGTCTCCATGGATTCTCCGGGAGACTGAGTACTGTCGATCTTGAATTTAGTCAGTCAATCGCTTCTGGCGGATTGACCTTTGACTACCGCCCCGTTCCTGATTATCGGTTTGTACCCATTCTTAGGGTAGGCCCAGGAGTCACGCTGCTTACGGAAGACAATGAGGCAAATCCGTCAGGGGCTAATGCCTACGCAAATCTTTATTACTCCGCTGGTGCAGAATATCAGCTCACGCCAAGCTTAGAGCTTTTCGGAGAAGTAGGAAACACCTACTTGCTCTCTGATGAAATTGATGGGTTGGAACAAGGCAAATTTAGCGACTGGTTCCTTTCTGCTCAGGTTGGAATACAATTCATGTTTGGGAAATCGAAGGCCCAGAAACTCGAGAAATCATGAATATAAATACATTTTTACTTGCATTTTTTTGCGGGTGTATCCTTCTTTTTACTAGCTGCCAAGAAGCCGCAGTAGGGGAAGGGACTTCTAAGGTCTTCACAATGAACGGTGAAGTTATCGATGATGATTCTAACCTTCCAGTAGAAGGTGCTTTAGTTACACTGAATCCTAGTTTAAGTAGTACCCTCACAGATTCTGCTGGGCAGTTTTCTTTTGCCGAAGTTTCGTTTGGTGTAGAGAGCTATACGCTTAACATTGAGGCGGATAACTATCGAAGATATATTCAAGCAATTTCAACGGAATCTCTTCCTGAAGTCGTTTCGCTTATTGTTGCGATGACGCCTATCATCAGTGATCTTACGGCTCCTACAGTACCTTCTTCTCCTAGTCCATTCAATGGCGAAGCCGGCGTCTCAACTGAGGTGAGGCTTTCTTGGGAGGCTGAAGATGATTCCCCAGATGAACTTCGTTTCGATGTTTTCCTCTTTGATATGTCTGGTGATGTTACGGTCGCAAGGGGCCTCGACAGTGCTCAATATGAGATAGAAGGCCTGAATTTTGGCGAAAGCTTTACTTGGCAGGTCGCAGCATACGATGGGGTTCAAGACACTGTTTATAGTCCGGTGTGGCAGTTTACAACTGACGCTGTTCCAGGCTTTACGCTAGCATTTGACCGCACAGAATCCAACAGCCTGCAGATTTATACGGGGGATATTGGAGTTGCTGAGGAAGATCTTTATCTCGTTACTCGAAGCGGTGCGCAAAGCTTTAAACCTAAGTTCAGCCCCGATGGTAACAACATGGCTTACCTTGAATTGTCAGGTGTGGATGCATATTTAACCCTTGCAAACTCAGATGGGTCAAGCGCAACTCGGATATTTAATAATCCAATAAATCCAATCGATCTTAATCTGTATGATTTCGATTGGACGCCAACAGGTTCGAGTATCGTATTTGGGTATCTAAATCAATTATGGCAAGTTGATGTAGGTACTCGTCGAGTAACTCGGATCCGAACGTTTCAAGGCGCAGAAACGGTTCAAGAAGTAACTGCTAGTCCTATAGTTGGCACCTTTGCTGTTAACTTGGTTAGTAATAATGGTCTTCAGAATACGGTTCTTAGTTTTTCTACAATTAATGCAATTATAGATACCATTATGGCCGATACAGTTGGGTTGGTGTCTGGAATTGAATATAGCCCAAGTGGTAATCAAATCCTTATGGCTATTGATCAATCTGGTCAAGAGTCTCAAACCTTAAGGCAACTTGATGCTCAACTCTTCGAATTCGAGATTGCTACTGGTGTAAGGTTCAATGTCTCAGGTGGCAAGGCTGCGGGCTTGAATGATTTATCACCTAGCTACTCTGTAGATGGTGCGTTCATCTACTTCACGCGTGGCTCTAATCGCTTGGATCGTGAACCGGCCATTTGGAGAGTTGCGCGAAATGCGACGAACGCCGATTTGGTCATGGATAGAGGGCGCAATCCAACGCTTCGTTAACGTCGGCTTGGTGTAATCGGCCTGCTGTTGCTCTTGAACTGTCTATTGTAGAAACTCTTCTATCGGCTTGTTGTAAAAGCTAGTCGATCGTATAGTAATCGTATGGCTTGTGGCGCTACCTTCGCACTCTATGCCACTCGATCAAGTAGACGTTGATATGTTGGAGCAACAGGAGGCCGAAATGAGCTTCTTGGACCATCTCGAAGCCTTGCGCTGGCACATTGTGCGCGCGGGTTTGGCGATTCTAATTATCGCACTTGCTGTCTTTGCAGCCAAGGACTTTGTCTTCGGAACGATAGTTCTAGGGCCTACACAACAAGACTTCTTTACTTTTCGTGCATTCTGCAGTCTTGGAGAGTGGATTGGACTAGGAGATCGGTTCTGTATGCAAATGCCGGATTTTAGATGGATTACTCCTGGGTTTGGCGAGCAGTTTACCGTCCATATCCGCGTTTCGATAATCCTCGGTTTCATTTTATCCTTCCCCTATGTCTTCTACGAAATCTGGAAGTTCATAAAGCCAGGCTTGTATGAGAAGGAGCAAAAGGCCGCTCGTGGAACGGTATTCATCTGTTCGATGCTCTTTGCGATAGGCATTCTGTTCGGTTACTTCATCATTAGTCCTTTTGCGGTGACGTTCTTGCTTGGCTATGAATTGCCAGGTGTAGAGTCTGCGCCTTCTTTGGGCAGCTACGTTCAGTACCTGTCGTTATTCACTGTTCCTGCAGGTATGATCTTCGAGTTGCCAGTACTGGTTTACTTCTTAGCAAAAGTTGGCTTGGTCACTGCTGAAATGATGGCTAGCTACCGAAAGCATGCCGTAGTAGTGCTGTTATTTCTTTCGGCCTTATTCACGCCACCCGACCCGATCACTCAGCTTTTATTAGGACTTCCGCTGTATGGACTTTACGAGATAAGCATCGTGATAGCCAAGCGTGTAGAGCGTCGTCAGGCAGCTGAAGAAGCTAAAGAGGCCGCTAATCTCAACTAAGCGTACCTGCCGCTGTTGTCAAGTTCAATGTCTTCTATGAACCAAGTTTCGACTAACCTTACCCTTTTCTACAGGCTCTTTTTGCCGATCTTCTTTGGGGTGTTTCTAGGTGCAACGGTCATCTTCTTGTGGCTGCATCCGCTCGACTATTACGCGAACCTGAAGGGCAGTACCCTAAGAATAGGCTTGACTGCTTTCTATGTCACGATGATGGTTTTCTTCCTCTTCACTGTTTGGCGAATTCGCCGCGTAGAGATGGGCAAAGAATGGGTTTATATAACCGACTTTTTTCGTCAAGCAAGGTATCCATGGGGCAATGTGAAAGAGGTCAAAGAGACGTCAATCGGCTTGTTCCTACTGGTCCGTGTCGAATTCTTAGAGCCAGGAAGCTTTGGACGTAAAGCGACATTCATCGCATCGCGCAGTCGCTGGCGTCTGTTCAAGGAGGAATTCCCTGACCGTCTAGCTGACTTGTTACGTTAGCGATTACGCTACTCTATCATTGGAGTGTGATTGCACTCAGAACTAAAAATGCCTGTCTAAGCTTCACTTAGACAGGCATTTTTATAAATATTGAACGCTGAACTCAGCTTGCAGGGCAAGTCGAGTTTAGGATATTATCCCTTCTCGAGCAACTCAGCAACCTTTGCTTCAAGAGCAGGTCCACGCAAGTTGCGAGCAACGATACGTCCTTCGCGATCTAAGAGTACAGTCGCAGGAATAGAGCGCACGCCATATTGCTGTGCAACAGCGTTTTGCCATCCTCTGAGGTCAGAAACATGCGTCCACTGGAGGTTGTCTTTTTTAACGGCTCCAGCCCAGCGGTTATGCTGCTTGTCTAGGCTTACTCCAAGAATGTCGAACCCTTGGTCTTTGTGCTTATTGTACATCTTGACCACGTTCGGATTTTCCTTACGGCAAGGTCCACACCAGCTAGCCCAAAAGTCAATGAGTAAGATCTTTCCTCGGTAATTCTCAGGTCCAACCATTCCAGAGCTGTCGAGTGTCATTTGAGTAAACGATGGAGCAACTGCACCATCCTCAAAAGCTGTCAAGCGAGTAATGTCAGATTGTAGCGATGAAACGGACTCAGGCTCTTCTTCAGCATAACGCTTAAGGTATTGCTTCGCAAAGGTCGCCGTCATTGGGCTGTTTGCAATTTTAAGCGTCGCGATTACTCCCCCTAGTGCAAGCTTGTGCACAGGTCTGTTGTTGTAAACGAGGTCAAGCTGTGTGTTGAGGCTCTCTTCCAGCATCTGTGCTGGTACTTTTGCCTGTAACAAGGTTTTGGTGAAGTCTCGGTAGCTTTCAAATACCCATGGGTTTCCAGCGTAAATAGGTTTAGAAAAGTCGGTGTATTGAAAACGCTCATTGACGTAGTACATCAATTCATTGGTGTACGGCTTTTCGCTATTGGCAAAACTCGTGTAGAGGTTTACCGCCATTACAGAAGCGAAAAAGTCGGCGCCTTCCGTCCGCAAGCTTTCTAGCGTTGCTACTTTCTGGTCGTCATTTTCCTTGAGACTCTGCTTTGCAGCTTCATAGGCCGGCGTTTCACTTTTGGTGACACTGAGGCTACGAGTTAGGTTTTGTCCTTTCTGGTTTAGTCCTTGAAAAGTACGCTTGAGGTCTCCATATGCATCGTTAACAGGTGATCCTGTCATAATAGCTGCCGACATCTTGCGACAATTTCCACTGATGTTAAAGGATTCTTTACCGTCTAGCACGATAGGAATAGGGCTACCAGAAGCTGGACCTACATAGGTGATGCCAGTGAGTGCAACATCATTAGCAAGCGTGAACGTGCCGTCTGCTTGTTTTTCCAGAGGATTGGTTTTGACGAAAGTCACACCGTTGAATCGAAACTGGTAAATCGCCTCTTCACAGTTAGGTACCTTGATCGTAACTTGCTGAGCAGAAGAAAGTAGTGTGCTCAGGGCAAAGGCTGCCAAGAGTAGGACGCGGAAGTACATCATGATCTAGTTACGTTAAAACGTGGCGCATGGTTGTGTGAACGCGACGTGAATACAAGTGTAAAGGTAGACCATCAAATTTCGGATTTGGAGGCAATTCAAAGATCACTTGTAGGTCATAGTGACCATAATGCGACACTTCTTTTGCTTAAAACGCCACAGAGCAACAACATTTTGCCAGTCCTGAGTGCTTATATTCGCGGACCGCGAAGCTATTTGATGCGCGTTCTCTTTAGGAAAAGCGCTGAAAACCGACCCTGCATGACAAAATTAAGCACCCCCTTCAATACCCTCAACGAGGCTACCATTAAAACGGAGCTTGCGAATTGGAAGAAGATTGTAGCGAAGTATCAGGTACCGAGCTGGTCTAGAGCAATCTGGCAATTGGTCAACAGCTTTGGTCCATTCCTAGCCCTTTGGGTTGCGATGTACTTCAGTGTTGATTACAGCATCTGGCTAACCTTAGGACTGGGTGTTATTAATGCCTTCTTCCTTGTACGAATTTTCATCATCCAGCACGATTGTGGTCACTTTTCTTTTACGAAGAGTCGCAAGGCAAACGAGGCTATCGGATGGGTATGTTCTTACTTCTCTACGATTCCTTACAACTACTGGGCGCGTGTACATAGCTACCACCATGGCCACACCGGTCAGTTGGAGCACCGTGACATTGGTGACATCGACTTCCTTACAGTAGATGAGTTCCGTGAAACAAGCAAGTGGGGCAAGTTCAAGTATCGTCTTTTCCGTAACCCATTAGTAATCTTCGGACTCGTACCGGTGATTTACCTCGGTGTTATGGTTCGTCTTTCTCACATCACTTTCCCAGGTTGGAAGAAGGTCCACATCAAGCAGCATATCAACAACATCACGCTTGTTGCGATTTATGCAGGTTTAGGCTGGGCAATCGGATGGCAGAAGTTCTTGATCATTCAAGGATCAATCGTATTCTTCTTCGGAGTAATCGCTTTCTGGTTCTTCTATGTGCAGCACCAACACGAAGACACGTACATGCGCTGGACAAAGCAGTGGGACTACCTACTAGCTGCAATCCGCGGAGCTACTTTCTACAAGTTGCCACGCTTCATGCACTTCTTGACGGGTAATATTGGTTTCCACCACATTCACCACCTCAGCTCACGTATTCCAAATTACAACCTCCGCCAGTGTGCTGAGGAGAATCCGATCCTTCAGAAGTATGTTACTTCAGTGACTTTCTTCGAAAGCCTTCCAATGATGTTCAACAAGTTGTGGGACGAAGAGACTGCACGAATGATCACGTTCAAGGAGTACTACCGCAGAGAGCAGGTTCGTATGACGTAAGTAGCGCAGCTACTTACTTGTTGTCCGACCGTTGTACGGTCGACCGAGTATTTCATACTTCCGCATAAAAAAGGCGCCACTTGAGTTCAACTCAGGTGGCGCCTTTTTTTATTGGTCGACCGTAAGACGGTCGGACCACAACCTTATAAGGCCGTGTACACTTCTTCCGCGCCTATAAAAGTGCGCAGCACCCCTGCACTCGGGATGCTATCTACAGGGCAGTCAACCAAGTTGCGGTCAAGTACGATGAAGTCAGCCAGCTTCCCTGACGCAATACTTCCTTTCTCGTCTTCCTCGAATGCAGCGTAGGCATTGGCCATCGTGTAGGCATAGATCGCTTCTTGTCTTGTAAGGCTTTGCTCCGGGAAGAATGCTTCTCCACCGGGCTTTTGCTGACGGGTAATCATCGCGTATAAGCTCGCCAAAGCACTTACCTCCTCAACAGGAGCGTCTGTTCCATTCGTCACTACTGCACCTGCATCAAGTAGCGATCGCCATGCATATGCACCCGTGCGAGCTCGTTCTATGCCTAGGCGAGCAACTACAAAAGGAGCATCGCTGGTAGCGTGAATACCTTGCATGCTAGCAATGGTGCCCGTGGCTGCAAATCTCGGAATATCCTCAACAGCAATGTGTTGACTGTGCTCATTCCTCCAACGTAAAGCAGAGTCCACTCGACTAGAGTAGCGCTCCACAATGTCTAGTGTCTCTTTGTTCGCGCGATCACCAATGGCGTGCACACAGAGCTGCATTTCTTTCGAAAAGGCGAGGTCGGCAATGCAGGCTACTTCTTCAATCGTCGTCGTGTTTTGACCGCGAAATCCTGGCTTGTCACTGTAGTCTTCTAACAACCACGCGCCATAGCTGCCAAGTGCTCCATCAAGCTCTGTTTTGATGGCTCTGACAGTGAGTTTGTTGTTGCCGATTCCTACCCAGGGCAGTCCTGCTGCACTTCCATTTTCTCCAGCCATTTCTTCGCAGCTTTCGCGCAGCATCATCCAGAGGCGCACGTCTAGTGAGTCAGCTTTCGCCAAAACCCGTAACGCATCCAAATCTCTTCGCGAAGTGCCTGCATCTTGAAAGCTCGTGATGCCTGCTTCGATACATGCTTGACTGGCCAATTTCCAAGCTTGGACTTGCTCGGCCTCTCGTTGCTCAACAGGAAGACTTGCGTAATAGGCCTTGAGCGCTTCGTAAAGTTGAGCAGTTGCTCGCTCTTCAAAGACGCCGATCGGCTCTCCGTGGGCATTACGGAGGATACGGCCTCCTTCTGGATCGGAGCTTTCACTACTAATGCCTGCAGCTTTCATCGCTGCGGCATTGGCCATCGCTCCGTGTCCGCTTGCGTGGGTCAGCACGACTGGGTTGTTTGGTGAGACCTCGCTAAGTGCATCGTGCAATGGGTAGCCATCTACGGTTTCATATCCGGTGTCTGTCCATTTTTCTTGGTGCCAACCGCGACCATAGATCCAGTCTCCAGGTTCAGCTCGCTCTGCGCGCACGCGGACAGAATCGATGATTTCGGCCCACGAAGTTGTAGCAAGTAAATTGAGGTTGAGTACGGAATTGCCTAAGCCTCCGAAGTGTGCGTGACCTTCAATAAAACCCGGCATAACAAATCGACCTTCAAGGTCCGTGGTCTGGGTAGCATTGCCTGCCAGATTTTGCATTTCTGCACTGGTTCCGGTTGCTACAATTTGATCACCATTGGTCGCAAACGCCTCCACCCAAGGCTCGACATCATTAACGGTATACACCTTGCCGTTGATGAAAATCTGATCAGCGGTGTCCACATTAGGCGCTTTGTCCTTAGACCCTCGCTCAGCGGGGGCGCAAGCAGAAAGAAAAAGAAACGACGCGAAAACTAGAAATGGGTAGAGTAGGGGAAACTGCATCTCGCTAAGATTGCACGCAGCGAGGAGAAATTATAGGGGGAGATGCAACGTGTGGGGTGAATGTGAGTCATTGAGTGTATTGCGCAGAACTGTCAGTTCAGTTTCTAAGCATTCGTTTCTCGCTGCGAACTGACAATTCAATCAACAACAACAAAAAACAACAACATGTCTCGCATTACACTCCTCTTTTCAGCACTCCTTCTCTCATTTAGTGTTTTTGCCCAGAGCAAATCGTTCACGCCTGGGGCATTCGACATGGTTGCGGTCAACTATGGTATCGATGCGGTAATTAAAAAAGGTGCCAAGCACTCGGTTTCAATCGAAGCCGATCAATCTGTTCTTGACGTGGTTCAAGTAGTAGTGGAAGGCGAGCAGATGAAGATCACCTTCGACCAAAAAGACTGGAACAGATTGAGTAAGTCGGCGCTTCGTAAGGGCATAAAGGCGACGATCATTACCCCAGCTCTCAGCGGAGTTCTCGCAAATGGCGGGAGCGACGTTGTGAGCAAAGACAAATGGTCCGGAGATTCATTCAAGATGACTGCCAATGGTGGTGCTGACCTCACGCTCATCGTTGACGTCAAGAACCTTAAAGTCGTTTGTAACGGTGGTGCTGACATCTACCTCTCTGGAAGTGCTGACAAGGTGAAGATGACAGCTAACGGTGGTGCAGACATTGAAGCAGAGAACCTCATGACCAAAGACGCTGATTTGACTGCAAACGGTGCTGGTGACATCTCAATCAATGTATCAAAGTCACTTAAAGCACGCGCCAACGGAGGCAGCGACATTGAGTACTATGGTAATGCGACGATGATCGACGTCCGTGCAAACGGCGGGTCGGACATTGACAGGGGATAGTCATTTGGTGGTTTAAAGAATTGTGTTACCTTTACATTATTAATTGTAATTAAATTCTCTACATCATGAGAAATTCCATATTATTTCTATTTGCGGCTTTTGTCGCACTCGCGACAACGACAAGTTGTTCAAACGAAGTTGCTGCTGGGCCAGAAATCCCATAGATTCAACGTGTCGACAACGTCACTTTTCTTAACGCTGACGGATCAGAAGCTGAAACTCTTACGGTTTCCTTCCTTAGTGATGGTACTCATCAGTTCGAAGGAGCGCTTGAGCTATTAGATCGCCAAGAGCTTTCCGAAAGGACTGGAGGAGGTTCTCTTACTGGTGAAAGGTTCGCAGGGCCAGACCAAAACAATGATGGCGGGCTTGATTATAAGTGTTGGACTCACCCAACTAAGATTTGTTATAATCTACCTTAAAAGTTTTGAATAGATTTATTCTAGCTATCGTATTCGTTTGGGCCGCAGCATTCGCTGTGGCCCAAATTAGTACTGTGAAATGTACAGGTCCTTTAGTCAAGATTGACTTGGATTCTGATACATATGCTAAGCGAGCCTCAGGCTTTGATTCAGGTACTCTGATTGTAATTGATTCAGCAAGAAGTATTTTTAATATTGGGCATATTGACGTCTTTCTTATTGATGGGGCAGGAAAGATTATCAGAGGGCTGAATTCATCCAGAATCGATAGTATAGCTGATCTTCATGCGTTCCAGAGACATGGTCCAGGAGCAAAGGTTAAAAGGTCTGAGACTGTATTAGATTCCATCCTTTGTATGAGGACAGTTTATCATATTCGGGGACTTAGGGAAGTCGAAGGTGAAGACTTAATTCGCATCGAATTTTCTATAATAGTCGAAGATGTAGATATTCGATATGGATATGCGTTTGAGAATGCTTTCTTTACTGTTGATGTAGATTATGATCTGAATTTATGCAAATCTGCACTCATGGAGGATCCTTCTGTTTTAGAGCATGCTCTATCTCTAGTTAATGGAACTTCTTCTAGCACCGAGCTTGTCCAGAAGTTTGATAGGAGCAATGATTTGGATTCAAACCAACATTTATTTGCTCGTTATATTATGGAAAACGATAGATGGGTTTTCAAAGGTCCAGTCACGAATTTGAAGCAAAATGTTGGAGTAAATTTTTTCGCTCATTTCCCAGCCGGTATTAATCATCCCCTTGGACGCTTATACTCTAATGGAAAAAAAGCGGTGGTTTTTAATGAAAAGAAAGAATCGGTGCTAGAATGGGAAGTGAATGATTGGCATGAAACCATAATTAAGAAATTGATTCCGCATCGAGAAGAATATTTAGCGATTAGTTTTTCTTTTGTCGAAGGAGTAAGGTCTACCGATGAACAATATTACGTAGTTGAATACCGAGACTCTAAACTTAAGCCTCGAGTTAAGATTGCTAAATATATTATGAATCGGTTTTTAGTTAATGATATTTCGTTGGAAGGAAGTCATTTACACGTTTTGTTGTTTGATAAGAGGTCTAAAAATCATCTTATACATACTCTTAACCTCGAAGCTGGTTGCGAAAACGAGATTTACCAATAAGCCTCCTGTCTGCTTAATGAGAAATTAACTTCAGTTTATTTTTTTACATATAGGAAACTAGCCTTACTATCTTGGCGCGATGCAGTGTCATCGTCTACTCCTCCTGATCTTTTCTTTAGGTATCAGTTCCTTTGCGTTTGCTCAAGGGACCGTTCCTGTTTCAGCTCCTTCAGATGAGCGCCCGAATAGTTACGCCATCAAGGCGGCTAAGGTGTACATCACTCCCGAGCGCATGCTCGAAAATGCAACCGTCATTATCAAAGACGGTCGTGTTGTAAATGTAGGAGTAGGGATAAAAATCCCTGCAGGTGCAGTTCAAATTGACGCAGGAGAGAAGACGATTGTTCCTGGCTTTATCGATTTAATGAGCGACTACGGTCAGCCAGAGATCGAGAAGACGAAGAGAGATTGGAAAAATCCTCAATATCTAACAAAGACAGACGGACCATTCAGTTGGAATCAAGCATTGAAGTCTGAGTACAATGCAGCCGCTCACTTTACGACAGATGCCGATCGCGCGGAAGCACTCCGCAAGCTTGGCTTTACGACTGTTTTGAGTCACCGTCCTGATGGTATCTCTCGAGGCTCTGCTGCCATCGTAGCCCTCGGAGATAAGTCGCCACGGGAAACGGTGATCAAGGCAAAAGCTGCGCACCTGCTTAGTTTTTCAAAAGGATCAAGTAGCCAATTGTATCCCGGCTCATTGATGGGTATGATCTCGATGTTGCGTCAGACGTATCTCGATGCTGATTGGTATAACACCTATGGCAAAAAGGAAGTGACTAACCTCAGCATTGAGGCATGGAGCGA
Source organism: Saprospiraceae bacterium (assembly GCA_045110575.1). Classification (GTDB taxonomy): domain Bacteria; phylum Bacteroidota; class Bacteroidia; order Chitinophagales; family Saprospiraceae; genus CALDTK01. The sequence goes on from JBGCGF010000065.1 coordinate 46,158, forward strand.
CCTTCAGAGCTTACCACAAATCTTTGCAGTAGGAGATAAGTTGGAAGCATTGCGCGCGCTTACACTTGGTGACGAATTCGGTAAGCGTTACATCTTAAAAGGAGATGGAGACACATATCAGCGTTTGGACGGCTTTCGCCAAAACGAGAAGTTTATCGTTCCGCTCACCTTCCCGGATGCGTACGATGTCATCGATCCCTACGATGCACAAATGGCTGACTACGCCGACCTCATGCACTGGGAATTGGCTGACGCAAATGCAGTTTACCTAAAGAAGGCTGGACACCAAGTCGCGTTCACACTTGACGGCTTAGACAAAGATGAGAAGTCATTTTTCGATCGCCTCGACCGCGTCCGTGGAGCAGGTATGAGCGATTCAGAATTGCTTGCTGCCCTCACGACTACGCCAGCTGCGTACATCGGAATGCGTCAGGACCTTGGTTCACTTGAAAACAACAAGATGGCCAACCTTATCGTGCTCGATGAGTGGCCTGTAAACAAGAAGACGAAGGTTTATCAGACTTGGGTTTCAGGGCAGCCGTTCATGCTTGCACCGATAGACGAGGATGTTGCCGAAGGAGATTACCGCGTTGTCGTTGGAGACATGGCTTACCTCATGCAGGTAGATGCTAAGGGTAAGGCTAAAATGCGCGTAAGTGGAGATTCTGCTTTTGTAGACGTTAAGCTTGATCGCTCGGTAGATCGAGTAACGATTTCATTCCCGTCTGATACTGCGAAAGGCTCTCCTGTAATTCGCCTCGGTGGATTGGTAAAAGCACGCAAATGGTCAGGACAGGGCTATGACGCTGCTGGTAACTGGATGCCTTGGTCGGCGAAGTACGACGACACCATGCTTGTTGGTGATGCACCAAGGAAAAAAATCGGTTCCCAGGATGTAGATGCAGGTTCCCTACACGCATTTGAACAGCTAAAAACCCAACTCGCTAAACTTCCAACATTGCCAAAGCCTTTTGCTCCTTATGGCACTTTGGTTTTGCCGAAAGGTGAATCATTCGTTGTTCGTAATGCAACGGTCTGGACGAACGAAGCTGCGGGCATCGTCGAAAAGGCTGATGTCTATGTGGTTAATGGAAAGATCTCTGGTTTTGGCGCAAGCTTAAAAGTGCCTAAAGGCGTCACTGAAATTGACGGAACTGGAAAGCACCTTACCTCAGGTATCATTGATGAGCACTCTCACATTGCTATTTCGAGAGGCGTGAATGAAGGTTCGCAAGAGTCAACTGCAGAAGTGCGTATTGGAGACGTCGTCAATTCAGAGGACGTGAATATCTACCGTCACCTAGCAGGTGGTGTGACAGCCATCCAGCAATTGCACGGATCGGCCAACCCAATTGGCGGACAATCAGCGCTTATCAAATTGCGCTGGGGACACACTCCGGAGAAGCTTAAAATCGCAGGTGCTGATGGTTTCATCAAGTTTGCACTTGGAGAGAACGTTAAGCAGAGTAACTGGGGTCCTACAACACGTTACCCTCAAACTCGAATGGGAGTGGAGCAGGTGTACGAAGATTACTTCACTCGTGCAGAGGCGTATCACAAAGCACGAACGAGTGGTGATAAGTCTGTACGACGTGATCTCGATCTTGAAGCACTTGCTGAGATCGTCAACAAGAAGCGTTTTATTTCTTGTCACTCTTACCGTCAGTCTGAGATCAACATGCTCATGAAAGTGGCCGACCGTCATGGTTTCAATGTGAATACGTTCACGCACATTCTTGAAGGCTATAAAGTGGCTGACAAAATGAAGGAGCACGGTGTTGGAGCTTCTACGTTTAGCGACTGGTGGGCGTACAAGTTTGAGGTGTGGGATGCGATCCCTGAAAACGGTCCGATCATGCATGAGCAAGGCGTAACGGTTGCGTACAACTCTGATGATGCTGAGCTCGGTCGCCGCCTCAACCAAGAAGCTGGTAAAGCAGTGCAATACGGTGGACTTAGCGAAGAGGATGCTTGGAAGTTTGTAACGCTTAATCCAGCGAAGCTTCTTCACCTTGATGATCACATGGGGTCAATCAAAGCGGGAAAGGATGCTGATCTAGTGCTTTGGAATGCACACCCAATGAGCGTGTATGCAAGTGCAGACATGACTTGGGTAGACGGCACGCTTTACTTCGATAGAGCAGATATGAAAAAGCGTCAGCAAGCGATGCGCACCGAGCGTAATCGTTTGGCGCAAGCAATGCTAGACGAGAAAAATGCAGGCAAGCGCACCAAGCCCGTCGAGGGGCACGGTGGTGAGCACTATGAATGTGATTCAATTCACTAATTCAGCTTCACTGCCACTTTTTCACCCTTAAGACAATCATCATCATGCGTACGTTCTTTTTTTTAGCAATCACTCTTCTTTTCACTCAACTGCACGCGCAGTTTATTCCAGGCTCCCCACAAGCAAATCCAATTGCGATTACCGGAGCGACAGCACACCTCGGTACAGGTGAAGCCATTGAGAATGCAGTCCTAACTTTTGCAGCAGGTAAGCTTACGTATGTAGGTGCCGTCGCTGGAGCTCCTTCGCTTGAAGGACACACCGTTATCGATGCGACTGGGAAGGATGTGTATCCAGGATTTATTGCCATGAACTCGCGGTTGGGCCTCGTCGAAATTGACGCTGTCCGAGCAACTGACGACATGCGTGAAGTTGGATACTTGAATCCCAATGCACGCTCGCTTATTGCTTTCAATACGGATTCAGAGATCATTCCTACTGTTCGCAACATTGGTGTTTTGATCGGTCAGGTAACACCAGACGGTCGTGGCCTTGCAGGTCAAAGTAGTGCCATGTCAATGGATGGCTGGAACTGGGAAGACGCAGCGATTGGCGCCGACGAAGGAATGCACCTTCACTGGCCAAGTAACTTCAGAATGACAGGCTGGTGGGCTGCACCAGGTGGCATGAAAAAGAATGACAAGTATGCTGAGCAGACGAAAAATATTCAGCAGTACTTTGATGAGGCTAAGGCGTACTCTCAATCGGTTGGAGCGGTAGATAACCCACGATTTGCGAGCATGAAACCTGTGTTTGCAGGCAAGCGCACACTTTACATTCACGCTAGCTATGCCCGTGAAATTGAGGATGCGATTGCGTTTGCCGATCGGTACAAGTTGAAGCCTATTTTGGTAGGCGGAGAAGATGCATACCTGCTCACAGGGCTGCTGAAGGAGAAAGGAATTTCTGTGGTCGTAGGTGATGTGCACGCGCTTCCAGAGCGTGGCGATGACCTTGTAAGTCAGCCATTCGAAACACCTGCTCAGCTTCATGCGGCTGGTATTCCAATTGCATTCAGTGTAGGTGGAGCTTGGGAGCAGCGTCGTTTGCCTCACCATGCAGGTCACGCCGTAGGTTTCGGTTTGCCATACGAGCAGGCGGTGAAAGGCCTTACGCTTACGCCTGCGACGATGATGAACATTGCAGACCGTGTCGGTAGCTTAGAAGTAGGTAAGGATGCTACGCTCTTTATCAGTGCTGGAGATGCACTTGATATGCGAACTAACAAGCTTCAGCAAGCATGGATTGGCGGTCGTGAGGTTGACTTGCGTAGTCGTCAAACTGAGCTCGCGAAGAAGTACAAGGAGAAGTATAAGAGAGGGGAGTAGGGAGCTAGTAAAGTAAACTCTTCGGCCTCCAATCTCCTTCGCGCCAACTCTTAACTTCTTCGCTAAATCGACGAGGCGTTAGTGCTTCGAAAAACCGATCTTCATTAAAACTACGAAAGCTATTTCCATATTTTTGGAGATAGCTTTTGTGATATTTACGATAGGCTTCTTCGCCTCCAAAGAGTGCATATAGATTCGCGTAATCGACAATACCGAACTGAGCGTTGTGGAATGAGCTGAGTAGGTATTTATCGTCGAATGTTGCTAAACGATGCTTCACATAATTTAAGCCGACGTAGGCTATAAGTCTTCTTGAGAACTCAATTCCAGGCGTGCCTTTATCGGTAAGGCCATGCAAGGTTGGGCTAATCAATAGTTGTCCTTCAAGCCCGTGTTGGTTGTTGGTACGTCTCGCAAATCCAGATAATGTGCCAGCAAAGGAGGTGTACACATAGCTTGTGTAATCCATGGCTCCTCCGAAGTATAGGTGGTCTTTCTCTGTAAAGGATTCTACGGGTCTTTTCTCAAGTTGTAGCAGAATTTCTGCCGCTGTGCGAGTCTTAACCGCGAGGTGAAAGTGGTTGCCACACAAGCAATAAGCGTGGATATGAAATAGCGTGTACAGCTTAAAGCGTATCACGTTTTTCATAAACCACATTCCTTCTTCAACTTCTTTGAAAAGTGTGCGCCCTGGAATAGCTTTTCCAATAATGTGGTAGTGTAAGCCCGGTTGCCACTCATCTTGCATAAATAAAGTCGAGACTCGCCTACCTGCATCGAGTCGCCGTGTGGGATATTCAGGCATGGAGTTAAGATAACCGTTTTCATTTTCACAGCTGATGTTCAGCCGAATGGTCGACCAAACGGTCGCCCGTTACGGCTGAACATCAGCTGTGAAAATGAACCCCAAGCAGTAAAGGTGTTAAAGCTTCCTACGGCCTAATCTTATAAATCAGCGTCCCACTAATTCGCCAAAGACGGCTGGTATTCTCACCACTTAAAAACGCAGCTCCGCTTGCCGCAAAGCCCCACGTAGGGCCTTCTGAATAATACACGGTGCCGCCAACTTGCTGGTAATTCACCCGGTACGCTTGTGGCAACTCTTCGACGTTTGGAATAAAGTCGCTTCCGCCCAATGTGCGCTGAACCTCAATCCAGGCATCTGCATAGAATGTACGCGTAGGAATACCCACGCGTAGTAATCCTGTGACGAAATCTTGCGGTTGCTCAGGCTGGTAGCCAGGTCGCGAACGTTGAATTTCTTGCAGCACGTCGAGGTCGAGTTCGTCAAATCGGTAGTTGTAGCCTAGGACGGTACTCGCAAAAAAGCCGGGCTGATTGTACTGTGCGACCAGCCTTGGCTGTACTACTTTTGCACGTTGCCCAATCGCTCCAGAAGCAACTACTTCATATTGGCTAAGGGGTAAACTGACGCCAAAAGCGCCGAGAATATCCAAGGACTTTTCCTCGTTTTCTCCCATTTTCCAGCGCTTTGCCAAGCCTTTCAAAAAGAAGCCTCCATCTTGTAAACCAGCGGTAGAAGAGGTGATCACCAACGGGATATTTGCGATCACATTGAGCTTGTCGTTGATGCCGTAGACTCCAAATGCACTAATGAGCTGACCGCTAAACGGAATCTCATACTCTGTGCCGTCACCGCCGATAAAAACATCCGCTCCAGTAGCACTTAAGCCGACTGCAATGTCTGCTTCGCCTTTTGATTTGAGATATCCATCGATTGCTCCTTGGCCAAAGAGAATCTTACTCGCACCGACAAGAAGAACTAAAATAAGTAGACGCATCGTAGCAAGTACGTTGATGCTGGCCATTTGGTTGGCTCATAACATTACCTTGGCAGCGTGCTATACCAATTGACATTTAACGGTTTTCAAGAAAACACCTACATCCTCGCCAACGAAAAGGGCCAAGCTGCGGTCATTGATCCAGGTATGAGTGACACCTCTGAGTGCGAAGAATTTGATGGGTTTTTGCGAAAGCATAACCTGACGCTTACCGCTTGCTGGCTTACCCATGCACACATTGATCATGTCCTCGGACTTGCTCATGTGTTCGAAACCTATGGCCTTCAACCGCGTGTTCATCCCGGAGAAAAAGTCGTTTACGAATCCAATCCGCAAGTTGCAGCGATGTATGGCCTGTTGTTGAGACAACTTCCAGAGCCTATTTTCGACCTCGCAGAAGGGGATGTAATTTCCTTCGGTGAGCTTTCGCTAAAACTCCTCCTCGCACCTGGTCACTCGCCTGCAAGCGTTTGCTTTTACTGCGAAAGTGAAGGACTTTTGGTAGGTGGAGACGTCCTGTTTAGAGATTCTATCGGTCGGACAGATTTGCCAGGTGGTAATCACGAAACCTTGCTAACAAGCATCCGAGAGCAGGTTTTCACGCTTCCGAAGAACACGGTTGTTTGGCCAGGACACGGACCGGAAACCACCGTCGCCTATGAGCGAGTCAACAATCCCTTCGTGCGAGCAACCGGCGGGGTTTGAATAAACTCCACGTTCTAGGCAAGGCAATCAATACCCTAGCACTGCTTTCGCCAAAACTTGCAGGCACCATCGCGGTGCGTCTTTTTATTCGGCCAAGGAGAATTCCTGTGCGTCCGAATGCGCAGCAATATCTTGATAAAGCCGAGCGCCTTCACGCTGAGCTTGAGCATCCTTTAGTGGGCTACAAGTGGCAAGCGAAAGGAGATGTAAAACAGCGTGTACTTCTTGTTCACGGCTGGGAGAGTCATGCCGGTCGATGGGTGCCGCTGGTGCAGCGCCTTCGCAAGAAAGGGATAGAAGTTATCGCTTTCGATGGCCCAGCAGCAGGGCAAAGTGGTGGGAAAGAGACGCCATTCAACTATTACATCGAGTGCGTTGAGGAAATTGAGCGTCAACACGGTCCTTTCGATGCCGTGGTTGGTCACAGCCTTGGAGGTGGCGTCGCGGTGCAGCTTTGTGCTCGGCTTGATGGTTCCCGAAGGCCTTCAAAGGCTGTAGTCATGGCTGCTTTCGATGAAAGTAACCATGTTTTTGATCGCTATCATGGTATGCTAGCGCTCAGCGATCGAGTGCGCAAAGCCTTTGATGCGCACATTATACAATTAGTGAATGTTGGTCGGGAGGAGTCGTTGACGATTCAGGACTTTTCAAATCCAGCTGCCGCCAAAACCTTGTCTGACGTAGATGCACTGATCGTGCACAGTATCGACGATCCGGTAAGCCCATATCACGAAGGCGTTGCGATTCACGAAGCTTGGCCAGAAGCACAACTTGCCACCTTCGAAGACGAGTCACATCGTCTTCAAGGAAAGAACGTGTTGAGTAGTATTGTCTCCTTCTTAGCTGGCGTATAGCCCAGCCATGTCCTTGAATCCTTTGATTTCAATCGGATTTCCAGAAGGGTCTTTCACAAAAACAGTCCATTGCTCACCAGGTTCCCCTTCGTATCGGAGCATCTTCGGGAATACGTATTCCGTGTCCGGTTCAGCTTCAAGACGGGTATTAACGGCTTGCCACGCAGGTAGGTCTAGCACAACGCCAAGGTGAGGCATCGGCACCTTCAATCCAGCTACGAGCCCAGTATTGGTGGTCGCAAAAGGCTCGCCTAGATGACAACTAATCTGATGACCAAAGAAGTCGAAGTCAACCCAAGTCTCAGTACTACGGCCTTCGGTACAACCGAGCACACGTGCGTAAAAGTCGCGGGTCGTGTTGAGATCGGTAACGTGAAATGCAAGATGGAAGAGATGATGACGCATAGCGCAAAACTACTCTCCAAACCAATGTTACCTTGCCCACATGTCCAACCTAATTAACCTAAAGCGCAAAGTTGCCGATTACCAACGTGTACTTGTCAATACAGCAGCGTATCGTAAAGCCTGGGACGACTCCCTAGGTGCTCAAATTATCACCGAGCTTAAGACGATCATGGAAGCCATCGAACTTCCTGCTACCATCGAAGAGAAGGAAGAGATCAACAACCTAGCGGCGGTAACGCTGTCTCTGGGTAACGTGAAGTCTGGCATGTCACAAGAAGTTGCCGATGGGGTAAACCGTGAGATGATCAAGCACAACGGTAGCTTGATGTACCAGCAGCTGTTTAACGGCAAAGTGATCGTCATCATTCAGTATCCGTTTATCGAGAACTACGGTCAGCCGCAGCCTCCTAAAACCATCGCCATCTATCGCCCAGAAGAGCTACGTGCTCCGTTCTTCCAACGCCACGTTGAAGAGCTCCTCACCGAGGTGACAAAATGGGAAGACTACGATGACGATGAGCCAAACCAAAAGAAGATTGGTTTCAAGCTCAACTTCGAACAACCTGACCTTACGGCTGCCGCAGAGTAATATCTAATGGGGCTATTCAAACACGCGGGCGAATCCTGGTGGACACGCACGTTTAGGTTCGGAATGAACTGCTATCCGATGTACTTCGGAACTGGCGGTCGTATTCAATATATCGCTTCAGACTGGCGAGAGGTGCGCCTTTCGCTAGGGCTGAATCCGTTTACCTACAACTATGTCGGGACCATCTTTGGTGGTGCCATGTTCTCTGCCAATGATCCTTTCTTGATGGTCATGCTCATGAACGTCATGGGCAAGGACAAACACGTAGTGTGGGATAAGGCCGCTAAGATTCGTTTTCGAAAGCCCGGTACGTCTAAGCTTCATATGCACATCAAGCTCGATGACGCATTGATCGAAGAAATTAAGACTACCGTCGCAGCAGAAAACAAATGGACGAAATGGCTCACCTTGCAATGGAAAGACAAGCACGGTGATGTTGTTGCCGAACTTGAACGTGAGCTTTATGTAGCCGATAAAGCGTGGTACAAGCAGCGTCGAAAAGAAAGAGCCCCGTTGAGCGAGGGCGGGGCTTCCGCCAAAACCACATAAGTCAGACTAACATGTCAACTCAAAAAAAAGAAGTAACACCGTCAAGCATGCTCTTCTTATTTATCGGTGCAATCGGACTTGCGCTAGCTCCTTTTACACCTGAGCCGCATCTTTTCGGAAAGGTGCGCTGGGTACTAGGTGGGGCAGAAGGAATGGGAATGTCTGATTGGTTCGACTTGCTGATGCACGGGCTGCCAATCACTTTTGTGTTGTTGTGGGCTGGCTACAAGCTGGGCGTTAGACTGAAAGGCTAGCCACACAGTTCTAGAAACGTATCCTCGTCAAGCAATTTAATAGGCAGTCCTTCAGCTTCAAGCTCTTGGGCTTTCTTCACCTTGCTCGTTACTTGTTGCCAAGTAGGGACTCCTTGCACAACGTAGTCCGTTAGCCTACTCACAGAGGTTGTGCATTTTCCGCCTCTTTCTAGCACCTTCCGTTGTGCTTCTTCGCGACTGCAGGTGGTTAGCTCACCAGTAAAGACAAAGCGTTTCCCATACACGGGGTGACCTTCATGGGCGTCGCTTGAATCAAAAACGATGTCCTTAATTTTCGGGTGGCTTGGCCAGTTGTGAATCTGTGTCCGGGGCTTCTCAACCACAGCCGCTGCAGGCTTTTTTGAGGCACGCGTTAAGGAAGGGGTACTCTTTTTCTTTCGAGTAGACTTACCGTAGTCATCAATGCTACGCGGTTGAAGTCGCACTTCTTTAAGTAACTCATCGACATGTGTAGTGCCATAGATCTGCTGTGCCTGAATCATGATTTGCGCGCATGCATTCGCATCAGAAAGCGCCTGGTGGTGGTCGAGTTCAATGCCTAGAAAGGCGCTGATAACACCTAAGCTGTAGCGAGGTGATTCTGGCCAAACCCGTCTTGCCAATTGGACTGTGCAGGAATACGTCAGCGAAGGGATAGGCAATCCATACTGCTTCATCGACCCCAACAACACGCCCATGTCAAAGCTGGCATTGTGCGCCACCATGTGCTTGTTTTCGAAGTAGGGTAGCATCTCGTCGTAGAGCTCTTCAAACGTTGGCTCGTTGATCACCTGTTCGGGCCTGATGTTGTGCACACGAATGTTACCGTAATCGAAGCGATTCGGTGTTGGTCGTATCAACCTTCGGTACGTGTCCACGACACGGCCGTCTTCGACGACCACCATTCCAATCTCGCAAGCGCTAGCCCAATTGCGATTGGCTGTTTCAAAATCTATTGCGACGAAGTCCATAGGGGTAGTAGCTACAACCAGTTAGGTAGTAGGGCAAATATAGCAACACAATTTGTTTGTACATTATCGTTCATATGTCTAAATCTAAATTTATTTATCCGGATGGAAAACGTACCTCTCGTCTTTTCATGCATGACGATTGGGTTCCTAATCATCACTATCATATCATCGGAAAGGCTGTGCCTGGTCGCCTCCTCTTCAAAGAGGAGATTCATTACCGAAGGTTTTTGCGAAAGTCTGTGCGCGACTTGTACCAGATGGTTTTTCAGATCTATGTCTATTGCCTTTTGCCCAATCATTTTCACTTAGCGATAAGGACGCTGACTGAAGAGGAGATGCGGGAAAGGTTAGCTCCTTTAAAGAGGGAGCTACGTCCATTTCAAAGGGCTTTCTTGGAAGGCAGGCTTGATTGGCGAGCCTATGTGATTGCCACTTTTGGCGCAGCAACAAATAGCCACGCGCAGTATATCAATCACGCCCTTGGACTGAAGGGGCAATTATTTGTGAAGCCAACACTACATGGCCTGACAGACAAGGGGGAACCAGGCAAGGAGTACTCACGTCGCATGGCAGCATATATCGCATTCAACTACTATAAGCACGGCTTGATGCCGGCAGAGGGGCAGTACCCTTGGAGCTCACTTCGCAAGCCGATGTACTATATCATTGAGCCTGAAATAGTGAAGCATTACGGTTCAGAGGAAGAATACATAACATACCATCTGAACTATCTCAAGAAGTACGGGGCACATATGCTCGACTTTGACGAGGAGGCCTTTTTTTCCAATCTGACACCAAGGCGATATATCGCTGATTACGGAGAGTGGCAGGCAGAGCAAGAAAAGAAGTAGGAGTTTTTGTGATTCGGGGGACGGGGTCCCTAAGCCCCTCGGGCTTGGGCAGGACCCCGTCCCCCGAATCACAAAAACTCTACAACCTATCCCCTTAGCTTCAAGTTCAACTCAACCAGCTGCTCCTCACTTACAACGTCAGGCGCATCGATCATGACATCGCGGCCTTGGTTATTCTTCGGAAAGGCGATGTAGTCACGGATGCTCGTCTTGCCTTGCATCACTGCACACAAACGATCGAAACCGAACGCAATACCACCGTGTGGTGGAGCACCGTACTCAAAGGCTCCCATCAAGAAACCGAACTGAGCTTCAGCTTCTTCTTTCGAAAAGCCAAGAAGGTCGAAGTTGCGAGATTGTAGCGCACGATCGTGGATACGAATACTACCACCACCAATCTCAGAACCATTGATTACCAAATCGTACGCATCAGCCTTGAGGTTTTTGAGCACCTCGTGATCCGTTGAATCCATGAGGTGACGCTCGCTTGGCTTCGGACTTGTGAATGGGTGGTGCATCGCATGGAAGCGGCCACCATCCTCGTCCCACTCCAAGAGCGGGAAATCAATCACCCAAAGCGGCTTGAAATCACCTGGCTTTACTAAGTCAAGTTGCTTTGCCATTTCGAGGCGAAGCTCACCAAGCTGCTTGCGCACCTTATCTACCTCTCCAGAGAGAATGAGGATAAGATCGCCGGGCTTGGCGTCTGATGTTTTGGCGAAAGCTGTAAGGGCCTCCTGGTCATAGAACTTGTCTACGCTACTCTTGAACGTGCCGTCGTCATTGCACTTCACGTACACCATGCCTTTGGCGCCGATCTGCGGACGCTTCACCCATTCCGTGAGCTTGTCAAGTTGCTTGCGCGTGAGACCTGCTGCACCAGGAACACATATACCTGCGACCAATGGAGCTTCGTCAAAAATCTTGAAATCTTTGCCTTTTGTCTCTGCGTTAAGGTCGATAATTTCGAGTCCAAAACGCATGTCCGGCTTGTCCGATCCAAAGCGACGCATCGCTTCATCGTACTTCATGCGCGGGAAATCACCCAGCTCAACATCGAGAACTGAGCTGAAAAGGTGACGTGTCAATCCTTCAAACTGGTTGAGGATATCCTCTTGCTCAACGAAGGCCATTTCACAGTCAATCTGTGTGAACTCCGGTTGGCGATCAGCACGCAAATCCTCATCACGGAAGCATTTCACAATCTGGAAATACTTGTCGTAGCCACTCACCATGAGTAGCTGCTTGAAGGTTTGCGGACTTTGCGGCAGCGCATAAAAGTTGCCCGGATTCATGCGGCTTGGAACCACAAAATCACGTGCACCCTCTGGAGTAGACTTAATGAGAACCGGAGTTTCTATTTCTAGAAATCCGTCTCCACTCAACTGGCTACGAATTGCCTGCGCCATCTTACTTCTAAAGATGATCGCATTCTGCAGCGGACCGCGACGTAAGTCGAGGTAACGATACTGCATACGGATGTCCTCACCACCGTCACTTTCGTCTTCAATGGTGAAAGGAGGGGTTTTAGCAGCATTTAGAACGGTGATCGCTTTCGCAAAAACCTCTACATCTCCAGTCGAACGATCAGCATTTTTTGCTTGACGCTCACGGACAGCTCCACTCGCTTGAATGACAAATTCACGTCCTAGCGAATCGGCTATCTTCTGCATATCTGCACCCGAATCCGGATCAACTACAACTTGAGTGATACCGTAACGGTCGCGTACATCAAGAAAGATGAGGCTACCGAATTGACGTTTGCTTTGGACCCAACCAGCAATGGTTACGTCTTGTCCAGCGTCGGTGAGGCGCAATTGGCCACAAGTGTGCGTGCGATACATATTGAAGGCGGGTTTTGGCGAATCGTTAGATCAGCTCAGCTAAAGGCAGGAAGAAGAAGCATCCTCAACCTGCGCTATCGAGCCGCGAAAGTAGGAAGTTCGAGCACGATATGCACCCTACTTTGATTGACAGATAGATGACTGTTGATTGACGACATATTGACATTGTCTTATAACACTCCAAAAAAGTCGATTTCCAAGGCAGCAAGTGACTAGGCATTGACACTCAGGGCCGTTGTACTAAGTCTGTTTCGGCTATGTTTGCAGTTCAGGATATTACATGCTAAACGCCTACAGACTTTTTACCCTAACGCACCGTCAAGCTGCATTGGATCAGTTGGAACCGTATACGATTCCAGCCGAAGCAATGGACAGTACGCTAAGGCGTCTGCGCGAGCAACTTGGTTGGAAAGAGGTCTTCTACTTAGCTACTTGTAATCGCGTATTGTTTTTCTTCTACGAGGAGGATCGAGACCCTACCACGCTATCTGAATTAAGGAAAGCACTTGGCATCGCGGATACTGATGATGTCGTCAAGCCTCTTTTCTTAAGCGGAACAGACGCAGTTTTACACCTCTACGATGTTGCTGCTTCGGTCGATAGCATGGTTGTCGGTGAGCGCGAAATTTTACGTCAACTTCGACTGGCTTATTTAGCCTGTCACGAAGGCGGCCATTGTGGTGATCACTTACGCATCCTCATGCAGAGTGCTGTAGCTGCCGCCAAAACCGTTTACCACAAGACTAAAATTGGCCAGAAACCAGTTTCGGTGGTAAGCCTTGCTGCCCAGCGCATCCGTCAACAGCGTCTTGATCCAACTACCGCCCGCGTCTTGATGATAGGGGCAGGGCAGACCAATTGGCTCGTTTCTAAATTTTTGCAAAAGCAAGGATTCACAAACGTAACCGTGGCCAATCGCTCTTTAGAGAATGCAGAGAAACTCGCGGCTGTTTTTAATGGCTACGCTACGTCTTTAGACGCGTTAGGCGACTACGACCAAGGATTTGATCTATTGGTCGTTTGTACAGGAGCCACGAAAGCTGTCGTTGATCCTGCACTTTTCGCCAAGTTGCTCAACGGAGAAGCAGCAGAAGATAAAGTTGTAGTTGACCTCTCGGTCCCTCACAATGTTGACGCTCAAGTCATAGAGAAGTACGCTCCTACCTACATTCAGATTGACGATTTACGCAATCTAGCGCAGGAGAACCTCGCCTTCCGATCAGGAGAAGTAACCGAAGCTCGCAAGTTTATCGGAGAGCAGTTAGCTACTTTCAGAGCACGCGTGCAACAGCGTCGCATTGAGCTGGCGATGAAAGATGTGCCTTCTGAAATACGCTCTATTCGTAAGCGTGCAATGCGTGTTGTTTTCCAAAGAGAACTCGCCGACCTTGATGGTGATACTATCGAGCTCATCGAGCGCATGATGCACTACATGGAAAAGAAGTGTATCGGTATTCCAATGAAGGCTGCGCGTGAAGCAGCCAAGCCACTGGAGGAAATCGATCTGCTAGAGGAAATTGAGGTGGTAAATTCTACCGAGCTCCTAAAAGAGCCAACCTAGAAGGAAGTTGACTGCAGCCATTGCAAATGCGACGAGCATTGCGGTCTTGAATCCATCAAACTTGACACTGTCCATTATCTTGTCTGCCACCATGATCGCAGCAGCAGTCACGACAAGTGACCAGATACCAAGCGTCAGGAAGTTTAGGAAACCGAAGTTGACGATTCCGAATACCCATGTGAGTAAGCCAACTATCACAGCCATAATCACCGCGCTAACAGGCGTTGATATCGATACTCCATCGAGATACTTATTACATCCTAGAAGTACGAGTGTGTTGATGACAATACCTGTCAATCCTCCACTGATTCCAGAAGTGTTGATGTCAATAAGAAGGTTGATCGGTTCTGTGATGTAGCTCATGACCGTAAGATGGGAAGACTAGTTGAATAATGACGTGAAGTTTCGACGAGGACCCTACACATGCTCGACCAAGAGGTTCTACATTTGCATTTAGTATGCAAGATGTTCTGATTTACGACTGTGTTCGCACCCCCAGAGGTCGCGCCCGTGCGGGTGGGGGCCTTTACGAAGTAGCTCCTCACCGATTGGTAGCGGATTTGCTCACTGCGGTTACGGATCGCCTCTCTCTCGATCCGACGCAAGTCGCAGACCTTATCCTAGGTTGTGTAACTCCAATTGGAGATCAGGGGTACAACATAGCCCAGGCTAGTCTCATGGCTGCCAAGTGGCCAGACAGTGTCGCTGGCGCTCAAGTGAATCGCTACTGCGCCAGTGGACTCGAAAGCATTCATAGTGCAGCTGCCCGTATAGCTGCAGGATGGGACGACCTTATCGTAGCCGGCGGAGTTGAGTCAATGAGCCGTGTACCGCTAGGAAGTGATGGCGGTCCGTTACTTGATAATCCATCACTCATGTTAGAGACCTCAGCGATTCCGCAAGGAATCAGTGCCGACCTAATTGCCTCCTTGCAATCCTTCACTCGCGAAGAACTGGATACGTTCGCACTTCAGTCTCAGCAACGAGCTGAAAATGCACGCAAGAAGGAACTGTTCAAGAAGTCTATCGTCGTGATTAAGGACGAGAACGGCATCGTAATGCTCGACGCTGATGAGCATCCTCGTCCTACTTCGACCCTTGAGGCGCTTGGAGGTCTTTCTCCAGCTTTCGCCAAAACAGGAGATCTCGGTTTCGATGCACTCGCGTTACGCAAGTATCCGGCACTTGCGAAGATTGACCACAGGCATACTGCAGGAAACAGTTCAGGCTTGGTAGATGGAGCAGGATTAGTTGTACTCGGAAACGAAGCGATGGGCAAGCAGCTTGGTCTAAAGCCACGTGCTAGAATCCGCGCGATCGGTGTTGCCAGTTCTGACCCGACGATTATGCTCACCGGTATGATTCCAGCCACGGAGAAGGTTTTGGCGAAAGCTGAACTCACCATATCCGACATAGATTTAATTGAAGTGAACGAGGCCTTTGCAGCAGTGCCGCTCGCCTTCATGAAGCACTTCGGGTTGAAGGATACCAACGTCAATGTGAACGGAGGTTCGATCGCACTCGGGCACCCCGTCGGTGCAACAGGAGCGATGCTCGTTGGTACTATCGTCGATGTACTCGAGCAACGTAAAAAGAAACTCGGACTCGTAACGTTGTGCGCTGGCGGAGGGCAGGGCATTGCCGCGGTTATCGAACTCATCTAAAGGGCAAACTTGGTATGATTTGGGTCTCTAGATTGCTGCCCTTCAGGAATATCAGTTATTCTTGAGGTCAAACTAGAAACCTATGCCTACGACATCTTTCAAAGTTCCATTTAAGCAGCCTTACAAGGTCGCTAAGAAATACGAGCATTCTGCCGCTTACTTCTGTATGGAGTTCGGTATCGACCAAGCACTAAAGATCTACTCAGGTGGTCTTGGCTTCTTAGCTGGTAGCCACATGCGATCGGCGTACAACCTTAAGCAGAACGTCATTGGAATTGGCATCAAATGGTCGTGGGGATACTACGATCAGATGCGCAATCAAGACGGTTCGATGAAGGCCGAGTTCCTTGAGAAGAACTATGATTTCCTTCAGGATACAGGGATCGTTTTTGAGATTGAAGTCAACAGTCACCCCGTAAAGGTGAAGGCCTTTTATCTCGATCCCGAGACTTTTGGTACCGCACCGATGTTCTTGTTGTCAACTGATATTCCAGAGAACGACTATCTCGCTCGTCAGATTTCGAAGCGTCTCTACGATTCGAATGTGGAAGCAAAAATTGCGCAGTATATCCTTCTTGGTAAAGGAGGAGCCGTGCTTTTAGAGAAGCTCAAGGTGAAGCCAGATACGTATCACTTCAACGAGGCGCATGCTTTGCCAGCGGCATTCCACCTGTATGAGCAGGAGCGTGATCTTGAAAAAGTGAAGGCAAAATGTGTGGTTACAACCCACACGCCAGTGAAAGCTGGAAACGAAATTCACTCTTTCCGCACCCTAAACAAGCTGAGCTTTTTCGGTAAGATGAAGGCTGAGGAAGTCCGCAAACTTGTTGGCGTAGAAGGAGATGAGTTCAACCAGACGTTAGCTACGCTGCGCATGAGTCGCCTTAGTAATGGTGTTTCTAAAATGCACGGAGAGGTTGCACGTGAGATGTGGGGTGAGTTCGAGGGCATTTGTCCGATCACACACATTACCAATGCACAAGAGCGCAAGTATTGGCAATTGCCAGAGATCGCAAAAGCTCACAAAGCTGGCGATATGGCAGGTGTCATGTCTATTAAGCGGACGCACAAAGTCGAGCTGCTTCGCGAGGTAGCCAACCAGACCGGTAAGCTGATGAATCCAGATGCAATCACGATTGTATGGGCGCGTCGATTCGCAGGATACAAGCGTGCTGACTTGATCACACGAGATGAGAAGCGTTTTGAAAAACTACTCAGTAACACAAAATTGCCTGTACAAATCATTTGGGCAGGAAAGCCTTACCCGACTGATTATGATTCAGTTAGTGTTTGGGATCGCCTCGTTAACATGAGTCGACGTTTCCCAAACATGGCCGTGTTGAATGGTTACGAACTTCACCTTAGTGCGTTGATGAAACGAGGATCTGATGTGTGGCTCAATAACCCACGCATCACACGTGAGGCATCGGGTACAAGCGGTATGACGTCTGCGATGAACGCAGGTATCAACCTCTCGACCAACGATGGTTGGATCCCGGAGTTCGCAAAGAACGGCGAGAACAGTTTTGTCATCGTACCGCCTGCAGAGGGCTTTGATAGTGAGTTTGCAGAAGACAAGCACGATGTCGAGTCGATGTACGACATCATCGAGAATCAGATCCTACCTGCGTACTATGCACGAGGACAGAAGAAGTGGAAGTCGATCGTCTCTCAGAGCATGAGTGACGTTGTGCCGTTCTTTGGTAGCGATCGCATGGCGGCTGACTACTACAAGAAGCTGTACACCGCAAAGAAGAAGTAAGGAAAATGAACTTCATTTTCGCTGCCTTACCTTAAGGCTGTGGGAAGTGAAGTTCAACGCAATTCAATCTTTAGAAAAGTAGCTGCAGGGCTCTCGGAATTCGTGTTCCCAGAGCCCTGCGCTGTTTGCGGTCGGCCTGTACCTACAGGAACACAATATGTGTGCGTACGATGTCGTGCAAAGTTGACGACACTAGACCTGCATCATCTTCCGGAAAACTCAATGACAGATCGGTTCTGGGGGCGGATTCCTGTTGAGCGTGCCGCTGCATTGTTGCCGTATAGTCAGGGAACGCCTGCACAGCGTCTGATGTGGTTGTTGAAGTACGATGATCGCCCTGAGGTAGGTTTTAAATTAGGAGCATGGCTAGGGCAAATGCTTGCAGGGGCGTTTGTCTTTGGCGCGGTCGATTATGTCATTCCTGTCCCATTGCACGAGGACAAACTTCGAACGCGTGGCTACAACCAAGCTGAGCGAGTTGCGGCTGGTATTGCAGAGAGCCTTGGCGCTGAGTGCTTGCCGTATGCTGTTTTGCGGAAGCGCTATACCGAAACGCAAACGCGTAAATCTCAATTCGAACGGATGGAAAACGTGGAATCGGTTTTCCAGCTTGCGGTCAACGTTGGCCAAGGGAAGGTTCATCCCCTTTCGGGAAAACACATCCTGCTCGTTGATGACGTGATGACAACTGGGGCAACGCTCGAGGCTTTAGGTAGCGTCCTACTTCCAGTGAAACCAGCAAGTTTAAAGGTTGCCGTATTGGCGTTGGCTCGATATTAAAAGACTTGCTAAGCAGTAGATTCGCAGCATGACGACTCGGCTTTTCCTTCTTCTCTTCCTAATTCTTGGTGTTTCTGAATTATCGCTTGCTCAACAGCGAGGACAAGGTTCTTCTATGCGGACTTCTCCCAAAGTGGAGAAACCTAGTTTTCCTGCAAGTTGGGTAGGTGAGTGGCAAGGAACGTTGGCTGTCGACCGAGGCATGCGAGAAGTCATGAGTACTCCATTTCACTTGAGTATTCAACCGTTAGAAGCAGGTTGTTACAGCTGGGGAATTGCATATGGAGAAGGCAAGTCCGATAACCGACCATACACGATGTGTCCAAGCGATACAACGACAGCGACGCACTGGGTGATAGATGAGCACAACGGTATCTTACTTGATGGGTATGTGCACGGAAATGTATTCTTCAGTCGATTTGAAGTGATGGGGAGCCTGCTGTTTACCCGTGACGAATTGATTGGAGATACCCTCTATCATGAGATCATAACTGGACCTATGGCGGGTACAATTGCCACTGGTGACACAGTGCTTCAGGTAGAGACGCCTGAAGGAATAAGAAACGACAGTATTCCTGTGGTCAACTCGTACAAGCTTCCAACGCGGCAGTGGGCGAAGTTGACTAGACAGCTTTGACAGCATGCCTAATAAATACAATCGCCTCTCCGACGTGAAGTCGAAGAGGCGCGTAGTTAGGATACGGTGATCTTTCGATCGTTGATTGGTAGAGGCAGCTTCATGCTACATTCCGTACCGCTTTCTCAATACATTCCTGCGAAGGAAACTCGTTAGGTGTTGCTCTCAGGTCGCCGTCAGAACTAGGTTGATTCGGGTTCCTATGAGCTCACGTTTAGTGTTGGATGGTAATAGCTTCTGTTTGAGTACGATCACCTTCAGTGATGCGAACTACATAGTTGCCATTTGGGAGGTCAGTAAGATTTAGTTGGTGCACACCGTCTTGTGGGTATGACTTGAAGACCATACGTTGGCCGTTCATGTTTAGGACTGATGCGTAGACTGTTCGTGCTCCTTCTCTAGGAGTAAGAACGATGTTGAGGAGTCCGTCTGTAGGATTCGGATACAGGTTAGAAACAATTACCTCGTTAGAAGAAGCATCAACTCTCGCTGTAACTAGATCAGAGTCGTAAGTAGTGCCATCAAGGTCCAAGCTTACTAACTGGTAGTAGTAGGTTTGTCCAGGGATAATTGCAGCATCTTCATAGAAGTAAGAGCCACTCTCCATTGCTGGTACAAATACAACTTCATCAAATCCTCCTGTTGGATCTCTACGAAGAAGCTTGTATCCGTCAAGGTCAATCTCTGATGCTACTTTCCAATCAAGGCGAATCTTGGTGTCAAGTGCTTTTGCTTCGAATGAAATGAGCTCTACAGGAAGCGGTGCTAAAGAACTCTCTACTGCTCCAAGGTCAATGTTGCCAGCAACGATTCTGCTAGCTCCGAGGTAGTCACCGCCAGAAGCTGTAACTGCACTGTTGAGTCCGCTATTTACTGCTAGTGATGTAGCGGTAGAGATTTCTGGGTAACCAGCAGGAGAGCTGAGCAGTGGATCAGTACCGTAAATCATACCTAGTCCATCGTTAAGTATATCTGCGTTTGTATTCGATGCACGGCTGAATAACTCGTTTCTGTCAGCAGCTTCGACAAGCGTGTATGAAATGTTGACGGTACCGTTTACGAATCGGATATCCTTTCCGCCGAACGTGTTAGTTACAGACTCGTTTCCGTACGAGATTGAATTTACGATATCGGCACTGCCACCGTTTACATATAGACCGCCACCAGATCCACCTGATCCTGTGGCAGTGTTGTTGGTCATGGTTACATTTTCAAATTTCGTTACGCCACCTAGGTTGTAAATCGCTCCTGCTGAGTACGCTGTATTTGCGTCAAGTATCGTATTGAATAAGTTGAGCTGTAAATTACCTGATCCTGAAGATGTGAAATACATAGCTCCACCAAGTCCATTCTGGTTGTTGTTCATTGCAGGAGGCGTCGTGTTTGCATCTGCTGTATTATTTTGGAAAAGGCAGCGGTTAAAGTCAACGATTGCATTTCCTCCTTGTGTTACACCATAGATTGCTCCACCTGATTGAGCGACACTTGATTCATATATCGTCTGGTTATTGGTAAAGCTGCAATCTCTAAATTTTGGATTCGCCGTTCCGTTTGTGCCGTCGATTGCAAGGGCTCCGCCTTCTCCATTGGAGCTATTACCATTAAACGTACAGAATCGGAAAATAGGAGAGCTTTCTCCAGGTGAGCCATTGCAAAATATTGCTCCTCCTCGTCCAATAACGGTGTTATCGGTAAACGTACAATTAGTAACAACTGGGTTTGCTTGACCTATTGCCCCATTTAGGTATAGAGCAGAACCGGCACGTCCTATTTCGTTAGGGCCAGAGCTTGCTGCACGATTACCATTTCCACCAGATAGGGTGAAATTCTCTAAGCCAGCGTTTGTTCCGCAGTTATCGCAAAGAACTATGTTGTATGAATTATCGCTTTTGTCATTTGAAGCTCCAATGTCTCCTGAAAGAGTCGTCAAGTTGCTTGCAGATGCTTGGGTGCGAGTAGTCTCCGTACCTACGAATCCACCGATTAGTGTAACTCCGGCCTTAAGAGCGAATGATGTCTCGCGTTCTGCTTCGGTACATCCTGCGGCACAATCTGTAGGCGTGTAGGTGCCTTGGGCAACCCATACATCGTCACCAGAAGTCGTAGCAAGTAGAATTGCAGTTAGATCGGCTGAAGCGTTTGCCCAGCTAGTACCCGCTTCGGTGCCCGCTCCAGTTGGAGTAACATAATATACAGTTTGAGCTAGTGAAGAGAATCCTAAACCGATAAGAGCTATGGTAGAGAGAAGTGTAATTAATTTCATAGAAAACAAGTTTCGCAGGTGTGTTTGTATTGAGATCCCAAAGGTATGTGGTCATGCTGCTTATGGCCTCCCATACTTAGGGTAATACGCTGATATTCAGAATGAACGGGTGGTTCTATTGAGTCGTGAATAGCACGTAAAACAATCAAAATGGTACTAAATAGCGCGTAAATGTACCTATTGACCCGTTTAATGAAATAGGCTTCTACCAGATGCATGGTATGTAAGAAATATGATTTTATTAAAAATTTGACCAAAAAGAAAAGTCCTTCCGAACGGCTGTTCGGAAGGACTTCTATAAGAGGCCGCGGAGGCCTCATTCTTGTCACTGGTATGTAGTGGGGGATTATCCCATTTCCTGCATAACCTCTGTAACCTCTGGTATCATGCGCTTGAGCATAGATTCGATACCACTCTTGAGTGTTACGGTAGAAGATGGGCAACCACTACAGCTACCCTGCATGATAACCGTAACTACACCTTCTTTGAAACTCTTGAAGGCGATGTTGCCACCGTCCATCTCAACCGCAGGGCGGACGTAGGTGTCAATAAGCTCCTCGATCTTAGTTACGATCGCCTCGTCATCGCCAGAGTACTCGTAGTTAGCACGACGCTCAGCTTCCATCGCCTCAGAAGCTTCAGTGAAACCTTCTTTGACGATTTCCTTGCCTTCTTCGATCCATTTCTTTATGAATGACTTTGCATTCAGCATCACGTCATCCCAAGCGTAGTTAAACTCCTTAGTGATCGTCACGAAGTTGTTACATACATAAACGCCTTTGACATAGGGCTCTTTGAAGAGTGCAGAAGCAAGTGCGCTCCATTCATCAGCTAGTTCAGCTTCTCTAAAATCAGCCGTGCCGGTGTACAGCATACGGTTGGTTACAAACTTGAGCGACTCCGGGTTGGGAGTTTGCTCAGTGTAAAGCATTACGGGACTCTTGGTGGCAGTAGCAGACATGGTGTCGGATTTATCTTACAAAGTAACAGCGTTAACGCGGTCAGGTTGTTATTCTTCTGTTTTCTTCTTGCGATTTGTACTTCTTCTCTGCGGTCTTCTGCGATTGGTAGGCGCTTTAGCCGTTGATTTCTTGTACATCTCAGGCAGCTCCGTTGCGAGCTTTCCTTCTTCTGGGTTGATTTCTAGCAAGGTGTCTTCCCAAGTGTCGAGTTCATCTGTAGGAACATTTTCACTCTGAATAGGAACGACTTTTCCTCTTGGACTTCTTTTCGGCTTGGGAGCCGCGGCAGTTTCTGTAGAAAGCCCCAACGGTGTGTCCTCCCAAGAAGTGTCAACGCTCTTCTCGACAGTATCCTTTGGGGTGTCTTTAGCAGCGGGCTTTCGTCTAGGTTTTCTAGCTGGAGCATTCTTCGCAGGCTGTCCATTTCGCTTGCTTGTGGTACCTAATACCTTAAAGAGTTCATCGAAGTCGATTGCCATTACTGCAGATGCGTCTTTCACGATCGGTGTAAGTAGACGTAGCGGAATCGGACGTCGTTTTCTAGCGCTCAACACCTTTTCCTCTTGGCGAGGTTCCGGTTTGGTTGTGCGCTTACCTTGAGGTGATGTAGGCTTCTGCGTTTCTGCTTGAACGTTACTTGTTTCCTTTATTGTCTGATTCTTCGATACTCGTTTTGCGGAAGCTCTTTTGGCCTTAGGAGCAGGTCTAGAGGCTTGCATTTCTGCAGGCTTATCGTAGAAACCAAATCCGTCAGCGAGTTCGATTGTAGCACCTGCTGTTTGGACACCGTTCCAGATCGAACGTCCGAGACGACTGTTGTTCCGTCGTTGTTTACGGGCAGGCAATGCAGCATTCGATTTCTGCTGCGGTGCTTTCGCTTTCGAAGGAGCTTTTACTTTTGCAGCTATAGCCGGTTTAGCCTTTGCAGGTTGAGCAGGCTTTTCAACTTTGATTCGGGCAGGTTTTTCAGCCTGGCGCTTAGTAATCGCAGCAACGGCCATCTTTTCATCTGAAACCTCTCTAAGTTTCGATGCTGGGGCTTTTGCTGGAGCCTTAGTAGGTGGTTTTGGCTTCCGCTCTTTAGCCCGTTTTGGCGCGCGATCAACGGCAGGAGTTCCCTTTGTAGGAGATTTTCTGCCAGTTTGGATCGGTGCTTCTTTATCTACCAGCCCTAATTTTTGCAGTGCTCTAAGACTAGCAAGCTGTTCAGCTGATTTCTTATTGAAGTCATCGGCGAGAGAGATCTGCTCTCCGTTGACCATGACGGCAACTTTAAATCGATCACGGCGGTCTTGCTTGAACTTGTTGAGCAACTTGTAGTTGACCTGCATGCCATTCTTCTGGCAATACTCAAGCAACTGGCTTTTGTAGTTGTCGTCAACTGTCTCAAGCTCGTGCATATCCACGTAGAGCTTCAGCATTCGTTGAATGACAAACCGCTTGGTTCCGCGGTAGCCTTTCTCAAGGTATACGGCTCCTACGAGTGCTTCTACTGCATTTCCTAGCATCGATGAGCTAAGGCGTGTACGGTTGTATTCTGTAAGCAACACGTCAAGCCCCATCTTATCACCGATGTCGTTCAGGCTTTTTCTTTTGACGATTTTCGAACGCATTTTCGTTAGAAAACCTTCGTCTCCGTTAGGATACTTCTTGAACAAGTATTCCGCGACAATGGTACCCAAAACAGCATCTCCTAAATACTCTAGGCGCTCGTTATTCGTCTGTGCGTAGTCTTTTGTCGCTTGGTTGCTCTTGTGCGAGAATGCAAGCTTGAAGATGGAAATGCGAGCAGGTACAAACCCTGTCATTTCTTTTACTCGTCTCGCTAAGTTCTTATCCTTGGAGAGGAACAGATTGTATAGCCTAAAGAAAAATCGTATTAAAAGCACAGGTAGGTATTGACGCGATCCACCATACGCATAGTGCATAGTGGAAGAAGGGGATCCTTTACAAGAGGACGACAAACTGTCGAATCTTGATCTTGATTGAATGTCCTGTTACCGTTTAGTAGGGTTCCTTGAGAGCCTTAGCTTGAGTTAAGCGAGTCGACAGCGCATTCTTCTATTCAAGAAGGAACCAATTGTAGCGAAGTCGGCAGAAGGATAATCTCTTTCTGCGGGCTTAAAATTGCTACAAGTAGAAATGTACTAGAGTTGTTTTTCTAGTCCAAAATCCTAGTTGAGGAGTCACGTTGCTTTCGCCAAAACCCAGAAGCCGTTGCTCGGGAAGTACTTACCTAATGTCAGGTAAAAGGAAAGAAGGGAACATGTGTTGCACGTTCTTACTACAAAGAAACGTAAAACTCTATGTAGTAGGTACATTGACTATCAGCAAAGCGTAAAGACTGCACTACCAAAGTGCATCAATCATCACTTCTTCCGAAAGTGCCTCGTCTACATTGCCATCATCGGCCCAATCAAGGAGAACATCCTCTGCAGGTGAAAAGAAGAGATCATCTTCTTCGGCAAAGAGCATTTCATCATCAAGTAGGAATGCAATAGGGTCGTCTGTTTGAGCCTCATAACTTGCAATCAATTCTTCAGAAAGTGCTGCGTTGAAGCTTGCAATATCTACGTCAGAAGTAGCGGGAGGTGCTAAGATGCTATAGCTAATCAACGCTCCAATCAACAAGGCTACTGCCGCTGCGATCGGTGTTGCCCATTTCTGTCTTCGATGCACTACGCGCATCCCTGAAGGAGCCGTTAGACTCGCTTCCGGAGCTTCAATAGGCACCGTGTCGAGCGCAATGCGGCCGATATCGTGTAGCGTGTCAATGCCTGTTGCATCTGAGCTTTCTGTTGCTTTTTGCCCGTCGCGCAAACGCGCAAGGAGAGGACTTAGTCCTTCGAGTTCTTGCTGAACGTCGTTGTGTGGTTTTTTGCTACTCATGATATTGAAATTGGCGCATGCGTCTGAACAAAAGCGGTCACTTTCTGCACTGCATGATGGTAATTTGCTTTCAAAGCTCCTTCGCTTTTTGAGAATTTTTTGGCAAGCTCAGCGTAAGGGGTTTCATTGAAATATCGTGCCTCAAAAACGATTCGTTGCTGTGTAGGTAAAGTCTCAATCGCGGCTTGTAGTAGGTCCTCGATTTCGGAAGCTTCTACTCCTTGGGTTTCGGCGGTTTGCCCGTCGAGCAGGTTATGGTTGACGTTCTCTTCGCTTGTTTTGCCGAAAGGTGTAGAAGCCGTTCGATTTCGCTTCCGCAAAAAATCTAGTGCTTCATTTGAGGCAATCCTGTACAGCCAACTGTAAAGAGAGCTGTCTGCTTTGAACGTTTTGATCCCTCTGAGGACTTTGATCAAGGTGTTTTGATAGACATCCTGAGCATCTGCCTCTACAGAAACAATAGACTTGATGCGTTGAAAAAGCTTCATGCCGAACCGTTCCGTCAGTTGGCGAATAGCAGATTCCCTCTCGCTAGAGAGTGATAATCCACGCACGATTTCTGCTTCGGTCATCAATGTCACGCTCTTTGGACGATTTAACTCAGTAGAAGTTAAACGATGAGTTCTGCATTTTAGCTTTTGGAGGAAGTTAGGTCAATGCGGTCTAGGTGAAGCATCATTGTCCCGTTCTCAGAAGGTTGGTACATCGGCTCAAAACTGTGGTTCCATTTTAAGCAATGCGCATAGTAGCTCGTGTGCTCGAAAATCTGGCGTCCATAGGTTTCGTCGAAGGCACTTAACTGTACGATAAACTCTCCATCTGTCGCTTGAATTTCGTCAACCGTCAAACCCGTAAGCGGGCTGGAAGAATCAATGGGGTGCACAACCGTCCAGTTAAGCGGTAGCATTGCAATTTCTGTTCGCTCAAGTTCAAGGTTGTTGAAATGGCGCTTTCGCTTTCCATCCTTTTCAGTAATCCACGAGTACACAATCTGTGCAGAGACGTTGATCAACTTGGTTGAAGACCGATTTGCCAGGCGGAATTGAAACGATAAGCCTTCACTGTAAGGAGCAATCAATGCATTTTCGGAGAAAACAAGGAGTCTACTAGGCCTAGAAAAGCGCGCGAAAAGCAGTCCCGTGGCAAGTGCCAAGCTCATCAAGCCGACGAGCGCACCCAGTGCCGCAAGCAATTGATGTGGGAGATCTATCGGAGCCATTGTTCCGTAGCCGACGGTTGTAAACGTCTGAACGCTAAAGAAGAAACACTCCAGTAAGGTCAGATACCATGTGTCTTGTGAAAGGCCACTAATACCACTAGGGCCTAAGAGATAGAAGAAGAGCCCTAATACAAAATTGATGACGATATAGTAGCCGAGTACAGAAGCGAAAAACTTCCACCAAGGCATCTCGATGAGCCATTGGTAGGCGAAATACTCGTTTAGTCCAGTTCTTTGGACGTTGAAATTTCCGTCTTTATTGACCAGTTTAATCCCTTCTCCTGAGACCTTCTCTCCAAATCCGAGATCGTCTTCTTGGTCGGTATCACCTGACGGTGAATTTCTTCGAAAGGGGTTTAAGCGCATAACTTGTTAAACGTGGTGCTCGTCTCGTGGGTTTTATTTAGAGCCTGTTTAAGAAGTTCTGATCCGCTTAAGAATCGGACAATTCAAGGCTGATTATCTTTGAAAATGCTTGCTTTAGCCAGCTAGACCTTGCGCTTTTCGTCTTAATCAGTCTTGAATTTTCTCAATTTCGTTAGAATCTGAATTCTTAAACAGGCTCTGAAGACTCTTAAGGTGTAATCTAGTAACATTGCACGGCTCTTAACTCACGCTATGTCTCTTCGTAAACGTATTTCTACTTGGATCTTCAACAAGAAGTGGGGTTGGTCAACAGAAGGCCCTCTGCCTTATGATGTACCGAAATGCTTGGTTGTGGTATATCCACATACCAGTAACTGGGATTTCCCAATTGGCGTGTTCTTTAGGATCGTGTACGGAATCGACATTGGTTTCGTCGGTAAGCACACGCTTTTTAAGCCTCCTTTAGGATGGCTCATGACCTGGCTTGGTGGTAAAGGGGTTGTCCGAACAGGCAACACAAATTTCGTTGATGGAGTCGCCAAGATTTTTGAAGAGAACGAAACGTTTCGGTTGTGCCTTACCCCAGAGGGAACTCGCTCGAAACCAGAGAAAATCAAAAGCGGCTTTCACTACATGGCACTTGCAGCCAAGGTCCCTATTGTATGGTGTGGCTTCGACTGGGAAAACAAGGTCATGAAATGGAGTGCACCTTATGAGGTGACAGAGGATTATGAAGAAACCCAAAGGGCCTTCAACAATTTTTTCCGAGGAGTCAAAGGCCACACACCTGAGTTAGCGTACGATATTCCGGAAGAGTAGGGGAGAGAGGTGTTTGTCCTGCGAGTTGCCAATTCGCAGGACCACACAGCATTAATCTTTGTTGGCTACAAAGCCTTCCTGCAGCTCAAGAAGCTTTATCGTCAATTTCATGTTCGATGGGTCGAGCGAGAGCGCCTTCGCATAATTCCGTATCGCAGCTTCTTTATCACCGGACTCAAGTAGAGCTTCGGCATAGCTATCGAAAACATTGGGGTTGAATTTAAAATAGTATGTATTGAACTGGAAGCAACGGAGAGCTTTCTCAATTTGACCTGAATTTAAATAGACATAACCTAAGGTGTTTAGTTCAGATTTTTTTGCAACTTTACGATAGGTGCTGTTTACGAGATTCTTAAAATCTTGGGTTATTTCTTCATCCGTATGCTTCGCTAGAAGCTCGATCATATGCGTAGCGCCACGGTAGTTCGGAGCTGGAGGTATTCCCATAGCGATCTGACGTAAATCCGTTAACAGATCAGAATTGGGAGACTCTACAATTCGAGCAGTTTCTTTGCCGTCTTGCTCAAAAATGAAAGTTGGAACACGGTGAATGTTCTTACCAACTTCTTCGCCGTTGGGACCTTGCTTGTATTTTTCATCGCCGTTGTAAAGACCAATGATGTTAAGCGATTCCAGTGGCAAACCAGCTGATTCCCATAGTTTTATAAAGCGCGGAACCCATTTCTTACTATCGCCACACCAGGTGCCGAGGTAAATGTCAACCGATGTGTTTTTGAACTCGTGAGCCCATTCGGATTTAGCAATGCTGTCGGTATGTGAGCCTACATAGTTTTTCGAATACCATTCTGCATATGGCGCTTCTTGTAAGTCAGAAATAGTGATTGGACCGCAAAGATGTACGTTGTCTTTCTTGTCGGTGTACGTGGTAGCCTTCTGCGCAAATGCGGAAATAGATAAGATGCTACATAGGAGTAAACAAAGAGTTTTCATGAGACTAAGTTTTGAGTTGATTGATGATTTGTCAAACCTAACTCCTATGGAAATGTGAAAATGTTAACTAAGCGAGAATGGAATCCTAACTGCTGTTAACAGACAGGTCGTTTTGTTATTTGTTAGTTGCTAATTGTCAATTGTTAATGCCGAGATGTTTTGCTCGCCTTCGGCTCATTTTATAATTCGACATGCGAGAATGATTGAACCGCAACGGGCACTACATGCCTGCTTGAGGGAGCAACGCAGGATGGAGAGCTCACGCAGAGCTTCGTAGAGAGACAGAACGCGCAGAGCCGAGACGTTCATGCCAATCGCGGAGGCCTTTATAGCTATGTGTATTTGTCCTGCCGAACCACTGGTTCGCAGGAAAAAATATAGCCAGCACATGCAGAGCATGTCAACCGCTGGCCTTGCGTCCCAATAAGCAGTCCTGCAGCGATCTAGCAGTGAAACGATCCAGAAACGTAGTGATCCAAGCTTAAGCCTACGGCTTAGCTTTATCCCATGGATCCACGCTACCTCGTCATCGCAGGCTTACTTCTGCTTCTCATCGTGGCAGCGATCTTCCTTTTTTGGAAATCACGAAGAGAGCTTCCCGTTGAAGAGGTGCCTAAAGAGTGGATCGCGATTCTTAAAAAGCGCGTTCGATATTTTCGAGAGCTATCGCCCGACCGCCAGGCCGTTTTTGCCAAACGTGTACAAGGGTTTCTAGGCGAGGTAACAATCAATGGTGCAAAGACGTCGGTCAGCCTTACCGATAAATTGCTCATCGCAGCAAGTGCACAGATTCCCCTTTTTGGATTCCCCGATTGGCACTATCCCAACATCGATGAAGTCGTCTTGTATGGCGCTAATTTTTCGCGAGATTTTGACCCGGATTCATCCGACCGGAACATTCTCGGAATGGTGGGCAATCGCGAATTGAAGCGCGCCATGGTTCTCAGTAAGCCAGCGCTTCACGAAGGGTTTGGACGGCATACAGACTCCAACGTAGGTGTACACGAATTTGCGCACCTACTCGACATGAGCGATGGTGATGTAGATGGTTCGCCTGACTATTATTTAGAAGATGGATTAGTTGGTCCATGGATGAGAGTCGTCGAACGTGAAATGCTAAAAATCATCAGAGGCGATAGTGCCCTCGACGAATACGGTGCTACCAATGAAGCTGAATTCTTCGCTGTCGCAACCGAGTACTTTTTCTTTCGGCCAGATGACTTGAAAGAGGAGCACCCAAAGCTGTATGGCATGCTCGAGGACATCTTTAGGCAAGATCCTACGCAGTCAAATCCAGCACAGGCGTATCGTGATTCCGTTGATCCGGAATAGGAGGAGAGTCGTACTAACATGATACGCACGGACGTTTGCGCCAACGGCTATTTGAGATGACATTATTCCCTAACGCCGCCTAGTTTTGCATTCGAATGTCTATCCTTTACGCACTAGATCTCGCAGGTACGCTCGTGTTCGCCATCAGTGGAATCCTCACGGCGATCGACAAGAAGTTTGACCTGGTTGGAGCTGCCGTTATTGGCTTTGTCACTGCTGTCGGTGGGGGCACGCTACGTGACCTGCTGCTTGGCCAAACGCCTGTTGGTTGGATGAACGACCTCACTTACCTGGGGCTCGTCGGTATCGCCTTGCCGCTCAGTTATCTCGGCCGTGGCTACATCAGCAAGCTGCGCCGTAGCATGTTCATTTTCGATACGGTAGGAATAGCAATCTTCACCATCATCGGCTTGGAGAAAACCCTCACCCTTGGCCTTTCTCCTGTCATCGCAGTCATGATGGGAATCGTCTCTGCAGTATTCGGAGGGGTGACACGTGATGTGTTGTGTGCTGAAGTACCACTCATTTTTAGAAGAGAGATCTATGCCACCGCCTGTCTAATTGGAGGTGTCATCTTCCTAATTGCAGAGCAAGTGAGTTCGTATCGAGACGTCAATATCGGTATCGCGATTGCAGTCGTCTTCTTAATTCGCTACCTCGCTGTTAAGAACAGCTGGCACATCGGTGTGAAGCCGCTCACGTAATAAATAAGAGCCTTACTCAACTAGAATTTCAACGCGACGATTGGTGGCTTTGCCTTCACGAGTTGCATTGGTTGCAATAGGCTCAGATTCTCCTTTGCCAACGGTGACGACTTCGATGTCTGTCAAATTCACTCGGCTTTGTAAGAAGCTCAGAACTGATTCTGCTCTACGTTCTGAAAGGCTTTGATTGTCCGCTTCTTCTCCGCTATCGTCGGTATGACCAGTGATGGTAATCTTCTTGATGCTCATCGTTTTTAACTGAGCGGCAAGGGAGTCAAATTTCTCAGCGCCTCTATGTGGTATGGTGTGTTCGCCGAGGTCGAATAGCTGGGCCCCTTCTACTACAATCAGTTCTGCAGGTGGTGCGCTAAGGCTAGGCGTCGGACATTCCTCATTCGCTCCGATTCGATTGATATCTAATTCCAGTGCATAGCCACCGTAAAAGGCGTTGTAGTACCAGACTTTTGCATCGTATGTTTTTGCTTCGAGTACGAGACTATCGGTGACACGCGTCTGTTTGTGGTGACCGTCATTTGAGACTGCGAGCTCCTCATCTAGCCAAAGCACAGAGCCATCGTCTGAATTAAGGCTTAGACTGTAGCAACCTGCTTGAAGCACATCCAGTTTTGCTTTGACGATCATCCCAAATCGAACACGTTCGTATACTTCAGGGAAAGCAATATCATTCGGTTCGTAGGCAATATCGAGTGCAGGAAAGGTGACGTGAGCAATGAAGTCGCCATCGTACACATGGTCTCCGAACCCCGATTGTAGATATTCCTCTCCAATGTGGTAGGCTGATCCTCTCCAAGAAGTTAGGGTATGCGTTTGAGCAAATGCCACGCATGCCCCAAGGCATACTAGTAGACATATCAGTATCGGGGCTTTATAGCAAATCATATTCAATCTATTCATTCGCAAGCTAAGACTAAAAACATAGTTATAGGTGGACTTGGCGTTAGCTTTTAGACTTCCCAAGAAAAAAGCCCCTCTAGTTTGAACAACTAGAGGGGCTTTTAAAAGGGCAATGTGAGGCTTCTTAAATGTACCGACTCACCACATTCTCCGCCCATTCCTGACGTCCACTTTGAAAATCAATATCACCCTGCTTCTTCCCAATATTGGCAAGTTGTTTTAGCGAAAGCTTACCCACCTCAAATTTCTTTCCGTTGCCCTTGTCAAAGCTGCTGTAACGCTGCTTCACAAAGCCTTCGAGTGTACCTTCTTCCATCATCGCATGTGCATTGATGAGCGCACGCGCAAATGCGTCCATGCCGCCAATATGTGCGTAGAAGAGATCTTCACGATCGGTTGAGTTGCGACGAATCTTCGCGTCGAAGTTGATTCCACCAGCGCCGATTCCACCGTTCTTCAAGATGACGCGCATTGCGAGTAGCATCTCTGTCGGGTCGTTCGGAAACTGATCCGTATCCCAGCCATTCTGATAGTCGCCACGGTTTGCATCGATACTTCCTAGCACACCGGCATTGGCTGCAACTTGGAGTTCGTGGTCGAAGGTGTGGCCAGCGAGTGTTGCATGGTTGACTTCGATGTTGAGCGCGAAATCATCCATCAAATCGAATTCACGCAGGAAGCCAATCACCGTTTCACTGTCGAAGTCGTACTGGTGCTTGGTTGGCTCCATCGGCTTTGGCTCGATGAGGAATTTTCCTTTGAATTTATTCTTGCGACCGTAATCACGCGCCATTGTCAAGAACATCGCCATGTGCTCACGCTCACGCTTCAGGTCGGTATTGAGAAGACTCATGTAGCCTTCACGACCGCCCCAGAACACGTAGTTCTGTCCGCCGAGAGCAACGGTCGTATCAATAGCTGTTTTGACTTGAGCTGCTGCGTGCGCGACTACCTGAAAGTCAGGATTGGTCGCGGCACCGTTCATGAATCTTGGATTCGAAAAAGCATTGCTCGTTCCCCAAAGGAGATCGATGCCTTTTGCCTTTTGAAGCTCCTTGGCGTGCTTAGCTGCATCTTGCATGCGGTCCTCACTTTCCGCAAGCGTCTTGCCTTCTTCTACGAGATCGTAGTCGTGCCAGCAGTAAAACTTAGCGCCAAGTTTGTCCATGAATTCGAACGCACCATCAAGCTTTTTACGGGCTCTGGTTTTTGCATCACGGCCTTTATCCCATGGAAATGAAATGGTGCCTGCACCAAATGGATCACCGCCCGTTCCACCAAATGAGTGCCAGTAAGCGACTGCAAAACGCAGATGCTCGGCCATCGTTTTAATTCCTATGACACGCTCGGCGTCATAGTAGCGAAAGGCTAGTGGGTTCTTAGATTCTGGTCCTTCGTACTGGACCTTCTTGACAGATGGGAAATAGCTAGGCATGGGTGAAAGGTAATAGCCTCACACCAAATTCGTTCATCGCCCTTTTCAATAGAAAAATTACTACAAAAGTCCTTCTTGCCAGCGACCGAAAAAGTCAGCGTAAGCTTCACCCAATTCAGCTTTAGGAGTAAATTCACCAGTCTGTTCGAGACTTGAGAGTGCCTCGTGGTGATCCGAGAAAGCCCCGCTGCCAACACCTGCTGCGCGTGCTGCACCTTGCGCTCCGTCAGTGTCGTAAAGCTCAAGCGGTACTCCAGTAAGTTGGCAGAAGGCTTGACAAAAACGATCGCTCAAGAATAGATTTGCTCTACCCGAACGCACAACGGTAGGTTGGGCTCCTAGTTCGCCAAGGGCGTTGCCTCCAAAAGCCATGGCTGCAGCGATGCCATCTTGCACGGCAGCGGACATTTCTGATACGCCGTGAGTATTGAAATTGAGGTGCTTTATCGTTGCCCCAGGTGACGTGTTGCCTAGCAAACGCTCTGCACCATTACCGAACGGATAGAACAGCATGCCGTTACTTCCAATCGGGCTTTCGCTCGCCCATGTATTGAACTGATTGTAACCAGGCATTACACCGCCTGCGCCAAGCATGCGACGTAGCCATGCGTAGCCACTTCCCGTTCCATTAATGCAAAGGAGAATGCCAAGGCGTTCAGCTTCAATGCTATCATTTACGTGTAGAAACGTATTGACACGTTGTTGCTCATCAAACTTACGTTGGTCAGTTACAGCATAGACGACTCCCGAGGTTCCTGCGGTTGCTGCAGTCTCTCCAGGGTTCAACGCCTTCAATGAATAGGCATTATTAGGTTGGTCGCCAGCTCTGTAGGTGACCTGTGCGTTTTGGCGAAAGCCGAACTGCTCGCAAACGTCATGCTTAACCTGTCCTTGCTCTCCAAAGGTTGGAACGAGTGGCGGCAAAAGCGAGATGTCAAGGCCGTAGTGATCTAGCACTGCGTATGCAGGTTGGCGCGTTCCAAAGTCCCAGAGGACCATTTCGCTCAATCCACTTGCGGTGGTGTTGCGTTCGCCGGTAAGTTTGAAGGCGATGTAGTCTCCTGGCAGCATTGCGGTTACAGCTTTCGCCAAAACCTTCGGCTCGTGCTCCTTCACCCAAGCCCATTTGCTTGCTGTAAAGTTGCCAGGACTGTTGAGGGTCGTCGTTTCGATGAGTCCTTGTCCAAGGGCCAATTCTGCATCGTGCCCCAACTCTACAGCGCGACTATCGCACCAGATGATACTCGGCCGTACAGGTTTCCCTTCAGCATTGAGCAATACCAGCCCGTGCATTTGGTAGCCAATGCCGATCGCGTCGACCTCCGCTAGCGAGTGCTTCTTAGCGAGCAGTGCTATTGCCTTTTCGGTATGCTTCCACCAAAGCTCTGGATTTTGCTCGGCCCATCCAGCCTTCTTCACATTGATCTTCAGCTCCTGTTTCGCCGGAGATTGAGCTTTCGCCAAAACCCGACCACCGTTGCTGTCAACGAGGGAGACTTTCACAGATGAACTTCCTAAATCAATACCGAGAAGGTGTGCCATGGGGGTAATATAGGTTCAAGGTTCAGATTAGTAGGGATGTTGTTTGGTTCAAGTTTCGGCAGGTGGGACGTGCGAACCTTGAACCAAACAGCTGGTGAAAGCGAAGCTCAACTGTTGAACCCTGAACCTTTCACTTTTTGTGAAAACGTTAAATATTCTGTAAGAGAGCAGCAGATTGTCTTCTCTCTACGTATTAGTATCAACACAATATGATTTCAAATGAAGTACACCCTACTACTCTTCGCGTTTTGCCTCTCCTTCGCAGCGCACGCTCAATATAAAATCTCAAGCTTCGGTGTCAGTACCGGAATTGATGAAGATCGCGTCCAAGGACTTAACACCGATTACATGTTCGAATCCGCAGGCATGGAAGCTCCTGGGGAATTGGCAGCCTACTTGGACAAAGGATATGCGTACAGCATGATCTGTGAGAATCCATATTTCCGAGGTGATGTAGCCTTACAAAACGGCGCGAAAGAACTCCGTTTGGGGGTCTATGCAATCTTCAACCGCTTAGACGGTATTAGCTCTTATGAAGCTGGCGAGTACATCGACCTTGCTTCTTACGGACACGAACTTGGCGTTGAAGCAGCTCACTTGTGGCGCTCTAACACGCTCTGCGGCTGGCACGTGTATGGCGGCGGTGGAGTTCAATTGGGCTATGGCTTCGGGAATGAACTCTACGGATACGGTAGCAGCAACAGCACAATCGCTACACTCAGCTTTCGCCAAAACGGAGGTACCGTAACCAACGGCCAGACGGTTCAAAATAGCTTCCAGAGCAACCAGTACTATTTCGATACGAAAACCCCCAATACAGTTCATGGCCGCGGCTATGCAATGGGTGGAGCAAGCTTCAACATCAACAAGATAGAGTTGAGTATCGAAGGGCGCTGGGGCTACGGCTTTCGCCAAAACAAGTTTGCAGGAGCGACGACCAACCTCCGTTCAGTTAACGTAGGTGTTCGATATAACCTTCGCAGACCTGGACCATGCGGCGATGAGGCGGCTGCGAGTGAGTGGAATTAAATCCTGACCTCAGTAACGCTGATCTTGTTATCGACTGTTTGCCTCTCGAACAATTGATGATCTATATAAAAAAGGAACGCCGGCCAGAGCAATGCTCTAGCCGGCGTTTTCTACGAAGAGCACTCACTGCCTTCTTTTATGCTGCTAATTTCACACCTAATGGCTGGTAGTTAGCCTCTGCCTTTAAGGCACTTGCCGGAACTCGAATATTTATGGTTGCATTTGAATAGTCGTAAGACACGTTGAGCTGATCACCGTTTGGCAGTGTTGCCTGAATCTCTACGCGAAACTCTCCTGGATCAGTAACCACGCCGTCAACATCGTACACCTGAACATAACGACCTGCATCTTCAGGAAGCATGAGGTTGTGTTGGTTTGCCGTTCGCTCAAGAAGGCGATTGGTTAAGTCTCCTTGAGGTCCTACTAAGACTTTACTTTCAGTTTCATGGAATCCGTAGCTTTTTGCATTGATCCATGATGGATTGAACTCAGTGATCGCAATCTCAAATCCTTCAGCGCTTTTATTCGAACCAGACTTTATGTCAAGTACAAGGATCGAACCTGCAAGTCGTGCATGAACGACAGGGGCATCCATCAAAAGATCATCGTTTTCCATTCTAGATACTACTGGACGCAAAAACGGTGGATCGATACGCGTCTCGAAAACGCAAGCCGTATCCATCTTAACTACGTTGCGTGCTCTTCCACGTTGGAAAGAGATAACGTAAGCAAGAGCGAGTAGAGAAGCAGTTAAAAAGGAAGTTGCGATCATGTTGTTTGGCTGTAAGGACAATGCAAGTATACTAGTGTGTGCCCCCCGTTTGCTCGCAACGCATAGAGGATCAACCAATTAGGGGTAACATGGATTGGGTGTTTTTGGTCTTTCTGAAAACGGACAGCCTCGGCCCTATAGCGACCTATATCGAGCCTTAAGTTCAGTATTTTGCTTGCTTTCTACCGCTGAGATAGTTTTCACTTTATCTCATGGAGCGGAGTTTGTGGTATAGCTATTTGTAGGAAATCCAGGCTTTTGGACACCGGATAACCTATTTCTAGAGATTGATTTTGACTTACACAGACGCTTGGTGATCAATCACGGATCCTACAGCTACCTTAGCGACATGAACCTCGATCGCATCGCCGAATTAGCTGAGCAGCTTCGTCAAGAAGCAGATACTGATCGGGCAAGCTTTGGCCTTTATCGAGAGGCGTACGAAGAGGATGCCATCGCAAGAGCAACCAGAGATGGTGTAGTGCTCTTTGCAGTCGAACTACTAAATGGCCTCGGGCGGGTAGATAACCCTGTCGGCAACTCAATCATTGAGTTAGATAAGGAAGCAGTCTTTGATGATCCTCAAGCGGATATCAACCTGCACGCCGTTGAAGTCTACGGCGATGATCTACTGCCACCGCGTAAGCGTAAGCTTCGCATTACGAAAAAGGAGTATGCAGCCATCATGGGGTGCATGGTCACGTTGATCGCTATCACGATCTTTGCGCTAGCTGGCGTCTTCTTTATTGGAAGGTGGGCATGGCAATGGGCGTTTACTCTCTAGCCGCCGCCAATACAGCATCAGCCAAAAGGCTTTGCTGTTTATATAAGACTAGGCTTCTGTATCTTTTTCGCTCCGTGTAGCTTCCTCTTTTAGTGAAGCCTCGACGCGTTCTGCTCTGGTCGATCCGAAAACACCGAGCCGTGCAGCTGTATGGTAGGTCCAACTACCCCATAGGTAAAGTAAGAAGGCGTAGATCAGCGGACTGAGCGAATGGAA
Organism: Saprospiraceae bacterium; assembly: GCA_045110575.1. Taxonomy (GTDB): domain Bacteria; phylum Bacteroidota; class Bacteroidia; order Chitinophagales; family Saprospiraceae; genus CALDTK01. Next base: position 83,199 of record JBGCGF010000065.1, read on the forward strand.
GTAGATCGCATCGCCGAATTCGAAGTGGTGTAAATGCTGAACAGCGCGTGTCGTACCACAACCAAAGCACTCCGTATCAAAGAGAAGCACGGAAGGACATATAGACTGACCCTCATCAAAGTAGTCTGCCGGTAGAATCCAAAGCAAAATTGGGGCTGCTACCAATGCGGTAAGCCACGCTTTTTGGACCCATTTAGGAAATGGTTTTTGACCCTTTTTAGTAGACATGGAGCAAAGATAAGATTTCAGGTTTCTGTCGTAAAAAGCAAAAGCCTGTGTTTCGTCAGAAACACAGGCTTTTCAATTGCGATGGATAATCGCTTAGTAGTACTCTTTCATTTTCACTAGACCATGGATAACACCAGGTAGCCAGCAAAGAATAGAGAGGATCAGGTTAACCCACCAGTTATTTCCTTCCCAATCATCCATAAGTCCCATTACAAGAAAACCCCAACCTAGCAGTACCGCTAGGATATAGAGTCCTTTAGGAATGTCCTCAGCGCGACTTCCTGCTTTTGCTTTCGACATCTTTTTGATGTTCTTCTGAGCAACTTTCAGTGCGAGAGCACCTTTCACACCAAGACGTTCGCCCGTGATCTCACGGAACTTCTTAGGTGATAGATCAAGGAATGGTAACTATTCAGCTACCTGAAGAGGTCTAGCGCTATTTGCTTCTTTAAGAGTAGTACTTCGATTGGTCTGAGGCCTTGTTTGATAGCAGTAGCGATAACACTGCGTATCGCACAGAAGTCTTCAGTCCCTTTAGCGCTTC
>JBGCGF010000066.1:0-23298 GCA_045110575.1 Saprospiraceae bacterium
AAAGTGGTCGTACATTGCTGGAAGGTCGTGCATGAGCTAGGTGCATATTTTGGTTTAAGCACCTTTAAAATACTGACAGCTAGCTTATTGTGCGATCTATTTTTTCTACTGTTTAAGATTATTTAACCGTGCAACGCGTTCCTGTAATACAGTCTAAACCCTCATCGCAGACACATTCAACCTTAGTATATGCACCAAACTCACTACAATAATACCCTGCTCCTTCTATAAAATAAGTTCCATCCTCTAGCCCATCGAAAACGACTGTTGGGCCATAATCATTCGCGACAATTACTTCAATTAGTATCGGTGGAGGCGGATTAGGAGTAAGTATCCGCTCTACCTTAAAAAGGGAAATAGTAAATGGCGGATTTCCTCCTGTGAACGTTGCGCTGATCGAACCATTTAAACAGCCCCCTCCTCTAGTTGCATCGGCAACCTCAATATCGATCTTGTCACTATTTCGAATTTGAGCGCTAGTTGTTAGAGCAAATAATAAACAGCAAAACACAAAAAATACTTCTTTCATCGTAATAGAGTTTGTTCACCAAATGGCCCAGAAATTTCAATCGTCATAGGGAAGCGGGCTTTTTTATCCAAAAGCAACCAGTAGTCCTCCTCTTTCCTTCTATTTAACAAATAGAGTTTCTCTCCAAACTGTACGTATAGCAATCCAGATTTGTAGAAAACATTCAAGTGGTTGTATGCCAGTTTAAGCTTAGGAGTATTATACGACCTATACTTTACAGATTCCATCGTACCACTTACAGTTAAATCTATGTGATACTCATTAAGAGTATCTCCGCACATCGTAAAAACATATGCTGTATTGTTCTCTACATACAAATCAACTGCTTGATAGTAAGGTAGACATACAAGATCGACTTTAGCATTATTGCCAGGGAAATTTTCTTTAAAAAAAACGTAATCTTTAGATCGAGGATCATTGGAAAATGTATATTTCTTCTCAACTTGAGTAGCAAAATCCAAGGTTTTTCTGACATCAAACGGCCTAGAATGCGCAACAGCCCCAAAGTTTTTGTTACTAAGGATTTTAAAATTTCGCACAAAAAGTTGGTATCCACTGATATAATCTACTACATCTGCAGGATAACCTAGATGTTCTATTTTCCTATCACGCAAATACACGAAATATCCATCATTTCCACTAAGATAGACACCCTGTATATGCTGAAAGTCCTCATCATTCTCAAGATGACGTAATGTTCCAATTATTTTTTCATTCCCACTGTATTGTAAATATGATGATAGAAGTTTACCACTAGCATTTGCAGAAAGAACAGTATCCCTATCATACATATATATTTTTTTTACTTGACCCCAGCCAATTTGAGCGACACCCACTTCATATAACCCTGAAGCTATAAGTAGAAGAAGCATTAAGAATATTTTACTAATACTTTTTAACATAGGGAGTGGTGCCTCCACCGGTTGTTGGATAGGGATCCGTTCTAAGTTCAAATTCAGCAAATTCTCTGGAAACTAAAAGTAATAATACATCTACACTTGCCTCTAAAGAATCATTACCATTCACGTCATAACCTAAGCTTTCTTCATCTATTCTAACTCTTTCAACCGTGAAATACCCAAATACAGCAGTGTTATTAAAGCTGTTAAAAATTGTGGTGTAATCATTCGTATTAAAAGAATAAGTCACCCCATAACTCGGATCTCTTGGTTTTTGATTGGCAATTGCTATCTGGTGATTAGCGAAAATTGATTTTGGATTTGGATTATTTTGCCCTTTCACACCATTCAATTTTTCAACACCACTTGGTAAAATTTCATAATCACCGCTAATTATGATTCTATCGATAAATTCATTTGGCGTCTCATTCTCATTCTGCTGTATAATTAAAGTGTACTTATAATTAGCATCTAGATTATTATATTGAAATCCCTCATTGATTTTGTAATTATCGACTAGAAACCCCACGGCCGGCCGTGAGGTCTCGTCATTGACTTTGCCTCCCATAATCAAATAGTTATCTTGATCGCACAAATCTTCATAAACCCCAACACTTCTCATTAAATCTATATAAAAATGGGCCCAGCTTCCGCATTGACCGTCTGTAGTTGTAATTAGGTCCGTAGTTGTTGTATTTCCACACCCAATGCTAAGATAATAATACAATTCTGCATCATCATCAGCTCTAGTTGTCTTAAGTTTCTTTATATACTTCCAAACACCTCTCTCTATGCTTGAAGGGTTATCTCTTCCATGAGCCGGAATACAACTTCTAGCCAAAAGAGTATGATAATAAACCCTTCCTCCTCCAGCGTCTGCGGGTAACGTCTCTGGGCTATCATAGGTGACATATAACGGGGTCGCAGTATCCTCGAAATTACTCCAAAGATCTTCCACTGGGGTTGATTCATTACCATTTTCTTGCGATACTATTTGATAGTACCACATTATTGTCGCAGACTCTAAGCCAACAACTTTATCCTCTGTAAACGGCAAATTAGAAAACACGGCCTCTCCAGAATTTTCATATAGAAACTGCCCTGTAGTATTATCGACTATTCCCTTAACTGCTTCAAATTCAATATGCGTTGTAAATTTAGCCGCAAATTTAGCCTTCACCCAGATACTCTCACCTCTCGCATTGCATTCTTCGTCAGCTAGGATAGTTGCCTTTATCAGCGGTTTTTTGCCTGATACAAATGCAACTGGATATTGAATAGCTCTGCTCTTTTTGTACTCAGGCACATTATAAGTAGCGCCCAAATCCCTTTTGACTGATATTTTACCATATGCTGAAGATGAACTAGCGTCTCCATAAAAGCCAACTTCTTGAACAGACAATTGAGCACTTACAGAGAGAGAGAGAGAGAGAGAGAGAGAGAGAGAGAGAGAGAGAAAATTAACAGGCAAAAAACTGTCGTGTATTTTGAAAAAGTCATAAAGTATTTTCTTGGCAACTTTTGTCTTGTCTTAAACGCTAGACAAATAAATAACATTCCAAATCTACACAAACCCTTTCGACTATCCTATCATTTTTTCTCAACGGGAGACTAGTGCAACAAATCCGTCATCTTCTTTGGATAAAAGCGACTGTGTTTCGAGCCCAAGTGGCTTACAATTCTTTTTACCCTCAAACCTCTCTTCCCAATGCCAAGTAAGCATAGCAAGGCAGGTTCATGAGGCGATAGGGGTTTCCTAAAACGGTTTGGGCCTCTCTAATTGATCCAATTAAGTCCCAAATGGTGAGCTCCTGTTACAGGAGTAAGGGCTAAAACAGCCTCCCTCAAGCACAAAGTAGGGGGAAACTAGGGCAATCCAGAGGTGTCTGTACTGCAAACAGACCTATTCTTATGGCTTTAAATCCCGAAGTAGGGCCCTCGTTGCAGTACTCTACCTTATCCACTTTCAAACCCGTACCTTTGCGGCCCCTAACGAAAACATCCAGCATGTCAGCTACAGCAACCCAGCACGCGTTCCTAGCGGAACTCGGCCTTCAAGAAAACAACGCCGGTACATGGATCGGTCGTGAAGCGCACTCTAGCGCTGAAATGATCACCAGCACAAGTCCTGTAGACGGACAGGTGATCGGGCACGTGAGTGCAACAACTCGTGATCAATACGAAGCTGCAGTTACTGCTGCGACTGCTGCTCACAAGGTGTGGCGCAAGACACCAGCACCTCTTCGTGGTGAAATCGTACGTCAGTACGGTAACAAGCTTCGTGAGCACAAAGACGCACTTGGCCGTCTAGTGAGCTACGAAATGGGAAAGAGCCTTCAAGAAGGTTGGGGTGAGGTACAGGAGATGATCGACATCTGCGATTTCGCTGTTGGACTTTCACGTCAGCTTTACGGACTTACGCTCCACTCTGAGCGCCCAGAGCACCGCATGTACGAGCAGTGGCATTCACTAGGTATCGTTGGTATCATCTCAGCATTCAACTTCCCAGTTGCTGTTTGGAGTTGGAACTCAATGATCGCTCTTGTTTGTGGTGACGTTTGCATCTGGAAAGGATCTGAAAAGACGCCAATGTGTAGCGTTGCTTGTCAGAAGCTTTTCAATGAGGTAATCGAAGCTAACGACCTTCCTGACGGCATCAGCTGTATCATCAACGGTGACTACACCGTCGGTGAGTTCATGACAAAGGATACTCGCGTACCGCTTGTCTCTGCAACAGGATCTACTCGCATGGGTAAGATCGTTGGTGCTGAGGTAGCTAGCCGTATGGGTAAGACACTTCTCGAGCTTGGTGGTAACAATGCCATCATCGTTACTCCTTCATCTGACCTTAAGGTTGTTGTTACCGGAGCGGTATTCGCTGCGGTAGGAACATGCGGTCAGCGTTGTACCTCGACTCGTCGTATGATTATCCATGATAGCATCTACGACAAGGTTAAGAACGCACTCGTTCAGGCGTACGGACAGCTTCGTATTGGTGATCCACTTGATACAAACATGCACGTCGGTCCACTAATCGATGCGGATTCTGTTGCACAATACGAGGCTTCTATTGAGCAAGCCAAGTCTGAAGGAGCCAACTTCGTTGTTGAAGGCGGTAAGCTTTCAGGAGGCATCTACGATAGCGGTTGCTACGTTAAGCCTTGTATCGCTGAAGTAGATTCGCAATCAGCAGTGGTGAAGAAGGAAACTTTCGCACCGATCCTTTACATCATGAAGTACTCAGACCTCGATGAGGCGATTGAGATGCAGAACGATGTTCCTCAAGGACTTTCAAGTGCAATCATGACAACCGACATTCTCGAGTCTGAGCAGTTCCTTTCTGCTTGGGGTAGTGATTGTGGTATCGCCAACGTCAACATCGGAACTTCTGGTGCTGAGATCGGTGGAGCCTTCGGTGGCGAGAAAGAAACGGGTGGTGGACGTGAGTCTGGCTCGGATAGCTGGAAGGCGTACATGCGTCGCCAAACGAACACGATCAATTATGGTCGAGGTGTTCCATTGGCGCAGGGTATCAAGTTTGACTTGTAGCACATCAAAAAAAGAAGCCCCAACGCGCAAATGCGCGTTGGGGCTTTTTTTTTTGATGTGCTTGCTGTCGGATCGCTCCCGCGATCCACCGAGGTGTACTTACCGCACGCACCACGGTGGACCGCGGGAGCGGTCAGACCACAAGAGCTATGGGTCATTATAGAGCAAAGCGAATATAAAACTTTTTGTTTTATATTTGACTCATGTATTTATACCACCCACACAACAAAAATCTACCTTCAGGCAAGTCAAAATTTAGACGTCCTCACTATTATCCTGGAGGTGGCACATTTTCTATATCCTTCAGGCTCGCTGGGTCCATAACAAGGCCTGCCTTCTACAAAATAGAGAAGCTCTTCAAAGAGTATAATGGCGTAATTCCGCAGCGCATTTACTGGGAAGCTAGTGCCGAAGAACGAATTGGATTCCGACAAATGATGACTGGATCAACAGGTAGGCGGTCCTTAAATGGCCCTTTTCACCTTCACCACAACGAACGTTGCAGAGAGATCCTAAAAGAAACAATTGCATTCAAAGAAGGGGAGCATTACCGTACACTCGCTTTGTCCATTATGCCCAATCATGTGCATTGGATTGTGCAGCACCTTTCAAGCAAATGGCACATGGGACAGCTACTTGCTCAAGTAAAAAGCTTTTCAGCAAAGAAATCAAATCTCCTTCTCGAAACTACAGGACAACCTTACTGGCAGAATGAATCATGGGATAGAGTGATACGCTCACAAAAAGAGCTCGAAAAGGACATAAAGTATACACTTCTAAATCCTGTAGTCTGCTACCTGGCCAAAGACTGGAAGTCCTGGCCTGGGAACTATGTTAACCCTTTGTGTGAAGGGTATGCACCGATTTCAAAAGCAATAAAAATCTAATTAACAACCCCTTCTGAGGTAGACCATTCCCTCGGTCCACCGTAACATAAGGCGCAAACCTAACGCACGGTGGACCGCGGAAGCGGTCAAACCACATAGGCCCAACTTCAACTTACAGTACTCATTCCTTACAAGCTTACGGCTACACTTCTATACCTACCTTATTCTCCCCTCTCACCCATACCTCCCGCTGCGGGAATGGAATGGTAATTCCTTCACGATCAAAGGCCTTTTTAATTTGCTCGTTGAAGTGACACTTGGCCAGCCAGAAATCAGCGGAGTTGACGTGTGGTCGAGAGAAGAGATTTACCGATGAGTCGTTCAAAGCAGTGACAAGTACCGTTGGAACCGGCTCAGCAAGCACTGGCCCGTAGGCATTGATTACTTCCAGCATCACAGCGCGAGCCTTGTCTATATCGTCGTTGTAGCCGATGCCAATGTTGATGTCGACGCCACGCGTGCCTTGCCCTGAGAGATTAGTGATGGTCTCACTAGTAATCTTCCCATTGGGTACCACGTGCTTTCGGTTGTCTGGAGCGATCAAGATGGTATTGAACATGTGAATCCCCTCAACAGTGCCCGTCTGACCTCCAATCGTCACGACGTCTCCTACTTGATACGGGCGAAGCGTAAGCAACAAAAGACCGCTAGCGAAATGAGACAAATTACCTTGTAACGCAAGGCCTATGGCAAGTGCAATCGCGGAAAAAATCGCAACGAATGAAGTCACCTCGATCCCAAACATGGATGCCGCAGAAAGCAACACCAAAACCTTGAGTACAACTGAGACTAAACTCCGAAGAATAGGAACAACTGTTACATCTACACTTCTTTTGACCAATGCACGCTTAAAGAGCGAGGCCAATCGGCTAGAAAGCCAAAATCCAACAATGATGACGAGTAACGCCAAGGTTACCTTGGGTAAATAGAGTAAGGCTGCGTCCTTAAGGACTTGAAGATTGAGATCGACCATATACCTGTTGAACGCTATTCACGCTCAATTGATCACTCAAGTTCTTACTTTCTGCTTCCACGCTTCGCGATGTATTTCATGCGACGGTGCTTTACGCGAGACCATGCCCACGTTCGGTGTCCGATATCACCACCCAAAAGCATTACCCATCCCAAAAGGAAGCAGCCGTTGCGGAAGTATTCGAAACCCGTTCGCCAATTTGCCTCGGCAAACTGATTGATAACCAACACTTCAAAGGCAATGAGTGCTGCAGCGAAAAGAAACAGTGCAACACTGAGTGCACGGGCCTTCGCTATCCAAGCGATTGGCTTTTGATAAAGTGCCTTCTCGTACAATTGGCCCGCCTCTACAAAATCAGGATGGAGACGTAGCAACTGATCACATACGTGAATACACTCCTCATATTGCATGAGGTGAAAAAGACTGCTGGCACGACGGAAAAGCAGCGTGCGGAAAGCATCCTCTCCATCGACCTCTACAAGATTGTCTAAGATGGAAAGCTCCAGTAGTTCAACGGTACACTCAACGACGAGACGGTAGTTGCCCGTCTCAAAAAGTGCAGAACAGTACGCATACTGCAGGCCGAAGTACTCCTTTACTGGGAGCCTAGAAATATCGAGCGCATTCTCTTCTACAAACCGCAAGACAGATCTAGATCCAGCAGCTTCAATCTCTTTGAAGGTGCGAAATAATGGAGTAGACTTGAGTTGTGGGTTGTTTGTCATAGTGCGACTAGGTTTAGTCGTTAGAAGATAAGAGCGGATATATGAGGGGGTGCGACGGACTGGCATCCGCGGCAAGCGGTAGCGCATGCAAGCCAACTAAATACAAGCCATCCGCAAGAGGCTGGTTTAGTTTGGCAAGCTCCGTAATCGTTGCCTCGCGGCGTGGAGTATCGGGAAGGCACCACCAGGCATGATGTCCTGCGAGTGCTCCTCCGTCTATTTCACGATCGACAGAAGGCAAATCAGTTATGAGATGTTGGACGCCCTGGGCAGCCAGCCAACTCAAGTCTGTTGCGTTAAAGTACGGTGGGTTCTGATTTGAAAAGTCAATATCCTGCGCTTTTTCGCCTAAAACCCGTAAAATGACACCAGGAGTGCGTGGTGGGTTTTGGCGTAAGCTGGTAAAATCGACAACCAGATCACCATTGGCTAACTCGTTTGTCGGCACTGTGTGCAAGGTGGACAGGAATGGCACGTTGGGCAATAAGCTCAATATGGTATTCTCCTCCCAGTCGGATACTATATGCCCTAAGGTTTCTGTATGCGTACCATTTCCATGCGGATTTATGCGCAGGTTCATAAAGTTGACAGGGGCACCCTGCTTTACAGAACCTACCCAATCTCCGGCTTCCACCGGCTCGAGACGAACAGAAGGAGCGTTCCAAGCCCTCGTGCTGCTTGCATCAGGTTTTAGCGGAAGCGCAATAGATATTGGTGCCGAAAGATCGGCTTGATAGGAAACTCCTTCCCAGCTCAGGTTGACTTGCATCCTCGCAAAGTACGAGTTAGAACGGCCTTAGTGGTTACGGCTATCGTGTCCCCAGTGCAGCTTACCACGAATCGTATGCAGAAAGCTGCGATCTTTGATGCGAACGAGCTTTGTGGAGTAGTCTCCTTTTTTAAGCGCTAGCGGTGCCTGCGTCTCATCGATAATCTCATGTCGACTATCCAACGTGCAGAGGAAATTCTCTGCTCGGCCCTCTACTTCAAAACTCACAACGCTGTCGTCGGAGATCACAATCGGACGCACATTGAGGTTATGTGGAGCAACTGGCGTAATCACAAAATTGCCTGAACCTGGAAAGACAATCGGACCGCCACATGAAAGGCTGTACCCGGTACTTCCTGTTGGAGTCGCGACGATGAGTCCGTCGGCCCAGTAGCTGTTCAAGTAGTCACCATTCACGTACGTGTGAATCGTAATCATTGAGGAGGTATCGCGCTTGAGCAAGGTGAAATCATTGAGCGCATAGGGAAGATCCCCAAACAGGCCAGCTTCGGATTCAAGCTTGAGCATTTCTCGCTCTTCAATGTCGTAGTAGCCAGACTTTAGCAATTCAATTGTCTCGGTGATCATCGCCTTCTCAATACTTGCCAAAAAGCCAAGTCGACCGAGGTTGATGCCTACAATCGGGACTGCGCAGTCACGTACAAGATTAGTAGCCTTCAGGATGGTACCATCGCCGCCGAGCGTGATTACGAAGTCAAAAGGCTTTACCCGAAAGTCGAGGTGGTTCTCAAAGGTTCCGACCTCTCTCGGAAATGTGATTTCGCCATCACGCAACATCTGTAGGTATGGCGAAAAAACGTAGGTACTGATGTTATTGGCCGCGAGCGCGTTGATCAATTCCTGAACGTATGGAATATCGGTCGGTTTGAGCACTTGGCTGTACACGGCTACTTGCATAAGCACAAGGTAAGTTGTCTTTACTCACTGGGCTCGAGCCGCTAATCTAAAATGCCAAGGAGTAGCTAAAATAGCCTCCCCACTCGCCGAGATCATTACGGGTCGCCTCGAATCGGGCGATTTTCCCGTACCACAACACAGCGTAAGCACCAACACCGTATGAGCTAAGCCAGCGATCGGCCAGCACATTGCCCGATGTATCGAACGGATCTCGCATCGCACCAACATCTCCGTGTACACCTAAAAAGAGACGCATCGGAATATCGCTAAACCGCTTGTACGGCACAAAAGGCAATCGAATTCGGGTCTCTAGGACCTTACCACGAAGGGTGTTTTTTAAGAAAGCATAATCGAGACCATCGACTACGTAGTATTGATAGCCACGAAGGAAATTCTGGTTAAACCCTAGCGATTCTCGGTTAAAAAAAGGAACCTGACTGCGCTCTACATCCGTTTTCACTTTGGCGATGGTCAATAAATTAAGACGGTCGCCGATAATCGGTTGATAGTGGTTGTGTTGCAACGAGATGTTGAGTCGGTTAATATCATCCCTGCCCGTCAATCCCAATTTTTCAGCCTTAAACGTAGTCAGGTCTCCTTTTAAAGGAAAAGGCCTTACGTCACGCTGATCATATTCGAGGCGATACTGCAGTCCCCAGAACTGTTGCTGTGTTTTGCCTTCACCAAAGAAATTTGGGTTGACGTCTGAAGCAAGGCTAGGATCGATTGTATTAGACTGGCGTTCAAGGCGCAGACCATGCTTCACTTGAATCTTCGGACGCATAACGAGGCGAACTCGATACCGTCTTCGCTCAAGTACGTTGGACGACTCGAGACGATAAAATTGCAGAATTCCATCGTCCGTACCGACGTTCCACTCTCGGTTCTGATCGAGCAGCACTCCTAGCTCTAAGCCTAGCACTTTGGCTTTGTCGATGTAGGGGATCTCATACTTGAGTTCATACTTCCGAGTATAGCCGATCTGAAAGCCGAGTGTCAGCTTATCGCGACGTCCGGTAAGATTGCTGTGCCTCAGCTTGACGCCGTAGTTGATCCTACTTAAGGATCGCTGGCCCTCTGTCCACCAAACATTGAAGTTACGATCTGCTAGGTCGAAATCAACTGCCGGATAGACGTACCAACGCTCTCGAACAACTGCCCTGAGGATGGTTTCTTTTCGCTCCAGATTGAGTGTAGAGATCAAGACCTGAACATCCATGAACAGGTTGGTATTGAGCAGCAATCTGCGTTGACGCTCAACAACTTCACCTAATTGATCTAACCACAGGGTATCGCCCACTTTGAGGCTCATTTCACGCAATACGATGGGGCGCCGTGTTTTACGATTGCCCTCGATTACGATATCCTTTACAACGGCATAAGCCCCTGGCTCATACTCAAGTACTTCGAGTGAGTCCTTCTCGTCTTGCGCAAGCATGAGCCCACTGTTCACTAGCAAACACGCTAGTAAAACCCAATAACCCCATCGAGGGGTAAAGGTGAGTTGGGAGCGCTTCATGGTTGTAGTTACGTGTGCTCGGGTTGCTGCCCAATCAGACGTTAAGGTAGTTGATCAAGGAGTCGTAGCGTTCGCGCAAGGTATCGACAGCAGCCCCTTCATTGAAAGTTGCTTTCACCTTGTAGCCAAAACGCTCAAAACCGGAGACGATCCCACTCATAAATTCATGGTTCACCTTGATAGTGACCTGAAGCATTGCACCATCGCTTACGCTCTCAACAAAGGAGCTTAGGATGATGGCATTTTCACTTTCTGTAATGCGAGCAATTTGAGCGAGACTGTAATCTCGTCGCTGCATTTCTAGAATGATGATTGATCCCCTTTCGGAAAAACTTGCAGTACGCGCGTAGAAATTGAGGAGGTCACTAGCTGAAATCAGTCCTAAGTAATTACCATCCATGTCCACAACAGGCACTGCTGTTAGATCGAACTGCGCAACCAAGCGCATGATCTCATAGAGGTGATCTCCAGCTCTTACACGAGCACGTGAAGAAGAGAGTGCGTAGCTGCCTACTGGCTCTGAGACGTCATGATCAAGAATATCATTCTCACTCACAAGACCTAAAAGCTCACGATCATTAACGATCGGCAAGTGCTGCACAAAAAATTCATGCATAATCGACAATGCCTCTTCTCCAGTATCTGAAGTCCGCAAAGGAATAATGTCGTTGGAAATAAGTTCGTGGGCGATCATGTGACGTGGGCTCTAAGCTTCTAACTCGATTTAAGGGCAGTTTGTTGAATAGACGTGTTTGATGCACTCAAACGCTGCTTACAGCTTGTCTTAATCTATCAACGTGACAAAAAATCAGCCAAAGCGCTCTTTCGCGGGCATACAGCTGTATGTCGTGAATATCGCAGCAATTTGCTGTCTATCGTAACAAACGTTTCTTCTCGCGCAAAAATTCGTCGTCATCTAGCAAACCACGCTCTTTTAGCTCGCCTAATTTTTCAAGTCGCTCCAGAATGTTGTCCTGGCGAGGTGGAAGTGCTGGCGGAGCAGTTGCTTTTTCTACTATTGGCTCAACGGGAGCATAGCCAGCTCTGCGACGCCTAACGTAGTCCACCTGCATACGTAGCCATGCAAAGCCTTCGTCTTTAGTAATGATGTCAAGGTTGTTTGCCTTGAGCAAAACAGCCCTGCGTAGATGTCTGTAGGACGCTTCCGCATCTTCGAGTAGGGAATAACAGCGCGCAGCAAGTACACGTGAATCTCCATCAGCAAGGTCCATGTCCAAAGCATCCTCGTACAACTCGGCAGCTCCTTGATAGTCAAATTGCTCGTAGAGGGTTTTGGCGGAAGCTAAAATCTTACGTCTAGCCTTTCCTGAAATCACCTTTGGATGCGCTGTAGAAGTTCCCTTGAGGTACTTCCCACCTACCTCTTCTTCGACAGGTTCGAGATATTCGTCTGCAAATTCTTCATTGCTCATACGCCACCATCGAAAGGCGGTGTAATAAGCCACAAATGCAGATAGCGTCGTCCATGGTGTCATTTCTCCATCGAAAATGGCCATGGTCGCGACGAACATAAAAATGTGCGCGAGGCCCCATTGCCACTGCCCCATGATGAAACGGTGAACACCACACCAGCCCAGCGTGATCGCAAATACGATCCCCATTTTGCGACGTGCCGCTGGTCCATCTTCACGACGGTTGCGGTACTTAACTCCACCTTGCCGGCTTCTTTTGCCCATATGCTTCAAAAATAGGGTGACCTAGTACTGCATGTCGGAACGTAACGACGAACAGCCCTCAATATTCGGCGAACGTAGTAACAAAGGCTCAGCAAAGCCCAGAAATGGTAAAGAGAGTGCTAAAAAAAGCGAATCGACAAGACTGTAACATCGTCTGTAGCCTCTGCCGCTCCTTGAAAATTACGCAGCTCCTCTAACAAGGTGTCGTTAAATCCTTCGGGAGATCGATCTGAGTTGGCTTGAGCAAAGGCGAGCAAACGCTCCTCTCCGTACATTTCTTCTTGTACAGAAAACAACTCCGTCACCCCGTCGGTGTAGCAAAGTATCTGTGCACCTTTCGGCAAAACCATCGTTCCTGTTTTGAACGGAGGTATTTCTTCGAATGCGCCGATGAACGTGCAACCTTCATCGCATTCGTCGACCTGATGCAGTAGTTCCCCATCTTGTGGATAGGCGATCAAAGAAGGATTATGCCCAGCATTCACGTAACAAAGCCGACGTGTTATCGGATCGTATTCCGCCACAAAAAGCGTCATAAAACGCTCTCCTTTGGTCACTCGAAATAAAGCATCGTTTAGGTCTCGGACCAGACAATCCATCGACGTACGCGAGTGAGCTAACGTCCAGAACGACGCTTCAAAATTGCTCATGAGCAAAGCCGCTCCGGTACCTTTTCCTGAGATATCTGCGACACAAAACAAGAGCTTACCATCTTCTCCAACAAAGGCACTGTAGAAGTCTCCGCTTACGCCAAAACGAGGGATATAAAGCGCTGACATTTCAAAGTGCTCGCTGCTTGGCAGCTTGCTTGGCACCAATGAGCGCTGGATATCAGTCGCGAGTGCAAGCTCGGTTTGAAATCGCTCTTGCTTGAGTTGCCGCTTGAAAAGTCGCTTGTTCTCGATCGCTACGGCAATCACATTGGTGATCGTTCGTACGAATTGAACGCGGTCATACATTTCAGGCGAATCCTCGATGTCGCCCAAAAACACATACGCTAACGCTTGCTGCTTGTGCATTACGGGAGCTACAACTGAAAAGCGTCGAAGCAAAGGATCTTTCTGCGGCCCCAACGTATTGATGTTCCCTCCGAAATCTTCAAAGGCTGCACTTGGGTCGTGCGCCTGCTCTTCCTCACTGAGGCCGATGCTGGTTTTGCATTCCCAAGCGTCTTCTTGCCGAAAGTAGAGCGCCATGCAGGTGATTCCGAACTCCCAACTGAGCAAGTTGGCGTACATGCTGAAAAGCCCATCTGCGGGTACATTCTCGTTGATCGCTTGCGTAATGTTAAGCAAGCGATTGATCTGGAGCTGCTTCAAATGAAGGTCATGCTCCATCGCTTTGAGCTTGGATTCTTGGTCCGCGATGAGTTCTACTGGTGATGCCACCGGCACAAGATAGCGTTGTCTTGCGAACCTGTGGTTCGCAAGACAACGCTATCTAATTTTGAGTTAAGAGACACAGCTTCGCTGCGTCAATTTTGAATTTTGAATGCCGAGAGGTTGCTCGCCTTCGGCTCATTTTACTCGAAAGGCTAAAGCCCTTACTCGGCGCTTTTAGCGCACAGGACCTTTGGCCCTCACATTCACGATGCAGGGCCAAAGGTCCTGTTGCGACTGCATTGAGCATGGACTTTAGTCCGCACGAACATCGCTAACGAGCGTCCCTATCAGCATCTCAAATCTCACGTCCCAAATCTCAGATCCCATCTACATCATCGGTATCAACCCACTCGCCTCGCGTCCTTTCGGACTAACCAAACGATAAGCATAGACGCCAGCCACCAGTTGACCTGGCGTACGAATCGGCAATTCAGCTTGTCCAACAGACACATATTCTTTGCGCTCACTAAGTACTCTTCCCATCGTATCGACGAGTTGGATTGTGTACTCTCCGCCTTCAGACTCGAAAGCGAGTTGCCAGCCAAAAGGTGCTCGTTGAAGCGTTACAGGAAGTCGCTCCACGACGTTGCGTGTGCTCACCGTTTGACAATCGAAACCGAGGTCGATACGAGGGAAATTCCCACCTAGCACTGAATCAACATCTGCCGCAGGTACGCATAGCCAGTTCTCTAACAAGCTGGCGTACACGGAACGGAAATCGGTAGTAAAGACCAAGTTCCCATTATTGTCTGGCGCACTCAAATCAGGTGCATCACCGTGAATGCCATTGCCGTTAAGCGCTGGCCCAAAGAGTAACTGTGGAGAGGCCGTACCATGATCGGTTCCGCCACTTGCGTTCTGTTCTATGCGTCGACCGAACTCACTGAACGTAGTCGAGACTACACGCTGATCGTCGCCACTCACGGCAAGATCATCGTAGAAAGCTTTCAAGCTTCCACCAAGCTCCTGGAGGAGACGAGGGTGATTGCTTCCTTGTTCTGCATGGGTATCAAATCCTTCGAGGGTAACCAAGAAGATGCGTGTCTCCAAACCACCTTTAATAAGGCGTGCAACGAGTGCAAGTTGATCACTGAGTTCGCCACCTGTGTAGGCGACTGAATTAGCACCGAGGTCATATGCTTGTTCGATTCCACCTGCAAATACGAACGCACTATTGGCCACGCTTCTCAGGTAACCGAGCTGGCTTCCATAGAGACAATCGGGCAGGTCTGTGGTATCATACAACTCACCGGTTTCTGCGAGTTCAGCGAGCTCATTCACGTTGTTGACTGTAACGGAAAGGCTTATGTTTTCATCACTCGTAAATGAAATCGACCCAGCTCCTCCAATTTGAATAGCAGGTGGTGCGCTTGGCGGATTATTCAGGTAGTCTGGGAAGCAATTGTCCAAATGACGCCCCAACCAGCCTGAAGTCAGGATCTCATTGGCATCAGAAGCACTGGCCAAAATGTCGGTGCCTCGGAAGTGAGACAGGCTCGCATCAGGATATCCTACCCCATTGACGACGCGCATACTATCGCGCTGCCAAAGGTCATAAGCACCTGAAAAATCGTTACTAATCGCTAGCTCAGGACTCAAGGCCTGCAGCTGAGATTGAGCGTATGCCACCGTTGGACGAGCGTTCTGATAATCAGAAAACGCGTAGGTCGGAATGATCGTATTGAGTCCATCGTTACCTCCTTTGAGGCGGATCAACACGAGAATTCGGTCCGTTGGATTGTCGAGAAGCGCCTGCGAAAGCGAACTGCTTCCAAGTGCCTGAAGCGGCAATCCTGGAACAAGTGCGGTACCGGCAGTTAACAAACCAAGGTTTCGCAAAAAGCTCCTCCTCGAACTGAGGTGATGGTCTTCGTGGCCGTCGTCGTGCAAGCGAGATCCGTCCACGAAATACTTTTTATTTTTTTTCGTAGACATCGTTAGCAGAGTTGAAACTCGGGGCGACGAGTTAGGTAATCGAGAAGGATTGCGACTTGATCGGGAGCGTATTCGAAATCAAGGTTCCAAATGCCTTGCTCGAAGTAGAAGCTTGGAACTTCTGACTTGAGGACATCGACTGCGCGTTCATAATCTTGAGGACGTGGCAAGCCTTCCGGCAACACATAGTCAACGATGGCGCGAGTCACTTCTTCGACATCGCTTTCATCACCGATGTTCAGAGACTTTGCCCATGCGTTAAACAAGGGTCTGTTTTCCTGATACGTCAAGAAGATGACTTGCTGTGTGGTGTCCCGTCGAATCGCCAACAGGTTAGCATTTAACCAAAGCCGATCGCCCGGCCAACCCGCCACATCGGGCGGATCAAAAATGCCTTGTCCCAAATTGGCTGCCTGAAACCAAACAGCTATCGTTCCTTCATCTGTGCGAAGGGAGGTCGTGCCTAGAGTTCGTTCGAGCTCGAGCGCAAATTCAAGTGGATCTTTTACCCGTACGCCTCGCAAAGCGGGAGAGAAAAAGTGTGCAGAGCTGAACAGTTGCTCATAGACCGCGAGGAGGTTCCAATCGTTTTGCCGAAAGGTGGTTGCCAATTGAGTTACAATAGCTTCATCGACTGTCGGCGAAACGAAATGCCTGTAAAGCTTCCGGCAGATGTGCATACTACATTCTACAGCACGCTCCGTGAAGATTAAATCTACGAGGCTGTCATAGTCAAACGCTTGCGTCTGGCCGAAAATCGTCTTCATGCCTGCGTCGTGAGCAGCTGGAAAAAAGGTGATTGGCGCACATGCTTCCGTAAATCCATTCCAGCCCGTGAGCGCCCGTGCGGCATTTACGATATCACTTTGCGTGTAGTTGTTGCCTTCTCCAAGCGTGAAGAGTTCAAACAGCTCACGCGCATAGTTCTCATTCGGTTCGAAGCTCGTATTCGTAACACCGTTGAGGTAAATCAACATGGCAGGCGTCTTGCCGATTGCACGCACAAACTCACGGAAATCGCCAAACGCGTACGTCTGCAAAATGTCGTGGTATTCCCACATCCAAGATGGACAATTGTACACTTCTCGTTGCGTCACGAAGTGATTATGCCAGAACAACCCAAGCTTCGCTCGCCATGGATTGTCTCGCATGTCATCTACCCAAAGGGAATTCCATTCAAACAATTGATCTACAAATTCTTGCTGATTGGAATAGTCACTTTCTGCCCAGTCCCACCAGGGCGGTCGAGCGAGGTTAGGTAACGCCGCTGCTGCACGCAGCCCGGCTAACGTCAGGTCTAACGGGTTTTGCGAAAGCACGCTGGGTACTTCCACCGGGGTTAGGCCATAGCCCAAACGTCGATGCAAATGCAATACTGCTGATTGATCCCAAGGGGATTCAGCATCTGGAACAAAGGGGACTAGCGGTTCCAGGTCACAGGCTAAAACAGGCATATGCACGGGTTTTTAAGTTGAGACTCAGTTAGTTGACGACCAAACAGCCGATATGTTACAGCAGCGCGTTCCTTAACACCCTAATTTCGCTAGTAGGACAGCTTTAAGGCTCGTTCTTCGCTCGGTCTTACACAACCGAGTAAGCATAGAATCCCCCCGCGACCAAAACACACACCTCGGGTTTTAGCGAAAGCTGGACCCAAAATACTGACTCACATGGGACCAAGCTGGGGCATAAGCCTAGGGGAATCCAAGATTGAAGGAATCGTATTAGCGGATAGCGCATCACGTCAAGTGCTGCGCCGCATGCGTATACCCACTGAGCTCGACAAGGGCTACTACCATGTTCTGGGTCAAATCCACAAACTCGTAGAAGTACTTTCTGCAGAAGTCGGCGTCCGGCCTGATAAGATCGGCGTTGCGTGCAGAGGATCTATAGATCCAATTACAAAAACACTCAAAGGATCCGGCTGGGAGGCTATGAACGATAAGCCGATGCTTACCGATCTGCAGACCTACCTCGGCGTTCCGATTAAGATGGCCAATGATGCCAACTGCTTTGCGCTTGCGGAAGCACGTTTTGGTGAGGTCCTAGAAATATTACCAGCAGCTAAAACCGTAGTCGGCGTTATTGTTGGCTCGGGCGTTGGCGCAGGCATTGTCATCAACGGTCGCATCCTCAACGGTCGTCAAGGCATTGCAGGAGAGTGGGGGCATAACTACCTCGACGATGCAGGAGGCAAATGCAGTTGCGGTCGCTTCGGCTGTGTCGAAACGATGATCAGCGGCCCCGCACTCGAAAGATACTACGAGTCGCTTACGCATCGCCAGCTTGACCTTGATGAGATTGCAGAAGCTGCAGAGAGTGGCAATGATGAAGCTGCCGCCAAAACCATCGAACGTCTCGTCTATCACTTTGCGAAGGCAATCAGTCCGATGATCAACATCCTTGATCCTGACGCGATTGTACTCGGTGGAGCGGTTGGAAAAACAGGAGCACTCCTCCAGAAAGCTCCTGAGCTCATAAAGCGTTTCATTTTCAATAAGCGACTTGACACGTTGGTGCTTGCGCCAAAACTTGGGGCGAATGCCACTGTGCTTGGAGCCGCAATGTTGTAGAGACGCGCTAGACCTTTCACGATGTACCTTTCGCGCCATGTTACTGTCGGAAGGACTCCAATTCGCATATCCTGGGGGCACTACCCTATCACTTCCTGACGTCAGCCTAAACGCTGGCGAACAGGCGTTGGTGCTCGGACCTTCAGGTTCGGGAAAGTCAACCTTACTTGGTTTGTGGTCTGGTTTGCTTTCGCCAAAACAAGGAACCGTACAAGTAGGCGATACATCCGTGCATGCGCTCAAGGGCAGTGCACGCGACCACTGGCGAGCGCGTCATGTCGGAATTGTATATCAACGGCCACGACTCATTGAGAGTCAGTCGGTGTTCAATAACATTGCGTTGCAGTGCAAACTGAGCGGTAAGCCGGTTGATCGTGCAGCGATCTTGGCAGACATGGAAGGCTTGAATATTGCGCATTTGGCTGATCGTTATCCTGGCGCTTGTAGTGTTGGAGAGCAACAGCGCGTCGGTATTCTGCGTGCCTTGGTGCATGCGCCTCAACTCATCCTTGCTGACGAACCGACTTCTGCACTCGACACCAAGAATGCACTTGCCGTTGCTGAACTTTTGCAACAACAAGCACAGCTTCGAGGAGCTACGCTTGCCGTAGTGACGCATGATGATCGTTTGCGCACGCTTTTCTCACGAACCGTAGAACTGAACTAGCGATGGGAACTACTTGGCAACTGGTCTTGGGCTACCTCCGTTACCGTCCTTTGGCGGCTACGCTATCGATAGGGTTACTCGCGTTGGGCATTGCGCTCTTGAGTTTGCTCGTGCTACTCGACAAACAGATGACTCGTCAGTTTGAGCGCAACTTAGCGGGCATTGATTTGGTGATCGGAGCGAAAGGATCGCCGTTACAGCTGGTGACTTCCACGATTTACCACGCGGATTCTCCAACCGGTAATGTGCCGATTGCAGAAGTGAAAGCTTTTGGAAATCCAAAGCACCCATTGATTGAAGAAGCGATTCCACTCGGCCTGGGTGACTCGTATCGCGGTCGCAGGATTGTGGGTACAACAGAAGAATTTTTAGGCCTTTACGAGGCTACTATCGCTCAAGGCAAAACCTTTGCTAAGCCGTACGATGTCGTACTTGGTGCAACTGCAGCTAAGAAATTAGCACTCGAATTAGGCAGCACCTTCAAGAGCGTCCATGGCTTGGATGACAATCCTGACTTAGTGCATGCAAATGGAGAGAGTTTTAGCGTAAGCGGAATACTCGCCCCTACAGGACTGGTAATTGACGAACTCATTATCACCCCACTAGCTACGATCTGGGACGTCCATGGCAGTCACGACCATGCTGACGAAGCAGAGGATGTGCATGATGACCACGAAGGGCACGACCACGATACACATATCGGTGGACCGCAGGAGCGGTCGACCACAAGGACTCCTTGGTATGAAGAGACCGATGAGGATATAACTGCTCTATTAGCCAAGTTCAAAGGGCGCAATACGATGACGCTCAACTTCGCACGTAACCTGAACTCCAATACGAACTTGATGGCGGCGACACCTCCAATTGTGATGGCGCAGTTTAGCGAGCAGGTGTCGAGTGCAGAGGATGTGATTCGCGCCTTGGCGATCGTGATTGTGATTGCCTCGATGCTGAGTTTGCTCATTATTTTACTCAATGCGCTTCGTGAGCGAAAAGGCGATTTGAGTCTGCTACGTGCCCTCGGCGCTAAGCCAGGATTCATCTTCCGCATGGTACTACTCGAAAGCGTGGTCTTGTCCGTTGCAGGATCTGTGATTGGGCTTCTTCTCGGTCGGATTGGCCTTTGGGTGCTCAATCAACAGTTGGCCGATAAGTATCCTGTTGGGCAAGGCGCGTTTGCGCTTCAGCCGGTCGAAGGCTATGCGATGTTGGGTGCGATTGGGCTGGCCTTGGTCGCGGCGTTGTATCCTGCATGGCGGGCGTATCGGGTTGATCCGGGGTTGTAGGTGTGGCAAAAAGCAGCGATTAAGGAGCATTCTTCGTTAATTTAGGAGTATGCGATATCTATATACATTACTCTTATTGATCGCCTTGGGCTTTTTGACGAGCTGCGAAAAAGCCCCTGCTGATACCGTTTTCAAAGGAACCGTCCTTAGAGATTCTGATGATTTACCAGTTACTGATGCTACACTTTTGTTTAGTGCAGTTGGAGAATCAACTCTGGCTAGATTTATTTATCCAAATATTCTCGAAAACTATGACGTCCAAGTAGACTCTACCGGTGCATTTGAACTGGTCGTCCCGGGAGAATTTGACGGCGAAGAGACCTATTACATCGGTGTACTTATCATAACTGACGATGGACCTGATGGGCCTGATGCTTTTAGTTTAAATGAGACCGATGTCGTACTTGAAGGCAGTTTTGGCGATGTAATGAATAGTGGAGAGTTCGACGCAGGAAGCACATACGACTTCACAATTCGGCTACTGCGCTGACCACTCACCAAACTCCAACGACTTCTTAATAGAAAACAAGAAGAATTGCGAAGCGTTACCTTTATACCATGCGCAAAGCTCTTCTACTCGTTTCCCTTGTCGGTTCACTTCTCTTTTCTATTGGCTCTGTAGCTCAAGCACAGACCGAGACGGCGGAGGCTACTGAAGTCGCAACGGCAGGTTGGCCAACACTCGCACGTGTTTCATTCACAAAGGAGTATGACGAGTTGCTAGGACTCAAGGTGGACAAGCCGGTCTTCTCGAAGGCTGTCAAAGAGCTTGATGGCAAGAAGATCACACTACGTGGCTACGTAATCCCTACCGAAGGCTACAAGAGCCACAAGGAGTTTGTATTCAGCGCCTACCCGTACAGCATGTGCTTCTTCTGTGGAGGTGCAGGTCCGGAGACGGTTATTGAGGTCTTCGCTACAGAGCCGATTGAGTATAGTGCCGAGGCGGTAGAGGTCACTGGAATCTTACGCTTGAATGGAGATGATCCGAATGCGTTGATGTATCGGTTGGAGGAGGCGACTCAATAATTTTGAATTGGTAGTGTTCGTGACGCTCGTTAGGTGTCGCGATAAATCGCGAGCTCACCGGTTGCAACGGTGCAACTTTTAAAAATACCAGCTAAATTCACCTCAAACATAAAAGATTGCAGCGTTAAAATTCTCACACTATCACACTTAGCTAACCCAGCTCCTATCAACACAGAACCAAAAGGGGTGTCATTTTCAATATCAACGCGATGAATAACTTAGGATTAAAATGTATTATTCGAGATGGAAAATCAAATTTAGTAGCAATTATTTCTCTAGAAAACGGAGAAATACATATGCATACCTTTAAAAGCCCATCCATTTTCTCTTTCAAAAGTAATTCGGGAGAAATCCTAAATTGGCACCGTGAAAACATCCTATCCTTAATATCCAATTTCAACATCAAAGGAATATCTATCAAAAAAAGTGAACGAGAGTCGTTTACTGGACGCCCCAAAAACTCTGACATCTTCAAACTCTACCTAGAAGGCGTTTTACTTTCGTTAGCAGGAACGAGTGGAATATTCAACAAACACTACTATAAAAATGACATCACTTACACTTTAGAAAATTCAAATATTTTCAACTGCACTCTTGAAGACATCGCAACTAACTACAACAAAACACTACAATTTGGACCTGTCAATCAGGCCGACAAAAAAGCCATTATAGAGGCGCTACTATCTGTATTAAGCCTAGAAAAAGAATTAAATAATGATTGAAACACTTGTCGAAATTGAACATATTGAAGACTTTCCTGAACAAGGATTCTACTCTCGCTCATTCAAAGGCAATGATGCTAGATTGCAGCGAATCGTGGCTGTTAAAGACATACATGCTTCGAATGTCGAGTCAAAAGAAGCAGTTGAAAAATATTTTGAAGAGGCTCAGAAATTATCACTAGCAGCGCCCCCCCCCCCGAGTCCTTCCTGTTTACTTTGTTGGCTTAGACAAAACAGATCCAAGCAATGGCCAAATTGGCACACCTCGAATTGTTACAAAATTTATCGAAACGGGATCACTAAATCAACTGCTTAGTAAAACTTATTCTTCAGGAAAAACCCTAGAGACTGGCAAATCAATCAGATACATACATGACATCATTCAGGGAATGATACATCTCCATTCATTAGACATCCTCCATCTCGATTTAAAAGCATCAAATATTTTCATTGGAGATGACAACAAATTAATCATTGCAGATTTCGGTCAATCTAAAATGATCAACGATGACACCCTAGTAAAACTCGACAACATATACCCTTCAATAATGACACCTGAAGGAATCAGAAAAAAAGTCGGAGATAAAACCACAGACATATATCAATTTGGAGTCCTACTTTACAGCATTTTCAATTACGACATATACAGAAACGAAATCGACTCAAACTATCAAGTAAACACAGAATTATTAAATAGACTGTTTAATAATAATTCAGAAGAAATAAATGAAACTGAAATATCCGATTTCAAGTCAAACATGAAAAGATTATCGACCGACATAAGAGCCGGTAATTTTCCAAATAGAAACCGGCACCACCACTACATCCCAAAAATCATCCAGGACATTATTAACAAATGTTTAGAGCCAGCCGTAGAAGATAGGTACCTTAATTTCTACGAAATTCAAACAGAACTAAGCAAACTCAACACAACGAACAAGGTTCAAGATCTTGTACAAAATTTAGACACTAAAAGGATAGAATTTTCTAAACTAGGAATAAAGTGCTATCTTGACATAACCGAAGACAATAATAGATTTGGCTTAAGAGCGTTTAAGAACGAAAGGGCTAAGAACGCGTTAAACGCAGACAACCTAACTAGGGTCTACTGATTAATTCCTTAGGATATTCTTATTGTTAGGTTTCTTCCTTGAACTGGCCATTGAAGATTTGAATATGTTGATTTGGCTGCCCTGTTGTTACTAGCGCTACCGAATACCTCGATTTGGGCATTATGCA
>JBGCGF010000067.1:0-14609 GCA_045110575.1 Saprospiraceae bacterium
CACTTTGGCGGCCTGTCTCGTACGAAAGTACGGCGTCGCGCCTGAGCGTTTCTGAAAAATAGCGCTGACCGCGCTGTGGTTTGGGGTGTGACACGAGTTGAATTGTGTTGTAACCCTTGTGCATTATTCCGTTTAGGACAACCCAGTGCTCCAGCTTAGACGCCGCTATGCGGCTACACCATGATCGTAACGTCGCCCGTATAGAAGCCGCAGCAGGGAGTCTATTTCTGCTAGGCCTGTGTTAACTCAGGAGCGGTGCCTGATTAACAGTCGATTACACACTATCGAGAGCAACAGTAGCGTTGCCTTAGCTAATCTCTTTTCTCGCACAATTCGCCAAGCACTCAAAATTTCAGCCATGAATCAGCCTCTGCAATCGTTTTTCTGTTTGTTTTTGTTAGCTCTCTTTACGGGCTCTCTATCTGCTCAAGCTAGTGGGGAGATCGCTGACGCAATACCGATGAAAACAGATTTTTCAGATCGTCAAGCAATCCTAACGACACTCGAAAACTTCTATATCGGTGACCATACAGGGAGTGTCGAACACATGAAACTCTCTATGCACGAGAAGGGCGCTTATCGATACATTAACCGAGATGGAGAGTATTCTGTAAGTGTTTTTGACCTAGAATCTGGTCACGCGGATACTAACTACAAGGAGGAATTGCTGAGTATTGAAATCTACGAAAGGCTTGCGATAGCACGCTTAAGGCTAGAACAGCACAAAATGGACCGGACGGAGTACAAGGTGATGACCTTGCATAAGGATGCTACAGAAACGTGGAAAATCACAGGAATATCTTGGGGGTTTGGGATCACGCAATAGGCGAAATCTACGCCGCCATCCCTTCCCGCAGATAAGGTGGCAACTTCCGCAAATGCTGAGAGCCAGGTATTCTAGCTTGTAAGCATTTTTTCAGACGAGTATGTTCTATAAATGGGCGCTTGGTTCGTTTTTGGTGTATATTTACATCAAACGCATTGCTATGGCACGTCAGAGCATTTCCCTTACTCCGCCCAACGACGAATGGCTGAAAGCACAAGTTGACGCACAAGAGTACTCCAGCAAGAGCGAGCTAGTCAACGATTTGATTCGTCAAGCACGGGGGCAACAAGTCGAGATCGACTGGATAAAAGCTAAATTGGACAAGGCCGAGAAAAGCGGTTTTACAACTGATAGTAAGGCACAGATTCTGGCGGAATCCAAGGCTAAGTACAATGAGTGATTATCGAATTAGCAGTGAGGCTAAAGACGATTTGATACGTATTCACCAGTACGGAATCGAACGGTTTGGAATGCGACAGGCGGACAAATATTTTGATGCGTTCTTCGATTATTTTGACCGCATAGCAGGGAGTCCCTACTCCTTTGAATCTGTGGACTTTATCAAGCACGGCTATCGCAGATGTCCATGTGGATCAGACACCTTATACTATAGGGTCAGCGAAGACAGCGTTGAAATCATGACTATTATAGGGCAGCAGGATTTGAGGAAACTACGCTAGAGTTTCACTTCCCTACGCCGCCATCGCTTCCCGCACATAAGGTGGCAACTTCCGCAAACGATACTTGGTCACGCCTCCGATGGTGTAGGATGACACGACATTCACGCGCTGGAGTTTGCGCAACACGGCCAAGTCGTTATCAGCCACGACAGCCTCTTCTAAGGTCAATGCTTTTGCCGAAAGGCGAGTGAGTAGTGCCCGCGTTTCAGGCTGCTTCAAAAGTGAGTTGATCACCAGCTTTGGCTGGTTATTCGAAGCGAAGTAGTTATAGCGTGTACGAGACATCTTGGAGGTGTTTAGCGCAGCGCTGTACGCTGACATGTACCTATAAGACGGACGGGGAATCATATTTCCACGTTTTTGTTTTAAATAAGATTGAACGCGATGTCTTTTGAACCGCAAAGCGCCCTTCGGTTACGCAAAGAAACAGAGGCCGCAATACAGGATGGCGAGACAGGAGGTTGTCAAATCCAAGCAACACATCTATGCACTGCGATAAGACGACGTCGGGATAGATTCCGTCCTACCCATTCGGCTGCGCTCAGGGCAGGCTATCTGAACGGCGCACGCTAACGCGGCTTGTATTCGAGATGGCCGCCGTAACGCGAGCGCGTCGTGCAGGTGAGCCGCGTTATCGCGGCTGTGCACAGATAGCTGAGCGTCCAACGCAATTCAAAATTCTACTTCTTCATTGCCTTCCGCAACAACTTAGCAGCCTTTTCCGCCGTCAAATCTCGCTGAGGCATTCCGAACAACTCATAGCCCACCATATGCTTCTTCACGCTTGCCGAGCGAAGGAGAGGTGGTTTGAACTCCATGTGCCAATGCCAATGGTCTTGGGGTTGATCATCGGTGGGCGCTTGGTGGATGCCCGCTGAGTAAGGGAACGAGGTATTGAATAACGCATCGTAACGTCTGGTGACTTCAGAAATGGTTTTGGCGAAAGCTGCAGCCTCTTCGGCCTCCAAATCGCCGATGCTGCTCATTGGACGGCGCGGCGCAACCATGACCTCAAACGGCCAAACCGCCCACCACGGCACCAACGCCACAAAGTGTTCATTCACACAAACGATACGAGATTCTTCGGCAATCTCTTGCTCTAAATAGGCACTTAGTAGACTTTGACCTTCCGTATCCAGGAAGAACTTTCGTTGCGTTTTCGACTTGCGATCGACCACGTCAGGTACGGTCGTTTGACTCCATATCTGACCATGCGGATGGGGATTCGAACAGCCCATCATCGCGCCTTTGTTTTCGAAAATCTGTACGTGATTTACGTAGTCAAGCTCACCCCATTCTTGATACTGCTCCTGCCAGAGCTGAATGACTTTCTCAATCTCCTCGGTAGAAAGATGAGCGAGTGTTTTAGAGTGATCAGGCGAATAACAGAGCACGCGACACGTGCCTTGCTCCCCCTCGGCGACCAGCAACCCTTCTTGGAAACTGGCAGTGTTCCCAGAATTATTTATTGCCGCAAAATCATTCGTAAACGAAAAGGTATCCGTGTACGCAGGATTCTGCTCGCCACCTGCCCGTGAATTGCCAGGGCAGAGGTAACAGTCAGGATCATAGCTAGGAAGAACGTCTTTTTGAGGCTCTTCGGTTTGGCCTTGCCAAGGACGCTTGGCGCGATGGGGACTCACGAGTACCCACTCACCTGTGAGGATATTGAGGCGCCGATGCGGATCATTATTTAGGTCGAGATCCATGCTTATGAGATTATTGATGCGCCTCGTCCAATCTTGATCGTGAGTGGCTCAAGCGTGATGGCAAATTGATTGAAATACGCGCCTTGCGCCTCAGCGATAAAGGTAGTTACACTATCCGTTTGGACGACGCAAAGTACACAGCCGCCAAAGCCGCCACCCATCTGTCTGGCGCCTTTGCTCGCCGCGTGATTTTCCGAAAATTGGACGATGAAATCACTTTCGACGCAACTCACTTCGTAGTCCTTACTGAGGCCCCAGTGGCCAGCCGTCAAGCTTTCGCCAAAACCTGCTACATCCCCTTTATCAAGTTGCTCGGCCGCGTCAGCAACGCGTTGGTTTTCATGGAAAATGAACGTCGCTCGCTTGCTTGCGTTCTCATCTTGAGAGAGAGCGGTATTCTTAAGATCCGTTTCGTTCAAGTCACGAAGGCTTGTGCCTTCCCAGCCATTTTCTTTTAAGAGCTCAACGGCGCGCTCACAGTCTGCACGACGATCAGCGTAGCCGCTTACCATGTGGTTGTGCTTCACGCCTGTGTTGAGTACGACGAATTGGTGGCCAGGCAGGTTTACAGATTGCTTGCGTACCTCAAGGCTCCGACAATCGAGGAGCAGAGCCGTATCGGCTTCTCCGAAAATACTGGCGAACTGGTCGAGCATTCCAGTATTCGCACCGACGAATTCATTTTCAGACGCCTGTCCAATCCGAACCATCTCCCACTTTTCGAGACCAAGGTTAAAGAGCTCGTCGAGTCCTTT
This sequence comes from Saprospiraceae bacterium, assembly GCA_045110575.1. Lineage (GTDB taxonomy): Bacteria > Bacteroidota > Bacteroidia > Chitinophagales > Saprospiraceae > CALDTK01. Next base: position 3,971 of record JBGCGF010000067.1, read on the forward strand.
TACAATGGCGCATTCGATCGCCGCGCTAGAGGAAAGTCCGGCGCCGGTTGGTACGTCGCAGGTCAAGCTGCAATCGAATCCTGAAATCTCATGTCCGCGTTTTCGCAACTGGTCGACGACACCGAGTAGGTAGTTGGCCCACTGTTTTTCGTTTTTCACGAGCTTGTCGACAGCCACCTCCACACGTTCGTCGAGGTCATTGGCGATGAGGCGATACTGGTTGAGTTTGTTTTGCCGCAAGGCGACCATAGCGACACAGTCAATGCTAGCAGGCATGACGAGGCCTTCGTTGTAGTCGGTGTGTTCGCCAATAAGATTGATGCGTCCTGGTGCTGCAGCAACCACCTTCGCAGCGTAGTTGAACTGTAAGAGGAAACGATCTTCCAGTTGGCCTTTTGTCATGCCCACAAGTTAGTCTGTTGCGTGCTACAGGTATGGGATGATCATCCCACACGTATACCCTTGCGCTAGCCGTAACTATGGCTGTATTTTAGTATTTCTTTCAAACCTGTCCGTCTCACTCTTGAAGCTTCTTTCCCAAGCCTTACTTCGCACGCTGCAGCGGTGGCCGAGTACCTCGCGTGCTTGTATGTCTGCCTATAAGTGGGCGATCGGAATGTTACTTCTAGTAATCGCACTCCCGGCAACTGCTCAGGAGTTCGTAGGACCGTATCCGGTGTATCGAACCATCGGGCCAGCAGACGGATTACCCTATCAGACCGCTACAACTTCTGTCGAGCATAGCGATGGCACCTATTGGATTGGCTGTCCCGTTGGTGTACAGCGATACGTACTTGGAGCTCCGGTGAAACTGTATCGGTTTGGCGATAGTCTAGCACCGCAAACGGAACGCTGGGCGCATCTTTTGCGAAGTGAAGGAGATTCCCTTTTTGCCTACACAGGGGCGCAGGTTTATGCGTACGATGCAGTTTCAGATGCCTGGCATTTGTCACCGTCGCGTGCTAAGCTGAACGAACTGCCTGCGGAACCTCAATTAGATAGAAGTGTAGTTGGCCTATCCCAGCGTTTTTTGGCAAAATCGCTTCTTCCAATTTCACTGCAGGAAGAGTTGCCAGATGTCACGTTTACAAGTTTGCTGCTATACGATGAGCATCGGGCTTTTCTGAGTTCACCTGCTGGACTTTTCGAAGTGCGAAAAGATGGACAGGGCGATTGGCATTCTGTTTCGGGGCGTGACCCTGTTGGGTTGGCCGGTATTCCTGTCGAAGGACTTGGCGTCGATAAGAATCAAAATTTGCTCATTGGTACCGGTAATTATTCTGTCGTTGTCCTGTATCGATATGTGTTGGAAGGTCGCATGTTGTCCTTGCCCAAAGGACAAGCATCAAGTGCTTGGGGCATGGCTGAAGATGAAGAAGGGACACTTTGGGTTTCCAATCGACAGTCCGTTTGTTATGCTAAGAAAGGAGGTGGCCCATTCTTGAATCCTGATCCTACTTTCCCACTGAAAGCTGGAAGAACGGTTAACCACATCTCATACCGCTCGGGAGAGTTGATTGCAGGAGCAAGCGATGGATTGTACCGAAACATAAAAGGACGATGGCAGAAAGAAAACTTGCCGATTCAAGCTCGGAATTCTGGTTTCATCTACAGAGTTAATCCTGCGCCAGATGCTGGTTTGGATGCGTACAGTGTTGGTCAGATCATGCACCAATCTCCGGGGCGTCCTTGGCAGATGGGGTATGACAATCAAGCTGCATCGATTCAGTATTACGATGGCCTTCATTCATCTGACGGTTCTTACTGGGTAGCTAGTGTGCGGGGGCTTTTCAGGGCAGCCCGTTTTGGCGAAAGCCTAAAGCAACGTGTTCCTTTCGCTGGGGAGGCGGAGACTACTTTTCCATTCATCAGAGCACTCGAAGATCCGCAAGGCATCTTGTATTTTGTAAGTCTAGATGGTGGTCTTTGGCGCTCAACCAATGGTGTTGAAGTGGAGCGTGTTCAAGGAGGAAACCAAGTGGCAAGAAGTCTATACGCTGCAGAGGTAGATGGCAAAGGTCGAGTCTGGATGGGGACGAACAATGGCTTGGCCTGTTACCTCCCCGCTGAAGACCAGTGGCGGTATTTTACACCTGCAGAAGGGTATCCAATCAGTGATCATAACCAGGCAAGTAGCCTGTTGCTTGCTAGTGGTGAATTGGCCTTTGGAGGGAAAGAAGGTGTGCTCGTTTTTGATCCAGAGAAGATGCTTTCAACTCGATCAATATCGGTGCTCGGCCTATCAGTAATTTCCTTAGATGATGTCGGAAAGCGTGCGCAATGGCCGGTTCCTAATTCGATTTCATATCCATACACTACGCGTCGATTAGACTTGTCGTTTGCCCTGATGGGCGCCTTGGATACCGTCGGGAAGGTTGCTGAATTTAGATTGCTAGAGCAAGGGGAACGCTGGCGCAATTTGCGAGGGATGCGTCTTGATTTCGACGGACTTGCATACGGTAGCTATACCCTCGAAGCGCGTATTCGAGATCGTCAAACGGGTGTGTCTGGCGAGGTGCTACGAACGACTATTTCGAGGCCTCCACCCTGGTATGCTACCTGGTGGGCAAGGAGCCTGTTTTTACTTTTTGCTGTCGGCGCGGTGGCGGCTGGAATTACTTGGATTTCAACGGTGCGATTGAGACGTAAACTGGGCAAGATTGAGCTAGAAAATCGGATCAATGCCGAGCGTGTGCGCATTGCCCGTGACTTGCACGATAATGTTGGGTCGACGCTTACCTATCTGACGACCAGCTTGCGAAGGATCAAAGACAAGGTGCCTGAAACAGAGGTTCAATCAAACCTCAAGGACTTAGAGGAACTTAGTCAGGATACGCTTTGGCAATTGCGCGAAACGATTTGGGCGGCAAGTCAGCGACAAGTATCGTTGGGCGAATTCGCAGAGCGGCTCGCTGCTTATCTGCGTCGCCTCCGTGCCGTTGCGCAACCGACAGTACTGAAAGCAATGCTGCCTACGGAGGCCAATTTGAAGCTTGCTCCAGGGCAAGGCTTGTATATGTTCCGGATTGTGCAAGAGGCGCTCACCAATGCCATTAAGCATGCTTCCGCAAAACAAATTACCGTCAAACTCGAGCAGCAAGCCGAAGTTCTGATCCTTGAGATTTTGGACGATGGAGTAGGTTTTGACGAAAGTGAAATGGCTTACAGTAGTGGAGTCGCGAGTATTCAAGAACGCGGCAAAGAGATGGGCGCTGAAGTGAAACTTGTTACAGGAAAAGGAAAAGGTACTTGCTGGACGATTCGATTTCCTCTTGTAAACCCAGAAAAAATAAATACGCCATGAATCGAGTCTTAATTGTCGACGATAAGCCACTTTTAGCCGGGGCCATGCGCCAAGTGTTTGAGGATGCAGATGGCTTTGAAGTTGTAGGCGTCGTCTACACGGGCGAGCAAGCAATTGAATGGTTCGGAAAGTCAAAAGCGGTTCCGCATATTGTAATCATGGACATTCAAATGCCAGGCATGGGAGGCATCGAAGCTACCCGTCTGCTGAAGCAAAAGCACCCGCAGGTGCGTGTAGTGATGGCAAGCGTGCATGACGGTGCAGAATTCTTGCACGATTCGATCAAGGCAGGAGCGAGTGGGTATCTACTCAAGGATGAGCGACCAGAAGTCATCATTGAAGCTGTGCTAAAAGCCCTTGATGGCGAGGCTCCGCTCTCTGCGTCGATGGCTAGTAAAGCCTTTCAGCTCATCAGAGAAGGAGGCACAAAAACGGTTGATAACCCAGGATTGACGCCTCGTGAAATCGAACTGCTCGTCGAGTTGGCGCAAGGAAGCAGTTACGAACAAGCCGCCGCCGCGCTTTTCATTTCACCACACACCGTTCGTAAGCATGTTGAACATGCCTACAAGAAACTTAGTGTACACTCGAAAGTGCAAGCGGTAAACGAAGCGCGACGACGGGGCTTGTTGTCGTAACGTCGAATGTGTATTTTCGACGCCTTCTGGGGTTTAAAAGACTTTGGTTAAAAAAAGAGACTGATATTGGTTTTGTGGATTAGGGTTAGTTGTTTGAAATAAGTATTCTGGCAGAATTTCCGCGTTCAGTATCTATCAAGGTGTAGAGTCCTGTTGGCAGGTTTTGCGGAAGCGTACATTTACTATCAGCTATTCGGAGCGGCGTCACGACTCGGCCTATTGGCGATACAAGAAGCAGATTAGACGTATGCTGGTCAGTCTGGTCGAAGTGTAATTCTGAACCAGCTGTTACTGGATTAGGCCAAACCGACCCTAAGGATGAATTGCTTATTTCACGACTAGAGGAGGTCCCGTTCAGAGTCGCTTGAAGTACAGGCCATGCATCATCTGCATATCTGAAGATGTTGATTCCTGCTGCAAATCCAGCCGTACGATCTTCATCCGCAAAACCCATTGATTTAACTCCTGAGCCGATACCAAAACTGCCTGTGCGAGTCTCTTCAAAACGATCGCCTGCCGATTCTGTATAGGCTACAAATCCGCTACCGCTGTCTTCTGAAAAGAAGCCTTCCGATTCCGTCCTAAAATAGACGCGTTCATATTGTTTGGTACCGAATGTATCGCGGTCGTCAAGTCTTTCCCAGGTGTCTCCAAGGTCAGTGCTCATTAGATTGGGCGTTAAGAATAGTCGCCCTGAAGCGGCCGCGACATGGCCTGTTGTCCTGCCGGGTACGGTTGTAGAGTTGAAGGGTAAGAATGTTCGCCCGGTATCTCGTGTGATGTTGATCTTGAAGGAGTTGTCGAATCCACTTGAGACAACGTAGGTGGCGGCATCGATGACGGCAATTGAATTGATGCCGGAGCTGTGCCCGTAATCGGTTGCATACTGTATTTCCCAGGTGATCCCATCGTCAAACGAGTGCAGGAATCCAGATGCAGTTACAGCGATGAGAAGATCATCGTTCGGTGCAATCATTTCAAATACCGGAGTGAAGCCAACTCCACCATAGACCTCCGTCCAAGTCTCACCATAATCGGTGCTGCGGTCAATTTTGGTGTTGCGAGAAGCGAAGACGACTCCATTTGGCTGAGCGTGAATCGGAAGTCCACTTCCTTCCAATGTGCGCCAGTTGGTGCCCCCATTTGTTGTCACGTATGCAGGGCTGTATTCTGGTCGGCCTGTGTTGTTGAATCGTAAGTAGGCCGTTTGCTTATCTGCAACTTCTATCGCTTGCACGCGAGTTGGTTCGATGTGTCCACGAGATAGATTCCAGTCGGCAGTCCCTGCTGTTCGGGTGTAGATTTCGTTGAGTGTGGCTACTACATTGGTGCCCGAAGGTGTGAGGTGAGCCGTAGCATGTATTGCCGTGCGATTGGTTGCTGGAGTGATGTCTGTATCCACGGCCCAAGTAAGTCCGCCGTCAGTGCTGAGGGCTGCTCCAAAGCTTTCGTCGTAGCTGACGAGTTCTGTATCAGATTGCCAAACAATTTTCTTAATGTCTCTTCCTGGGATTGTCGTTCCATTGAAGCTAAGTCCGCCATCACTTGTAAAAAGTACGTCTGCTTCTTTGTTTGCACTTATTGCAAAGTGGTCTGCGTCTTTTATATGGATGGTATATCCGTTAAGTATTCGAATGCTTGTATTGACAGTAGCTGCGGTTGTTACGATTTCCCAGCTTTCGCCAAAACTTGTAGAGCGAATCACTTGCGCTGAAGAGCCTGTGGTTTGCACGCCCATGAGGATTCCGTCGCCGCCAGAGAAAAGGTAGTACCCCTCTCGTTGAATGGTGTCAATGCTTAGCCCTCCATCACGGGTGATCGTAGTTGTCCCATTCTGATTGCCACCAAGAATCGCTACTTGAGGTGCAACGTATTGGGCACGGCTCTGGCCTTGGATTGAGATGGACGTTTCAATTTTCGTCCAGGATTCTCCGCCGTTGGTTGATCTCCAAAAGGCGTTGGATTCAAAGGAGGTCGTCGCCAACAAGGTGTCTCCTCCAATTGCGGCGAGGCCCGTAACAGGATCATCGACAAACCCCGATTGAAGTCCGCTTGAGGCCCAAGTAGCTCCATCGTCACGTGAGGTCAAAATATGACCATCGACGGCGGCTGCAAAAAGGTGCTGTGGATTGTCTGGCGCATGGGTGAGTGCCAGGTAGTTTCCGCTTAGGTTTTGCCAGGTGTCTTTCACTTGAGCGGTTAGGCTCAGCGACACTAGGCAGGCGAAGAGAAGTGTTGAGACTGATTTGTAGAGTGAGACCATCGTCGTCTTGGATGTTTAATCCAAAGCTCAGGCCTAGCGCGGGTGGCGCCTATGGGATGATCTGCGTATTTGTGCGCAGTCCTGCGGAATGCCATTCCGCAGGACTACACACAAAGGCTAGGCTAAGTGAGTCTGGAAAAACTCAATCGTCCTTTCCCACGCAAGTGTCGCCGACTCTTCGTCGTAGCGCGAAGTCGAGTCGTTGTGAAAGCCGTGGTTCACACCAGGATAGAAATGTGCGGAGTACTCCTTCTGATTCGCCATGAGTGCGGTTTCGAAGTCTGGCCAACCCGCATTGACGCGTTTGTCCAAGCCGCCAAATTGCAACATGAGCGGAGCCTCGATTTTTGCGGTCTCTTCAGCGGTAGGTTGACTTCCGTAAAACGGAACAGCGGCACCCAACTCTGGAACGCGCACGGCCATCATGTTGCTCACCCAACCTCCGAAGCAGAAGCCGACCACGCCGACCTTGCCTATGCAATTGGGATGATTGCGGAGCAGTTCGAAAGCGGCAATGAAGTCTTGCAGCATTTTTTCCTTGTCGCGCGTACGCTGCATGGTTCTACCCTCGTCGTCTGTACCTGGATAGCCGCCCAACGGACTGAGCGCATCAGGGGCGATGGCAACAAAACCTGCTAGTGCGGCCCTGCGTCCAACGTCTGCGATGTACGGATTGAGTCCGCGGTTTTCGTGGACGACGACAATACCAGGAAGTTTGCCTTCCATGGCTGCTGGCATCGCGAGTTGACCGCTAATCTTCCCGCCTCCTTTTGGCGAATCATAGCTCACTGTCTCAACCTTCAACCGAGGATCATCTTCAGGTATCTGAATCGTCCCTTGATAGTCGGGCATCACAAAGCCCATGAGTGCTGGTACGGTCAGTCCGCCTACAGCAAAGGCAGATAAGCGTTCCATGAATCCACGTCGGTCGAGCTTGTTGTGTGCGTACTCGTCGTAGAGGTCATATACTTCTTGGGGGACTTGTGGCTTGTGGTTGGGCATGGTGATAAGGTACGGTAGTCCTTCGGAATGACATTCATGCTTCACTGGCGGCTTTACACTCATCCTTCGCCTGCGGAATAACATTCCGCAGGACGGCGTATTTTGCGTTTGTGCCTGCCAAGAAAAATAAGCTCAACCTCGATACGCTCTCTGGTCCCAAGTTGGTCAAGGAGGTCAATCGCCGCATCCGTGTCGCGATGAAGTTGTGGGATGCGCATCGCAATGCGGCGTGTCGCAACGAGCGTGAAAAGGCTTTGGCGCTCTACAATCGTCTCACCGAGAAGGAGAAGGAAGGCGTCCCGCAGCAGCTACGTGTGTGGTTGCGCTACCGCAGCGAGAAGTACTTCGGCACGGGTAGAGCTGGTAATGGGGCGAATAGTGGGAATGGGAAGAAGAAGGTGAAGGGGAATGGCGGCAAGCCGCCTGAAGAGGATTTGAGTGAGTGGCCTTGAGGTGACGACGAACCGTCAGATCGAGTCGGAAAAATTCCATTGTTCGATGATTTAAGTTTTATTCAATTATTTCTGGTAAAACGGTAGATCTGACGGTTCAGTGAGCTTCCATGTATGAACCTAGTTAAGGCAGTACTTTTTTGCCCATGCGTCACGTTCTTACTTAAATAAATTTATGTTGAAAATTCAAGTCACTATTGTAGCTGTCGTTATGTCCGCTTCTTTTCTAAAGATTAAAAGTCAGGGTGATGAACTGGCTAGGCAAGATAGAATGATTTCAAAGTTATGGTCTGATAAGATTTCTGATTATCAGTATTTGATAAATACAACCTATCGTGATCTGCCAACGATAGAGGGTTTTATTGGTGATTTGGATAAGTCAATTGATATCTTGAGAAAGCTGTCGTATCATAGTGAATTGACTACAGTAGATAAGAGTCAGGTTCTGGGTTTTATAACAGAAGGACTCATTAGTTTTTTAGGCACGGAAGAATCTGAAATTTGTGAAAGACTACAGGTAGATAGTCTTGGTCAAATATTTCAAGGTGAAGACTTCGAGGTGGTCGAGCGATTGGAAAGAGTGATTAATCCTCGTATAATGACGCGTTGTCGAGAGTATCAGCCGTTCGATATTTACGAGAAGCGGACTGAATGGAGTTTCGAAGAAGGAGACACTGTTAAGCTTATGATTCGTTTGCTGTCCAACTATTCCTTGCGCAGCCACGTAGCAGAACTTGTTGCGCAAAAAAACCTTAACCTGATTGATCCTTATTGGGGAGAGTTTACATATGTAGCAAGCGAAGAGTCTGTGCGTTTGGGGCGTCACCAAGTTTTCTTCAATACATATGATTGGATATCTCGAGATACGGTTGAGAATTCGGTGGTTTTAATGAGTGGTCAAGAATAGAAGCGTTGAGTGTTTGGAGTCTTTTGTTCCGGTGGTTATCTTAGCGATGATGCGAATATTTATTGTCCTTCTTTTTATTTTTAATTCAGGTGGAATTGCACGCGCCTGCGGGTGTGGTGAACCAATTCCATTTCCGCGAGCTGAAAGCATGGCGGGTGAAATATTTATAGGTTTACTCGTGAGAACGGAGATGTATCAGATGGGAACTCAAGTAGATTAGCTGGAAGGTAAGACTGAAGCTATGTACGCATCTCGTTATACTTTTGAGGTGGAAAAGAAATGGAAGGGTGACAGTAGTCCAAGGTTAGTTGTACATAATATGGGCACGAGTTGCGATGTTAGTTTTAAGCAGTTAGGTGGGAATTATATAATTTATGCGATTAGAAAAAAGGAGGGGCGATTGGATGATTTCGCAACAACATATACTGCGCCCAAAGCTGGGGAGTTGATGACTTGGTTGTGTATGCGAAATATTCGTTCTGAATATTATGGTTCTGATTCACTATACAGTGCCGAAATAGAATTGCTTGATGCTGCTTTCCCTCAGGAAATAGAATTACGTTCAAGCTTTTGGAGCAAATGGTGGTTGAAAGCCATGCTAGTTGTCCCTGTGGTTTTTTCATCAGGGTACTTGGCAGGTTTTCGTAGAGGAGGTAGACTCAGCAGTTAAGATTGACTACTTACTTGGCCCAATCAACTCCACAAAAACACCATCTGGATCCTTCACCACTGCAAAGTCAGCACCATTACCCAGCTTGAGCGGGCACTCGCCTTCGAGTGTAAGTCCGTCGGCTTTTAGGCGCTCGATAACTGCCATGACATCATCGACAAACAGGGTCATGTAACGGACGCCGTTACTTCCTTGGATCGGACCTTCTGCTTTTTGGGCGAGTGGATCTTTAAATTGGACGAGCTTGATTTCGGTCGCTTGGTCTGCACCTTCGGGCTTTACGATGAAGACTTCAAACGGAACGCCATCACTCAAACCTGATCTAGTGCCAAAATCTTCATTGATCGAGAAGTTTCGTGTTTCTACTAGGCCGAGAAGGTCAACATAAAAGTGCTTGGATGCTTCGAGGTCATTGACGAGCAGTCCGATGCTTATCGAGCGGTTGGCGAACTTGGTAACGACGGCTTCAGGTGCATCTTGGGCAAAGCTTGGAAGCGATGCAAAACAGAGGGCGAATATGAAGAGTAGGGAGGTGCGCATGCTGGAAGTTAACACTAGGACTCTATATGTACGACGAACCGTCAGATCGAGTCCAAGTCTTCAACTATTCTATAGCTTAAATTCATTGCAACTACTTCGAGTAAACCGGTAGATCTGACGGTTCACGCTAAACGCCACGCAACGGCATCGCATTACCGCCTTGGCACGCCAGGCACATCTGGGCCGTCACCTGCCCAGTACATCTTCGGCAACGGTTCAATACCAAAGAAGAGCTCTTCATCGAATGTGTGAAATGCTTTTCCTCGCAGCTTCATATAGGAGACCAGATACTCGCGAAAAGCTTCTGCCCCACCGAAGCGTTCGACAAGAAGGTCGTGTTTCACCCAGCTTGGGCGCGTTTCAGGATTTAGGGACGTCCAGGGATAGGTCGCGCCTTTTCTTGGGATGTTATGCTTTTCATGGTTGAGGAGCACATAGGCTACTGGAGCTCGATGAAACATGTTCCCGTCGTTCTGTACCCGTCTGATTTCCTGACCGTACAGTCTTCCTTTTCGCTGTGTAGAAAGGTTGAAGTATCGCGAATAAGAAACGCCAAAAGAACGGAATACTTGGGCGATGACCTGCTCGTAGGTCGCTTCACCTTTAAGGTAGAGTTTTGCAATACTGGAATTACTACTTCGGACTTCGAGTATAGATTTTAATTCATTTTCAGACTTGAGTTCCAAGTTTGAGTGAAAGTGATTTTCTAGAAGGTTAAAACTTAGGATGTCTACAAAGGGAGCAAGCTTCTCGCCCATGGTGTGCAGGAAGCGCTCACGATGACGATCTGTATGAAAGAGGTCGTTGTTGTGGCAGGCACGGTTAAAGGCATGTAGATACGAACCCGCTGTCCATGGCGCTAA
>JBGCGF010000068.1:0-13286 GCA_045110575.1 Saprospiraceae bacterium
AGTCGGGGTTACCGCTCGTTTACCAAATACTACGAACAACTCATCCATGGTTCATGAACCGCCGTATACGAGACCCGTACGTACGGTGGTGTGAGAGGGATAAGGGACGGCCTAATAGCCGTTCCTTACCCTACTCGATTATGATCCTGAAAGCTATGAAGGCCCTTTTCCCAATCACTTTTCTCTTGCTGGCTGTCCTCGGAACTACCCGCGTATGTGGGCAGGAAATAAAAGATGCCTTGTATCAGCTGCAGAAAGCTCCGCATATTTTGCAGGGCCTCAACGATCCCGAAGTCACGATGAGTGTCATAAAGCTCAAAGGGCTTTATCCCATTGCTGAACAGGAAACCGTGGTCGGTCATTTTGAGGTGACGGGTACACTTATTCCAGCCAAATGGCCGCCACGCTTTAACCTAGATTATAAGCTATTGATGAAGTATGCGAGTGTACGAAATCCACTGGCTCTTTATGACTACATGCAGATGGAATTCATGGTGTTTCGTGCCCAACGTAACGGCGTCACCGACTTTGCATATGGCATACCTGTTTTTCGCATAGATTCTGCAGCAACACACTGGTCAAAGCATCTCATCTCTCCAACCGACGCAGAAAAAGCGACCGTCGAGTTGTGGGCGTTGATAGATGGAAAGCACACAGGAGATGTCGAAATTCGAAATTCAGATGGCCAGATATTGGCGGAAGGGGCGCTACGAGATGGGAACGCAGATGGCGTTTGGAAGTATCGGTATTTTAATTCGAACGCTCCGAAAGGTGTGCTACAAGAACGACACATAAAGTATTCAGGATTTACAACAGACCCTGTCCTTCACAAGGTCAATGGCGTCCTTTTATATCAATACAGGGCTCTCGAAAACGGATTCAAGAAAATGGAATGTTGGGGCACCTGGTGTACCTTGACGGAACAAACAGGCAAGCGTCAAACGATCAAACGGTTTTCCCGAAAGGAGGGGCAAATGTTCCTTGTTTCATTTATGGAAGGGTACTTGGATGAAGCAAGGAGACTTGTACGTGATGGTGAACAAAAAACATATGCTGCCGATGGAGGTGACGTTTTAACGTATGCGAGGTATCGGGATGGCAAGGATCTTACTACAACGAGGGACCTAAATCGTTACGGGCTTAGGAAATTGAAACCTCAGGTGGCTTACTGTGGCGGTGGCATCGGGATTATGCAATGTGAGCGATATGATACAATCGTCTCTACAGAGGGTCGCGTGGTGCGTATGGCCATCCAGACTCATCAAGGTGATCCGGCATATCCACCAGGTGAAGTCGTTCCTGTTGATACCGTTTTTCAATCAAGAACGCCTCAATTTTTATCTTCTTACCGGTTGAAGGGAAATGATACTAGCTATCTGTTTATTTTCGATCGCCTAAAAGGTTATGGGATATATCACGGTACTGATTTGTCTTCAGCGAATGCATTGTCTCGCGCGTTACTTCCACAAGGAGGTACTCATCGGGATGGTTTTTGGCCGCTGACGGTAGACCATGCAAAGACGTTAAGGACAGATACGAACTATCGACTAACGTTAACCAATGGAGAAGTTTCCGTAGCGTTTGGACGCAAAGACAACCGCAAGCATGGTTCGTTCAAGAGTTTCTATTCAACTGGGCAGTTGGCAGCAAAAGGTACCTATTGGAAAGATCTTCCTACTGGAGAATGGACGTTCTATGAATGGGACGGTTCACTTTTGTTGAGCATCGACTTTGATACAGCGACCAAAGAAGAGCAAGCTGAGAAATTACTAGCCGCTGGCGTTTGGCAGTTGGTGCATCCAGTCCCTTTTGGTCGAAGGAACTGGTAGGGATTTAGTTCGTAAAGTGTGTCGAACTAAATGAAGAGCCTTTCATTTCGCAGATTTAAAGCTTTCGCTAAAACCGAACACCAACCGAAAAGCCAACTCGGGGGGCAAAATTCTTATGCCACTCATTGGGAGGTAATTGATCGACGGTATCAATAATGAAACCTATTGCTGAAGCTGCATTTTTAAGGCCTTCTGACGCGAGGATGAATTGTTCGTCAACCACTCCAATTGATCCATCAACGAAGAAGTAACGACAAAAATGTTGACGTATGCCTACTTGTAATTGGTTTTGCCGAAAGGAGACTTTTCCTGAGAGCGTTGACGATGGACTAAAGCCTGTTTCAGCGTCAGGCGGAGCGATGCCATAAACGTCTCTAGAAAACGACAGGCTTCCTTTCATGACTGCAACCTCGGCATACACGTCAAGTTTTCCCTCGTGGGGAAAATTCACTCGAAAGACGAAACCCTGCATGCGGCCACGACGTCCGGCAAAGAGATCTTGTAGTGTTTGGGTTTTTACCTGTCCGACCCTGACGCCCATTGAAACGTGTTCAATGGGCTGAACGAGTAATTCGAGCGTTGGGACTTCCAATTCGAATCGTACCGCGTGGCGATAGCGTACGCCAAGTTGTATCAGCAGTTCGTTTTTGTAGCTGAGTTTAAGTGAATCGTTGGCTGGTATATTATTGGCCGATAACAATGAAGCAAATAAGCACATCATTATGCTAAGGATTACCTGTACTTGCATGATGGAGTATTTAATAGTTCAAGGCGAAAACCAACGAGTATTGAATCGGGGTCTGGACAATTGAGGTAGTAATCTTGATCATTGGCATATCCCGATATGCCAAGTGTTTGCGTGAGGAAGCGTAGTGGCTTGAAATCTCGAGGTTCTGAGATCTGTCCAGAGATGCTGGGCGGATCTACGCCAAGGTCTAGGTTGTAGTGTGCAGTGAATTGGCTGAGGATGAGTAGTTGACTATTCCTTCCATAGTCGTAATCGAGAAGGCCTGGTACGTTAATAAACCCAACAGGAGTGGTGTCTCGATTAGTACTACTATCGATTTTCCAGAGGGCAACTCCCTGGTAGGCTAGAATGGTGGTGAGGTAGTTTCCGATTACTCGGGTTCCAACCTCGAGCGTATCAGAAAGCGCTACAAGCGATGGTCTATCCTGCGTTGCATTGCTGGCATAGTAAGGCTGTGCACCGAGCGCGGTATCCGGTACGACAACAATGGCCAATTCCGAGTGGAGTAGCTCGGTTGTGCAACTCAAGAAAGCTAAGCAAGCAAAGGTGACCAGTAGACGAAGTGCGTTTTGCATACAACGAAAATAAGGCCTGTTGCAAGTCGCCCTGTTTCAAAGGTCGCAACTTCAAAGGTGGAGCGGTTCGGAAACTGGGAATGCTCGCTTACGTTGGAGCGCTCCGTAAGAGCGTCCCAAATGCCATTATCAACTAAAAATTATTAATTACAGCCAAAGTGTCCCAATGGCCAATATCAATTGGCAACTAAAATTTTTCAATTATAGACAGAGCGTCCCAAAGGCCATTGTCAATTATCAACTAAAAATTTTCAATTACAGACAGAGCGTCCCAAATGCCATTATCAACTATCAACTAAAAAATTATCAATTACATCGCCCTAACGGCTTGCACAACTCCCCGGATCGTCCGTTCCTTCAAACAGCGCACATCAGCGCAGTAGTCTAGGTATGCTCTAAACATCGAAGGAGTGGCATCGGGTAAAGCGACCGGTAGCCACTCTGCGTAAAGTTTGACCGCCGATCGATAGGTGCGTACGGTTGCTTCTGCTTTACCAAGTCTATGCAGTTTAGCAACATAGAGCTTCAAGAGTGGGGTAATCGAAGTATTTGGAACCGTCTGCCTGACCGTTCCGTCTGCATGTAAGCGTTCAGGCGCGGTAGAGTAGAAGTCCTGTTGAACACTAGGGTGGGGCGGCGTAGGGTGTGCCGCTAGCTGTGCTGCCTGAAGATGCGCTAGCGGGTGAGGGACCTTTCGCGCGCCACGGGCAAAACCGTAGCGCGGCGGAATGGTGATCGCAGGGTCGAGAAGACACTCTTCAAGGCCTTTGATTGATACATCTTCTTCAGCGCCTTTGCGCTTTGGCAAACGCCACATTTGCCGATGTTGATCCCAGACAGCTCCTGGAATAGATTTAGCCGCTTTCATGCGTGCCTCGCAATTAAGGAATGCGAAGCCAGTAATATGGATTCACGATTTAGAAAGAGATTTTAGTTAGCGTAAGACGATGCGACTAATGTATGGCGTATTAGCGATCACTACTTATAACTAAAGTTATACCTCGTTTAGGTAGGAGGTTGCTGGTCAGTTGGTTGCAATTGGAGGTGGCTTTCTGTCACTACCAATAGTAAAACCTACAAGAGCTGCTACTTGCGTTGAGGGCTCTCTCGTGCTTTTTACCCATTGCCGTTTTTGATTCGATGCCTTAATCGGCGGGCTTCGAGGTCTAGCTGTTCAGGTTCTATATGTTCTGTGTTGGAGTTGAGGAGCATTTCTCGTTGGCGCTCAAACTCTTCTTGCTGTGCTTTTTCGTATGCATTTTTCGCTTCTAGTCCACTTTGGTTGTAGAGGCGTATGCCGACCGAAATACGACCGTATACATCAATCGGCGTGCGGAATAGGTCTTCGTCTTCAGCCTTAGAAATGGTTTCCTCAGGTAGTGTACTTGTGTACTCTTTAGTGTTTTGTGCTGAGTGGCGACCGATGCCGAAAGCGCCTCCATAAAAGAAGCCGTCCAATCCTACTTTACTGTAGCCGATACCAAAGCCGAATACGTTGCGACGACGAATGAAGTCCCGTTGATCGGGCAGTTCCCCTTCCGCTTGGAAGTCGGTAAAGGTCATCGATACGTGGCGGAAATAAGCAAACCCATAGTAGCCTTCATACACCATAGACTTATCGAAGTACTTCTTCATTACAAGTCCCATTCGGTGTCCTTTCGTATCGTAGTCTGGAAACCAAAATCGCTGACCAGTAGAGAGATATGCAACTTCGGGTTCAATCGCAAAGTGGTTGCCTAATGGAAATTCAGCCTCCACTTTATAGACGCCGTAGAGCAAGCTGATCGGGTTCGTCGAAAATTGAGTGTACTGGGCAGAAGAAGCAAGCGTCGCAAAGGCGATCGAAAGGCTAAGGATAGATCGGATGAGTATGGTCTTCATGACATCTGTTTTTGATGATGGCACAAATCAAGGTTTTACGCCCAGGAGGCGAGGTCCAATTATCGCAACTTCGGTTAGCGTGAGTTGCGGAAATTGGGACTGGGGGATATCTATAGGGCTTCCTCCTCTTCGTGGACGGTCTTATGGAGGACTTGGCTACGTGTCTTTTAGGCTGGATCTCTTTGAGGCGCTGCGAACTGCTCGTTGTGGATGGACTTAATGTTGAATACTGGAGATTCCTATGCCGAGATACAGTTAGCCTATCTGCTGTTGTTAACAATGTATCCTGAATCCCTCCACAATTAAAGAAGACCTATGGATGAGTGACTAGTTTGTTACTTCATCTATACGATAACTATGAGATTTTTGAAATCTACTTTTCTGTATTCGACCTTACTTCTTTTTCTTTTTTTACCGCAGGTTGTATCTGCTCAAAAAGTAAAGACGAAAAATGAAAAAGTCGAGCTTACACACTTGATCTTGCCGAAGCGTCCCTTGGCCAAAAATATAAGGACCTATAGTAAGTCTATAAGCGCAAGCACAGACACTCGCCGCAGCATGGGGTCTGGATTCAACACGCTTTTAAATGGGCTGAAGGTTCCGGGATATTCAGAAGTGAACGTCGGAGACGTCCATGTAGAACTTATTCCTTCGGCACTATCGGTCGATGCTATTTATACGGATCGCAAGGAGTCGTCCACTAAAGATAAGGAAGGCAACGTGACTAAAACCGTGAGTCATACCGCCTATGTTCCGGCTTACCTCAATGCGACATTGCGCGTACTCGCCCAGGGTGGTGAAGTGTTGCACGAGGAAGTTTTTGGGCCAAGTGAAGGTGCTCCAAAGTTTTCTGGAAACAACACGAACCCAGAGCCTGGTCTTTACGAAGGAGAGGTTTTGTACAGCAAAAGCACCGTTTATCGCTATGATATCAAGCTCGATGGCTCTTCGAAAACAGCGAGCGCTTTACAGGCTTCCATCAAGAAAAATTGGGGTCGACATTTGGCAGCCGTTCGATCAGAAGTCTGCAGAAAATTAAATGCTTCAGTCTCTACTCGCTTGGGCGAAATGGGCTTTAGACCTTGGACGGTCTCGTTTAAAGTGCCAACCATGAAAGATGGGCATCCAGAATCAGATGCGTTTAATGCTTCCGCCAAAACCCTCCGCACAGCGCTATCTAGCCTTACTCCTGGCAAAGGTGTCGAGGCTGCACAAGCGTCAGCAGCACCAGCTTTGGCCTATTTTCAAGAACTCTATGACAGCTCAACAGGAGAAGATAAGCAAGTGGTGAAGTTGCGAAGTGCAGCATTTGAAAACCTAGTTTTCGGGTATGCATACCTCGAGGAATTCGATAAAACAAACGCGCTTTTAGCTAATCATTCTGAGAAAGAAATGGGGAAGCTCAAAAAGAAAGTTTACCCGTTATCACGGAGCGTACCTGAATCTTTGGAGGACCTTGCTATAGATTCAAGATATGCAGCAACATTCAAAGATGCAGAGCCACTGAAGGTAGCTCCAGCAGAAGCTGATTTGGTAGAATTGTATGGACTTCAAAGTGAAGAAATCACTGATGCAGCGCGCGATGATAAGATCGGCTTGACCGAAGTAGAGGAAGAGTTTTCAGCGAAGGCTTTTGGCGGGAAGGGTGAAGCATTTGTCTTTAACGGTGTTGCTGCGCCACGCCAAGTCATTACAAAGGGCGATGGAGCGAAAGGGGTTTCTAGGTTCCTCAACACCTTAGATGTTCCGGCCATACTTGGAAAGAACGTGCGGGGCTACACCGTTTCCGGTGCCGATGACGTAAAAGACATTGACTTCGATCGTTTGACCTATGATTCAATTATGATCGGAAACAGAACGTTCGTGAAAAAGAAGATCAAGCTCAATATGGTCCAGAAGTCGATCATAGCACTTCCAATTTGGTATGAAGTGGTGTACTCTAGTCCTAATGTTGAGGTCTATCAGCAAGCTCCTACCGAGCGACAATTAAGGCTTGATGAACGATTTAGTGATGTAAGCGCGAGCTACACCGTCAAGCTTAAAGACGGGAAGTATCAGCACACGAATTCTGTACAATGGTCTCTTACTCAAGTGAAGTCATTTGCAAAGCATCTCAACTGCCCTGCAGTGAATGACTTCGTAGCAACCTCTTCGCCAGGCGGGCATTACTACACCTTTCAATACATGGCTCAGCTGTACGATGAGAACTGTGCGCAGTAGGTTGTCAAAGCAACCGCCCAACTACTGAGCAACAGCTCATACCTAAGTAGGGAGAAAAAAAGCTCTGCAGCGTTAGCTGCAGAGCTTTTTTGTTTTGCCATACCTTGAAGTCAACTCGCGCAGGTTTGAGGCGAGTGCTTACAGGGTTGAATAGGTACTAGTTTTCCGAAAACGTAGGCGTATCCTCCTCAGCGAAACTGGCGAAAATTCCCTTGAGGTGCGCGTCAGACATTTCAAGTATCGTCGCCATTTCAGAAATCATAGCCTTCTCGCTCTCATCGATGTGGCCATCGGCTGCAGCGACAGCAAGTGCACACTTGATTACCATCTCTTTCCCGTGCTCGTTCAACGAAGGAGCTACACGAGCGAGGTAGGTAGAGATCGGTTCTTTTTGCTGCGAGACGTCCTCTACAAACGCTTCTAGTTCGTCAAGGGTCATGTCGGAGTGTCCGAACTTATTGATGATCTTCTGGACCACAAGCATCTCTTCTTCGTCTATCACACCGTCTGCAAGCATCATGAGTACCATGCTGTGGCGTATGGCTTTTTCATACTCACTTTGGAAGTCGTTTTGACCAGATTGCGGATCGTAGTCCAAGACGTTCGGTACAAACGTGCCTTGACATTGAGAGCACTCAACGTATTCCCCTAGGCTATCCAATGGGATCAGCGGTATGAAGTACAAGGTGAAGAACCTTCTTGCTTTTCTATGCCTAAACGGAGTCGAACATGCACATTGAGGACAGTGAAATGTGCCAGATTTGATCGTTGATCTAACCGCACGTGTTCCGAAAATAATAAAGGGAGTAGGCATGTTGTAATAGCAGGTTTATAGGTGTTAGATGCAGCCCTTGGTGGGCTACCTAAATGTAGGGCATCTTTTCTTAAAAGTAAATCCCCCCAGCGCATTACCCGTTTGTGATTAGATCTGCGAGTTTTTCTGCTGTTGTTTTCAACCTTCGTTATTGCTTGTAACCTTTGCACTCCTTGAGCGACTAGCTAGATAGAACCTTCACTTAAGCCACATGCCCGAATCCAAACAAAAGGCCTTCATGGAAGCGTATCGTGCGTGCCACGACCCTTTCGTTCGCTATTGCTCAGCAGTAGCCGATGGGAAAATGGCGACCGAAGATTTGGTCCAAGACGTATTGCTTTCGGCCTACAAAAATTATGACGCGCTGCGGCAAGGCACACCGTTGCTTCACTATCTCATCCGAGCTGCTCGGAATCGAAAAGTGAGCATGTGGCGCAGGTCTAAGCATCGGGCAGAGTTTGTCGACGAGTATGCTGAAAAACTAATGAGTAGAGAAACACCGCCTGACGTCTTGCTAGACATTCAATTACTCTACAAGCTCATCAGGAGGCTTCCAGAAGCGCAAGGAGACGCGCTCCTGTTGTTTGAAATCAGCGGGTTTAGTATGAAAGAAATAGCCACAATTCAGGAGTCGACTGAAGGCGCCGTGAAAACCAAAATAAGTCGAGGGCGAAAATTGCTCAAGCAAATGCTTGACGAACCTGGCGCAGGAAAATCAATGCTCAACCTTAAAAGCAAGATGCTATGAAGAGTTCAGACGAACGATTAGGTGAGCTTTTCCAGACGGTAAGAGATGCTCCTGTCGAGCTTCCTCTACAGGATGTTGAAGGCTTTGTTTCGGCACTGCCAGAGGTGAGTCCGCCTTCTGATGGAGGTGTAAGTAGTTTAATTTCAGGAAAAACGATTTCGATGATAAGTGTTTTAGTGGTAGCTCTATCAGCAGCTTATTTGTTGCAAGATTCAACTCCAGCTGAAGTACCATTTCCTCAGGAGGTGCAGGTTGAGAGTGTCGGTCCAGTAGCAGTGAATTCAGCTTCTCCTTCAGAAACAGAGGCGACTTTCGTCAAAACTTCTGATGAGGAGCAAAAGCCAAAAGAGCTTGTTTATTTCAATGACATCGATGCAGGAATCGTGGATGAGGTTTTACCAAAACAGTCCAGCGTAGCAAGTACAGCATCCGTCCCGGCCTCAGCATCCGGCTTGGATTCTTTGCGACCACTTGGTCATTTGAGGGAACTAGATACGCTCCCTTCACTTGGCGAAAGACTATCTAGTCGAACGGCAGGCACGCCTCCGCCAGAGCTAAGTAATCGTCAAATGAAGAAGTTGAAGAAGTCATTGTATCTCAACCTTTATCAAGATGGGCTAATCACTTCCGATACATCGACTGTCTACTTGAAATTACCTGGATCAAAGGTGTTGATCAACGATGTCCGTTTGAGTGACGGACTAGCCCAGGCCTATTCTAAGTTGACGAATATCGCCGGGTATGGAGAGCATCGAGGAATTAAGCTTTCGCCCGAACTCATCCTCATTGGTGATTTTGTCGACGAGGAATTTAAAGGGTCGGGAGTAGGGCTGTTCCCGCCCAAACCGATAGCTGACCTAGATATGCTTGAACTCGAAAAGAGTTTAGATCGACTCGCTATTCAAGCGGATCTTACTTTTGGATTCGATGACGAATGGCACAAGCTCGATGATTTTGCAAAAGAGGTTTTGGCGGAAGCTCCTATGCAGGAAGGCAAAAAACGTCTACTATCTATAGATCGAACGGGTAAAGAAATGAGCGTGCTCTATCAGATGTTGCACGAGCAATTATTGCGAGACGAATTTATTTTATCCGCATCAGATTATGTCATTCTAGGGCTAGGAGCAAAGGCTATTTACTTTAACGGAATAGCAATGATCCCATCTCAAGAAGCTAGCTATCGCGCAATCATGTCTACTCTCCGAATCAAGCCAGGGGCGAATCGTATGATTCGCATGAATGACAAGGTGATCGGCATAGGGGATTTCAATCGACCGGGTAATTTTAGTGGTACGATTTGGACTGTTCGGAAATAGAGCAAGCTGAAATAAAGAAAGCCTATCCTACGATTAGTAGAATAGGCTTTTTTTTGTACTACAATCGTATACCGACCTGCAGCGCAATAACGTGTGGGGATCCGGTGGCGAGTTCGGCTCCGACCATCAGGTGTTCGTTCGGGTAGTACTTTACACCAAACGGAATCGGGACTAGGTTTGGAAATACAACAGATCCTGAAGAGAGTGTCGCTCCATCGTTAAACGAAAATTCATCTTGATCGACCGTCGATTTGACATTCCAAACGGTGCCACCTACACGGACACCTGAGTACAGGTCCCACTTGGGGTTTTTGCCGTAGTGAAACAGTGTGCGTGCCGATAAAAAGACACGATTAATGCTGATCTTTCCTGCAATGTCTTCTCCGCCTGTTACGTCTTTCAAGTTTGTTAGGTTTAGAGATTGGAATCCAATTCCTGCGCCTAAACTAAATACCCGACCAAATCGATAGTCATACGACACCGAAGCTGCGGGTGATCCTTTAAATGTAGCTTTATATGCTTCTGATCCACCATTGCCATTATCGTCGATGTTGATGTCTGCAGTCGTATTGTTGAGTAGCCCAAACCAGCCGTAGCCGAGCTGTCCTGAAACGGTGTGTCGGAAATCAGGGGCTTCTTTTTGAGCGAATCCAACGAGTGAGCAACAAAGGAAAAGTGAGAGTAAGAGTGGAGCTTTCATGAGCTGGTTTTAGTGGTAAAATTTGAGTCTGAATGTGAGATTGACATCCAATTCTGACTGCAAAGTAGACGCTCCAACGAGTAGCATGTTACCGAAACGACCGGTTTAAATAGACTTTAAGTACTCCTGTTAAAGAAGACGTAAAGCCCTCATTGTCATTGCATTTTCCACATGGAATCCCTATTTCCGTCAACTTTTGTTAGGTTAAAGGATGCTTTGCCACCAACGGCCAGATCGATCTTTCTTTTGGAAAGGCAAACAGTTCCCTGTTTGCGCCCGCTGTACGGGGATTCACATCGGCTATTTGAGCCTACCTGTGTTTCCGTTTTAGGTGTCATATCATCATTGGCCTTTATCGGTCAAAGTATCGGACACTTCTTACTCTCTCTCTTCGTTCACTAAAATTTGCAAGTATGAGCAGTTTCGATAATCCAAACGGACCTAACCAGGACCTATCTACAGTCTTAAAGATTGTATCGTTTTGTTTACCCCTCGTAGGAGGAATATTATGGTTTACGAAGAAAGATGCAGAACCTGTTTCGGCTGCATCTGCGGTAAACTCGCGCTTTTCGGATTCGGTTTCTATGTTGTGCTCAACATAGAACTTACCGTATTTGGTGGCCTGATGGGTGCAATGATGGGATAGTAGTCTAACCTTGAATTTAGAACACGGGGACATGCGAAAGCGTGTTCCCGTGTTCTTCGTTAAGGGAGTGCTATCCTTTAATCTCGGCCAGTTTCTTTCGTGTCCAATCTTTGGTCACCAAGGTTCCTGAGATCGCGGCACGCTCTTTCAAGAGGGCATCCCAATGGTCGGTTCCTTCCCACAAGACGCGTTTCATTTCTACCATGGCTTCTACGTGCCAACTCGCTAGCGTTTCAGCTTTCGCCAAAACAGCCTGATCAAGCGCAGCGCCATCATCAAGTACTTCGGTGTATAGTCCGTGGGTTTTGGCGTAAGCTGCACTAAACCACTCGTCGGCACGAATAGACATCTCATTGAAGCTCGCAAACCCTGCCTTACGCGACACGGCTGGTCCAATCACGAACGGTCCAATACCGATCGCTAATTCTGACAGCTTCACACTCGCAAACTTAGTCGCGTACACGATGTCACATGCACTCAACAAGCCGACTCCACCTCCAACAGCTTTTCCTTGTATCCGTCCAATAATGAACTTCGGACAATTGCGCATCGCATTAATCACGCGTGCGAATCCACTGAAAAAAGCAAGTCCTTCTGCCTCATTACTCACTGCAATGAGCTCATCAAAGCTTGCTCCTGCACAGAACGTTCGTTCTCCGCCAGATTTCAAAATGACTACGCGACATGCATCATCTTTTCCAGCAGCATCGATGGCTTCTGAAAGCTGAGCAAGCTCTTGGCCAGGTAGCGCATTGTGCGCTTCAGTAAAGAACTCAACGGTGGTGATACCAGCGTTTGTGGTTGATTTGACGTAAGACATGTATAGGGACTTAAAAGATGTGGGATGTAAGGCATTGCCCAGAGAACCACTGGTTCGCAGGAGAAATGAGCCGAAGACGAGCAAAGCCTCTCGGCATTCAAAATTCAAAATTTCGAGCAAGCGAAGCTTTGAGGTCTAATTCAAAATTCGAATAAATTTATTGGCGGCTGCTGACCTCTGGTCAGGCCAATAAATTTATTCGCCTTCATCCATGGTATGGAAAACGTTGACTACATCATCGTCCTCTTCGAGAATGTCGATAAGCTTGATGACCTCTTCGGCCTGCTCATCGCTGAGCGCCTTGAGAGATTGAGGCAAACGGACCAACTCAGCGCTTTTCGCTTCTAAGCCTTGCGCTTCGAGAGCGGTTCCAAAGTTGCCGAAATCGGTAAATCCACAAGTGAAGACGATCATGCCGTCTTCATCTTTGGCTACTTCTTCGAGACCAGCGTCAATGAGTTCAAGCTCGAGTTCTTCGAGGTCTTGACCTCCGTCTTCGATTTTGAACTGACCTACCCGGGTAAACATGTAGTCGACCGAGCCATTGGTGCCCATTTGGCCGCCGTTCTTCGAGAAAGCATGGCGGATGTGTGCCACCGTACGCGTACCGTTATCGGTCGCCGTCTCTACAAGAATCGCAATGCCATGTGGGCCGTAGCCTTCATACACGATCTCATCATAGTTGGTTGAATCCTTCTCGGTCGCCTTCTTGATGGCGTTCTCAACGTTAGTCTTCGGCATGTTGGCTGCCTTGGCATTGTTCATTGCCATACGCAGACGCGGGTTATTGTCGGGGTTGCCACCGCCTTCCTTCACCGACATGCTGATCTCACGACCAATACGCGTAAACGCCTTGGCCATTCCAGCCCAGCGCTTCATTTTACGTTCTTTCCGAAATTCAAATGCCCTTCCCATGATTTAGATATTTCAGGTGGTAATGTAAGGAGTTGCGGGCACTTGAGGATTCTGCTTTCCACGTTCAGTATTCC
>JBGCGF010000069.1:0-8441 GCA_045110575.1 Saprospiraceae bacterium
TTCGATTTTAGGACAAATACATCAGACGACGAGGTACTTTTAGAGATAAGAATGCTAGGCTACCAAGACCTAGATACATTGGTGCAAATCAATAGAAAGGGAACCTTTTTAGAGATCATCCTGAAAGAAGTGACGTATTCACTTCCGGCAGTAGAAATACCTAGCCGCAAATTCAACCTCTTTGACAACAACAAGTGGAATTTACTAAGCCATGCCATCTTAGCCAATAAGCACTACGTATTAGGACATCAAACCAATAGAAGAAGTTTGTTCATTTTTTCTGAAACAGGAGAATTATTAGAACAACTAGAGCTCAAGGAGAAGTACAACCATATACACCTAAGCTGCCAACAAAAACTGCATCTTATCGGAGATGAAGCGTACGGTGAAATTAGCTTCAAGTATGGCACAATAAACATCTCCCCTTACGGCGGAGATTTATACCAGAATTTAATCAAAAAGTGTGTGCTCATCAACGATGGAGAGTTCATTTTCAAGGACTTAGCTAACCACAACAAGAATGCGAAGTACTACTTTTACCCAGAGCCAAAAAAGCCCAAGCTTGTAAAAGAAATAACGGACAATAAGGCAAAAAGGGCATCTGAGAGCTACTACCGTGAAATCATTGGACGTTATTACAACACGGTAGAAACGCCAGACAGCACAGGCATTGCTTACGGGATACCACAAGACAACATTATTGCAAGGAACGAGTGGTCGGGAGACCTCAAGGAACTTATCGTGACAAATGAACTTCAAACATTAGTATCATATTATTTAAATGTAGTGAGTCAAGAAATAAAGCTATACGAATTCTCGATTAACGACACGATACTAATTTTCGACCTAAATAATAACATTCTTCATGCTGTTCATACAGACAAATCGAAGGCTAAGAAAACCCCACTAGATAAGTCGGTATTTGGTCGAAAAGGGCAAATCGTCAAGGATGCAACAACGAATGAGCTCTACCTCATCAGCAAGAATAACCAGGTCTATAAAATCTCTGTTCACGAAAGCAAGGTCACTTTGAAATTAACGTGCGAGTTGATTTCAGACGACCTTATTCATAAAGAGGTTAACATAAACAACCGAAGCTTATACTATATCACAAAGGAAACGGGAAGGCCTGTCTCAAGAATGAATAGAATAGCGTTACAGTAAGTGCTCATCTACACAAATCCCAACCTAGCACTTGACAATTTTGGCGAATTGGGACTTCTTCCCTACGTCTAGAATTCAGAGAAGAATAAACTCAATCGTAGCGGGAAGAGGGATACCGTAAAACAGCTTCGCCGATCCTCGCTTGATTACATATCTTTCTGTTTTCACAGCAGAACGTGAGAAAGCAAAAGAGCAGCAACATGAACACATTCAGAGACAACGGAGCCATTGGCGCACTCCTAGATGAGTACGAAAAGTCCGTTAATGAACTCAAGGAGGTTATCTCTCTATGCTCAACGAATGATCTTTTCGAGATTGTAGACAGAGAGACTACAGACAAAGACTGCGAATCCATCCAATCGATCCTAACGCATGTGGTAGGCGCAGGCTACAACTATGTCGTTGAAATCCGGAGAGGACTTGGAGAGACGACTGAGTTTAAAGAGAAGATGCTTTACACTTCGGTTGCGGCATACTCGGCTGCGCTCGACAAGATGTTTGCCTACAACCTCCAGTTGTTTGAAGACCACCCTACCCTTCAATTGGAAGAGTATGACTCTGCAAAGAAGATAAAGGTCCGCTGGGGACAGCGCTACGATCCTGAACAATTGATTGAGCATGCGATTGTGCACATCTTGCGGCACAGGAGACAAATCGAACGATTTCAGCTGAAGCTCAAAGCTTAGAGCCGACGAGCGTAGACTTCATGTTAGCGAGATAGAACGGAGAAGTCGGTTTCGTCACCCAACGGAACCTCTGATTACAATTCAAGGTGTTTTGGCGGAAGCTGAATAAACCAAATGGTCGTGCTAGCAAAAACCTGCAGCACAACAGTGCTCCCGTAGAGCTAATCGGCATTCAAAACAGAAGGTTATTGACACTATAGCGATTCCCTTTTCATTCGTAAACAGTAGCTGGAAAACCCTGATATAAAGCTATTTTGCACTTATAACAGTGATGCTCGCTATTGAGATTCGCGTACATCACGGTTCATCAACTTCACCCGTAATAATTCTCAAGCTCAACTGCGTCCAACTATGAAAATTATTACATCTCTGTTTTTGACCCTTTGCTGTACTTCGTTTTTGTTTAGCCAAAGCAGCGAGTTTTTGAAGACCTCAGTCGTACAGCAAGACGGTAGCTGGATAGAACTTCTTCCCGATGCACGTATTCAGACTGATCAGTTCTTCAACAACTTTAAGGATGACCTTGGACTAGATGAGGCATACCACTTTGAGCTGATTGAAGAGTCGACTGACAAACTTGGCTTCTCACACTATCGATATCAAGAGCACTTTAACGGATATCCAATCGAAGGCGGCATTTATATGCTTCACGTTAAGGATGGTTTAGTGAAGAAGGCCAATGGAAAACTGATTCGCGCTATACCTGAAAGCGGACAAGTTGCGGTTTCAGCAGCGAACGCGCTCGAGCTTGCCAAAGCACATACGGGTGCAGATGTCTTCTATTGGGAGATGCCTCAAATGGAGGCCAGAATCAAGCACATTAAGGGTGACCCAGCGGCTACATTCTTTCCTAAGGCGGACCTAGTTTATGTTGATGAACAATTCGCTCAAGTAGGAGATGCCTATAGGCTGGCCTGGAAGTACATCTTATATGCGGCAGGTGGCCATGGGAAGGAAACGGTGTTCGTTGATGCAGTCACAGGGAAAATTGTCTGTACCCTAGAAGGCTGCCACAGCAATTCGGTTGAAGGGACAGCGAAAACACGGTACCATGGCATTCAGACCATTGTTACGGATTCCGTTTCTCCTACGGAGTATCGTTTGATCGATGCCACACGAGGCGAAGGGGTCGAAACGTATGACATGAATGAAAATGTGGATGATTATGATTTAGCTGTGGATTTTGTCGATGAAGACAATTATTGGGACAACGCAAATGCACAGTTAGACAATGCAGCCACAGACGTGCATTGGGGCTCGGAAATGACGTACGACTACTTTTTAGAGGATCATGGCCGCGATAGCTATGATGGAAACGGTTCCAAGTTGGTGAGTTATGTGCATTATGATGTTGATTTATCTAATGCATTCTGGAACGGCACGTTCGCAACCTATGGTGATGGAATGCAGAATCCTTTAACCTCTATCGATGTGGTCGGCCATGAAATTACGCATGGAGTTACACAGTTCTCAGCAGGACTGATATATCAAGGTGAATCTGGTGCACTTAATGAATCATTCAGTGACATTTTTGGTACTGCAATAGAGTCGTTTGCATTAGGCATTGAATCAGATTGGATTTTAGGAAGAGAGAACTTTTCGTTGCGCAACATGTCCAACCCTAAATCAACGGGAGATCCTGACACATACTCGGGCGTCAACTGGGCCTCTACTAGTTCGGGGGCTGACAACGGAGGAGTACACACGAATAGCGGCGTACAGAATTATTGGTTTTATCTGCTTTCTGAAGGAGGTACAGGAGTAAATGATAATGGAGATAGCTATACGATCGACTCACTAGGTATGGAGATCGCCGCAGCTATCGCCTATCGCAACTTGACGGTATATCTCACGCCATCCTCTGGATATATCGATGCACGTACTGGGTCAATTCAAGCTGCAGAAGACCTGTATGGCGAATGTTCAAGCATTGCACTAGAGGTTGCCGAAGCTTGGTATGCTGTAGGTGTAGGGTCAGAAGTGATCGGTCCAGACTTTCAATTTGTTGAGGTTTTATCTCCAGTGAATGCGAGCTGTGACCTTGGCAGTACAGAGCAAGTTTCTATGGCCTTCCGTTTCAATCCAACAGGATGCGGACTCACTGTACCTGCTGGAGAAGAACTTGAATTAAGCTATTCACTCAACGGCGAGGCTCCTATTGTAGAAACCAGAGTGCTTGATACGACGCTTACAGGTGGCGAGCTATTCACCCACGATTTTATGACTCCAGCCGATCTTTCTGAACCGGGGTTGTACGAGATCGATTTCTCTGTGAGATATATGGGCGATTTGATCTCTTCCAACGATGTTTTCGTCGATCATAGCCTGACAAATCCGATAACGCTTGAAGGCGCTGATAAGCTATCTTTTGAGACTCCAAGTATGGAAGACTCAATTTTCGTGACACTGGGATCGAATGCCAGGGCGGTTGTAAGTCGCAGTGCCAGAAATACAGGGAGTCGCGGCTTTTTCATGAACAGTTTTGGAGCTACGTTAGAAAACACCACAGTATTCACAACTGAAGCTGAGAACTACACAGATAACTTTGATTTCATATCAAAGCTTTGCTCTTGTGTTGATCTTGCGGGATGGGACGACGCGTACCTGAATTTCGATCTACGACAGACGTATTCAACGTACTACATGGAGGAATTGAGTTTAGATCTTTCGTTCATGATTGCGATGCGTGCAACGATTGACGGGGTGCAAGTTGGAAATCAATATCACCCAGAAACGAACGGATCAGACGAATACAAGAGTCATGTGATTGACGTGAGCTCCTATGCAGGTTCAATGTTTACAGTCTGCTTCGAAGGAGCACATTACGTAAACGACGAAGAAACAGATGATGGCGACGGAGACAAATCAATGTTAGACAACATCTTTTTCTCAGAGTCGATTATATCGAGTGTAGCGGAAAACACATCTCCTAAATTAACCATTACTCCTAATCCAACCTCTGGAGTTGTTCAGGTCGAAACGGACGCAATAGGAATGCAGACCTATCAAGTGATCGACATGATTGGGCAAGTGGTACAAAGCGGCACTTGGCTCTCCAATGGAATTTCGCACACGCTAGACTTGAGCGAATTTGCTAAAGGGACATACATGCTTTCTATCACAACTAATGAAGGACAAGTGGTGCAGAAAATCGTAGTTCAGTAATCGTAAAAATCAGGTTGAGTAGTTTTAAAAGACGCGCTGGATAATTGCTTTCTGCGGTCTTTTGACCTTAATTTTCTATAGATTTTGAAGTCGATTTAATGCGGCATCGTACCATCCTGCGATATGACCTGATCGTTCCCGGACGGAAGCGAGTATAGCGGAGACCCAAGATTCCCTCAGACATCATGTACTTCAAAAGCTCCTTCCACAACTAGAGGCAGCCCCAGTATTGGCCAGTAGCTAGGCTCCAGCGAAATGTATTCATCCTTCTGCGAATTAGATACGACGAAGGCTGAATTGGGACATACGTTTGCGATGTCAACAGCAAAGAGCGCACACGGTCAACGCATATCCAATGAGTCCAAGCAACATCATCGTCTCGGTATACAAAACAGGAATATCAGATTACAACCTATTCTATATCAAACAGTACTTAGATAATTTCGCCAAAATTCTCACGTGGAGTACGGACCTGGAAGATTGCGACAACATCTTAAGAATTGAAAGCCGTTTTGCTGTAGCCGTTGAGGTTACAACCACACTTCGTAGTTTCAACATTGCATGCACAGAGCTACAATAAAAGGAGAATGAAAAAGCTACGTCAACAATTCGGAGGTAAAGTCACCAAAGAACTCGAAACCCGATACGAGCAATCTGAAAATTGGAAAGACGGGAGATTTCAAAATCTGGAAGAGACCGAAATGGATATGTCATTGGGCAAATTACCAGGCATGATCTACAAACAATTAACCAAGGAAGAACAGAAACCTAAGGTCAGCCTACCGATTGTCCCTTTTGATAAAGTGGCATTCACTGCAGCTTCCGAAAAGGCGAAGATCGTTTGGTATGGCCATTCCGTTGTGCTCATGAATTTGGGTGGGAAGACCATTTTGATCGATCCAATGTTCGGCTCGAATACAACGCCTATTGCTCCTTTTCCAAATAAACGATTCTCTGAAAACAGCTTGTCATTAGTAGATCAATTCCCTGAAATAGACCTGATCGTACTAACACATGATCACTATGATCATTTGGACTATGATAGTATTCAAAAACTAAAGCACAAAACCAAAAAGTACTTCGTTGCACTAGGCGTGAAGCGGCACTTAATCCAATGGGGAGTTGAAGCTGATTTAATTACAGAGTTTGACTGGTGGAACGACGCAATGTTCGAAGACATCAAAATTACGTTTACGCCTACACGCCACTTCTCAGGTCGAGGCTTGTCAGATAGAGCGAAATCTTTATGGGGAGGTTGGGTTTTCAAAACGGAGAATGAAAACATCTGGTTTAGCGGAGACAGTGGCTACGGCGAGCATTTCAAAGCAGTTGGCGAACGTTTAGGCCCCTTTGATTTTGCGTTCATGGAATGCGGCCAATACAACGACGATTGGCGATCAATTCACATGTTCCCCGAAGAGAGCATACGAGCGGCCTTTGATGCAGGCGTACGCAAGGCTATGCCCGTTCACTGGGGAGGGTTTGCACTTTCCTACCAACACACATGGACCGACCCAGCGGAAGAGTTCGTAAAATCGTCAGAAGACGAGGGGCTATCGTATATGCTTCCGCCCATTGGAAAGATCTTCACTATTTCAGATACAATACAAGAGAAATGGTGGCGATCAGGTTACGTTGATTCGGCGACGGAACAGTCGTAAATGAAAAATTGAGCACACAAAGTAATCGTCTATCTACTTCTCAAATTTTGCAAGAAAGAGGCTGAAATAATTCGCCTACTTTTACTTCATGTCCTCTACCGCCCATCACGACCAGCGTATCGCCGACATGATCTTCGGCTCTGTGTACCCGCACTACCTTACTAAAGTAGAGAAGAAAGGAAGGACGAAAGAAGAATTGCACCAGGTTATTGAATGGCTTACTGGTTTTGACGAAAGTAGACTTCAAGAGCTAATCGCGTCGAAAGCAACATTCGCTCAGTTCTTTGAAGCCGCAACACTAAACCCTAATGCCCAGTTGATCAAGGGTGTTATTTGTGGCTACCGTGTAGAAGAAATTGAAAACGTACTTACTCGAAAAACGAGGTACTTGGACAAAATCGTCGAAGAACTCGCGAGAGGAAGAAAGATGGAAAAGATACTTCGAGCAGCTTGATTCCTGATTCGCTTCAGAACCCATACTTTCGGGGAAGATTCCAACCTCAACCGAAAGTCATGAGAATGAACATCCAGACAGCCCTACTTCAATCACTTGCACTGGCTAGCCTGATGTATCTTATCACAGGTTGCTCTGACAAACCCAAAACTGCAACGGAGAAACCTACAGTAGCGACAACGTATCCAAGCGACGTTCTTCCATTTTTAGATGAATGGAAGATTCTAACGGGAGATGGTACTGCGACAAACGAGCTCGTTGGTTTTGAGCACAAGGAATACTTCTACGTCGCAAATGATGAAAAGGCCGACTGGGTAGTTTACAAAACACCAAACGCTGGCATTACTTCCAGGACCTCAAGTAATACCCGAACGGAGCTTGGACAGATTGCGCATTGGATACCAGAAACTGGCGGCAAACTAACAGGCTCACTAAAGGTGATGCACGTCTCAACAAGCGGTGACGCAAGAGTGGCGGCATCTTATTCTGTAGTCGTTGGGCAAATACACAGTGATGAAGGCCACGAAAACGAACCGTTGAAGATCTTCTACAAGAAATTCCCCGGACATACCAAAGGATCCGTTTTCTGGAACTATGAAATAAACACGGCAGGTGACAATTCTAAACGATGGGATTACTCCACAGCTGTCTGGGGCGACGACATGTCCGTCGTTGGATCTAGTCCAACCTCTTCGCCAGAAGGCTCAACAGGAGGCATTGAACTAGGAGAAGAGTTTAACTATGAAGTGAACGTCCATGAAGGTATCATGTACCTCACGTTTATGAGTGAAGGCCATGAGACGAAGACGTTTACTAAAAGTCTGATACAATCTGATTTCGCCAAACGTTCGGACATCCCTCAACAGATATGGACGCTGTATGCTTCCATAGGACGTGATGGCACGGAACGTGAAAGTGCGTACGCTGGCGAAATACAGTATTTCAAACAAGGAGCCTACAACCAGACCAACGGAAAAGATCCTGCTAAGAACATTGTCTGGAGCACTGGTTCTGAGACGTACGGTGGTGATATAGCAAATCAGTATGCCAACGGATGCTACGCTGAAGTATGGTTTAGAGAAGCTACGGTTGGCAAGAGTACTGCTCCTTTAAAATAAGACGTACGGCATCGAGGATGCTTCTTTTTACTTGCAGGTCATAATATTATCGGTCACACCTGTCCAAAACAATGATTTGACTGAGCGTATTTAAAAGATGAGCGCGAGTAGAAGTTCCCTAAGTTTAGGGTGCTATCACCTCACACCTCGCGCTCACCATGAAAGTAAGTCTTCTTTGCCAATTACTTGGCGT